>JBFLWM010000017.1:22290-112150 GCA_040755915.1 Pseudomonadota bacterium | reverse complement strand
CAACTTTTTCGTCAAGGTTTCCGGCGACACCCTGCACGATGACAAACTGCTGCACTGGCTGCGCGACCTGCTCAAGGCCGCCAAGGTGGAGGGCAACTACCTGACCCTGGAGCTGAACGAGGCGGTGGTAAGCAGCAACCTGAAGCTGATCAAGCCGCTCATCGACGGCCTGCACCAGCTGCGCATCAAGGTCGGCCTCGATCACTTCGGCCTCGCCCCCAACTACGCCAACCTGTTGCGCCATGCCGAGGTGGATTACCTCAAGATCGACGGCAACCTGATCCGAGGCATCGCCCAGAGCGAGGAGAATCAGGCGCGCGTCAAGGAGATCACCGCCATGGCACAGGAGGTGAACCGCAAGACCATTGCCGAGTTCGTCGAGGACGCCAACACCCTGTCCACCCTGTGGTCCTGCGGCATCGACTACATCCAGGGCTACTTCCTGCAGGAGCCGGGCACCGAGATGAACTACGACTTCAACGCCAGTTGATTCCACCTCGCAAAAGAAGAAGGCCGGCAATGCCGGCCTTCTTTTTTCGTGCCTCGCACCACGTCACATCGCGGCGCGGCTCTTCAACGCGGCAATGCGCTGCTCCAGCGGCGGATGCGACATGAGCAGGCGCTTCAGGCCACTGCCCAGGCCGCCGGAGATACCGAAGGCCGCCATCTGATCCGGCAACTGGCCGGCACCGTGATTCATCTGCAGCCGCTCCAGCGCGGCGATCATCTTGCGCGAACCGGCCAGGCTCGCGCCGCCGGCATCGGCACGGTATTCGCGCTGGCGCGAGAACCAGCTGACGATGATGCTGGCCAGGATGCCCAGCACCAGTTCGGCGATGATGGCGGTGATCCAGAACGCCGGGCCGTGGCCACGCTCGGTCTTGAACACCACGCGGTCGACCAGATGACCGATGACACGCGACAGGAAGATGACGAAGGTATTCACCACGCCCTGAATCAGGGCCAGCGTCACCATGTCGCCATTGGCGACGTGGCTGACCTCATGGGCCAGCACCGCCTCCGCCTCGTCCTGGTCCATCTTCTGCAACAGACCGGTGCTCACCGCCACCAGGGAATTGTTGCGGCTCGGCCCGGTGGCAAAGGCATTGATCTCCGGCGCATCGTAGATGGCCACCTCGGGCATGGCGATACCGGCCTGCTGGGCCTGGCGCCGTACCGTCGCCACCAGCCACTGCTCGGTGGCGGTGCGCGGCTGCTCGATGACCTGGGCTCCGGTCAGGTGCCTGGCCGTCCATTTGGAGATGGCCAGGGAGATGAGCGAACCGCCGAAACCGAACACCGCCGCGAACACCAGCAGGGCATTGAGATTGAGATCCACCCCTTGCGCGTCGAGGATGCGTTCCACACCGAGCAGGCGCAGGGTGATACTGAGTACCACGATGATGGCCAGGTTGGTGACCAGGAACAGGAAAATGCGCTTCATGGCAGCTAATTCACTCCTTAAATGGTTGCGGTCATGGTTCAGCGGTATTGCCGGATGAATGGTGTGGGCTTGGCCTCCCGCTTTCAAGGCCACTCCGGCGCCGCATGATAGACAAATCGGCGTCAGCACGGTTCCTTGCGCTGCATCAATTTTGCGCGGGAAAACATCAGCGTTTCATTATATAATTGCGGCTCTTTATGATTTCCGACGTCGCCGGATGCGACGCCACGTCAGCTTTGAAGATACGCCGCACATGAACGCCCTCGCGCAATGCAATCTGTTCTGGGTCAAACTGTTCCCCTTTCTGCGCTGGTGGCCGCGCGTCAACCGTGACAGCGCCCGCGCCGACCTGCTCGCCGGCCTGACCGGCGCTGTCATCGTCCTGCCGCAGGGCGTTGCCTTCGCCACCATCGCCGGCCTGCCGCCGGAGTACGGCCTCTACGCCGCCATGGTGCCGGCGGTGATCGCCGCCCTGTGGGGCAGTTCCTGGCACCTGGTCTCCGGCCCCACCACCGCCATCTCCATCGTGGTGTTCGCCTCCCTCAGTCCGCTGGCCGAACCGGGCAGTGTCGATTTCGTCCGCCTGGCCATCACCCTCGCCTTCCTGGTCGGCGTGCTGCAGCTGGTGATGGCCCTGGCCAAGATGGGCAGTCTGGTCAACTTCATCTCCCACTCGGTGGTGGTCGGCTTCACCGCCGGCGCGGCGATCCTCATCGCCGCCAGCCAGATCAAGAATTTCTTCGCCCTGGACATCCCCCGCGGCAGCCACTTCTACGAAATCATCTACACCTTCTTCCAGCAGCTGGACGCGATCAATCCCTATGTCACCGCCGTCGGCATGGTGACACTGGTGACGGGCATCGTGGCACGGCGCTATGCCCGCCGCGTCTACATGATCATCGCCATGCTGGTGGGCAGCCTGTTCGCCCTGGCACTCAACATGGCCTTCGGCGTGGAGATCACCGGCATCCGTACCGTCGGCGCCCTCCCCACCCACCTGCCGCCGCTGTCCCTGCCCGACCTGTCGCTCGCTACCATCAAGCAACTGGCACCCAGTGCGGTGGCCGTGGCCCTGCTGGCCATCACCGAAGCGGTGTCCATTGCCCGTTCCATCGGCAACAAGGCGCAGCAGCGCATCGACGGCAACCAGGAATTCATCGGCCAGGGCCTGTCCAACATGGTCGGCGCCTTCTTCTCCGCCTATCCGAGCAGCGGCTCGTTCAACCGCAGCGGCGTGAACTTTGCTGCCGGCGCCCATACCCCCCTCGCCTCGGTATTTGCCGCTGTTGCCCTGGCGCTGATCGTGCTGCTTGTTGCGCCACTGGCCGCCTACCTGCCGGTGGCGGCCATGGCCGGCATCCTGTTCCTGGTCGCCTGGGGCCTGATCGACTTCCATCACATCGGTCAGATCATCCGCGTCAGCCACAGCGAAACCACCGTGCTTGGCGCCACCTTCTTCGGCGCCCTGTTCCTCGAGCTGGAATTCGCCATCCTGCTCGGCGTGATGCTGTCGCTGGTGTTCTACCTCAACCGCACCTCGCGGCCGCGCATCCTCAGCCGCGTGCCGGACCCGAAGCACGAAAAGCGCGCATTTACCACCGACCCGGCCCTGCCGGAATGCCCGCAGCTGAAGATCATGCGCATCGAGGGCTCGCTGTTCTTCGGCGCCATCAATCACGTCGAACAGGCCATGCACAACGTCGACACGCTCAACCCACAGCAGAAACACCTGTTACTGGTGGCCAAGGCGATCAACTTCGTCGACCTTGCCGGCGCCGAGATGCTGACCCAGGAGGCCGAGCGCCGCCACAAGCTGGGCGGCGGGTTCTACCTGTACGAGGTCAAGGATACGGTGTGCAGCATCCTGCACCGGGGTGGCTACATCAAGACCATCGGTGACGAGCACATCTTCCATTCCAAGACCGAGGCGCTGAAGACCATCATCAACGACAAGCTGGACCACGCCATCTGCCGGCAGTGCGACAAGCGCATTTTCCGCGAGTGCCAGCAGTTCGTCCCGGTCAACAGCTGAGATCCCCGCCACAGCTGGCCTGGGGGACGGCCGTGGTATGATTGCGCACCACTGTCGGACCGTCAGACTTATGCGCGCAGGCAGCCTTACCCTCAGAATGGCACGAGATGTAACGACGCGGCTGCGCCAGCAGATGGCCGCGCTGTGGCCACGCGCCGGCCACCTTTGGCAGGACCTGCAACCGCAGCACTTCCCCATTGCCTACAAACTGGCCCTGGTCATTACCCTTGTCATAACTGTGGGAATGTCCCTGCTGGGGATGGCCGTGGTGGACAACCAGACACGTCTGTTGCGCCAGCAGATGAACCACTTTGGCCAGGCACTCATCAGCCAGATGGCGGAAACCGTCAAGGAGCCGCTGCTGGCCGGCGACAGCCTTACACTGAGCCTGGCGGCCGGCAGCATGATGCGTCACGGCGGTGTGCGCGGCGCCGTCATCTACAACGAAGAACTCGAGCCCCTGGTGAGCGAAGGCCTGGCACCCACGCCGCTCCAGCTCCGGCAGATGGTGGAACAGGCCAAGGCCGGCAACAGCATCGCCACGGTGGAATGGCAGGCCCTGACGCAGGGCCAACCCACCGACACCATCGCCTTCTTCACCCCCATCGAGGTGCGCGAACTGATCACCGGCTATGCCCTGCTGACCTTCGATCACTCCCAGCTCAGCCAGGCGCAGCGCGATACCCTGCGCGCCGTCACCACCGCCACCCTGCTGATGGTGCTGCTCGGGGCCGTTGCCGCCATCCTGCTTGGCCAGCGCCTGTCCCGGCCAATCAACGACCTGATGGACGCCAGCCTGCAGATTTCCCGCGGCGACTACAGCTTCCGCTTCGCCGAGCGGCGCAACGATGAAATCGGCACCCTGATGCAGGCCTTCAACACCATGAGCGACGGCCTGCTGCGCAAGGAACAGGTGGAGCAGATATTTTCCCGTTACGTGTCGCCCAAGGTGGCGCGCGAGGTCTTGAGCGATCTGGATCAGGTGCAGCTCGGCGGCCAGCATGTGGAGGCCAGCGTGCTGTTCGCCGACATCGCCGGATTCACCGCCCTGTCCGAACAGCTCTCGCCGCAGGAGATCAGCAGCCTGCTGAACGAATACTTCGGTGTCATCGCCCAGGCCGCCCAGGCCTATCAGGGGCATGTGGACAAATACATGGGTGACTGCGCCATGCTGGTGTTCGGTGTACCGCAGCCGGACGAACTGCACAGCCTCAACACCGTGTGCTGCGCCGTGCTGATCCAGCGGCTGATCGGTGAGCTGAACCGGCAGCGTCAGGCCCGCGGCCAGATCCCGGTGGATTTCCATATCAGCTGCAACTCCGGCACCATGCTGGCCGGCAACATGGGTTCCCGGGAACGCATGGAGTACACGGTGGTCGGCGACGCGGTCAATCTTGCCTCGCGCCTGTCCACCGTGGCGGAAGCCGGCCAGATCATCATCAGCAAGGTAATGTACAGCCTGCCGACCCTGACCGGCCGGGTCATCGGCCACGAACACAACACCATCCGCCTGCGTGGCAAGCAACAGCCGGTAGCCACGGTGGAGGTCCTCGATCTGGCGGAGCCGTTGCGGCAAGAGATGGAACAGCACTACCACCACATCGTGCGTCAGCATCCCGATCTGGCCACTGCCTGATGCGCCGCCTGCTGCTCATCTTCATGCTCCCCATGCTGCTCCACGGCTGCGCCTATCTCGCCAGCGTCAGTGGCGATGTGGACCACCAGATCGAACAATGGGTACAACAGCAGGAGTACGGCAAGGCACTGAGCGCCCTGAGTTACATCAAGCCACAGCATCCCGACTACGCGCGCCTGATGAAAAAGCGTGATGCCGTCGTGCGTCAGGCCGAACAGTACGCGCGGGATACGGCCAACCAGAGCGCTGAGCTGGCGCGACAGGGACAGTGGGCGCAGGCACTCGAGCTGAGCACCGCCGCACTCAAGCGTTTTCCCGAGAGCAGCGTACTGCAGCACAACCACCAGCGCCTGCTGCAACAGCAGGCGGCGCGGCTGGATGAAATCGATCTGGAATTGCTGCAGGCCCGAGCCGAAGGACTGCTGCACCTGCTGCCGGTGTACACCAGCCGTGCGACTGTTGACCCCTATTCCTGGCGTGCCCGCTACGATCTGCGCCAGCTGCAGGAAGAGGCGGCCGAGGTGAGCGGCGAACTGACTCGCCGCGGTCGCCTGGCCCTGGAGCGCAAGGATATGGTGAGCGCCCGCCGCAGCCTGAACCTGGCCCTGCGCCTCAGCCCCGGCCCGGAAACCAGGCAGGCCAACAAGGAGCTTCTGCGCCGCCTGGCCCCCGCCGTCCCGGCAACAAGCGGCAAAGCCAGCGTGGAAGATGAAACCCAGGAGTTGCTGCAACAGTACCGCCAGGCCTACGACAGCAAGAACTGGATCGAGGCCCAGCGTCTGCTGGCCCTGCTGGAGTTGCAGCCCACGCCGCCGCAGGAATTGCCGCAGCTGCGCAGCGAGCTCAATGCCGAGGTGGCCGAGGTGGTAAACCGCCATACTGAGCAGGGCATTACCCTCTACAGCCGTGGCAAGTACGAACAGGCCCTGGCGGCATGGCGCAAGGCGCAACAACTGGACCCGGCCAATGAGCGGGTCGCCACGCACATCGAACGTGCCGAACGGGTATTGGAGAAATTGCGCGCACTGCAGGAAAAACGCAGCGGCGAATAAGGAGTTATGACGGCGGCATCAGCTGCGCGCGCAGACTGTCTTCCGCCTGTCGCACCAGGCCATCAAATCCATCCGCCGTCTCGGCGACATTCTGCGTCGAGATACCCGCCTTGAACAGGATGGACGCCTTGCGCTCCCCGACCTTCAGTTCAAAATTGGCGAGGCGACTGCGCAACCGGGCCCATACCTGTACCGTCGCCTGCGGATCGGCACCCAGCAACAGCAACGCAAACTGGCCGGTGGAAAAACTTGCCGCAATATCCTCCGTGCGAACACTGTCGCGCAGCACCTTGGCCACCACTGCCAGCATCTTCACCACCAGCGGCACACCGAATTCCTGCTTCAGCTCTTCCAGGTTGGCTACCGCAATGCGCGCCACGCTGAGCTTGAATTCCTGCCGACGCGCCAGGGCCAGATGCTTTTTGCCCTGCTCCAGAAAATAGTCCCGGCTCATCAGGCCGGTCAGCTTGTCGACGGGGGCCTCCCGCTCGAGCTTGGTTACGGTCTTGCGCAGGCTGGCATAGCCGCGTGCGCGTGACACCAGTTCGGAGGAATGGAACGGCTTGTTGATGAAGTCAGTCGCCCCGAGGGCCAGCAAACGCTCCCGTGCCTCCTCCTCGTCCTCCTTGCCGGTGACGATGATCACCGGCAGTTCGCGGATGGCCGGATTGTCGCAGGCCCGAATGCGCTCCAGCAGCGCATAGCCATCCAGGCGCGGCATCGACAGATCAGTGAACAGCAGGGTGAAATCATCGGTCTGCTCCAGCGCGTCCCACGCCTGTTGGCCGTCCTCGCACAGCACCAACTCGAACTGTTCGCCCAAATAACGGGAAAAACTGGCGCGAATCAGGCGCGAATCATCGGCCACCAGGATCTTCGCCTTGCCCTGCCCGTCATCGCTCATCAGACCCTCCGCTCATTTCCCGATCCATCTGCCGAACGTACTACGCCTTCTCCCCCGCCATCACCGCATCCACCCGCTGGAAACCGCGCGGCAGCTTGTTGCCGCGCCGGCCACGCTCGCCACGATAGTGCTCCAGCTCGGCTGCCTTGAGGGTGATGTGACGCTTGCCGGCAAACAGGGTCACCGCGCCGTCGGCGGGAATCACCGCAGTGGCCACCACATACTCCTCGCGCATGGCCGCCTTGTTGGCCGGGATACCGATGATCTTGTTGCCCTTGCCGCGCGGCATCTGCGGCAATTCGCTGATGGGGAACACCAGCAAACGGCCATCGTTGGTGGCAGCGGCAATGACGTCGGTATCGTAGTTGCCCACCCGCTGCGGCGGCAGCACCCTGGCGCCGCTGGGCAGGTTGAGCACGTTCTTGCCGGCCTTGTTGCGCGCGTGCAGATCGGACAGCTTCGCGACGAAGCCATATCCGGCATCGGAGGCGAGCAGCACCAGTTCCGCATCCTCGCCCATCAACACGCTCTCGAAGGTCGCGCCGGCTATGGGGTTGACGCGGCCGGACAGCGGTTCGCCCTGACCGCGCGCCGAGGGCAGCGTATGGGCCGGCAGCGAATAGCTGCGACCTGTGGAATCAATGAAGGTGGCGAGCTGATTGCTCTTGCCGCGTGCGGCGTCCTTGTAGCCGTCGCCGGCCTTGTAGCTGAGTCCGGTGGGGTCGAGGTCGTGCCCCTTGCCGGCGCGCACCCACCCCTTCTCCGACAGCACCACAGTGAGCGGCTCCACGCCCACCAACACGGTCTCATCCAGGGCCTGGGCAGCGGCGCGCTCGACCAGCGGCGAGCGGCGCTCATCGCCGTAGTTTTCCGCATCGGCAATGAGCTCCTTCTTCACCAGGGTCTTCAGGCGCGCCTCGGAGGACAGGGTCTTCTGCAGGGCATCGCGCTCCTGTGCCAGTTCATCCTGTTCACCGCGGATCTTCATCTCCTCCAGCTTGGCCAGGTGACGCAACTTGAGTTCAAGAATCGCCTCGGCTTGCTCATCGGACAGGCCGAAGCGCGCCATCAGTACAGGCTTGGGCTGGTCCTCGGTACGGATGATGTGGATCACCTCGTCGATGTTGAGAAAGGCGATGAGCAGACCATCGAGAATGTGCAGGCGGCGTTGCACCTTGTCCAGGCGGTGCTCCAGACGGCGCCGCACGGTGCGGATGCGGAATTCCAGCCATTCCACCAACATCTCGCGCAGGTTCTTCACCCGCGGCCGGCCGTCGAGACCGAGCACGTTCATGTTGACGCGGTAACTGCGCTCCAGATCGGTGGTGGCGAACAGGTGGTTCATCAGCTCGTCCACATCGATGCGATTGGAGCGCGGCACGATGACGAGGCGCGTCGGGTTTTCGTGATCCGACTCGTCGCGCAGGTCCTCCACCATCGGCAGCTTCTTCTGCTGCATCTGCTGGGCGATCTGCTCCAGCACCTTGGCGCCGGACACCTGGTAGGGCAGCGAGGTAATGACGATGTCGCCCTCGTCGCGCTCCCAGCGGGCACGCATGCGCACGCTGCCGCCGCCGCTGTGGTACATCTTCAGCAACTCGGCGCGCGGGGTGATGATCTCCGCTTCGGTGGGATAATCCGGCCCCTGCACATGCTCGCACAGCTGCTCGATAGTGGCCCTGGGTTCCTCCAGCAGGCGCACGCAGGCGCTCACCACCTCGCGCAGGTTGTGCGGCGGAATATCGGTGGCCATGCCCACGGCGATGCCGGTGGTGCCGTTGAGCAGCACATGCGGCACGCGTGCCGGCAGCAGCGCGGGTTCTTCCAGCGTGCCGTCGAAGTTGGGCACCCAGTCCACCGTGCCCTGCTCCACCTCGGTAAGCAGCAGATCGGAGAACTTCGCCAGGCGTGACTCGGTGTAACGCATGGCGGCGAAGGACTTCGGATCGTCGGGCGAACCCCAGTTGCCCTGACCGTCGACCAGCGGATAGCGGTAGCTGAACGGCTGCGCCATCAGCACCATCGCCTCGTAGCAGGCGGAGTCGCCGTGGGGGTGGAACTTGCCCAGCACGTCACCGACGGTGCGCGCCGACTTCTTGTACTTGGCGCCGGCCTTCAGCCCCAGCTCGCTCATGGCGTAGACGATGCGGCGCTGCACCGGCTTGAGGCCGTCACCGATGTGCGGCAGGGCGCGGTCCATGATCACGTACATGGAGTAGTCCAGGTACGCCTTCTCGGTAAAGGCCTTGAGCGGCAGTCGCTCGACGCCTTCGTAATTCATCTCGGTAGTTT
This sequence comes from Pseudomonadota bacterium, assembly GCA_040755915.1. GTDB lineage: Bacteria > Pseudomonadota > Gammaproteobacteria > Thiohalomonadales > Thiohalomonadaceae > Sulfurivermis. The sequence goes on along the minus strand of JBFLWM010000017.1, from coordinate 102,790 downwards.
CAGCCATCACGTTCGCTCAATATTCTGATTGCGCCAGCTCCAGCAGGATGGCGGCAATACCCTCTTCCGCCGCGCCCAGATACGGCGCAATGGTGATCCGCACCTGCGGGTGTTCCGCCTGCTTGGGCTGCACCTGTTCTGGGACATCCGTCGCCACGTGACGCCCCTGTGACAGGAAATAGGGCAACACCACCACCTCCTGCGCGCCGCGCTCGACGCAGCATTGAATGGCGCCCGGGATGCTCGGCTCGGCGAGTTCGAGGAAGGCCGCGGTGACGTCGGCATAGCGGTTGCCGGCCAGTTCCTTCAGGCGCGCGGCGATCTTGCGCACCTCTTCGTTGGAAGCCTCGCGGCGGCTGCCGTGGGCGACGAGTATCAGATGCTTCATTGCCTCATACCTCCGCCAGATCGCCCTTGGTTTCCAGCCAGCTCTTGCGCTCGCCGGAACGTTTCTTGGCCAGCAGCATGTCGAGCAGCTGGTTGGTGTCGTCGCCCGGCTCGATGGTGAGCTGCACCAGGCGGCGCGTGTCCGGCGCCAGCGTGGTCTCGCGCAGCTGCAGCGGGTTCATCTCGCCGAGGCCCTTGAAGCGGGTGACGCTGACCTTGCCGCGCTTGCCCTCGGCGGCAATGCGATCGAGCACGCCCTGCTTCTCGGCATCGTCCAGGGCGTAATACACCTCCTTGCCGATGTCGATGCGGTACAGCGGCGGCATCGCCACATGCACATGGCCATTGGCCACCAGCGGGCGAAAGTGGCGCACGAACAGCGCGCACAGCAGGGTGGCGATATGGGCGCCGTCGGAGTCGGCGTCGGCCAGGATGCACACCTTGCCGTAGCGCAGGCCCTCCAGGTTGTCGGAGCCGGGATCGACGCCGATGGCCACGGCGATGTCGTGCACCTCCTGCGAACCGAGCACCTCAGCCGGGTCCACCTCCCAGGTATTCAGGATCTTGCCGCGCAGCGGCATGATGGCCTGGAAATCCTTGTCGCGCGCCTGCTTGGCGGAGCCGCCGGCAGAATCACCCTCCACCAGAAACAGTTCGCTGCGTGAGGGGTCCTGGCTGGTGCAGTCGGCCAGCTTGCCGGGCAGTGCCGGACCTTGGGTTACCTTCTTGCGCGCCACTTTCTTGCCGGCGCGCAGACGGGTCTGCGCACTGCTGATGGCCAGCTCCGCCAGGCGCTCGCCGAGGTCCACATGCTGGTTGAGCCACAGGGAGAAGGCGTCCTTCACCACGCCGGAGACGAACGGCGCACACTCGCGCGAGGTGAGCCGCTCCTTGGTCTGGCCGGAGAACTGCGGGTCGGCCAGCTTCACCGACAGGATGTAGCTGACCTTGTCCCACACATCCTCCGGTGCCAGCTTGATGCCGCGCGGCAGCAGGTTGCGGAATTCGCAAAACTCGCGCATCGCCTCGGTGAGGCCGGTGCGCAGGCCGTTGACGTGGGTGCCGCCCTGGGCGGTGGGGATCAGGTTGACGTAGCTCTCCGCCACCGGCTCGCCGCCCTCGGGCAGCCACACCACCGCCCAGTCCACCGCCTCGGTGTTGCCGGCGAGGCTGCCGATGAACGGCTCCTCCGGCAGCAGCACGTGTTCCTTCAGCTCGTCGAGCAGATAGGCGCGCAGGCCGTCCTCGTAATGCCACTCCTCGCGCTCGTTGGCCGCCTCATCGAAAAAGGTGATGCGCAGACCGGGACACAGCACCGCCTTGGCGCGCATCACATGCTTGAGACGCGGCACGGCAAACCTGGGCGAGTCGAAGAACTGCGGATCGGGCCAGAAGCGCACCGTGGTACCGGTGTTGCGCTTGCCCACCTCGCCCACCGCCTCCAGCGGCGAGGCCTTGTGGCCGTCCTTGAAGGCGATGTTGTATTCCTTGCCGTCGCGTCGCACCCAGACTTCGAGATGCTTCGACAGCGCGTTGACCACCGACACGCCGACACCGTGCAGGCCGCCGGAGAACTGGTAGTTCTTGTTGGAGAACTTGCCGCCCGCATGCAGCTTGGTGAGGATCACCTCGACGCCGGGCATCTTCTCCACCGGGTGCATGTCCACCGGCATGCCGCGGCCGTCGTCGGAGACGGCCAGCGAGCCGTCCTTGTACAGGGTCACCTCGATGGTCCTGGCATGGCCGGCGATGGCCTCGTCCACCGAATTGTCGAGGACCTCCTGCGCCAGGTGATTGGGGCGCGAGGTGTCGGTGTACATGCCCGGACGCTTGCGCACCGGGTCCAGGCCGGACAACACCTCGATGGATTCGGCGGTATAGGAACTGGCTGACATAATTTATTGATTAATAATGGTTATTATCGTAAGACACGACCTGCAGCACTGGTGCGCCGCAGGCAAAGTGGAAGGATTCTAACGCAAAACGCCCCCGCCACGGTGTGACGGGGGCGTTTTCCGGGATCGGCGGCGGGCCATCAGGTCCGGAACTGCCCCACCAGCCCCTGCAACTGCTCGGCCAGCCCGGCCAGCTGGGTGCTGGAGGCCGCCAGCTGGCGCGTGCCTTCGGCGGTCTGTTCGGCCACCTGGGTGATGTTGGCGATATTGCGGTTGATCTCCTCCGCCACCTGCTCCTGCTGGACAGCGGCATCGGCAATGTGGCGGTTCATGTCGGTGATGTTGTCCACCGAGGCAGTGATCTCCGCCAGGGCGGCACCGGCGCGGGCCGCCTGCTCGACGCTGGCGTTGGCCTGAACCCGCCCCTTGGTCATCATCGCGACAGCATCGCTGGCCCCCTTCTGCAGCTTCTCGATGATGGCCTTGATCTCGGTGGTGGACTGCTGGGTACGCGAGGCCAGGGTGCGCACCTCGTCGGCCACCACCGCGAAACCGCGCCCCTGCTCACCGGCCCGTGCCGCCTCGATGGCGGCGTTGAGTGCCAGCAGGTTGGTCTGCTCGGCGATGCCGCGGATCACGTCCACCACGGTGCCGATGCTGTCGCTGTCATCCTCCAGCTGGTGGATGACGTCGGCCGCCTGCTCCACGGCACGTGCCAGATTGTCGATGGCGTCCACGGTCTGCGCCACCACCTGACGCCCGCCGGCCGCCTGGGTATCGGCCTGGGCGGCGGAATCGGCGGCGAGACCGGCGTTCTGCGCCATCTCCTGCGCCGTGGCCGCCATCTGATTCATCGCCGCGGCAACCTGTTCGGTCTCCTGCTGCTGGCGTTGCACACCGTGGTTGGCGTCGGAACTGATCTGCGACATCTGTTCGGCCGCCGTCGCCAGCTGTGTCGTCGAACCGGCCACCTGGCTGACGATGGCGCGGATCTTTTCCACGAAACGGTTGAAGGCCATGCACAACTGGCCGATTTCATCACGGCCGTCCACGTGCAGTTGGCAGGCCAGATTGCCGCCACCGGCGGCGATGTCGTTCATGGTGTTGACCGCCATGCGCAGTGGCTTGCTGATCAGATGGCTGATGATCCAGGCGCCGAACACGCCGAGGAACAGGCCGGCGGCCAGCAGCAGCAGGACGGTAGCCCGTGTCACGTCAATCTGCGTCAGCAGGGCATCGCTGCGCTGCTCGGTGCGGCTGCGCAACTCCTGCACCAGTTCATCGAGCAGCTGTTTGCTCTCGCCCAGCAGCGGTCCCAGCTCGCTGCGCACCAGGTGGGCATCGGTGCGCCACTGCTCGCTGCTGTGCAGGGTCCGCATCCGGGTGAAATTGGCGAGAAAACGCTGGCGCAGGGCAACGAACTGCTCGAAGGCATCCTGCTGCTCGAAGTTGAGCTGGCCAGCACGTTTCTTCACCCGCTCCACCAGCTTGCCGACATTCTCCTGATGCAGCTGGATCTCATCCAGGGCAGTGTCGGCGCGGAAGGCCAGATAGCCGCGGATGCCGTTCATGACGTTGGTCCAGGCGTAGCGCAACTCCCCCAGCAGCAGCAACAGCTGCTTGCGTTGGCCGTTGGCGGCCTCTTCCTCCTCCGCCATGATCATCTGCGACAGCAGTTGCAGCGCCTCCTGGCTGAGTGGATTGACGTTCATGCCGGCATATTGCATGGCCGGGAAATTGGCGCCGTCATCCAGCGCCAGCTGCAACATGCGCTCGCGATAGTCCGCAAAACGCTGCACCTTCTCCGCCACCGCGGCAACCTTGCTGCCCAGCGCAGCCTCTTGCTGCACCAGCGGCTGCTGTTGCAGACGCTGCAAGAGTTCGCTCACCTGTTGCAGATTTTGCAGATAGTCTTCGCGCTGAGTCGGCTCCTTGCTGAGCAGATAGAAGCCCAGCGAGGCGCTGGTGTGCTCCAGGCGCGTGGCCAGTTCCAGTGCGTCGAGCACGGTGGGCTGGATGCGCTCCGTCACCTCGGCCATATTGCCGCGGGTGGCGGTCAGGCTGGCAACGGTGGTCAGCACGACCCCGGCCAGAATCACCACCAGCATGCCGAAGCCGAACCAGAGTTTGGTGCGTATGGAATAGCGCGCCAGCAGGCGCTGGATGAACGTGAACATGGACACCTCTCCCCGGCAATACATGCATCCCGGCACAGAAAGGCCCACCCTGGCGCTTATTGCGATTTGCTAAATTTCTGAACAAAAGCAGTCAATTACTGCCTCTTTATAAGCAGTATAGGAGAGGATGTCGAGGGAAGGCTTTTTATTCCGGCACTGCGCCGCGGCAGGCTCAGGCCAGCTCGCGCCAGCCGAGGCCGTCGTCCTGATGGGCCACGCCGATCCAGTCATGCGCGCAGTCCAGCGCCGCAGCGAGTGCCGCAACGGCAAGCTGCGGCGTGTTGTTCTTGTCACTGAGGTGGGCGGCAACGATGTGCTGCAGATGCGAACAATCAATCCGCTGCAGCAGCGCACCGGCCTGCTCGTTGCTCAAATGGCCATAATCGCCGCCGACACGGGCCTTGAGCACCGGCGGATAGATGCCGTTGGCCAGCATGGTGCGATCGTGATTGCACTCCAGCAGCAGCGCATCACAGGCGGTGAGCTGCTGCTCGATGTGCGGCGTCAGCGAGCCGGCATCGGTGAGCAGGCCGAAGCGCCGCGCACCGTTGCCGAAAACAAACTGCGTCGGCTCACGCGCATCGTGGGGCACGGGAAAGGGGGTGATCTCGATATCACCAATGGCGAAGGAGGCATGGCTGTTGAAGACCTGAGTGCCGGCGATATCGCCGTTGCTGGCGGCGCGCGTGCCGGCACTGAGCCATACCGGCACGCCATAGCGGCGGGCAAACAGCGCCACCCCGCTCAGGTGGTCGCCATGCTCATGGGTAACGAGGATCGCGCTGACCTGCGCGGGATCACGCCCGAGCCGCAGCAGGCGCCGCTCGGTTTCACGCAGGGAAAAGCCGCAATCGACGAGCAGCAGGGTGTCCCCCTGCTCGACCAGGGTGGCGTTGCCGCGGCTGCCGCTGCCGAGTGAGGCGAAGCGCATCGATGCAGAACGCTGCCGAATCCGAGGTTCGAGTTGCGGAGCTTGCGACTCGAAACGGTCAGTTACCGCAACTCCGTTTCCAGTTGCTGCAGGATAGTCACGGCTTGCGGCGAGGTGGCCAGCGTACCGCTCTTGTCCTGCACCGTGACGCGGGTAGTCTCGCCACTGCCCTGCAACAGAATGCGGGCCGGCGGCTCCGCGGGCTTGTCCTCTTCCTTGCCGGAGAACAGGCTGGAGAAGAAGCCCTTCTTGCCGGCATCGGCCACCTGATCGACCGGGCGGATGTAGTACAGGCCGGCGGAGCGATCGCGGTCCTCGACCACCAGGCCGAGGCGATCCAGGGCGATGCCGACGCGGCGCCAGGCGCGCGGGAAGGACTCGTTGATCTGCAATGCCGCGCCATCCAGGCGGGCGCGCGCCTCTGCGGCGGCGGGGGCGGCCAACTGGGTTTCCGCCTGGGCCTGCGGCACGCCGAAATACACCATCATGCGGTTGAGCATCTCCGCCACCAGTTCCGGATCCGCCGGGCGATTCTGCCAGATGGTGTCATAGGTTTCCGCATTCTGGCCTCGCTGCACCTCTTCCAGACCGTAGTGGGTCACGAAGATCTCGGTGCTGCCCGGTGCCGCTCCGCGCTCCACCCGCATGCGGTACTTGTCACGCGTCGGGGCGGAATAGGCGCTCTTGAACAGCTTGCTGACCATATTGGTGACCCAGTCACCGGGCACATCGGCCTTGTTCTCGGCCCACTGGGTCTCCATCAGGCCGAGCCGCGGCTCGTCGATCTTGACCTCCAGCCCCTGCTTCTGCCAGAACTCACGCAGCCGGGCCCAGAGCTGTTCCGGCTCGGCATTGACCTGCAACCAGCGCATGTCGCGATCGCGCAGCACCTGCACATTGGCCTGCTGCGGCAATACCTGTACCGCCGTCTTGTCACCGCCCTGCGCCACGTGGGCCGAATAGCTTTGCGGCAGGTCCATGTCGCCCTGCAGATCGGGTGCGGTCAAATCGGGCGGGACCTCCAGCGGCGGCAGGGTCACGGCACGCTGATATTCGGCCTTGCGGCCGGAACTGCTGGCACAACCGGAAAGAAGGAAACAGACGGCCGTGGCAACGGCCACGATGGCAATACCTTTACGCACTGGGATTCCTCGTTGCTGCCCGGGAAAATGCTCCCGGGTCAAAGCACGCCGGCCCGCTTCATGGCCTGGCGCACGGTGTCGTGATGCTGGCTCGACAGCTCGGTCAGCGGCAGGCGGATCCCCGGCGGGATCAGCCCCATCTCATGCAGCGCCCACTTCACCGGAATGGGATTGGCCTCGACAAACAGGTTCTTGTGCAGCAGTTCCAGGTCGGCGTTGATGGCATGGGCCGCCACGCGGTCCCCCTGCAGGGCCGCTGCGCACATCTCGTGCATCGCCCGCGGCGCCACATTGGCGGTAACGGAGATATCGCCCTTGGCGCCCATCAGGATCAGCTCCATCGCCGTGGCATCGTCGCCGCTGTAGATGTCGATACGATTGCCGCAACGATCGATAAGTTCCTTGCCGCGTTCCAGATTGCCGGTGGCGTCCTTGATGCCGACGATATTGCTGATGTCGGCGAGACGGGCCACGGTGTCGTTGCTCATGTCGACGGCGGTACGGCCCGGCACGTTGTACAGGATCTGGGCGATGGGCACCGCCTCGGCCACGGCGCGGAAATGGCGGTACAGGCCTTCCTGGGTCGGCTTGACGTAATAGGGCGTCACCAGCAGGCAGGCATCGGCACCGGCCTCCATGGCGCAACGGGTCAGTTCGATGGCCTCTGCCGTGGAATTCGAGCCGGTGCCGGCGATGACCGGAATGCGGCCGGCGGAGAGCTCGACCACCCGGCGGATGAGGCCGCAGTGCTCGTCGTAATCGAGGGTGGAGGCCTCGCCGGTGGTACCGACCGCCACGAGGGCGTCGGTGCCGTTGGTCACGTGGAACTCCACCAGCCCGCGCAGGCTGTCGTCGTCGACGCTGCCGTCGTCCCGCATCGGCGTGACCAGGGCCACCATACTGCCGTGAAACATGTTCGCTCCCCCGCTGTGGACGCCGCCTCGGGACGCCCGTCCGGCCGAAAAATAACGCTGCATCCTACAAGAAGACAGGGACGAGGGACAAGGGACGGGATACGAAGGTTGGCGCCGCCCCTCGTATCCCGTCCCTCGTACCTGGCGGCGCCATAATACCTTTGCGCCCCTCCTCCGTCCCGCGCCGCCCTGGGGTACAATGCCCGGCAACCATCCCCTTAGCCGCCCTGAGGCCACATGAGCACCCAAGCCACCCAGCAGCAATATCTCGTCATTTCGGCCCTGGGCCAGGACCGCCCCGGCATCGTCAACGACCTGGCCCTGCATGTCACCGACGCCGGCTGCAACATCGTCGACAGCCGCATGACCGTACTGGGCGGGGAGTTCGCCATCATGATGATGGTGGAAGGCAGCTGGAACGCCGTAGCCAAGCTGGAAACCCAGCTGCCCAGCCTGCAGAAGAAGCTGGGCCTGACCATCATCTCCAAGCGTACCGAAGAACACGAACCCAGGACCGGCGGCCGTCCCTACATGGTGGAGGTCATCGCCATGGACCATCCGGGCATCGTCTACCAGCTGGCCAACTTCTTCTCCAGCCGCAACATCAACATCCAGGACCTGTACACCGACAGCTATCGCGCCGCCCACAGCGGCGCCCAGATGTTCTCGGCCAACATCACGGTGAACCTGCCGGCCACCACCCAGGTTGCCCGGCTGCGCGAGGAGTTCCTCGACTTCTGCGATGCCCTCAACCTGGATGCGGTGCTGGAGCCGGTGAAGGGCTGAGCGTCATCATCCGGCAACCTCGCCGCCATAGGCTTGCAACATGATCTGCAGGGGAATCCCATGAGCACTGCAATCCTGGGCAAAAAGGTGCCCGCCTTCGCCCTGCCCGCCACCGGCGGCCGGACCCTCGGCCTGAAGGACTTCACGGGCAGGAATCTGGTCATCTATTTCTACCCCAAGGACAGCACACCCGGCTGCACCACCGAAGGACAGGAATTCCGCGACCTGCACGCCGAGTTCGAGCGCCTCGACACCGCCATCCTCGGCGTGTCCCGCGACAGTCTCAAGTCACACGAAAACTTCAAGGCCAAACAGGGCTTCCCCTTCGAGCTGCTGTCCGACAGCGAGGAAACCCTGTGCCGGCTGTTCGATGTCATCAGGGAAAAGAACATGTACGGCAAGAAGGTGCTGGGCATCGAACGCAGCACCTTTCTCATCGACGCCAGGGGTGTCCTGCGCGCCGAGTGGCGCAAGGTCAAGGCCGCCGGTCACGCCGCCGAGGTTCTCGCCGCGGTGAAAGCCCTGTAATCTCTCCCCAAGACCCCAACCACAGCCCAATCCAAGATGAAGAAATCCAGCAACCCCGGCAAGAAGCTGTTCGTCCTCGACACCAACGTCCTGATGCACGACCCCACCGCCCTGTTCCGCTTCCAGGAACACGACATCTATCTGCCGATGGTGGTGCTGGAGGAGCTGGACAACAACAAGAAGGGCCATTCCGAAGTAGCCCGCAATGCGCGCCAGACCAGCCGCTTCCTCGACGAGCTGATGGTGGGCGTGAGCAAGGACACCATCGGCCACGGCATCCCCCTGGCCAGCGGCAGCATCAGCAACGGCACCGCCGGCCCGAGCGGCTGCCTGTTCTTCCAGACCCGCATCATGGAAGCCAACCTGCCCACCACCCTGCCGGGCAGCAAGTCGGACAACACCATCCTCGGCACCGCCCTCGCCCTGCGCGACGAGCGCAAGGACGTCACCGTCACCCTGGTGTCCAAGGACACCAACATGCGCATCAAGGCGGCAATCCTCGGCATCCACGCCGAGGACTACCGCAACGACCAGGTGCTGGACGACGTCGACCTGCTGTACAGCGGCATGACCGACCTGCCGGCCGATTTCTGGGACCGCCACAGCAAGGCGATGGAGTCCTGGCAGGAGCAGGGCCGCAGCTACTACCGCCTCACCGGTCCGGCCACCGCCGAATGGCATCCCAACCAGCTGCTCTATCTGGACGGCGAAGCCCCCTTCGAGGCGGTGGTGCGCCGCAAGGAGGACCAGGGCGTCATCATCGAGACCGTGCGCGACTTCCGCGCCAAGGGCCACAGCGTGTGGGGCATCAACGCCCGCAACCGCGAACAGAACTTCGCCCTCAACCTGCTGATGGACCCGGAGATCGACTTCGTCACCCTGGTCGGCCAGGCCGGCACCGGCAAGACCCTGCTCACCCTGGCCGCGGCGCTGGCGCAGACCCTGGACGAAAAGCGCTACAGCGAGATCGTCGTCACCCGCGTCACCGTGCCGGTGGGCGAGGACATCGGCTTCCTGCCCGGCACCGAAGAGGAAAAGATGACGCCGTGGATGGGCGCCCTGATGGACAACCTGGAGGTACTGACCCAGTCGGAGCAGCACAACGACTGGGAGCGCGCCGCCACCCAGGAACTGCTCAACAAGCGCATCAAGATCCGCTCGCTCAACTTCATGCGCGGCCGCACCTTCCTCAACAAGTACCTCATCATCGACGAGGCGCAGAACCTGACCTCCAAGCAGATGAAGACCCTGATCACCCGCGCCGGCCCCGGCACCAAGGTGGTGTGCCTGGGCAACGTCGCCCAGATCGACACACCCTACCTGACCGAGACCAACTCCGGCCTCACCTACGTGGTCGACCGCTTCCAGAACTGGGAACACAGCGGCCACATCACCCTCACCCGCGGCGAGCGTTCGCGCCTGGCGGACTACGCCTCGGAAGTGCTGTAACCCCTTCGTGATGGCCCGGGACCGCAGGTTCCGGGCCATCATCGTTGTTCAGGAAAGCGACATTCGGCAAAACATCCCCTGTTTTGTGCGCTGCATCTCAATTCCCCAGTATTTCAGTATGTAGCTTTAATGCGGTACCGCAGGGGGCCGTGCCGGCTGCCTGCGGCAATAACAACAAGCAACAATCCAGGAGGGATTAGGGAGATGCACCACAGTGCCATGAATGCCATAGACAACCTGCAACAGGTCTATCACCAGAACCGGCAGGCCATCGAACAGCGCCTGCGCGATGAAATCGATCTGTTCCGCACCGAACGGGCCAAACTCAATCCGCGCAGTCCCCACGAGGCAGAGCGCTGGAGCGCAGAGATGTACAGCAAGCTGCTGCAGCGCCGCGAATACCTGCTGCAGCTCCTGTCGACACAGGCCTGCCCTGCCTGAGACTGCCTCGCAGCAAAAAAAAACGCGCCACCAGGCGCGTTTTTTTTTGCTGCCACAACACCGGCCTAACCGGGGGCCGCCTCCGCGACGACAGCGGGACGCGGCCAGGCGCGGATGATGGCGCTGACCAGGGTGCCGAGGGGGATGGCGAAGAACACGCCCCAGAAGCCCCACAAGCCGCCGAACAACAGGACGGCGACGATGATCGCCACCGGATGCAGGTTGACCACTTCGGAGAACAGCAACGGCACCAGTACATTGCCGTCCAGCGCCTGAATGATCGCATAGGCCGCCATCAGCCAGGCAAACGCCGAACCCCAGCCCCACTGGAACCAGGCGATCAGGGCCACCGGGATGGTCACCACGGCCGCACCGATGTACGGCACCACCACCGACAGGCCTACCAGCACCCCGAGCAGCACGGCATATTTCAGTCCCATCAGCACGAAGGTGACCGAGGTGACCACGCCGATGATGAGGATCTCCCAGAACTTGCCGCGCACGTAATTGCCGATCTGCACGTCCACCTCCCCCCACACCTGCTGGGCCAGGTGGCGTTCGCGCGGCAGAAAACCGCTGCACCAGCGCACCAGCAGCTCCTTGTCCTTGAGGAAGAAAAACACCAGCAGCGGCACCAGGATCACGTACACCAGGATGGTGATGATGCCGGGCAGCGAGGTGAGCGAATAGGCCAGAATGTGCTGGCCAAAGCCCAGGCTCTGGGCGCGAATCACCTGCAGCAGCTCCGTCACCTGCTGTTCGGAAATGATGGGGTAGTGCTGCGGCAGCTGCTGCAGGGCCTGCTGGCCCTGATTGATATAGGTGGGCAGTTCACGCGCCAGTTCCACCGTCTGCGCCCACAGCAGCGGCGTCACGCCGAACAGCAGGAACAGCACGAAGGCCAGGAAACTCAGGAACACCAGGATCACCGCCGACAGCCGCGGCACGCCGCGGCGCACCAGCACCCGCACCACCCCCTCCAGCAGATAGGCGATGACGATACTGGCCAGCACCGGCGCCAGCATCTTGCCGAAGATCAGCACCGCACCAAATCCCAGCAGCAGCAGCACCGCCAGGATGACGGCCTGCGGATCGGAGAAATAGCGGCGGAACCAGTCGGCGATCAGGTTCATTCGGCGTCACCGAACTGCTGCCGGTAGTGGCGGCGGAACAGTTCTTCCAGCTCGTCGATCACCTCCGCCGCCGCCCGCCCCTGCATCAGGTGCTCGGTCATCAGGCCGGAGGTCTCGTGCAGCATCTTCGAGCGGTCCAGCATGTGATAGCTGGCCGACAGGCGCTTGATGGCCGCCACCACCGATTCCTGTGCCGGCCGTTCGATGGACTTGGGGGTGACGTCCACAGGTACCCCGCTGCGCCCCACCAGAAACTCGGCGAAGGCCAGCAGGGTCTCGCGCTCGGGGGCGGGCAGACGGTTGAAGAGCTGAATCAGGCGGGCGTCATCCTTGGCCATGGAGTTAACCCGAATGTTTCATGAATTCGCGCGATGATCGCGCAGGATATTGGTCGCGCAAGGGGTTTTCCGAAGGAGTGTCGTATCGGGCTATACGAGCGACGGAGGAAAATGCCTTGTGCGGACAAGAGACCAGCGAGGGCGCGTGTAATTTATGAAACATTCGGGTTAAAGACCTGCGCCGGGGTGGTCCTTGCAGTAGGTGCGGGCGAAATCGAGCAGCTTCTCGATGGCGCGCAGGCGGAACTTCTGCTTCTGGTGCACGAAGGAGAACGGCCGCTCCATCGGCGGGTCGATGTTGATGGCGACCAGGGTACCCAGGGCCAGCTCCTTGGCGATGGTGGCGCGCGAGATGATGGAGATACCCATGCCGGCCTCCACCGCGCCCTTCACCGCTTCCGGGCTGCCCAGTTCCATGACGATGTTGAGATTGCAGGAGTCGATACCACCGGCGCTGAGGTGTTCCAGCATCACCTCGCGGGTGCCCGAACCCTCCTCACGGCAGATATAGGGGTAATCGACGATGCGGCTCATGGAGATGGAGCGCTCCTTGGCCAGGGGGTGCCCCTTGGGCACGATCAGCACCATCTGATCCATGCGGCAGGTCTCCACCACCAGATTCTTGTTGCTCACCGGCGCCTCGACCACGCCGAGGTCGATGCTGTTGTTCTCCACCAGGGAAACGATGTGGTCGGTATTGGCCACCTGCAGGCGGATGTTGACGTCGGGGTACTTGGATTTGAAGTCGCCCAGCAGCGCCGGCAGCATGTACTCGGCGATGGTGGTGCTGGCGCCGATGAGCAGCACGCCGCTCACCTCGCCGGTCAGCTCACGCACCGAGTTCTCCATCTCGCCGTACAGGGTGAAGATGCGGTCGGCGTACTGATAGACCCGTTCACCTGCCGCGGTCAGGCTGATGCGGTTGTGGGTACGATCGAACAGGCGGGTATTGAAATGTTCCTCCAGCTGGCGGACCTGAAAGGTCACCGCCGGCTGGGTCATGTGCAGGTGCTCTGCCGCCTTGGTGAAGCTGAGCAGGCGAGCCACCGTGTGAAATACCTGTAAACGTCTGTCGGCCATGAATTCCTTATGCCGCCGGGCGGCAAAACCTGATTAATGCACGGATAAGCGGCAAGAATACTTTATCCGCATGGCCCGAAACAACGACAAGCGTATATCCACAAAGAGAAAGGGGCGGTAACAACCGCCCCTTCCCCCTGTAGCCGCCCGACTTACGCCGGCCCGTTGATGATGCTGTCCAGCCGCTTGCGCATGAAGGCGTAGTACATCACCGGGATCACCACCAGGGTCAGCAGGGTGGACACCAGGATGCCGAAGATCAGCGACACGGCGAGGCCGCTGAAGATCGGGTCGTCCAGGATAAAGAACGCCCCCAGCATGGCCGCCAGGCCGGTAAGCACGATGGGCTTGGCGCGCACCGCACCGGAGCGGATCACCGCCTCCTCGAAGTCCATCCCCTCGCGTACCTGCTGGTTGATGAAGTCCACCAGCAGGATGGAGTTGCGCACGATGATGCCGGCCAGGGCGATCATGCCGATCATCGAGGTGGCGGTGAATTGCTTGTCCATCAGCCAGTGGCCCGGCATCACGCCGATGACGGTGAGCGGAATCGGCACCATGATGATCAGCGGCACCAGGTAGGAGCGGAACTGCCCCACCACCAGCAGATAGATGAGCAGCAGCCCCACCGAGTAGGCCAGGCCCATGTCGCGGAAGGTTTCGTAGGTGACCTGCCACTCGCCGTCCCACTTCAGGCTGTACTCGTACGGGCTCACCGGCGCATTGATCAGGTACTGCTTGAGCACCTCGCCATTTTCCACCGCCTTGTCGGCCAGCTGGCCGAGGATGCCGAACATGCCGTACAGCGGGCTGTCCAGCTCGCCGGCCATGTCGCCGTTGACGAAGACCACCGGCAGCATGTCCTTGTGGTAGATGGCATGCTCGCGCGTGCTCTCCTCCACGGTGACGATGTCGGACAGCGGTACCAGCAGACCGCCCTGGCTGCGCACGCGCAGCGCCAGCAGCGACGCGATCTCGGCCTTGTCGGCCACCGGCAGTTCCAGGCGGATCGGCACCGGATACTTGAAGTGCTCGCCGTGCAGATAGGAGGCATCCTCCCCGGACAGCGCCGTACCCAGTGCCGCCACCACGCTCTGCTGCGCCACGCCGAGCAGGGCAGCCTTCTGCTGATCGACCTTGATGATCAGCTTGCGCTGTGCCGCCTCGATGCTGTCGTCCACGTCGATGATGTCCGGCGTCGACTCGAACACCTTGCGCACCTCACGGGCGACGCGGATCTGGCCTTCGTAATCCAGGCCATAGACCTCCGCCACCAGCGGCGCCATCACCGGCGGGCCGGGCGGCACCTCCACCACCTTCACGTTGGCGTTATGGCGCCGGCCGATCTCCTGCAGCGGCGCGCGCACCGCCAGCGCCACCTCGTGGCTCTTGCGCTCGCGATCCTTGGCCGCCACCAGATTGACCTGGAGATCGCCGACGTTGGCCCCCTCGCGCAGATAGTACTGCCGCACCAGTCCGTTGAAGTTGATCGGTGCCGCGGTACCGGCGTAGGCCTGGTAATCGCTCACCTCCGGCACGGTGGCGAGATAGCCGCCCAGGTCGGACAGTACGCGTGCAGTCTGCTCCAGGCTGGTCCCCTCCGGCATATCCACCACCACCTGGAACTCCGACTTGTTGTCGAAGGGCAGCATCTTCAGCACCACCAGCTTGACGCCGGCCAGCCCCACCGAAAGCACGATCAGGCCCAGGATCGCCAGGGTCAGCCTGCGCCTGCCCGGGGCGCCCTCGCTGCCGCGCAGAAAGCGGCCGACGGTATCCTTGAACAGGCTGTAGAGAAAATCCTCCTTGTGCTCCGTCGCATGACCGACGTGATGGTTCTTGAACATCACCTGCGACAACCAGGGCGTGAAGATGAAGGCCACGCCCAGGGAGATCAGCATGCCGATGGAGGCGTTGATGGGGATCGGACTCATGTACGGCCCCATCAGGCCGGAGACGAAGGCCATGGGCAGCAGCGCCGCAATGACGGTGAAGGTGGCCAGAATGGTCGGGCCGCCCACCTCGTCCACCGCCAGCGGGATCGCCTCGAGCAGGGTCTTGTTGCCCATCTGCATGTGGCGGTGGATGTTCTCCACCACCACGATGGCGTCATCCACCAGGATGCCGATGGAGAAGATCAGCGCGAACAGCGACACGCGGTTCAGGGTAAAGCCCCAGGCCCAGGAGGCGAACAGGGTCACCGCCAGGGTGATCACCACCGCCATGCCGACGATGAAGGCCTCGCGCCAGCCGAGGGCGAAGAACACCAGCGCCACCACCGAGGCAGTGGCGAAGATCAGCTTGGAGATCAGCTTCTGCGCCTTGTCGTTGGCGGTCTCGCCATAGTTGCGCGTCACCGTGGCGTGCACGCCCTCCGGCACGACGATGCCCCTGAGCTGCTCGAAGCGATCGATCACCTGGTTGGCGATGTCCACCGCGTTGGTGCCGGGCTGCTTGGCCACCGCCAGGGTCACGGCCGGATGCACGCCCTGGCTGTCGATGCCCTTGGATTGCGCGGCCGGCCCGGTGCCGAACCACACGTACTGTTCCGGCTGATCGGCGCCGCGGCTCACCTCGGCGACATCGCGCAGGAACACCGGTGCGCCGTTGGCCACGCCCACCACCAGCTCGGCCACCTCGTCCGGGCTGGACAGGAAGGTACCGGCCTGCACCAGGAATTCCTGGTTGTCGTTCACCAGGGCGCCGGCGGGCTGGGTCACATTGGACAGTTGCAGGGCGTTGCGCAGGTCATCCAGCGCCAGGCCATAGCCGGCCAGACTGGCGGCATCGAAACGGACATTCACAACCTGATCCGGGCCGCCAAGGGTGTAGATGTCGCGCGTGCCCTTGACCCGCTTCAGCTGGGTCTCCAGCGCATGCGCCACCTGCTGCAGCTCGTAGCCGCCCACCTGCGGATCATCGCTCCACAGCGTGAGGGCGACGATGGGCACATCGTCGATGCCCTTGGGCTTGATCAGCGGCTGACCGACACCGAGATTGCGCGGCAGCCAGTCACCCTTGGAGTACATGGCGTTATACAGACGCACGATGGCCGCGGTGCGATCCTCGCCCACCTCGTACTGCACGGTGAGCACCGCCATGCCCGGCTGCGACACCGAATAGACATGCTTGACGCCCTCGATCTCGGAGAGGATCTGTTCCGCCGGCATGCTCACCACGCTCTCCACCTCGCGCGCCGAGGCACCGGGATAGGCGATGAAGATATTGGCAAACGTGACGTTGATCTGCGGCTCTTCCTCGCGCGGCGTGATCAGCACCGCGAACACGCCGAGCAGAAAGCCCACCAGGGCCAGCAACGGCGTGATCTCGGTGGTAAGGAAGCGCTGGGCGATGCTGCCCGAGATACCGAGCTTCATGCTCATGCGCCGTCGCCCTCACGCTTGCCCTTGAGATGGATGCCGGCGCGGATCGGGTCCAGTGCCACGCGTTCGCCGGCGGACAGACCCGCCAGCACCTCCACCGCACCGTCCGGCAGGGTGCGGCCGACACGGATCTGGCGCAGCACCACCTGGTTATCAGTACCCACCACATACACCGCCGTCACCTCGGAGCGATGCACCACCGCCGCCGCGGGCACCAGCAGACGCGCCTCTTCACCGATGACAAAGGCCACCTTGGCGAACATGCCGGGATACACCCCGTGCTGGCCGGGCGGCAGATCGACGCGCACCTTGAAGGTGTGCGACACGCTGTCCGCATAGGGGCTGATGGTGAGCTTGCTGCCCTCGACGCTGCCCGTGCCGTCCGGCACCAGCACCCGCGCCCGCGACAGGCTGCGCAGGGTATCGATGTGGGCCTGCGGCACGTCGGCCACCGCACGCAGCCGCTCCAGCGACAACCCGGTTATCAGGGCCTGCCCGGGATTGGCCAGCTCGCCCACCTCGATGTGCCGCTTCACCACGATGCCGCTGTAGGGGGCGCGCACCACGGTGTGCTCCAGCTGTTCCTGCGCCTGCTCCAGACCGGCGCGGGCGGCCTTGTAGGCAGCCTCGGCACGGTCAAAGGCAGATCTGGCCACCAGCTGCTTCTCGAAGATGTCCCTGATGCGTCTGAATTCGGCCTCGGCCTCGGCGTGACGCGCCTCGGCGGCCTTGAGGGCTGCGCGCTGCTCGGTGTCGCGGAAGCGGATCAGGACATCGCCCTTGGTGACGTAATCGTCGACGTCGAACTTGACCTCGACCACCCGGCCGGAAGTCTGCGCCGACACCGTGGCGCGCTGCACGGCCTCGATGACGCCGTTCACCACCACCTCGCGCACCACCGTGCGCGACTCCGCCGCAGCCAGCGCGAAGGGCAGCGGCGACTCCGCAACCGCCGTCCCCATGCCGGCCAGGGCGATTACGCCACCGATCATCAGACGCCTCAAACGCATTCCCTTTCCTCCGCAGAAAATCGTTATCAAACCGAAACTTGGCTAACTATAGAGAATTACCGCCGGGAGCGCGAACAACCTTGCAACCCGTGGACGCATTGTATATTAGCGTTTTCTAATATACCAGACGGGATATGGGGCGGGCGGGGAATGATTCAAGCCACTGCCGGCGCGGGGTAAACAGGAAAGACAGGGCGCCACCCGGCGCCCTGTCCTGCGGGGATCAGAGCTTGAACTCGTCGATGAGACGGTTCAGTTCGTTGGCGAGGCGCACCAGTTCCTCGGCAATCTGCGAGGTCTGCTTGGCCCCCTCCGAGGTCATGTCCGCCATGTGGCTAATGCTGGAAATGTTGCGGTTGATCTCCTCGGCCACGGCACTCTGCTGCTCGGCCGCCGTGGCGATCTGGGTGTTCATGTCGGTGATGGTGGCCACCTCGCCGGCGATCATGCCCAACCCCTCCGCCGCCTTTTCCACATGCTCGGAACCCGTCTGCGCCCGGCCCTGCGCCGCCTCCATCGCCCGCACGGCATCGCGCACACCGCCCTGCAGGCGCTCGATCATGGTCTGGATTTCCTCGGTGGACTTCTGCGTGCGCGAAGCCAGGGTGCGCACCTCGTCGGCCACCACGGCAAAACCGCGGCCCTGCTCGCCGGCCCGCGCCGCCTCGATGGCCGCATTGAGCGCCAGCAGATTGGTCTGTTCGGCGATGCCCTTGATGACATCCAGCACCATGCCGATGTTGGCGCTGTCGCTCTCCACCTTCTGGATCACCTTGGCGGCATTCTCGATGTCGCGAATCAGCACATCGATACCACCCAGCGCCTCGGTGGCCACATAGGCGCCCGCCTTGGCCTCGTCATCGGCACCGCGCGACGCTGCCGCCGTCTGGCTGGCATTGCGCGCCACTTCCTGCACCGTGGCGGTCATTTCATTCATCGCCGAGGCGACCATGTCGGTTTCGCTGCGCTGCTCCATCACCACGCGCAGGGTTTCCTCCGCGACATTGGATACGCGATCGGATACCTCGCTCAAACGATGTGTGGCCTTGGACACCGCGTCGAGAGAATCACGGAACTTGCCGATCATGCGGTTGAAGGCATGCCCCATGGCACCCACCTCATCCTCCGCCTCGATGGTGACGCTTCGGCTGAGATCCTCATCCCGGGCCATGGTTTCCATGGTGCTGCGCATGGCATTGATGCGGCTGATCACCACGCGGCGCACGGTGTAGACCATCACCACCAGCCCCAGTACCAGCAACAGCAGCTGAATGCCTGCGGAGATGAAAATATTGCGGTTGACCTCGTCGTCCAGCTCCTTGAGTGAATAGCTGATGCGTACCGCGCCAACGACGGTATTTTCCTCCACCGGGTGGCACATCAGGCAGTTGGTGCCGCGATAATCCTTCTCCGCCAGAATGGGATTGATGACGGTCAGCACACGGCCGCCACCGTTATCGCTGACATCGATGATGGCCTCGCCGGCCAGGGCGCGGCGGTCAAAGTCGTCGGCCGGGGCCTGGTGGTCGTAGCCGGGACCGTACATTTTGGTAACGGGTTCGCCACGCACGATGCGCGCATCGATGACGCCGGGACGGGAGAGGATTTTGTTGCGCAGCACATCGCGCTGGGCCATGGTGCCGGTCAGCATCATGGTGTTGATGCTGTCGAAATAGGAGTCGGCGGCGTCCTTGGTCTGCTGCTCCACCACCTCCAGCACCAGCCGCTTCTCGGTATTGGCGGCAAACATCAGCGAGGCGGTCATTACCGCGGCAAATACCAGCACCAGGGCCAGGTTGATCTTTGCCTGCACGGACATCTGTCGGGTGGCGGACGGCTTGTTCATGAAATACCTCGATCACACTGTGGCAGCAGACACTGGGGCCACCATCGTTATATGTTTTATTAACTTATCAACACTTCCTTATTTGCCCGGCTCGCATGCATTCCAGTGCTCTCTGGCTCCCCTATCGGCAGGCCGCCTTCATTCTGAAGGGATATGGCCGCCGACACCAGAAGTGTGAACCACATCATACTCCGGCCGCAGCGGGATCCGCATCAGCCGTTGGTGTAATGGACACCGCCCGTCCCGTCCGGGCGATAAAACGCATATTGCGCCCCCCGCTCCCGTGCCTGACGCATGGCCAGCGCAGCCTTGTGCAGCAGCTCCTCGGTCTCCGTGCCGTCACCGGGATAGCGGCTGATACCGATGGCCGGGGTCAGAAACAGCTCATAGCCCTCCAGCCGCAGGGGCTGGGCGAACTCCAGCATGACACGCTGTGCCAGCGGCACCATCTCCTGGGCCGCCAGCGCCTCCTTGTGCAGGATGACGAATTCGTCACGCCCGAGCCGCGCCACCGTATCGCCCTCCATCACCGCCTCACGCAGGTGCTGGGCCAACAGCCCCTGGAAGCGCTCCCCGGTGGCCCGCTCCAGTTCCTCCCCGAACAGGGCCGCGAGGTCGAAAGAGACATGCAGCACCCCTACCGCCAGGCCGAGGCGACGTGCCTGCAGCAAGGCCTGCCCGAGGCGATCGACGAACAGGATGCGGTTGGCCAGGCCGGTCATGGCATCGTAGTGCAGCACACGGTGCAGGCGCTGCTGCGCCAGCAGGCGCCGGGTGATGTCCTTGCCGGTAGAGACGAAATGGGTGATGTGGCCCTGCTCGTCGCGCACCGGGGTGATGGTCTTTTCCTCGTAATACAGCTCGCCGTCCTTGCGCCGGTTGATGAATACCTCGCTGAACGGCAGGCCGTTGAGCAGCAGCTGCCACATCTGCCCGTAGAAGGCCGGCTCCTGGAAACCGGAGCGCAACAGCGCCGGGGTACGGCCGAGAACCTCGGCCTTGCTGTAGCCGCTGATATCCTCGAAGGCCGCGTTGACGTACTCGATCACGCCCTCGCGACTGGTGATCATCACCGCATCCGCCGTCTGTTCCAGGGCACGGGACATCTGCTTGGCCTGCGCCTCGCGCTGGCGGGACTCGGTGACATCGCTGGACAGGGTGGCGCAGCGCTGGCGGCCGCCGGCCCCGTCACGCATGGCAAAGCTGCGGCTGTGCACCCAGCGTACCGTGCCGTCGGGCTGCTGGATGCGGTACTCGCCATGGAGGCCGGGCCAGCCGGCGGCCAGCCACTCCTCCACCTGCGGCACATCCTCCGGATGCACCGTGGCGAGAAAGGTCGGGATATCGTGAAACAGCCGGGCCGCTGTCCGCCCCCACAGGCGCTCGCAGGCCGGATTGGCGTGCAGCACCCGGCCGCGACAGCCATCGGCCAGCCAGAAGGCCTCGTCGATGGCATCGGCGAACTGCCGCAGGCCGCTGGCCTCGTCGATAGTCGCCGCAGGCGGCGGGGAGTGGCGTGAGTTGTCCATCGCGGGGTCGGCACCTGGGCGGGAACACGTCTGGCTGCCATCCTATGACCCTCGCGGGAGCGGCACAAGCCTTTGTACCACATGCTTTGCTCCGCAAATTGGCGCACGGCTATAATGCCGCCCTTCGGCAATCCCCTACTTTCGACAGCAGACAGCCATGGCCCAATACGTAATGTCCATGCTCCGCGTGAGCAAAGTCGTCCCGCCCAAGCGGCAGATCATCAAGGACATCTCCCTGTCCTTCTTCCCCGGCGCCAAGATCGGCCTGCTCGGTCTCAACGGCTCGGGCAAGTCCACCGTGCTGCGCATCATGGCCGGTGCCGACAAGGAATACGACGGCGAGGTGCAGTGGCAGTCCGGCGTGCGCATCGGCTATCTGCCGCAGGAACCGCAGCTCGATCCGGCCAAGACGGTGAAGGAAGAAGTGGAGGCTGGCCTGGGCGAGATCGCCGAGGCGCGCACCAGACTGGAGGAGATCTACGCCGCCTACGCCGAGCCCGACGCCGACTTCGACAAGCTGGCCGAACAGCAGGCCAAATACGAGGCCATCATCGCCGCCGCCGGCAACGACGTGGAACACCAGATGGAGATCGCCGCCGACGCCCTGCGCCTGCCGCCGTGGGATGCGAAGATCGAACACCTGTCCGGCGGCGAGAAGCGCCGTGTCGCGCTGTGCAAGCTGCTGCTGTCCAAACCCGATATGCTGCTGCTCGACGAACCCACCAACCACCTCGACGCCGAATCGGTGGAGTGGCTGGAACAGTTCCTCACCCGCTTCCCCGGCACCGTGGTCGCCGTCACCCATGACCGCTACTTCCTCGACAACGCCGCCGAGTGGATCCTCGAACTGGATCGCGGCCACGGCATCCCCTGGAAGGGCAACTACTCCTCCTGGCTGGAGCAGAAGGAAGAGCGGCTGGAGAAGGAACAGAAGCAGATCGACGCCCACATGAAGGCGATGAAGCAGGAGCTGGAATGGGTGCGTTCCAATCCCAAGGCGCGCCAGGCCAAGTCCAAGGCGCGCATCGCCCGCTTCGAGGAGCTGAACTCCGTCGAATACCAGCGCCGCAACGAGACCCAGGAGATCTTCATTCCGCCCGGCGAACGCCTGGGCGACAAGGTCATCGAGTTCACCAACGTCAGCAAGAGCTTCGGCGACCGCCTGCTCATCGACGACCTCAGCTTCCAGATCCCGCCCGGCGCCATCGTCGGCATCATCGGTCCCAACGGCGCCGGCAAATCCACCCTGTTCAAGATGCTGCAGGGCAAGGAACAGCCGGACTCCGGCAGCATCGACATCGGCCCGACGGTGAAGATCTCCTCCGTCGACCAGAGCCGCGAAGGGCTGGCCAACGACAAGACCGTGTTCGAGGCCGTCTCCGGCGGCGCCGACATCCTCAGCGTCGGCCGCTTCGAGATGCCGAGCCGCGCCTACATCGGCCGCTTCAACTTCAAGGGCGGCGATCAGCAGAAGATCGTCGGCAACCTGTCCGGCGGTGAACGCGGCCGCCTGCACCTGGCCACCACCCTGATCCAGGGCGGCAACGTGCTGCTGCTCGACGAACCCTCCAACGACCTCGACGTGGAAACCCTGCGCGCGCTGGAAGACGCCCTGCTGGAGTTCGCCGGCTGCGTGCTGGTGATCAGCCACGACCGCTGGTTCCTCGATCGCATCGCCACCCACATCCTCGCCTGCGAAGGCGACTCGCACTGGGAATTCTTCGCCGGCAACTACCAGGAATACGAGGCCGACAAGAAACGCCGCCTCGGCGAGGAAGGGGCCAAGCCCAAGCGCATCCGCTACAAGCCGATCAGCCGCTGAGCCGTCGGCCAGCCTCCTGACCTGACCAAACGCCGCGTCCCCGCCAGGGCACGCGGCGTTTTTATTTACACTTCAATCTTCAAAACCACCTTGTGGATCAGCCCGTCGCTGACCAGCGGGGCGTGGGCGTCGTCGGGGAAGAAGATGCAGAAGCTGCCGGCGTGGGCGGTTACCCAGCTGTGCGGCGCATCGTGGAAGAACTGGATGTCCTTCTCGCTGTTGAAGGCCGCCACCGGATTGTGGCAGGCCTGCAGTGGCGCCCAGCCCATCTCGTCGCAGCCGGCAATGACGTACTGGATATCGATATAGCGGCGATGACATTCCAGCTGCGCGGCATCGCGCGTCCGTCCCTGCACCGCCGAGTAGATCGCCACCAGGTGCTCACCGAGGAGATTGATCCGCCCGCTCTCCGGCGGCTGCACCGGCAAATGGCGCAGATAGTCGAAGGCGCGCTCGAACATGGGGTGCAAAGACGTGTAACGGTGGGAATTGTCCAGAGTGTCGAGGATCACGCCGCATCTCCAAAGGTCATCAAGACAGACGCCATTGTGCCTTTACCGCGGCATGCGCGCCATCATTGACCCCGCCATTTGACGCCGCCCGCCCGCATGGGCTAAAACCCCACGACCGGCGCCGCATGCGCTGCCTTGATTCCCGCCCGTCATAACAACGAGGTAATACCGTGGCCCAGACCAAGATTCTGCTCGACGAAAGCGAGATCCCGACTCACTGGTACAACATCGTTGCCGACATGCCCAATGCGCCGGCGCCGGTGCTGGGCCCCGACGGCAAGCCGATCACCCCCGACGCACTGGCGGCGATCTTCCCCATGTCGCTCATCGAGCAGGAGGTTTCCGCCGAGCGCTGGATCCCGATCCCGGACAAGGTGCGCGAAATCTACCAACTCTGGCGTCCCTCCCCCATGTTCCGCGCCCACCGCCTGGAACAGATGCTGGGCACCCCGGCGAAGATTTATTACAAGTACGAGGGCGTCAGCCCGGCCGGCTCGCACAAGCCCAACTCCGCCATCGCCCAGGCCTATTACAACAAGGAGGCCGGCATCAAGCGCCTGGTCACCGAGACCGGCGCCGGCCAGTGGGGCTCGTCGCTGGCCCTGGCCGGCCAGATGTTCGGCCTGCAGGTGCGCATCTACATGGTGAAGGTGAGCTACGAGCAGAAGCCGTTCCGCCGCTCCATGATGCAGACCTGGGGCGCCGAGGTGTTCGCCAGCCCCACCAACATGACCAACGCCGGCCGCAGCATCCTGGAGAAGGACCCGACCAACCCCGGCTCCCTCGGCATCGCCATCTCCGAAGCGGTGGAAGAGGCCGCCTCGCGCGCCGATACCAACTATGCCCTGGGCTCGGTGCTCAATCACGTCATCCTGCACCAGACCGTCATCGGCCTGGAGGCCAAGAAGCAGTTCGAGAAGGTGGGCGACTATCCGGACATGATCTTCGCCCCCTGCGGCGGCGGCTCCAACTTCGGCGGCGCGGCCTTCCCCTTCTTCGCCGATCGCGCCGCCGGCAAGAACGTGCGCCTGGTGGCGGTAGAACCCTCCTCCTGCCCGACCCTGACCCGCGGCCACTACGCCTATGACTTCGGCGATTCCGTCGGCATGACCCCGCTGCTCAAGATGTACACCCTGGGCCACGACTTCATGCCGCCCTCGATCCACGCCGGCGGCCTGCGCTATCACGGCGACAACGCCATCGTCTCGCAGCTCTACAACGAGGGGCTGATCGAGGCGGTGGCCGTCCCGCAGGTGGCGACCTTCGAGGCCGGCGTGCAGTTCGCCCGCGCCGAGGGCATCATCCCGGCGCCGGAGTCCTGCCACGCCGTGCGTGCCTGCATCGACGAGGCGCTGCGCTGCAAGGAGTCCGGCGAGACCAAGACCCTGTTCTTCAACCTGTCCGGCCACGGCCACTTCGACATGGCCTCCTACGACAAGTACTTCGACGGCGAGCTGGAGGACTATGCTTATCCGGAAGAGGCCATTCGCCAGGCGCTCGATCACCTGCCCAAGGTCGGTTGATCATTACCGTCTGGCGGAACAGGGAGCGACGGTGTTCCCTGCTCCGCCAGGCGGCATCACCTCCGTCTTCACCGCATCAGCAAAGGATCGCCATGACCAAACCCGAACCGCTGGCGCCCGACGCGCTGTACAAGCGCTGCGACCCCGGCCTGTTCAGTTTCGAAACCACCGCCGAGCTGCCGGATGTCAGCGGCATCATCGGCCAGAACCGAGCCATCGGCGCGGTGCGTTTCGGCGTCAACATCCAGCGCGAGGGCTACAACCTCTACGTCATGGGTCCGCCGGGCATCGGCAAGCACACCCTGGTGCGCCAGTTCCTGGAACAGAAGGCCGCCGGCCGCACCACCCCGGACGACTGGTGCTACGTCAACAACTTCGAGCAGGGCCACAAACCCCATGCCCTGCGTCTGCCGCCCGGGCGCGGCACCGCGCTCAAGCGCGACATGGAAAAGCTGGTGGAGGAGCTGGGCGTGGTACTGCCCGCCACCTTCGAGGGCGAGGAGTACCGCAGCCGCATCCAGGCACTGGAAGAGGAACTGAAGGAACATCAGGAACACGGCTTCAGCAGCCTGGCCGAGGAGGCCGGCAGCCACAACGTCAAACTGTTCCGCACGCCCTCCGGCTTTGCCTTCGCGCCGATGAAGGACGACGAGGTGCTCGGCCCGGACGAATTCGAGAAGCTGCCCAAGGAAGAGCAGACGCGCATCGAGCAGGTGGTCGCCGCCCTGCAGGAAAAGCTGCAGGCACTGATCCGCCAGATCCCGCAATGGCGCAAGGAGACACGCGAGAAGGTCAAGGACCTCAATCGCGAGACCACCATGGCGGCGGTGAACCATCTCATCGACGAGGTGAAGGAGCGTTATGCCGACCTGCCGCGGGTGGTGGAATACCTCGCCACGGTGGAACAGGATGTCATCGACAACGTGCGCAACTTCGTGCACAGCGAGGAGAGCAGTGAAGGCATGCCCGACGGCAAGGGCGAATCACTGCACCGCTATCAGGTCAACGTGCTGGTGGACAACAAGGACACCGAGGGCGCGCCCATCGTCTACCTGGACAACCCCACCTACCTCAACCTGGTGGGCCGCGCCGAACACATCGCCCAGTTCGGTACCCTGATCACCGACTTCACCCTGATCAAGCCCGGCGCCCTGCACGAAGCCTGCGGCGGCTATCTGCTGGTGGACGCCTACAAGCTGCTCACCCACTCCTTCGCCTGGGAAGGCCTGAAGCGCGCGCTGTATTCCGGCGAGATCCGCATCGAGTCGCTGGAAAAGATGCTGTCCCTGGTCAGCACCGTGTCGCTGGAGCCGGAGGCGATTCCGCTCGACGTGAAGGTGGTCATCGTCGGCGACCGCATGACCTATTACCTGCTGCACGAATACGACCCGGACTTCTCCGAGCTGTTCAAGGTTGCCGCCGATTTCGAGGGCCGTATCCCGCGCAACGACGACAACAAGCGCATCTATGCCCAGCTCATCGCCACCCTGACGCGCAAGGAGCAGCTGCGCCCCTTCGACCGCCACGCCGTGGCCCGCGTCATCGAACACGGTTCACGCCTGGTGGAGGACACCGAACACCTCACCGCCCACATGCGCTCCATTGCCGACGTGCTGCGCGAGGCGGACTACTGGGCCGGCGAGGCCGGTCACGAGGTGGTCGGCGCGGCCGACATCCAGCAGGCCATCGAGCACCAGGTACACCGCTCCTCGCGCGTGCGCGAACACCTGCTGGAGGAGATCCGCCGCGGCACCATCATGATCGACACTACGGGCGGCCGCGTCGGCCAGATCAACGGCCTGTCGGTGCTGTCCATGGGCGACTTCGCCTTCGGTCAGCCCTCGCGCATCACCGCCACCGTACACATCGGCGAGGGCAGTGTGGTGGATATCGAGCGCGAGGTGGAACTGGGCGGTGCCATCCATTCCAAGGGCGTGCTGATCCTGTCGTCCTTCCTCGCCGCGCGCTACGCCACCCATCACCCGCTGGCGCTGTCCGCCAGCCTGGTGTTCGAGCAGAACTACGGCATGGTGGACGGCGACTCCGCCTCGCTGGCCGAACTGTGCGCCCTGCTCTCCGCCATCGCCGAACTGCCGATCCTGCAATCCTTCGCCGTCACCGGCTCGGTGAACCAGCATGGCCAGGTGCAGCCCATCGGCGGCGTGAACGAAAAGATCGAAGGCTTCTTCGACGTCTGCCGCCTCAAGGGACTCGACGGCCGACAAGGCGTGCTGATCCCGGCCAGCAATGTGAAGCATCTGATGCTGCGCCAGGATGTGGTGCAGGCGGTGGCCGACGGCCAGTTCCGCATCTTCGCCGTGGAGACGGTGGATCAGGCGCTCAGCCTGCTGCTCGATAGCGATGCCGGCGTGCAGGACGCCGACGGCAACTGGCCGGAGGACAGCGTCAACGGACGCGTGCAGGCGCGCCTGTCCGAAATGGCGCACATCCGCGCCAGTTTCGGTGACCACGGCAAGGACAAGGGCGACGACAGCCCGGCGCCGGACACCAGCGACGCCGACGCCCCGCCCCGCCATGTCGACTGAAGACACCCGCCGCGCCGTGCGCCACATCCTGCTCGCCCTCGACTCGGCGCAGGATGCCTCGGCACTGGAACTGGCGGCGCAACTGGCCGCCCTGCTGCAGGGCACATTGCAGGGCGTGTTCGTGGAAAACAGCGATCTGCTGCGCCTGGCGCAACTGCCCTTCGCCCACGAGATCGCCCTCAACTCCGCCGCCATCCGCCGGCTGGAAACCGCGCAGCTGGAGCGCGATCTGCGCGCCCAGGCCGAACAGGTGCGCCGCCTGCTGGAAAGTCAGGCACAACAATACCGCGTGGAATGGACCTTCCGCATCGAACGCGGCGCCCTCACCACCACGCTTGCCGCCAGCGGCGGCACCGACGTGGTGATGCTGGGGCGCAGCAACGTTGCCCCGCGTGAGCAACGGGCCACCACGCCGGTGCTCATCGCCTTTGACGGCAGCCCCGCCGCCCGGCGCGCCCTCGACACCGCTGCCGACCTTGCCGGCAAGGATCTGCTGGTGCTGCTTCCCGCCGAGGGTGCGGCAGAGCTGCGCAGTGCAGCAAGCGCGCAACTGACCGCGCGCGGCCTGCGCGCCAGCTATCTGATCCTGCCGGAGTTGTCCCCCCACCATCTCATCGCCGCCGGCCGCCGCCACCACTGCCGCATGCTGGTCATGTCCGGCAACCCCGCGGAACTGCTGCCGCGCATGCAGCATGCCAGCTGCCCGGTGGCCGTCGTGCAATAACCGCCGCGAGTTTCGAATACATCACATTTGCACCAACGGCACGAACGCCACCGGCAGCACCGCACGCTGAGTGATGGCGCCGTCGGCCGCCTTCTCCACCACCAGCAACTCCTGTGGCCCGCCCGTGTCCCCCACCGGAATCACCAGGCGTGCCCCCGGCTTCAACTGGGCGATGAGCGCGGCGGGGACATAGGGCGCGGCGGCAGTGACGATGATGCCGTCGTAGGGGGCGTGCTCGGGCCAACCGGCATAACCGTCGCTGTGATGCACCTCGACATTGCTGCAACCGAGCTGTTGCAGGCGCGCGCCGGCGGCCGCCGCCAGTGCGGCGACGACCTCCAGGCTGTAGACCTGATGCACCAGCCGCGCCAGCACCGCGGTCTGGTAGCCGGTGCCCGTGCCCACCTCGAGGACCACGTCATCGGGACGCGGCCGCAGCAGGTCGGTCATCAGGGCAACGATATAGGGTTGGGAAATGGTCTGGCCGTGACCGATGGGAAGGGGGCCGTTGTCGTAGGCGGCGTCCTGCAGCTCCGGCGGCACGAAGTAATGGCGCGGGACCTGCGCCAGCGCCGTCATCACGCGTTCGCTGAAGGCATCCTGGCCGATGTAGTCACGGGTGTAATGCAGCTCGCGATCAATGTCGGTCAGCATGCGCCGCAGCCCTTGCGGGTCGGGCGTCACCGGGAATACGGATGCGGAGTCGGCTATTCCTCCCACTCCAGCGTATCCAGCGGACCGGACCAGTCTTCCGGATGGCGCACCATTTCGGTATCGCCGAAGTCATCCTTCACCAGGTCGTCGAAGGGGCCGGACCAGTCCTCCGGCGCCTCGCGCGGGATCAGCTCCATCTCGTACCAGGTATCCATGTCCAGCTCTTCCACGGCGCCGTCGAAGTACTGGATCTCGACGATGCCTTCCTGCTCGTCGACGGCGATGACCTCGAAGGACTCGCCCTCCAGATTTTTGTACCACGCACCGATTTCGGGGTTGAATGCCGTAGCCATGTCACACCTCCACTGCATGCATACATGCCTATAGTAGTCCCATTATCCGCCAGCCGAGAACCGTCAATTTTCAGCATACGGCGTCACCTTTGACTTGGGTCCCCTCGGACGCCTATGCTAGCGCCCAGCATTTCATCTCAACGCCACGTAAAATCATACAGATACGGTCCACATCTAGAAATTTGATGAAGCGCACGGACAGTCCACAAAATCCGCCACGCCTCTGCCGGCTCTCCAGTCTGCGCAACCGTTATCTGGCCGCCACGCTGCTGCTCACCGCCCTGTTCACCGCCAGCGCCCTGCTGCTGCAGCACTATGTCACCACCGTGCGCAGTGAACGCACCGCCAGCATCGAAAGCCGCCAGCAGGCCAGTCAGCACAGCCGGTTGCTGCGCGAGGCCATGCTCGACACCGAGCGAGCGCTCATCGCCTATTTCTGGGCGCCATCACCACTACAGCGCCAGACCGTACGCGGCGCCATGGATGTCGCCCTTGAACGTCAACATCGGCTGGCCGACCTTCCCTGGGCGCGGCAACATGCCGAGCCCGCCGCACTGGCGGAAGAGATACAGGCCCTGCGCAGCCGCCTCGATCAACTGATGACCACGCGGGATGGCGCCGCCCTGCCGCCGCCCGCCGACACCTTTGCACCGTTCTGGCAGCAACTGCAGGCCCTGGACCGGCGCCTGGAGCAGTCGGCCAGCAACGAAATTGCCTACATTCTGCGCGCCTCCAACAACATCGTCGGCAGCATCTGGGTACTGGCCTTTGCCGCCCTGTTGCTGATGTTGCTCGGCTTCTTCCTGTTCCAGCGCTACGTGCTCGGTCCCATTTCGATCATTGCCCGCGCCCTGCGCGACGAGGCCCATGGCAAGCACGACCTGATCCTGCCCCTGCCGGCCACGGCGGAGACCCAGCATCTGCTCGAGGCCTTCAAGGAAATGCGCCGCCAGGTCGCGGATCGGCAGGAGGCACTGGAGCATCAGGCGCTGCACGACGCCCTCACCGGCCTGCCCAACCGCGTGCTGCTGCAGGATCGGGTGCAGCACGCCATCCAGCAGCAGCGCCGTGCCGGCCATGGCGGCCTGGCCCTGCTGATCATGGACCTCGACGGCTTCAAGGAGATCAACGACACCCTGGGCCACCCCATCGGCGACGGCCTGCTGCAGCAGCTGGCCGATCGCCTGCAGCGCGAGGTGCGCGACAGCGACACGGTGGCCCGCCTCGGTGGCGATGAGTTTGCCGTGCTGCTGGAGCAGGCTGACGAGACGGAGGCACGCCACATGGCCGGCCGCATCCTGCGCCTGCTCGATCAGCCCTTCGAGGTAGCCGGCCAGAGCCTGTATGTTGCCGGCAGCATCGGCCTGGCGCTCTATCCGCAGCACGCCCACACGCCGCAGGAACTGTCGCGCCGCGCCGACGTGGCGATGTATGTGGCGAAGCGCGAGAAGAACGGCATCGCCGTGTACGACCCGGCCCAGGACCACTACACCCTGCAGCGCCTGGCCCAGGCCAGCGACCTGCGCAGCGCCATCGGCAACGAACACCTGCTGCTGCACTTCCAGCCGCAGATCGACCTGCGCAGCGGCCTGTTCAGCGGCGTCGAGGCCCTGCTGCGCTGGCAGCACCCGCAACTGGGCTATATCTCGCCCGATGATTTCATCCCGGTGGCCGAGCAGACCGGCCTGATCCGCCACCTCACCTACTGGGTACTGGACAACGCCCTGGCCCACATGGCGGCCTGGCGCCATCACGGTCTGCCGCTCGGCACCATCGCCGTGAACCTGTCCGCCTATAACCTGCAGGACACCGGCCTCGCCCTGGAAGTGGCGCGGCTGATCAGAAAGTGGGGCGTGCAACCCTGGCGGCTGGTACTGGAAATCACGGAAAGCTCCATGATGGCCAACCCGGCACGCGCCCTGGCCACACTGGAAAAGCTCAACGACATCGGCGTGCAGATCGCCATCGACGACTTCGGCACCGGTTACTCCTCGCTGTCCTATCTGAAGCAGCTGCCGGTGGACAAGCTGAAGATCGACAAGTCCTTCGTGATTCACATGAACGAGGATGACAGTGACGCGATGATCGTGCGTTCCACCATCGATCTGGCGCACAACCTGGGGCTGGAAGTGGTGGCGGAAGGTGTGGAAAGCGCCGAGGCGCTGGAATTGCTGCGCATCCTCGACTGCGATGCGGCCCAGGGCTACCACATCAGCCGTCCGCTGGCGGCGGCGGCACTGGAGGAATGGCTGACTTCAAGCGATTACTGCCGCGGCTTTGCGGAAGCCGAGGCGCCGGACGACGCGCCGGAACCGGACCTGCCCACGACGCATTGAATGGCGCATCCACCGATGCGTCCCGCATTTCTGCGGCAAGGTCACAAAAAAGCGTAGGAGCGGCTCTGCCGCGACCACCCGCACCGACACCCCGTGCAGGCTAGCGCGCCAGAGGCGCTCCTACGTGTTCCTTACATGCTCCGCGATGCTGCGCTTTACTGGCCGTAGGTGAACTCGCGGCTCACCAGTACCTCGCCGTTGCCGTCCACGACGCTGATCTGCCAGGTGCCCTGCCAGTCCGGCATCATGTTCTTGCTCGACCAGACACGCCAGCGCGGCCCGTTGACGTCGAAGCCCACCTCGGCCATCACCGTATCGTTGTGCACCCAGCGGTGCAGCACGCGTTGCCCCTGCATGCCGCGCAGCTCGGTGAAGAAATAGACCTGAGCCGCTTCGCCTGCCACCTGGCTCATTTCGTCCACCGGCTCGCGTTCGCTGATGCCGCTGGTCACGATGGCACGCGCCACCTCCCACTGCGGCTGCGCCGGGGCCGCAGCCTCCTCGGCCAGCGCCGGCACGGTGGCGGCCAGCAAACCCAGTGACAGTACCCAAGAAATCATCCGCATGATCAATCTCCCTGTTGCTTGTTGTGTGAATGCGCCCGCGGCGTGGCCGCCGCGGGCGCAGGGAAATGTATAGACCAGAAAGGGATGAAAAACCGCGATCCCCTCAGCAGAAAGCGGGGAATTACCGTTGGAATCAGACCCCGGCGGCAAACACGTAAGGCGTTTCCTGCCGTGCACGGTAGGCTGCGGTGTCCTGCACCGTGCCGTCCGCCACCTGGCCGCGGGCGCGGCGCAGGGCGGCCTCGATGCGGCGGTCGCGCAGGTGATAGCGCGCATCCAGACCGATCGCGGACAGCGCCGGACAGTCCTCGCCGAACACATGGCGGTACAGCTCGGTCATCATGCCGTAACGGCCCGCCATCAGGGTGTTGGTGGCGTTCTTGATGGCATCGATGTCCTGCTGGTCGCGGGCGTAGAAACTGGTCACCAGCATCACGGCGATGGCGTGCAGCACGTCGTAGCGCACGTGGGCGATGAACACGAACAGATGCCGCTGTGTCAGCGGCACCTTGTGATCCCTGGCGAAGCGGATCATGCCGCCGAGCAACAGGCTGAAGAACTCCGGCACGCCCCATTCCATGCCCAGGCCCACCGAAGCCAGTGACTCCAGCGGCGTGAACTCCTCGCTGCCCGCCACCAGACGCTGGGTCAGCACGTTGTCGGCCACGCCCGGCAACATGGGAATGTCCTGCTGCTCGAACGGAACGCCCAGCCCCTCGAACAACTGGCGGTACATGACGATGTGGGTGGTGGACTGGAACAGCCCGCCCATGGTCGGGTAGTCCTCCACCGCGTGGCTGCCGACGCCGTACTCATCGGCCACCAGCTGCGCCAGCACGATCTGGGTCAGCTCGGAGAGACGCTCGTTGAGCACGCCGTAGGGCAGCGCCATCACGCCGGAGAAGCGGCCCAGGGACAACGCCACGCACTGGCGCGTGTTCTTGATCTGGTTGAAATAGTGCAGCGCGAAGGTGGTCAGCTGCGGCTGCGTGATGCGTCCCTCGAACACGCGCACGAAGAACGGATGGCGCCACACCGGATGCTCCATCACATGGTTGTGCAGGTCGAGGAACATCGCCTGCAGGGCGCCCGGTGCGAACAGGCGGTGCTGCGCAAAGGGGTTGCCCGGCTGGGCGGCGGCAATGGCGCGCAGCTCGTGCAGCATCCGGTGCAGCGGATTGGCCGGGTCTTCCAGCTCCTGGATCACGCGGCTGAAATCCGCCTGCTGGCTGTCCTTGAAGCGCGCCAGCACCTGCTCGGCGGACAGCTCCAGCAGGTCGGCCATGGGATGCACCGCCTCCGGCAGGCGGGTGGAACCGTCGGCCAGGACTTCGGCCAGATCGGAGAACAGGGTGCCGGCAGTGCGGCCTTCGGCGGTCATGGACATGGGGCGGGGCTCCTGAATACGATGGGCGCTACGTTAGCGCCTGTAGATGGTGTCGCCAATGACAAATATCAAAAAATCACCCGAAACACCTGCAATCCGTATTGGAATAAGCGCCTGCCTGCTGGGCGAGAAGGTGCGCTTCGATGCCAACCACAAGCTCGACACCTACATCCGCGACACCCTGGGCCAGTACTTCGACTTCGTGCCGGTGTGCCCGGAGGTGGCCATCGGTCTCGGCGTGCCGCGCCCCACCCTGCGCCTGGTGGGCGACCCGGCGCAGCCGCGCGCCGTGGGCGTGCTCGACCCGAGCCGCGACGTCACCGCCGCCCTGGAGGATTACGGCCGGCGCATGGCGCAGGAGCTGCCGACCCTGGCCGGCTACCTGCTGAAGAGCAAATCGCCCTCCTGCGGCATGGAACGGGTCAAGGTCTACCAGGACAAGGGCATACCGAAACTCGGTCGCGGCCTGTTTGCCCGCGAACTGATGAGCGGCCGCCCGCTCCTGCCGGTGGAAGAGGAAGGCCGCCTGGGCGACCCGGTGCTGCGCGAGAACTTCATCGAGCGGGTATTTTGCTACCACCGCTGGCAACAGGTGGAGGCGCAGGGCCTCACCGCGGCACGGCTGGTGGACTTCCATGCCCGCCACAAGCTGGTGCTGATGAGCCACGGCACCGAATACTACCGCGCCCTCGGCCGCCTGGTGGCCGATGCCGGCAGCGCCGACATCAAGGCACTGGCGCAGGAATACATCCACGGCTTCATGGCCGCCCTGGCCCGCCCCGCCACGCGCAAGCGCCACACCAACGTCCTGCAACACCTGATGGGCTACCTGAAAAAGCAGCTCGACGGCGCCGACAAGGCCGAACTGCTGGAGATCATCGAGGCCTACCGCCTCGGCGAGGTGCCGCTCATCGTCCCCGTCACCCTGCTCAACCACCACTTCCGCCGCCATCCCAATGACTACGTGGCGCAGCAGGTCTACCTCGCCCCGCACCCGCGCGAGCTGATGTTGCGCAACCATATCTGACGCCGGGCGCGCATCCGGGCCGCAAGCTGTATATAATCACAGCATCCAACCGTGAGGCACGACCATGCACGACCTTACCCCCCGCCAGGCCGAGATCCTGGAACTCATCCGCCAGACCGTGGAAGAAACCGGCATGCCGCCCACCCGCGCGGAGATCGCCGAGGCCTTCGGCTTCAGCTCGCCCAATGCCGCCGAGCAGCACCTGCGCGCCCTCGCCCGCAAGGGCGTGATCGACATGGTGCCCGGCGCCTCGCGCGGCATCCGTCTCAAGGAGACGGTTGACGGGCTGCCGGTGGTGGGCCGAGTCGCCGCCGGCGCGCCGATCCTGGCCGAACAGCACATCGACGATCACCTGCGCATCGACCCGCGCATGTTCAGCCCCCACGCCGACTACCTGTTGCGCGTACGCGGCCTCAGCATGATGGACATCGGCATCCTCGACGGCGACCTGCTCGCCGTGCATCGCACCCACGAGGCGCGCAGCGGACAGATCGTGGTGGCGCGCATCAACGACGAGGTGACGGTGAAGCGCTTCCGCCGCCGCGGCAACAAGGTCACCCTCATCGCCGAGAATCCCGACTTCGATCCCATCGAGGCCGATCTGAAGCACGACGACTTCGCCATCGAGGGCATCGCCGTCGGCATCATCCGCAACGGCGGACCGCTGTGAACCTGCAGGACGTCCTGCAGCGGCAGGACATCTGGCGCGGCGGCAGCCACGCCGCCGCCACCGGCCGGCAACTCCCCACCGGCCATGCCGCCCTCGACGCCGCCATCGGCGGCTGGCCGCGCGGCGCCCTCATCGAACTGCTCAGCGACCACAGCGGCATCGGCGAACTCGGCCTGCTGCTGCCGGCCCTGGCCGCCCTGTCGCAACAGCGCTGCATCGTCTTCGTCGCCCCGCCCCGCATCCCCTGTGCCGCCGCCCTCGCCGCCGCCGGCATCCCCCTGCCCCAGGTGCTCTGGCTGCGCCCGGCCAGCGAGGCCGATGCGCTGTGGGCCATGGAACAGAGCCTGCGCTCCGGTGCCTGCGGCGCCGTGCTCGGCTGGCCCGCGCGCCCCGACCCGCGCAGCCTGCGCCGTCTGCAACTGGCCGCCGAGACCGGCGATGCCCTCGCCATCCTCTACCGCCCGCGCCGTGCCGCCGACGCCGCCTCCCCCGCCGCCCTGCGCCTGGAGCTGGAACCGGCCACCAACGGCCTGCGCGTGCACACCCGCAAACGCCGCGGCGGCTGGAACGGCGCGCCCCTGCTCATCGCCCGCACCGGCCTGCAATGAAACAGCGGCCAGCCGCAGAAAAAATCACCGCCCGCAGCACATCATCCCTGCCTGTGCCGGCGCGTAATTGACTAAACCCGACAAACCGCGCAGCTCCCCGCCTGATTCGCCCGCGTTTTTATAGCCCCATACACAAAAGCTCGTTGCGCCTTCCATTCGCGCCTGTGCAAACTCGGACACATGCCCACTGCAATGCTGGGTCTTTGATAACTGGAGGGAGAGAACATGCTGGTAAAAGATGTCATGAGCCGCACCGTGCGTACCGTTGATCCGGAGACAAGCATGCTGGAAGTCTCCTCGCTGATGTGCCTGTACCGCTTCAGCGGCCTGCCGGTGGTGGACGACGGCAAGCTGGTCGGTTTCGTTGCCGAAAAGGACGTGCTGGATCGCCTGTTCCCCTCCATCGAGGAATTCATGGAAGGCACCGCCGCCATGAAGCTGGACGACATGCAGGGCCAGTACCGCGACCTGGTCAAACTGAAGGCCGCCGACCTGATGGCCCGCAACGTCATCACCGTCTCCCCCGACATGCATGCCCTGCGCGCCGCCGCCGTGATGGTGCGCAACCGCTTCCGTCGCATCCCGGTCGCCGAGGGCGACAAGCTGATCGGCATGCTCAGCCTGGGCGATGTCCACAAGGCGATCTTCCACTCCAGCATCGCCAAGATGCGTTGCTCGCCCGAATAAGCGCTCACTCACCGCCATCCCGAACCGCCGCTCCGGGCAACCGCAGCGGCGGTTTTGTTTTCACCGCGCGCGCCACCCCGCAAAAGGCCTATACTGTATATCCGTACATATTTGATATACAGCATGCTCTGGCTCGCCATCCATCTGCCCCATCTCGCCCTGGA
The DNA here is from genome assembly GCA_040755915.1 of Pseudomonadota bacterium. GTDB lineage: Bacteria > Pseudomonadota > Gammaproteobacteria > Thiohalomonadales > Thiohalomonadaceae > Sulfurivermis. Next base: position 66,242 of record JBFLWM010000017.1, on the reverse strand, counting down.
ATTGTTCCCGCCCTGCGTGCCGCCCTTTGCCGTGGTCGACGGAGCGGAACAGCGCCCCCTCGTGCACAGCCGCAACCGTGCCGCCGCCGCCCTCGGCATCGGGCGCGGCATGCCCCTCAGCGCCGCCCGCTCGCTGTGCGCCGACCTCGTCGTGCAGCCGCGCCGTGCCGCGGCGGAACAGGCCGCGCTGGAACAGCTGGCCCTCTGGGCCGGCCAGTACACCTCGCAGATCAGCCTGCAACCCAATGGCCTGCTGCTGGAGATCGGCGGCAGCCTCGCCCTGTTCGGCGGCCTCGCCTCCCTGCAATCGCAGATCGACGCCGGCCTGCGCGACCTCGGCTACCATCCGTACCCCGGCATCGCCCCCACCCCGCTTGGCGCCTGGCTGCTGGCCCGCGCCCGCGATCCCGAACCCGCCACCGATCGCGCCGCCCTCACCCGCCGCCTGCATCCGCTGCCCATCGAACTGCTGGAGGTCAGCGCACAAACCCTGCACACCCTGCGCGGCCTCGGCCTCGCCACACTGGGCGACTGCCTGCGCCTGCCGCGTGCCGGCCTGGCCCGCCGCCTGACGCCGGACCTGCTCCTCCATCTCGATCGCGCCTTCGGCCTGCTGCCCGACCCGCGCCCCAGCTACACGCCGCCGATGGAATTCAACGCCCGCATCGCCCTGCCGGCGGAAACGGCAAACATTGAAGCCCTGCTGTTTCCCCTGCGCCGCCTGCTGCTGCAACTGAGCGGTCTGCTGCGGGCAAAAGGCGCCGGCGTGCAGGAACTGCAGCTGCATCTGGAACACCGCCAGCGCAGCGCCAGCCGCATCACCCTCGGCCTGCTGCAACCCTCGCGCGACAGCCAGCACCTCCTCGCCCTGCTGCGCGAACGCCTCGACCGCTTCGACCTGCCCGCGCCGGTCGAGGCCGTCGCCCTGCACACCGCACGCTTCCCCGCCCTCGACCAGGAACACCACGAACTGTTCGCCGCACCGAACAAAATCGAAAACGATCGCACCACCCTCATCGAGCGTCTGCGCGCCCGCCTCGGCAACGACGCCGTGCACGGCCTCGCCCTCCACACCGACCACCGCCCGGAAAAGGCCTGGAAGACCTGCGCGCCCGCCACGGCAAACACCACCCAACACGTGCAGGCGGAAAACACCGCCGCGACAGCGCGCCCGCTCTGGCTGCTGCCCGCGGCGCAGCCCCAATCCCTGCTTGGCCTGCGCCTGCTGCGCGGGCCGGAACGGATCGAATCGGGCTGGTGGGATGGCGCGGATGCCGCGCGCGACTACTACATCGCACTGACACCACAGGGACAACGCCTGTGGGTATACCGGGACAACAGCGACAGCCGCTGGTGGGTGCAGGGGGAGTTTGGGTGAAGGGGAGCGGAATTGACGCCCCGTTAACAAATATATCGTAGCGAGCAGGTTGGGCTGACACAGGAAGCCCAACATGGCACGGCATGGTATGGCTGGTGCTTTTGCTTCTTCCTCATCGGACACTCCCCGTTGATTCGGGGGTTATTCGTGTCCATCAAAAAGGATCAACTCCAGTCGGTCTGGAGCGACGTGTTATGCCTACCGCTGCCAATCACAGACAATGGTGTCAGTAACATTTCCGACCATGATACGACCTTCATCGCCTTTTGCGCGGAAGCTAAACGGAACTCTAAATTCATCTCTCGTACGCACCTCAATGGAATTTCCCGAAAAACTACTCTCCGCATTGACCCATTCCAGGACGTGAACTGCTAGATCAGTCCTGGCTCCAACTGCCACCGCGCGTCCAGATCTAAATAGTGTGAAATCGGCAACACCATCGGAGCCAACGTGGAATTCGAGAACATAAAGATCGCCTGCACAATCTAGCGTGTCCGTTGCTGCGCATATAGCTGGAGCAAGCGCGAGGAGCGCAACGAGAATTCTATGCATCATTGTCTTTCGGCCACTTTCCATGGATAAACTCTACAGCACCAGACCAGTGCTCTCGAATTCCGGGGTTGAGCCCCTCCCTTTGCCAAAGAAGGATACATGCCACGGAGTAGTCCAAAATCCATTCCGCATCCTGTTTCTCGTATGCTGCATCCTGTCTCGCATGAAACCATGGATGGCCATATATGGCTAAAGTTACGTGGGGCGTTTTGGACCTGAAACGTTTGATATCAGCGAGCTTTAGCCCTGATGCCACTAGTGCCGTGAACTTTTCACTATTCCGAATTCGATCATGCGTCTTTTCGATGGCGCTTGTTAGATCTCTGAATTCACGCAACCCAGACGTTGCAAAGAATGCTGAATTCAACCCCTCTTCCGGTAGAAAATCGGTGATAGAGCTTGACCCGTAGACAAAGAGAGCCGCAGAAAGACAAATAGATTCTTCGAATTCGCCCGCTTGCATTTTTTCATAGGCGTTAGAAGCAAGCTTTTTAAGGAGTGAGTCATCAATGAACTCAAATCGTGAAACTTCCGCGAAACTCACACCGAAGTATAAAGGCATGGCCTTTTCGATGAAGCGCCGCGTAAACACGCGAAAGTCATCCATCACACTTCGCTCTGGGACCATCGCATGATGCTGAACAAGATTTCGATACTGATTGAGATTTCTAATTTCTTGACGAAATGGAACCTTAATCCCTTTGTGCTTGAACTCCTGATGCTTGTCGATTTCAGCAAGCATGGTTTCAAAATCAATATTTAATGTCTTCTCTCCGCGTATCTCATGATGAAGCAGAACCGTTTTTACAAGAATCTCTATTGCTATGTGAAAGTTGTGAACTGCCATCATGCGTTCCAACTCGGAAGCCAGTTCGCTTTCACAGACCGCATTGAAGTAAAATTCTTTGGAAAGCAACAATCTTCGAAGAACAATATGTGGGAGCTTACTCATCTCGCAGACCTAGATGCCTAACGTTAAATGAACGGCCCATTGCCAGATATGGCGGCCCGGGAAGTGATCCATTTCATGCAATTTGTTGTTTTCACGGGCCAAGGCATCCTGCGCTGTGAGAAACCCATGGGGAGATGGACTGCAACTTTGCCTGATATCGCAATGTCTGGCAAACCGCCATTCAACATTGATATCTGACCGACATTCATCACCAACAATTCATAGGTAATTCGGAAGAGTTGGGTTCAGACACGAGTCTCGACGCCGATCGCTGGAGCCCCTTCAGCAGCACTCCTCCTCCACCTGCTGCAGCAACTCCATCCCCTCCGCGTCCTGCCAGGCCTCGAAGAACTCCCGCACCTGATTGATGTTGGCGTGGATCAGAAACAGGTCGTCGGCCCTGGGACCGGCCACACCGGCGCGCTTGCGGTTGAAATACTCCCAAAACACGTTGCTGCGCCCGGGCAGGGCAAGCTGGCGATCGAGCAGTTCCATCAGGCGACGGGCATTACCGTCGCAGTCGATGCCATCGAAGGAGATATAGCGATCCGTTTTTTTCTGCTTGCAGCCGCTGTCGGAATTCATGGATTGGCTCCGTTACTCGCCAAAAAAAGGTTCGAGTCACCGCTGGCGCCGGAGCGCCGAGCCGTATCGACGCTTCCGTTCTTCTGTATATGTCCACCACGGTCTGGGAGCGCCGCCGCCGACAAAATCGGTTATCGACATGAAGGTGTCCAGAACGCAAGGGTCCTGGCGTGAGTTTGTGCGCCCGCACAGGGTCTGGTACAGATCCCACGGGTCACGCCCCTCCAGATCCCTCGGCTCCCTGATTCCGATCAACTCGAGATCATGCGCCATCGCCGGACCTATGTTCGGCAGGTCCGTAAGCTTCCTGGTTCTGGCTCTCTCGACTTTACCCGGGTTCATGCATGGCCACCGACATGTTCAAACAGTGCGGCAGGTTGGGCTGACGCAGGAAGCCCAACACGGCATGGCATGTTGAGCATCGTTCCGCAGCCAACCTGCTTCCATCCCGGCCTCTCGCAACGGGCACAGGATGGCTGAAGCGTAGCGCAACCCATCCTGTAAATCCCCCGCATCCGGGCCTTCTCCCTGCGACAGAAGGAGGGAGACAACATCAATCCGCCAGCACTACGCTCTTCACCTGGGCATATACCGCCTTGCCGGGAGCGAGTTCGAGCAGGTCGGCGGAGCGGCGGGTGATGCGCGCGAGCAGCGGGATGGCGGCATCGGGGCCGAGGCCGAGGCGGACGATCATCTGCCAGTCGTTGAGCGGGACGATCTCCTGCACACGGGCCTGGAGGATGTTGACGATGCTGCTGTCGCGGTGTTCCTTCAGGGCGAGGCTGACGTCGCGGGCGTGGATGCGCACGCGGGCGGGTTTGCCGGTGCCGCGTTGCAGGCGGCCGACGGCGAAGCGGCCGCCGCGGCAGTCGAGATAGGTGAGGTTGTATTTGTCGTCATGGCTGGCGACCACGGTTTCGATGATCGATTCGGCGGCCTCGTCGCGTGCCAGCGGCAGATCGAGGCGTGTCATCATTTCACCGAGCGGACCGGCGGCGCGCACGCTGCCCTCTTCCAGCAGCACCAGGTGATCGGCCAGCTGCGCCACTTCATCGGGGGAGTGGGTGACGTAGAGCAGCGGGATATCCAGCTCGTCGTGCAGCCGCTCCAGGTAGGGCAGGATTTCCTGCTTGCGCTTGAAGTCGAGGGCGGCAAGCGGCTCGTCCATCAACAGCAGGCGCGGCTTGAGCGCCAGGGCGCGGGCGATGGCGACACGCTGGCGTTCGCCGCCGGAGAGCTGGTCCGGCTTGCGATCGAGCAGCGCGCCGATGCCGAGCAGGTCCACCGCGTGCTCCAGCGCGGAGCGCGCCATGGCATCGCGCACGCGCTTCATGCCGTATTCGAGATTGCCGCGCGCGCTGAGGTGGGGAAACAGGCTGGCTTCCTGGAACACATAGCCCAGCGGGCGACGGTACGTGGGCAGGAAATGCCGGCCGTCCTGCCACACCGCGCCATCCACGGCGAGATAGCCGCCGGGCGCGCGCTCCAGTCCGGCGATGCAGCGCAGCAGGGTGGTCTTGCCCGAACCGGAATGGCCGAACAGGGCGGTGACGCCGCGGCCGGGCAAGGTGAGATCGACGTCCAGCGCAAAGCCGGGCCAGTCGAGCTGGAAACGGGCGAGGATGTCGTCGCTCATGACGGTTTGCGCCGCGCGGTGGGATTGAGGGTGTACAGGGCGAGCAGCACCAGGAAGGAGAAGAGCACCATGGCGCCCGCCAGCCAGTGCGCCTCGGCGTATTCCAGCGCCTCGACGTGGTCGTAGATCTGCACCGATACCACGCGAGTGACGCCGGGGATGTTGCCGCCGATCATCAGCACCACGCCGAACTCGCCGACGGTGTGGGCGAAACCGAGGATGGTGGCGGTGAGAAAACCGGGCCGCGCCAGCGGCAGCACCACCGAGAAGAAGGTATCCCACGGGCCGGCACGCAGCGTGGCCGCCACTTCCAGCGGCCGCTCGCCGAGAGACTCGATGGCGTTCTGGATCGGCTGCACCACGAAGGGCATGGAGTAGAACACCGAGGCCACCACCAGGCCCCAGAAGGTGAACGGCAGGGTGCCGATACCGAGCCATTGCGTGAACTGGCCGACGGGGCCATGCGGCCCCATCGCCACCAGCAGATAGAAGCCGAGCACCGTGGGCGGCAACACCAGCGGCAGCGCCACCACCGCGCCCACCGGCCCCTTCCACCAGGAACGCGTGCGCGCCAGCCACCAGGCGATGGGCGTGCCGATGAAGAGCAGCAATACGGTGGTGATGCCGGCCAGACGCAGGGTCAGCCCGATGGCGGCAAGGTCGGCGTCGCTAAAGCCCATGGTGTAGTCCGCTGTCAGAGTTCGTAGCCGTAGGAACGGATAATCGCCCGCGCCTTGTCGCCCTGCAAATACTTCATCAGCGCAGCAGCGGCGGCGTTGTCCCTGCCGGAGGACAGGAGCACGGCATCCTGGCGAATCGGCTGATGCAGATTGCCCGGCACGATCCAGGCCGAGCCGCCGCTGATCCTGCCGTCCTGCATCACCTGCGACAGGGCAATGAAGCCGAGCTCGGCATTGCCGCTGAGGGCAAACTGATAGGTCTGCGCGATGTTCTCGCCCTGCACCAGCTTCGGCGTGGCGGCTGCCGTCAGTCCCATGCCGTCGAGCACCTCCATTGCCGCCGCACCGTAGGGCGCCAGCCTGGGATTGGCGATGGCCAGCCTGTTGTAGGCGCCGCGCTTCAGCACCGCCGCCTGATCATCGACAAAGCCCGGCCTGGCCGACCACAGCACCAGGGTGCCGATGGCGTAGGTAAAACGCGAGCCGGCCACGGTCATGCCCTCCTCCTCCAGCTTGGCCGGTTTGGTATCGTCGGCGGAGAGGAACACCTGGAACGGCGCGCCATTTTTGATCTGGGCGTAGAACTTGCCGGACGAGCCGAAGGCCAGCCTGGCCTCGTGGCCGGTGTCCTTGGCGAACGCGGCGGCGATGGCGGTCATCGGCGCGGTGAAGTTGGCCGCCACGGCGACGTTGACCTGCGCAGCCTGGGTCAGGGTAGAGGCAGCCAGTGCGGCGACACCCAACAGCATGTGTTTCGTCTGGATGTTCATGATGCAGTTCCTTTTCGGTTTACCGTTGATTCGATTGCGCCCCGTGGACGGCAGCCAACCCGTTATATGTTCATGTATATAACGCAGGCCAAACTGAATACCGGCCTACTCGCTCACCGCCAGGATGATGTGCGAGGCCTTGATTAGGGCGCAGGCCGGCACGCCGACACGCAGGCCCAGGCTCCTGATGCTTTCGTTGGTGACGATCGCGGCGATGGACTTGCCGCCAGCCAGTTCGATCACCACCTCACCGTTCACCGCCCCTTCCGCGCAGCGCACCACCGTGCCGCACAGCCGGTTGCGCGCACTGGTGCGCAACTTCTCGTCGCCGCAGGTAAGGATGACCCACGATGCCTTGATCAGGGCGAAGGCCTCGCTGCCCAGCGCCAGTCCCAGATTCTTGACGCTTTCGTTGGTAACTATGGCCACCAGCTCGTCACCACCCGGCAGGGTTAGAATCACTTCCGAGTTCACCGCGCCGGTCTGCAGGTGCGTGACCCGCCCCTGGAACTGGTTGCGCGCACTGGTCTTCATGGAAAGCCTCCTCATCAGCTGATAGAAGTGATCGAAATCTTCCACACCTTTGCCGAGGCGACGCAGGAACTGCTGGTACTCCTGCTCCGCCGCCTTGTACACCTCGATCAGCTTGCGGCCATGTTCGGTGAGCTGTGTCCCGCCGCCGTGGCGTCCGCCGGTGCTGCGCCGTACCAACGGCGCATCGGCAACGTTGTTCATCGCCTCCACGGCATCCCACGCCGCCTTGTAACTCATCCCCATGGCACGCGCCGCCTGGGAGATGGAACCGTGCTCGGCTATCTGCTCCAGCAGTGCGATGCGGCCATGGCCGAGAAAGGGCTGCTCACCCCGGTTGAGCCAGAGCCGCCCCGCTACCGCCACCTTGCCGCCCTTGCGTCGCGTCATACTCTGCTCCTCGTTATATATTTTTGTATATAACGATACCCGGACGGGAAAGGCAACCAGTCAGGCGCCTCCCCCGGACTCAATCCTCGATGACGCGGCCGCGATACACCCGCTTCGGCCTGGCGGGTGTCGCCGGCGCGGCCTCCGGCGGCGCTGCCGCAGCCGGAGCCGCCGGGGTGGCCGGCGCCTCCTGCACCACCCCGCGATAGGTACGCGTGGCGGCCGTCAGCTCGGCAGGCGGTGCCTCCGCCTGATCCGGCACCATCGCGCCGCGATAGATCTGCGCGCCCTGCGCCACCAGCTCGCGGATCTCGTTCGCCGTCAGCAGGCCGACGAAGGCGTCGTAGTAGCGACGATACTCCTGATTCAGCGAATGCAGCGCGAAGTTGATGATGGCAACGATATCCTCGTCGCGGCTCAGCTTCGCCCGCTTGCCCTGTTCGCGCTGATAGATCAGGCTCATGCGCGTGAGCATCATGCGCGCATCCAGCGACATGTCGATGGGCACCATGTGATCCTCCTTGTTATTACTTTCCGTTACCCTTCCTCCGCCTCGACCCAGGCCACCACCACCCCACTGGCAGCGGCAGGATCGCTGGTCAGACCGAGGCAATGACTGCCGCCGTCGACCAGATACAGATTGAAGCCCCCCAGTTCCAGCACCGGCCGTGCACCGATGATGTCGTCATCGGCGCACACTGTGATATGCAGGTCGGGAAATTGCGCATGCAGGCGTGCCGCCAGGTCCGGTGCCGTGGCGTCATCCACGGCAGCGGCGATGGCGGCAAGTTGCGCCGGTTGCAGTCCCACTAGCCGGCCTCTTCCTCGGTCAATGCAAAGCGCCCGAGGCCGGCGTTCTTGCCCATGATGCGCGCCAGCCAGGGCGGCGGCGATCCGGCCAGAACCTGTTGCAGGTCGGCGAGAATTTCCCGGGCCGCGCCGCCGTGCGGATACTTGATCGGATGCACCCCGGCCTTCACCACCTTGGCCGCGGCCGGGCCGCCGATCGAAACCACGCACAGCAACTGGCAATCACGCAGCTGCTCGGCACGGGAGGCGTTCTTGTCGACGCCGACACCGTCGGTGTTGGCCCGGCGTACATCCACCAGCCGCGCCTCGTCCGGCGTTACCTGATACACCAGGAAACGGAGGCAGCTGCCGTAGTGGCCGTCCAGATTCTCACCGCTGTTGGAGGCCATCGCGACGCGGATCGAGCCCGGCATGTCGCCGTCCCGATACGGCAGCGGCCTGGGCAGGTCCGGATCATCGACATCGACACCGGCCTTGCCCCAGAGGTAATCCATCGCGCCCTTCAGCGCCGGCATCGAGACATTGCCGAAGCGGCCGTCGTCGGCCTCGCGCAGGGTACGCACCGTCAGCTGCGCCAGTTTGTCCTCGGTAACAGGCATTCCCAGTGCAGCCACCAGCACATTCATCAGTTGGGCAGCGTCGGTATCCGGCAGCATCCGTGCCGCCAGCCCGATGCGCAGCGCAGCCTCGCGGGACAGCCCCTGCGCGCTCATTTCCTTACGCCTCCAGCGGCAGGATGCAGTTGTCGATGGGGCAGACATCGACACACTGCGGATCGTCGAAGTCACCTTCGCACTCCGTGCAGGTGTCGGCGTTGATGGCGTACAAGCCCTTCTTCTTGACGATGGACTGCGTCGGGCAAACCGGTTCGCAATCGCCGCAGGAGGTGCACTCTTCTTTAACGATATACAAGGCCATGATCGTATCTCCGAATGGTCATGAGGGTCGTTATTGCCGGCCCTTGTATTGCTCATGGTTGGGCGGGCTTCAGCCCGCCATGTCGTGCCCAGCCTGTTTGGCCGGCTGAAGACGGCCCTACAATTTTTTGGCGCGTATGGTCGTCGGCAGCTTCGGTGCCGGCATCGGATCGATGTAGAACAGCGACCCGTCCGTCAGCTTCACCTCGCCGCCCCACTTCTCCGCCGTGGAAAACTCCATCGTGTCGATGGTTTCTTCCAGGTCCCTCTTGGCGACGTAGAAGGAAAGCTTTCCATCCGCCGTCTGCCGAATCATCACGCTGGGCATAGCTGTTCTCCATTGGGAGGGGCGGGCCAAGGCCCGCCCCGTTCCGGCTTAACGCACCAGGTCGAAGTTGTAGTCGGTGGTGCCCATGCCCATGGTCTCTTCGTCGAGACGTTCCAGCACGGCATTGACCAGGGTGGTGAGGACGTACATGGCGCCCTCGTAGCCCAGGGTGGTCATGCGATGCAGGTGGTGACGATCGAAGATCGGGAAGCCGAGGCGAATCAGCGGCACCTCGAACTCCTCGCCCTTGTACAGCGTGTCGCGCTGGATGAACTTGCCGTAGCTGTTGCCGATCAGGAAGTCCGGCTTGTTGGTGAAGCACAGCGAGCGCAGGTGCCACAGGTCCTTGCCGATGTGTACCTCGGTCTCCTTGCCGTACGGCGATTCTTCCAGCATCTTCTTCATCGCCTTGGCCCACTTCTTGTTGCCGTTGTGACAGACGATATCGGTCGGCTCGGCACCCAGCTCCAGCAGGAACTTCGTCAGGCCCATGAGGAAGTCCGGATCACCGTACAGGGCGAACTTCTTGCCGTGCAGCCAGGCGTAGCTGTCGGTCATCATGTCCACCAGGCGGCCGCGCTCCAGGGTCAGCGAGGCAGGGATGGCCTTGCCGGTGAGCTCGGAGATCTTCATCAGGAATTCGTCGGTCCACTGCAGGCCCATTGGGATATTCAGCTTGGGCACCTCGTGATTCCATGTGGTTTCGACGTACTTGCGGGTCTTCTCCAACTGCGACGGCTGCAGCAGCACGGTGGTGATGGCGTTGGGCGCATCCTTGATCGCGTCCTGGGTGGTGCCACCGGCGTACATGCGGAATTCACCGTCGGCCGGCGTGTCCAGCACATCGGTCGGATCGGACAGCAGGGTGGCGTCGACGCCCATTTCCGCCATCATGCGCTTGATCACGCGGTAGTTGCCCAGATAGGTCTCGAAGCCCGGCACGAAGTTGATCTTGCCGTTCTTGCCCGGCGCCTTGCCCTCCATGCTGTTCAGCGTGAAGTAGCGCAGGATGCCCTCCTCCATGTTGTCCCAGCCGGTGGTGTGGCTGCCGACGAAAGACGGGGTATGGGCGAACGGGGTCGGGAACTCGGTCGGAATGTGACCGGCCTTCTTGGCGTTGCCGATGAAGGCGTTGAGGTCGTCACCGATAACCTCGGCCATGCAGGTGGTGGACACGGCGATCATGTCCGGCTTGTACAGCGCCTTGGCGTTCTCCAGGCCGGCGAACATGTTCTTCTGGCCGCCGAACACCGCCGCGTCTTCGGTCATGGAGTCGGACACGCAGGCAACCGGCTCCTTGAAGTGGCGGTTGAAGTAGCTGCGGAAGTAGGCCACGCAGCCCTGCGAGCCGTGGACGTAGGGCAGGGTCTTCTCGTAACCCAGCGCGCACAGCACGGCGCCCAGCGGCTGACAGGCCTTGGCCGGGTCAACGGTCAGGGCCTCACGCTGGAAGTTGAGGTCCTGGTATTCCTTGGTGGTGGTCCACTGGAACACTTCGTCGATTTTGGCCTGCGGCACGACGTTTTCGTACTTCGCCTTCTTGTTGGCGAGGGTCTCCTTGTATTCCGGCTCACGGAACAAGGGATAGCAAGGCATCACTTTTTCAGCAGACTGGCTCATGTCATTTCTCCTGCCGCGCCACTCATCCGTGGACTACGGCTCAAAGTCTGTTTCAACCGCGAAGTACGCAAAGTCCCGCGAAGGGGAGCATCAGCCTGGCGTTACTTCACGTACTTTGCGGCAACGGGTCTTTCTTCCTTACTCGTTCGCGGCCTTGGCGACCGGAGCAGCGTCGTCAGACAGCCAGGGCGCCTTCATGCGGCTCCAGGTCGGGCTGTTGATGGCCATGTCCATGTCGCGGGCAAAGATGGCGAAGCCGTCGTAGCCGTGATACGGACCCGAGTAGTCCCAGCTGTGCATCTGGCGGAAGGGGATGCCCATCTTCTGGAAGATGTACTTTTCCTTGATGCCGGAACCGATCAGATCGGGCTTGACCTTCTTGACGAACTCCTCGAACTCGTAGCCGGTGACGTCGTCATAGATCAGCGTGGCGTTGCCCATTTCCTTCACGGTGCGGTCGTAGTCGTCGTTGTGGGCAAATTCGTAGCCCGTGCCGACCACCTCCATGCCGAGGTCTTCGTAGGCGCCGATGACGTGACGCGGGCGCAGGCCGCCGACGTACAGCATCACCTTCTTTCCTTCCAGACGCGGCTTGTACTTGTCCAGCACGGCCTGCATCAGCGGCTGATACTTGGCGATGACCTTTTCAGCGCCTTCCTTGATCTTGTCGTCGAAGTGCGCGGCGATGGCGCGCAGCGACTCGGCGATCTTGGTGGGGCCGAAGAAGTTGTACTCCATCCATGGGATACCGTACTTCTCTTCCATGAAGCGGGAGATGTAGTTCATGGAACGGTAGCAGTGCAGCAGGTTGAGCTTGACCTGCGGGCAGGCCTTCATCTCTTCCACCGTGCCGTCGCCGGACCACTGCGCCACCACGTTCAGGCCCATTTCCTCCAGCAGAATGCGTGAGGACCAGGCGTCACCGCCGATGTTGTAGTCGCCGATGATGGAAACGTCGTAGGGACCGGCTTCCTTCTTTTCAACGCCTTCCAGCATGTAGTCGCGAATGGCGTCATTGGCGATGTGGTGACCGAGGGACTGCGACACGCCGCGGAAACCTTCGCAACGTACCGGCACGACGGGCTTGCTGATCTCGGCAGCCGCCTTCTTGGATACGGCCTCGATGTCGTCACCGATGAGACCGATGGGACACTCGGACTGCACGGAGATGCCCTTGTTGAGCGGAAACAGGGTTTCCACTTCTTCAATCAGCTTGATCAGCTTCTTGTCACCGCCGAACACGATGTCCTTCTCCTGGAAGTCCGAGGTGAAGTTCATGGTGCCGAAGGTATTGATGCCGGTGGTGCCGACGTAGTAGTTGCGGCGACCGGCGCGGGAGTACTGGCCGCAACCGACCGGGCCGTGGGAGATGTGGATCATGTCCTTGATCGGCCCCCACACCACGCCCTTGGAGCCGGCGTAGGCGCAGCCGCGGATGGTCATCACGCCGGGCAGCGACTTGCGGTTGGAGGTAATGCACTTGCCGGCCTTGTCCATGGCGGGATCATTGGCCATCAGGTGCTTGGCACGATCTTCCTTGGCATCGGCCGGGTAGACCTCGAGCACCTCGGCAATGAGGGCTTCGGTCTCTTCACGAGTCATCGTCGTCATGGTTTTCTCCTATCGCCGCCCAATCCGGCGGACGAAGTAAAAGAATGTTTAACCGCAAAGTTCGCGAAGGAACGCAAGTCACGGCACGTCATATTCAACGCAACTTGGCGCCCTTCGCGGCTCGTCTTTCATCAGGCAGTGGCCAGCTCGTCGGCGGTCTTGCCGACGATGGACTCGTCCTCGGCTTCCATGATGCCGAACTCCATCAGCAGGTCTTCCAGCTCGTCCATGGTCAGCGGGGTCGGGATAACGAACTTCTTGTTGTCCACAACCTTGCGCGCCAGGGCGCGATACTCGTCAGCCTGACCTGCCTTCGGGTTGTACTCGATGACGGTCATGCGGCGGATTTCAGCGTGCTGCACGACGTTGTCACGGGGCACGAAGTGGATCATCTGGGTGCCGAGCTTCTCGGCCAGGGCAATGATCAGCTCGTCTTCACGATCGGTGTTACGGCTGTTGCAGATCAGGCCGGCCAGACGCACGCCACCGGAGTTGGCGTACTTCACGATGCCCTTGGCGATGTTGTTGGCGGCGAACATGGCCATCATCTCGCCGGACACGACGATGTAGATTTCCTGCGCCTTGTTCTCGCGAATCGGCATGGCGAAACCGCCGCACACCACGTCACCCAGCACGTCGTAGAACACGAAGTCGAGGTCTTCGTCATAGGCGCCTTCCTCTTCCAGGAAGTTGATGGCGGTGATGACACCACGACCGGCACAACCAACGCCGGGCTCCGGGCCGCCGGACTCGACGCACTTCACGCCGCCGTAACCGACGGACAGTACATCTTCCAGCTCCAGGTCTTCGACCGAACCGGCCTCGGCGGCCAGGTGCATGACGGTGGTCTGCGCCTTGGAGTGCAGAATCAGACGGGTGGAGTCGGCCTTGGGATCGCAGCCGACAATCATCACCTTCTTGCCGGCCTCGGCGAGGGCGGCCACCAGGTTCTGGGTGGTGGTGGACTTGCCGATACCACCCTTGCCGTAAATCGCGCATTGACGTAGTGCCATGGTATGTTCTCCTTGCGTTGGGACACGGATACTGCTGTCGAACAGGTATCAGCAACGCCCGTGCCAACAACAAAAACACACTTCATCACACTGTAAACGTTGAAGTTTTTCACTCACGACACGCTGTGCGCGGCAGTGTCATATGCGACAAAGGCATAGCGGCTGTATGGTTAGCGACAAAGCATCTGCAACAGACCAGTCGACCACGCTGCCGGCCTGCGCGCGCCTGCCCATCAACCGCTGCAATCTGCCTGCCGTGATCCTCGGCAGCCTCACCTTCCAGCAACATCCCACCGCGCTGCACATCGACGGTGTGGCCGAGCTGCACCGTGAACTGTTCCGCCTGCTGGCGCCACTGGAGCGCGCCGAGCATCGCGCCCATCTGTTCATGGACTACCTTGCCGCCCACTTCCTGCTCGATGCACCGGAGGAGGCCGGACTGGATCGCAAGGCGCGCGTGCGCCGCGACAAGGCGGACTATCTGCGCGTGCTGCGCGGCTGGTCATTCGATGCGGACGGACGCGAGGCGGCGGTACTGAAGGGCTGGGTGGAATCGCGCTTCGGCCTGCTGCCGCGCTACCACGGCGCGCCGATCCGCGACGCCGGCGACGATGCCTACCATGCCTACATGGAGGCGCGTGCGCAGGGGCTGTACAACACCAATGCCCTGGAGGCGCAGCTCGACCTGCTGTACGCGTATTGCCAGTACGAACTGGCGCGGCAGCATCCGGGCCACAGCCATTTGCGCCTGTACCGTGGCGTCAACCGCCTCGACCAGCACGATCTGCTGGCGGCCGGGGAGCGGCAGTCGGTGGTGCTGCTCAACAACGCCAGCTCCTTCACCGACCAGCGCGAACGCGCCGACGAATTCGGCGATCGCATCCTCGAGGCCGAGGTGCCGCTGCCCAAGATCCTGGCCTACAGCCGCCTGCTGCCCGGCCGCCTCCGGGGCGAGGACGAGTACATCGTCATCGGCGGCGTGTATCAGGTGCGCACCAGCACCTGAACACGGCACACCTCTGTAGCAAACGCTACATTGTGGTGCATCCTCCGTGACTGCCATGGAAAAAATCCAAGCAAAACAGTTGCATCAGAGGTAGGCCCGCTAATTGCAATGCTTACTCCCGACAAGCATGCACGGAGCGACCCATGACCCTTCCGACCATTGATGAACTGAGTGCCGGCCTGCGTGACGGCAGTATCGCCGCCTACCTCGGCCCCGCCGCGCTGCGCGGTGCCGTCGACGCCGCCGGCAGCCCCATCCCCGCCGACAGCGAGTCGCTGATCCTGGCGATGAACGGCGGCCGGCCGATGGCGCCCAAGCTGATGTATGAATTTCCGCGCGCCGCCATGAATCTGGAACTGAAGAAGGGGCGCAGCTTCGTCAACCGCTTCCTCAGCAAGACCTACGCCGACACCGCCTGGAGTCGCGCGCCGCTGCACGACTGGCTGGCAGCCGTCAAACCGCGCTACGTGATAGACATCAACCGCGACACCCAGCTGCAGGACAGCTACAAGGACACGCCGCACCTGCTGATACAGGGCATCGCGCGCATGGCCGGCGGCTTCCGCTTCCGCATCTACCAGTGGGACGGCGCGGCCTATCGCGAAGTCACCCAGGAAGAAGCCGACGCCTCGCTGCCGGTGCTGTTCAAGCCCATGGGTTGCCCGCAGCCGGAGGCCAGCTATATCGCCGCCGATGCCGACTACGTGGATTACATCACCGAGCTGATGGGCGGCTTCGCCATCCCCTCCTTCCTCAAGCAGCGCCGCCAGGGCCTGCGCTACCTGCTGCTTGGCCTGCGCCTGACGCGCGACACCGAACGCATGGTGTTGTCCAACATCGTCTACGACGCCTCGCAACCCGCCGGCTGGGCGCTGCTCCCGGACGCCACACCGAAGGAGCGGCGCTTCTGCGCCAGCCTCGGCATCGAGGTCATCGATGCGGATTACAGCGCCCTGCTGGATGGTGGGTTTACGAGCCAGGAGCAGTCCGCCGCCTTGTAGGAGCCGAGTCCTCTCGGCGAACGGGCCCAGGACAGGCACCGTCTTCACCCACGGAGTGGGCTCCTGCAAAAGAAGATTGGAAACTGAAGGCCATGAAATTCACCACCTGCGTCAATCGCACCGCCTGCACCGAGGATGGCACCCACTGCCGCGCCTGCGGCCGCTCCCATGACGAGATCGCCCGCCTGCGCCAGCTCACCGACATCGTCGCGGCCTTTGCGCTCGAAATGGACTACGACAACCTGGACGATTTCCTCAACTACCTCACCGCCAAGGTGAGCAAAAAAGTCAATGCCACCCGGAATGAACGCCCCCTGTGAATTTACCGTCCCTGACATGCCGGACTCGTCGCCTCCCCCCGTGTGCCGCCGCGCATCAGGGCCACCCTCCCTGCTCGGCCAGCTGTTGCATGACAACGTGCAGTACCAGGGTACCTGTGCCACGGCACAATTCAGGAACTACCGGCTGAGCAGCGCGTTTCAGCCCATCTTCGGCCTGGCCCACCGCCGTCCCGTCGGCTATGAGGCCCTGCTGCGCGCCAATGACGAAACGGGCATGGCGGTATCGCCGCTGCAGGTATTCCGCAGCGCGGCTACCGACGAGGGCACCGTCCACCTCGACCGCACCTGCCGCCTCCTGCACGCCCACAACTACCAGCCGCTGGCCAGCCGCGAACACTGGCTGTTTCTCAACATCAATCCCCGCGTGGTGGTGGAGGGAACGCGCTATGGTCCGTTCTTCTCCGAACTGCTGCGCCGCCACCAGCTGGCGCCGGCCCAGGTGGTGGTGGAAATACTGGAAAACGAAATCACCGACGAAGGCCTGCTGGCCGATTCGGTGAATTACTACAAGGAGCTGGGCTGCCCGGTCGCCATCGACGACTTCGGCGCCGGCCATTCCAATTTCGACCGCATCCTGCGTCTGGCGCCGGACATGGTGAAACTGGATCGCGGGCTGCTGCAGCAGGCGCGGCACACCCCGACGGCCCGACGCATGCTGCCCAACCTGGTGTCCCTGCTGCACGAGGCCGGTTGCCTGGTGGTGCTGGAGGGGATCGAGAACGAAACCGAGGCCTTGCTGGCGCTGGAGGCCGGCGCCGATTTCGCCCAGGGCTATTTCTTCGCCCGTCCGGCCGCCGCGCAGCACATCAGCACACTGGCCACCGCTGCCTTCGACCGCCTCAGCCGCAGGGCGCGCGATGATCTGCACCAGGAAACCAGCCGCCGCAACGCCATGCTGCAACCGATCATCGATGCCTTTCAGCGCTGCTGCGCCGACTACGGCGCCGGTGCGGCACTGGCCCTCGCCGCCGCCCACCTTGTCGGCACGCATGAGGTGCTGCGCTGCTACGTACTGGATGGCGACGGCATACAGATCGGCAGCAACGTCACACCGCCGGGCGCCGAACACACCCTGCACCCGCGCTATGCGCCGCTGCGCTCCACCACAGGCAGCGACTGGAGCGGCCGGCCCTATTTCCGCGCCGCCCTGGCCGAGCCCGGCGCACTGCAGATCACCCGCCCCTACTTCTCCATTACCGACGCCGCCATGAACGTGACGCTGTCCGTGGCACTGCCGCGCGACGGCGGGCTGCATGTGGTGTGCTGCGATATTCGCTATCCGTGACTGATTCGTTCCCCGCGTAGGATGGGCAAAGCGCAGCGTGCCCATCAGACGCACACCGACATCTATGATGGGCACGCTGCGCTTTGCCCATCCTACGGAGGACCGTGCTTCGTTACGCTCCGGTCACCGAGGCGGATCAGCGCCCGCGCCTGCCGTTCGCACGCCTCACGCACCGCGGGATTGAGCGCCCGCACCCACGGTGCCGGGATCGCTTCCAGTCCGAAGCAGGCGCCGGCCAGCATGCCGGCGATGGCCCCGGTGGTATCCGCATCGCCGCCACGGTTCACCGTTTCCACCACGCAGTCGGCGAAGCTGTCGGTGTCGAAGAAACACTGGAACACGGTCTGCAGGGTTTCGACCACGTAGCCGGAGGGGTTTTCGCGCGGCTTGCCGCCGCGAAAGCGGAAGGGGGGATATTGCTCGATCAGGGGATACACCTGCTCGTGCATCACCTCGGCGCGACTGCGCCCGACAAGAAAGGCCTGCACCATCTCGATGACGCATACGGTGGCGGCATCGGACAAGGGATGGTTGTGGGTGACGTGCGCCTGCGCCAGCGCGGCCGCGCGCACCGCGTTACGATCACTGTGAACTGTGGCCAGTGCCACCGGCAGGGTGCGCATGCAGGCGCCATTGCCGCCATCGTGTTCATTGGGGAGCGTGCAGGCCTCGCCCGTCTGGCGGAAGCGCAGGATGCCGCGCCGCACCGTGTTGCCGATATCCACCGGCTTGGCGCGCATCCAGCCGTCAAACGCGCGTGCCGCGGCAAGCGCCTCCACACGCCCCTGCTCCAGGATCGACTGCCCCAGCGCCAGGGCCATGGTGGTATCGTCGGTCACCTCGCCGCTTTTCAGCTTGAGCCAACCACCGCCGCGGATGGTGTCGTGCACGCCGTATTCGGCACGAATCTCCCGCGGCGTCATGAACTCCACCGTCGCGCCGAGGGCATCGCCGATGGCAAGGCCCAGATAGGCGGCAACGGCGCGCTCTTCGACCGCCTCGTTCACTCCTCCGGCCCGAAGCAGCGCACGTAGTCGTCACACACCTCGCACGACGGCGAGCGGCAGGTATAGACCCCCTCCTGCACGCACAGCTGCTTGTAGAAGAAGCGCTTCCACTTCATGTCGCGATCGTTCTTCGCCTTCAGTGCCGGAAAGTTGTGCTCGATCAGGCCGGACAGGTCCTGGCGCGACCACAGGCCGAGGTCCTGCCACAGGTGATCGCTGCCCAGACAGCCGGCGGCAAGAATCTCTGCCATCCATTCCTTCTCCGGCGCTACCTTTGGGCAATGGGCCAGAAACAGCGTGCGCAATTCCGCGAGCTCCGGCGCGCGCGCCAGATCGAACTCCGCGCCGCCCATCCAGTGTTCCGCCACCGCGCCGGGAAAGTGCAGCCGCATCATGGCGGTGAACTGTTTGTGCGACAGGCCGAGACACAACGGCATGGCGCCGATACCGGCGCGCTGGCTCGCCAGCATGCGGGCCAGCGGCTCGTCGTTGCCAAGGCCGGCCGCCTGGGCCTTCAGTTCGGCGTACAGGTCGCGCACGTCCAGCGTCATCGCCTCGTTCATCGTCAGTGCCATCATGACAACCTCCTAAACCTACCCGATACGTATCTGTGGGTCGGGCCTCAGCATGTAGGGTGGATCAGCGCAGCGCATCCACCGATCCCCTGTACTGTGGCGGGCACGGCCCGCCCTATGCCTGATGCCAGTCAGTCAACGACAAAGGTACGGCGTTATCTGTAGGAGCCGAGTCCTCTCGGCGAATGTTCGCCCAGGGGACTGGGCTCCTACAAAGCCTGGAAGCCGCTTTACCGCGCCGAAGCAGCGGCTTAATCGCAGCGGTGCCCCTCACTGCGTGGGCACGACTCGTCCGCCTGTGCCGTATTCAAATCGATACCCAGCAGGCCCATCACATCCGCCGCCTCGAATCCCACAGAGCGCAGTCCTTCCACATCCAGCAACGGGCGGCGGATCAGCAGCGGATCGGCCAGCATCAGCGCCAGAGCCTGCACCGCGCTGACAGCACCAGGGTCCACGCGGCCGGAGGTCACCGCCGGCGCGCTGCGGTTGAACCACTCGGCCACCGGGCGGGTGCCGAAGAAGCCGCGCAGCGCCTCTGCGGTCCACGGCTCGGTGAGCAGATTGCGTGCCTCCACCGCATGGCCGGCGGCCATCAGCAGGGCCTTCTGCCGCGTGTTATTGATGCAGCCGGGCTTTTCATAAAACAGCACGCGCATGGTGTCAGCGCCTGGTGCTGTAGTGCAGCAACGCGCTGTGGCGCACGCGCACCCGTTGCGGCAGATGACCGAATGCGCCTTGACCTGCGAGCGGGAAACACAATTTCAGCATCCGCAGCCACATGATGGTCACCCCAGAGCCGCCAGGCGTTCCGGCGGGATATTGGTCAGCGAGCCCGGCGGATTGAGCGGCACACCGGCGGCATCGACGATGGCGCACTCGATGGGGCAGATGCTGGCACACTGGGCATCGGCATAGTCGCCGTCGCACTCGGTGCACTTCCTCGCATCGATGACGAAGTGCGGCACGGCGGCGGAAATCGCCTGCGACGGACAGAGCGGCTCACAGGCCCAGCAATTGACACAGGCGGCAACGATCTTCAGTGCCATGATGTTTCTCCTTCCGGTTCAGGCGACGCTGGCGCCGGCGGCCGGCGCTGTCGCGAACTCCCCTGCCCCGGCCATGGCGGCATACAATGCCGCCACCGCCTCCTCGATGGGCTCCATGGCATGGTCGCTGTCCGGCTTGATGCCGGCCGCCTCCAGTGCCTCCCACGGCGTGATGCCGATGCGGGCACACAGCACGGCACGGCAGCCCTCCAGCGCGCTGATGGTGCGCGCCAGCTTGTCCTCGCCCTCGTCACAGTGGTCGGACCCGACGCAGTACTGATCGGTGCGGCGCGTGCCGATGAAGCGCACGCCATTGGCGGAGGCCTCGTAGACCAGGAACTCGGTGGCGTGACCGAAGTGCTGATTGACCACATTGCCGCCGCTGCTCGCCACCGCCATCAGCACAGGGGCAGCGGCGGTGCGGCTGCGCTTGAGCGATGACAGCGCCACCGTGGCTACCTGCGGTTTGGACTTGCTCATCTCCGCGGCGATGGAAGCCTGCACCGCCGCACGGCGGGCACGGATTTCCTCATAGTCGAATTCCATCGCCTCGATCTTGTCGAGAGTGAATTCGGCGCCGCGATCCTCGCCCAGCATGCCGACCGCATCGGCGCGGCACTGGCGGCAATGACGCATCATGTTCATGTCGCCGGCACAGGCATCCTGCAGCGCCTGCAATTCCTGTGCGCCGGGGGAACGCTGCTCCATGATGCCGTAGTAGGTGCCGTGCTCGGGCTCGGCGATGAGCGGCATGACGTTGTGCAGGAAGGCGCCGCGGGACTTCACCACCCGACTGACCTCTTTCAGGTGCGCGTCGTTGACGCCGGGGATCATCACAGAATTGACCTTCACCAGCACGCCCCGCTCGGTGAGCAGCTCCAGGCCACGCTGCTGCTGCTCGATGAGGATGCGCGCCGCGGCGCGACCGCGCACGCGCTTGTGGTTCCAGAACACCCAGGGATAGATCTCGGCACCGATCTCCTCGTCCAGGGTGTTGATGGTGATGGTGACGTGATCGATGTTGTGGCGCGCCAGCTCGTCGATGTGCTGCGGCAGCGACAGACCGTTGGTGGACACGCACAGCTTGATGTCTGGCGCATACTCGGCAATGCCGCGGAAGGTCGCAAAGGTCCGTTCGGGATTGGCCAGCGGGTCGCCGGGGCCGGCAATGCCGACCACCGTCATCTGCGGAATCGCCGCCGCCACCGCCAGCACCTTCTTCACCGCCTGCTCCGGATGCAGCACCTCCGACACCACGCCGGGACGCGACTCGTTGGCACAGTCGTACTTGCGGTTGCAGTAGTTGCACTGGATGTTGCACGCCGGCGCCACCGCCACATGCATGCGCGCAAAGTGATGATGCGCCTGCTCCGAATAGCAGGGATGGTTGAACACCCGCTCGCGGATATGCGCGGGCAGGTGCGACATCTGATCCGCCGTGCTGCCGCAGGATGATGCGCTGCAACCGCTCTGCTTGCCGATTTCGATAGGGGTGGTCGTGGCCATCGCATAGCTCCCGTTGGTCTTTGCCATGGATAGCGCAAGGGCCGTGCCTGAATACTAAGTCATTGAATATTCATTGATATAACTAATCCGGCGGGGCCGTTTGTGGGGAAGGCTACGCGGATCGGGAGGGGGGATTGGAGGGGATGTGACATTGGGGGTGCTGTTTGGGCTTATGTCCGCCCCCACGGATGTTGGGGAGGCCTGGAGGGGGCTGCTCCTCCCCATGAACATGGGGGAGGTCGGGAGGGGGGGCTTGGGATAGTGCGCTACGCGCGGTGTAATTGGGTCGGGGTTCCGCCCCCGTACGACGTGTTACTTTCTTTTGCGCGGCCAAAAGAAACTAACGAAAGAAAAGGCCGCCCCGATGTCTCGCCGCTATCGCGGTCTCCTGCGCTACTCGCCCGGGACGGGTTCTTCCGACGGCACGTCCGTGTGCCGACGGAAGAATGCGCGCCATCCATGGCGCGCCCCCTGCGGGCAATTCCGCCCCGGGCTGCGTTGCTCGGCGAGACAAAGGGGGTTGAAAGTCAAAGACGGCTCGCCTAACGGCATCGCGCTGTGAGGTGTGCGCGTAGCGCACACGAAGAAACAGGGTTTGTGGGGTTTCTAAGATTGTCCACCTTGCATTTGCCGATATATGGCAAATACACTTCGCACATGAACAAGAAAACCGCCCCGCTGTTTGCGTCACACTGCCTGATTGCGGGCACCTGAATTCGAGACGTCTTCTTCAGAAAGCACTGCAGTAACCTTTTTTTCGTCCCAGATTTCCCATGTCAGTAGCACCTATAGCACTAGCGTCAGCAGTTCATATATCTAACAACTCCCGCCCTCGCCAGCCTGAACCCAATAACCAAGGACAAACCACGATTCCCATTTGATTGCGGGCGCGAAGCGCACGCCACCCGCGCGATGCCGCAGGCGAGCCGGGTTGAAATCCCCTTTGTCTCGCCGAGTAGCGCAGCTCAAAACGGACAGGCCCGCAGGGGGCGCGCCATGGATGGCGCGTCTTTCGCCGCCGGGACAGGGACGTCCCGTCGGCGAAACCCCGTTTTGAGCGAGCAACGCAGGGCACCGCGATAGCGGCGAGACATCGGGGCCGACTTTCTTTGGTTACTTTCTTTGGCGGGACAAAGAAAGTAACCCGCGCGCGGTGATGCGACGCGCGAAAAATCACGCGGCTGACAAAGATAACTGACTCAATCTAGAAATTACACCAGACAAAACGAATTTGCGTCTTACGAATTGGCCAGATTCTCCGGCTCGGTCGCCAGAAGTCCTCTAGCCACGTCGGCCAGGTCAACCTCGCCGGCTGCAAACGCCGCCACCAGGTAGTCCGGCAGCGTCTCCATCAACCGTGTCATCCGCCTCTCCAGCTCGAGTCAGCGTATTCAGCGACCTCGACTAGGCCGTGGCGGTTGCTGCGGCCATAGCCGGTCAGGTAGTCGGTCAGGTGCTGGGTGGCGGTAGCGCGGTCCATGTTGGGCTCCTTCGGATTGGGTTGGCTGACCTACATGGACGCTCTACCGCCGGCCGCAGTCAACCTTTCCAGCTGAAGATCAGCAGCTCCTTCCGAGGCGCCCGGTTGGCGTTGCCGCCCACGGTGTAGGCAATGTCCAGGGTCCGCATCCGGTAGCCCTTGAACACGCGCCGCATCTCGGGGTGGTCGTTGACGCTGACAATGGCCTTGCCCTGCAGTTCGCCCATCATGGCGGCCATCTTCTCGTATTGCTCCAGGCCGAATTCAACCCCGTACCCGGCCGTTGCCCAGTAGGGCGGGTCCATGTAGGTCAGGGTGTGCGGCCGGTCGTATTTGGCCACACAGACCGCCCAATCCAGGTGCTCGATGGTGGCCGTGGCCAGGCGCTCCCAGGCGGCTGATAGCTCGACCCCGACGTCAGACAGGCGCAGCTTGGGCGGCGTCGTGGTCGACGTGCCAAAGGTCTGGCCGTCGACCTTTCCCCCGAACGCCAGGCGCTGAAGGAAAAAGAACCTGGCCGCCCTTTGAATATCGGTCAGCGTTTCCGGGTTGGTCATCTTGGCCCACTCGAACATCTGGCGGCTGGCCAGGGCGAAGTTGAACTGGTGGACGAATTCCTCCAGGTGGTGCTTTACCACTCTATAGAGATTCACCAGGTCGCCGTTGACGTCGTTCAGTACCTCGGCCTTGGCTGGCTCCTTCTTGAAGAACAGGGCCGCTGCCCCGGCGAAGGGTTCGACGTAGCAGGTGTGTTGCGGAAACAGCGGGATGATGTCCTTGGCGAGACGGGATTTCCCTCCCATCCAGGGGATGATTGGCTTAGACACGACTTTCTCCAGCGCAATAGCGTTTCATTGTGTGATACGCTCCCCGCCGCCGTGACGTCACGGTGGGAAGCCTTGGCTGGCTCACGGGCGTGTACCGTGTGCTGGCGGCCGGCACCGTGTTCCACCACGGCGCCGGTCGCTTCCTCTTCTTCCTACTCCACCAGCTCGAACCGCACCTCGACCACATCCACCACCTCGGCCGGGTCTGCCCCGTACAGCGTGGCCGTCATGGTCCGCTGCCCGATGGGCATGTCCCCGCAGGAGCCGCCGACGGCGGTCGACCAGGTCGTGCCGGCGGCGATGGCGAGCGTCGGCTGGACCGGGGCGATCTCCCAAGTCGGGGCGCCGTTGCAGCCGGCGTCGAACGTCATGCCCCAGTAGCCCTGCCAGGCGCTGGCGGTGGTGTTGCTCACGGTGAGCGACCCCTCGACCATCTGCGCGCGGCTGATGACGCCGGCATCGATGATGGTCACGGCGGCGTGGGCGCTGGGCCAGAAGCCGGCGGCGACGGGCTGGGCGCAATCACTGGCGTTGCCGGCGTTGACCAGGTCGGCGCAGCTGATGCCGACCGTGCCAGGCTGCGGCGCGGGACCGGCCGAGCCGCCGCCACCATCGCAGCCCACCAACACGACCGCGGTCATCATCAATAATGCAATCAGGTGTTTCATCGTTTCTCTCCTTTTAGGTCAACTTCCAACGGCAGGGCACCACCATCACGCCCGGCGGGCCGGCGCGGTTGAGGGCGGTGTTATCGATGCGCAGATAGTCATCGTGCAGCAGCTCGTTGGGGGACACGCCCTGCGCGTGCATTTCGGCGAGGTGCCAGGTCAGATCTGCCACCGGGTCGAGCAGCACCACGGTCTTGCCAGTCAGGTCATTGCCGAGGAACGGGTGCGGGATGAGCGGCATGTCGGCCTGCTTGATGGTCTGGGTAATCTCGACCTGCTCACGGCCGACGACGTGGATGCGCGGCACGTAGTCCTGGGCCACAGAATTAAACACCCACTCAGTCTCACGGATATCCTGCCAGCGCCAACCCTTACCGTTGGCATCATAGAAGTCTGCGCGAATATCGGTCGGTCCGTTGTTGTGCCACGGGGCCTCGGGAGCGGCGTATATAGATTCGATTACTCCGGCCGCGTCCACAATCGCAAATACAAATTGACCGATGTCACCATCACCCAAATTGTACGGACGCGAGCCGGTTACGTATCGTTGCTGCAGGTATGTGTAATCAAGCGCGCCTGCGAACAGTGTGGCATAGCAGGCATATCCATATGTCGCGCTGGCGCCTGTATCTTCGAATGTTGGCGAGACTCCCGCAGCTATGCCCATGCTCGCATCCCACCGCCCCATCAGTACGCCGTGCTGGCCACCGCCAGAATTGGCAACGTATCTGGTGTTTGGGAAAAAACCGTAATATCCGCCGGGCAGGGTAGACCTAACAATCCCATTGTATGCGCTGACTGATCCTGATGAGGTCTTCAACTGAGACTGTCCGACTGCTGAATTCTGGATTGCATACTGTTCTATGCGCGGAAAATCCGGCACCATCACGCCATCGAAATACACCGTCCCCACCGCCGAGCCGACAGCAGGCACACCGCCGGTGAGGCGCAGTTTGGCCAGCCTCGCGTTGGCCGGCGCGGTCATACGCGCCAGTTTCTCAACCGCCGAGGTGCCGATGGACGAACCGCTCCATATAGTGTCGATGCTGATCTGCGCCTCGGTCGCGTCGTACCAGATCACCTCTGCCATCGCCGACACATCGGCCACCGACGCCCACCACCAGAGCTTGCACAGGTAGTCTTCCCCGCCGCCGACATCGAAGAAATTGGCGCTCTCGTAGTAGCCGCCGCCGTTGGCCAGCACGGTGCTGGTAACCCCAACGCAGGCGCGGCCGTGCGCCTGGCTGGCGGTGACGATGGCTGCCGAGCCGCCGGTGTAGGCGGTGAACACCCAGCCCGCCGGCACGCCGCCGCCGTCGCGCTCAAACGAGCCGTTTTTGATCAAGTTCGGCAGCGCCTCGATGGGGGCCGAGTTTATGCCGTCGTGATCATGGTTCTGGACGGCGCCGGCGAGGTAGGAGCCGCCGACCCACTGGCGCAGAAAATCGAGGTTGTCCCACTCCTTGTTTTTGAGGCCCGTGGTGATCGGCTTGCCCGGATCGAGCAGCGCCGGGTCTTTATTGGTCCAGACAACGGTTATGCCGCTCACAGCTTGACCTCCAGCATTTCCATACCGCGCGGGTGCGCGCAGTTGAGGCGGTAGCGCTCAATAAATTTCATCGCAGCGATCTTCTCCGCCGGCCCCACCACATCCAGGCCATACAGCCCGCAGAAATGAGGGCACCGCTCGACGCACTCGCGCATCACGCTGACGTTGTCCCACAGCCCCTCTTTTGGGCACGGCACGAACACGTTTGCCGGGACGGTGATTTCTTCGATGGTCGTTTTATCGCTCATGGTTGTCCTCAGATGATCAGGTAACCGCTGGTGCCGTCCGGCATCAGACCGTCGTTCTGGCTGATGTGCGCATAGTCGCTGTCGGCCGGGTAATCCGGCGTGCCGTCCGGTGCAATGAATGCGTAGCGCTTGGCGAACGTCGTGGTGCGCCCCTCGATGGCGATGTCGCGGCCGCGGTCGGTCAGCTTGGTGACCAGGATGCGCACCTTTTTCGGCTGGCCGGACACGTCAACGATGGCCGGCGTGGTGATATCCACCTGATCGCCGGCCTGGAATGTGTAATCCTTCGGGTCGATGCGCGCCACCACCAGGGCCGGCGCGTCGCGCCGGTAATTCATTTTTCGCGACGCCAGATTGCGAGCGGCCTGCGTGTTGCCGGCGCCGAACCAGCGCGAATACACCACCTCGGTGCGCTCGCCGTCGTATTCGTTCGGTCCCTCGGCCGCGGCGTCGATGTAGATCGCCCCGCCGATATAGTTCTTCGCCTCGTCGCGGTTGGCAGTGGCGTTGCGCAGGTTGTAATTGACGGCCGTCGCGGTGAGGCGCAGCTCGTCCAGCGTGCGCACGTCGAGGGAGCCGTCGATGATGCCGGCCTCGGCGGTGAGGTGGGGCGGCGCGCCGGCACCCTGCGGCACGATGACGCGGAAGTGCAGCTTCTGGTGCGCGGGCGACCACCACATCGCGGCGCCGGCCTCAAGCGCCAGCTCTTTGAGGTACTTGCTCACGCTCTCCGGCGTGTGCAGCGGCACGGTGACGCGGTAATCGGCGCCGAGCCAGGTACTGTCCTGGTCGGCGAACATCACCGTGTCGATATAGCCGGAATCGAGGCCGGCCTCGTTGACCAGGTCGATGATCACGTCGGTGTACGCCTGGTCGACGTACACCTTGCACAGCTGCACCGCCTCATCGGCCTTGTGCGTCTGCAACGGAGTGGAGAACTGCACGCGGTCGGCACTGGTGTCCCACTTCAGCGTGTCATCGTCGCGGCCGGTAATGCGCACCAGCTCCTCGCCGAGCCGCACCCACGCCGGATAGCCATAGCGGTCATACTGCGCGCCCTGGCCGACGCCCAGCGCCGCTTGCAGGTGATGCACCGAGTAGATGGTCGTTGCGTCGGGCGCAACGGAGAACGCCGGACTGACGGTCGCCGTGCGAGACGGGCCATCGTACGCGGAGATCACTCGCTCCTGGCCGGCGCCTGCCTGATCATCCAGCCGCACCGCCATGCCCACGTAGTAGTCGTTGACGGCCGACGCCTCCGTGCGCAGCACAATGGTGTTTCCGCTGCCGCCCTGGGCCGTACCGCGGTCGGCATAGTCTGGCAGCTCCACCGCCAGCTTGCCGTCCGTGGGGCGGGGTACCTTGACCGTGTCGGCGAGCTTGAGCGGGTCTTTGAGCACGACGGAGACCTTGCCGCCGGCATCCGGCCCGGTGATCGTGTCGATAATGTAGGTCTCGGTCTGGAACGTATCCCAGTCCCACGGCGAAACCACGTAGCCGCGCCGCACACGCGCGATGCGACCGGCGTAGTTCTTGTTGCGCGCCAGCAGGCGGCGCCAGAACGTCCCGCCAGGCGGCACCGGCCGCGTGGCCACATAAGGGTCTTGCTCGATGTCGCTGTCCGGCTCGTCGGCCAGATCCACCCTGACCCTCGCGCTGCGCGCCAGACCGCCTTCCAGGTCGATAATGGTGGGCGCCGCGTCCGCCTTGCCGATGATGTACGGCCGCAGACCCTCGCCGGCAGGGATCGGCGCGCCGTGGCTGATGAAACGATAGGTGTGGACGTCCTTGTCGTAGGCCGCCTTGGCTTGACAGGTCTGATAGGTGTTGTAGCACTCGGTGCCGACCGCCCCTGTCGCCGTGCAGGGCGCAACGCCGTATGTGAGCGTACAGCGATCGAGGTCCAGCTCCAGCACCTCGACATACTGACGGTCGTGCGCCTGGCGCGCTATATCCCGCGCGCTCACGAGTGCACCCCCGTCACCTCGAACGACAGATCGCAGAACTGGCCACCGCGGTGCGGCGCATTGAGCTCGCCGCTGCTGGAAACCAGATACAACTCGTCGGCGTGCTCGGCAGGCTCCCAGACAAACACAAACGGCGTGGAGCGCAGATGCGACAGCCACGCCGGCAGGAACGTGTTACGCACCCAGCCCTGCTCCACGCTGCGCTGCTGGATGGCCTCCGACCACTCCTCGAACTCGAACACCCGGCCCAGCGGATGCCCCTGCATCGAGCGGTTGCTGGTGCCGTGCATCTTGCGCGCCAGCGGGTCGAATCCGGTGGGCAGGTGGCACGGCAGTTCGAGAGCGCTTCCAGCTGCCGCAATGGCCAGTGATGGCGCCGTGGCGCCCGTTATCCGCAAGCGCCGATAGCGATACAGCGAACTGGCGAACTGCACCAGGAACGGCAGATCGTCGGCAGGACTGATGCTGGCGATCATGTCATCGGATGCGGCGAAATTGTCGGTGGACCCGCGCAGCTCCAGGGTTGCTCCGTGAGTTCCCATGTTGTGGCCGTATACCACCAGATAATCGGCTGCTGCCGGCGCGCCGCTGTCCACAGTAACCGTCGCTGGCAAGCTATCCGGCTGCCACCAGGTGTACGGCCGCCAGTCCGCCAGGTTGGCCACGTTGTAGCCGACCGCCGTAGAACTTGCCACAGGCTGGGCATCGGCAAAGCGGTTGTCGAATAGCAGCTTCGGGCGCCCGAACATATCAGCCTCGCGCGGTCACGAACTGGACGCCGTCGCCGGCCGCCTCGTTGAGCATCGGGAACAGCCGATCACGTATCCACGAGGTGGAGACCATGCTGCCGTCGTCGGCGATGGAGACGTACACCGAGCGCGGCGTCTGCTGTTTGGCCGCAGTGACGGCCTCTGGCTGCGCTGGCAGAGGCACGCCGGTATCCGGGCTAACCGGAACAGTTGGCGTTGCCCCGCCAGGAATTGTTCCGCCACCAGATCTGGAGCCGAACTGTTGCGATTTTATGGCCTGAACACGCGCCATGCCAGCGACAGTAGCCGCTACAGCAGCGGCCGCACCCATTGCAGGCCCAACGATAGGAATATGCGCAAATGCCGCATATGCGCCCTGTGCCGCTTTATAGGTCTGGATTACTGTTTCGGTAATCGCTGCCGCCTTTCCCGCCTCGAACATTTGCTTATTGCCGCTCTGCATGAGGGCGGCCATATGCCCCATCCATGCCTGAGTTCCGCTCAGATCCAAACTTCTATAAACAGCGTTCAGGCCATATCGCTGTTTCAACGCATCGTCCTCGATCTGTGTCCGACGCTTTTGATATTCCGTTTCCAGCTGAAGCTTGCGTTCATCATAGGACTGTTCGTTGAGCAGGCTCTCCTGCCGCAGCTCTTCCAGCAGCATTTCCTGCTCCAGGTGCCACGCCTCGACGCGCTCCAGCTCACCCAATTTGGCCTCGTCGAATGCCGCCAGCTTCTGCATCAGATCCGCGTGATACTGCTCTGTTTCCGCCCGGCTCTTTTCCATGCGCAGAGCCGCATACTGCTCGGCCAGCGCCGCCCGCTGCTGCTCGTAGGCGTCCTCGGTGAGTAGTTTTTCTGCCAGCGCTTCCTGGAGCGTGGCCTGATCGGTGGCGTATTTCTCAGCGAGAAGCTGCTGCTCGTTGAGCAGTGACAGGCGTAAATCCTCCAGACGCTGCTCAAGTTCCTGGCGACGCTTCTCCGCTTCCTTGGCGGCCGCATCGGTATCTTCTCGCACTACGATGGTTCCGCTGCCACGTGGCTCGCCGGCGACGGCGTCAGCCGCCTCCTTGGCCTTCCACAGGTTGGCCACACGCTCCAGCGCCTCGCGATCCATCTCCGCCAGATCCGAATTGAGGCTCACCATGATCGCTTTGGCGGACCCGAAGTTTCCCTGCGCAACTTCCGTCGCAGCGGCCGCCACGGCGCCAATCGTGGTACCGACTTTGCCCAGGACAGTGGCAACACCGATGCCAACGCTGACCACGCCCTTCAGCGTCACCGACAGCACCGCCGCCGCGCCCTCGAATAGCTGTGCTTTCTTGGCGCTCTCGATCAGCGCGCCGGTTACATCGGCCAGTGGCCCCATCAACTCGGAGGCCATCACGTTGCCGGCGCCGGAGATGGACTTGGTCAAGCGGGTGAGATTGTCATTGAATCGCTCGGCGTCGCGGGCGGCCTCCTCGGAGATCACCTGGCCGAATTCGCGTGCCTCTTCCATCGCGGCACGGATGGCCGGTGCGCCGCCCTTCATGACATTGACCATGCCAGCGCCGGCCTCGCCGAAGATGCGCATGGACATGGCCGTAGCCTGCCCCTTGTTTTCCAGGCCATCCATCGCATCGGCAATTGCCAATACGGCGGCCTCTGGCCCCATCTCTGCCAGGGTCTTGGCGTCAAGATTCAGCGCCTTCAGAGCGCCTTGCGCCTCGCCGGTCCCGTTGGCCGCATCGGTGAGATTCTTGACCATCGAGCGCAGGGCAACGTTTAGCTGCTCTGTACCGACGCCACCCAGCTCGGCGGCGTAGCGCAGCGCAGTCAGCTGTTCAACGGTCATGCCGAGCCGGTCGGCCGTCTTCACCGCCTCGTCCGCCACCTTGGCGGAGTGCATCACCATTGCAGCGGCCGCAGTGGCCATCGCCACCGCTGCACCGGCCGCCATCTTGCCGTACTTGCCCCAGGCGCCGCCGGCACGCTCGCCCTCACGCTCGGCCTTGTCGCCGAAACGTTCGAGCACGACGGAGCCGTCGTCCTGCACCTTCAGGACGACGGCCACCTCGCCGTTATTGCCTACCGCTATCGCCATGTTGCTCTTTGATTCGCTCGCGTATGAGTTGCGCCGCCTTGCCCACCTGGTCGCGCACGATCTCTATCGCGTCGACCCAATACCGCGGCTGCTCGATCCAGCCCACAGCGCGCGGCATGATGGATTTTTCGTAGAACGTGTACGCGGTGATGAAATCCTCGTACTCCGGCACCAGCAGCACCGGACACACCACGTCCGGCTCGATGTCGTCACGCCAGTAGATCGGTTCTGCCTCGCGGCACTCGGACGGGAACACACCGAGTCGTGGACACTGCTCGCACGCGCCGCCCAGTGCCCATGCACGGGCGGCGCGTCTCAGTTTTTTGCGTCGGCCGCCGACAGTCGCGTGATGCGGATCACCTCCGCGCCCAGCTCGCGCACCTGGTCGGCCGAGAGCATGCGCAACACGTCGGCCGCAGCGGCATCGATGGCGGCGCCGTCCAGGTCCACCAGGTTGCGCACGCCGGTGAGGCCGAAGCCGGCTGCCCGCGCCATCTGCGCGGTGAGCTTGCCCATGAACTCCCGATCAGCCGGCGCAATCTCGTTGATGTGCGCCAGCTCTTCGACGGAGAGGCCGCGCCGCTCGGACTCGGCATGCAGGCGGATGGCGTTGATCTGGAGCGACTGCTCAGGCGTCAGCGGAGAGAGCGCCTTGATCTGTTCGTCCTCCTCCCAGCTCAGCGGGCGAATGTCGAACACGGTCGGCTGCGCCGACTCGCGGTCGGCCTCCAGGATGAACTCGAAAACCTTGCCGGGGCGGTGAACACGGATAGCCATAGTTAGAGCACGCTCGTCCAGGTGATGGTGTATTGATCGTCGCCGGTGGTCTCCTTGAGGGAGAACTTCTTTTGGCGCGTGATGCGGCCGGCGCGGTCGCCGGCAGACACTTCGGTCGGGACGCACTTCGGCGCGCTGAACACCAGCGTCTCGCCGAGCGAGTTGGTGAACGTCGCCACGATGGCGATAGACGCCGCATTGGTCAGCGCGTTCCAGTCGGCGGCGGTGGCCACCGCGCGCGGGTCGATGGCGATGGTCGGATTGCGGTTCGCCACCTCGAAGAAGTGCGCGCCGGTCTCGTAGGCCTCCTGCACCTCGACGCCGGGGTCGAAGGTGAACGAGCCGATCTTCACTGCCGCGCCTCCTTCGGTGACGGCGCACAGCGTGGCGGTCATGCGGAAAATCTCCTCGTCCGGCATCGTCACCGCCGGCACCGCGACGACAGTGGGCACGGCATAAGGCGCCTGGATGCTGGCCTTGGCCATCAGCACCGCCATGCTCGCCTCGAACGACAGCGAGTTGGCGCAGCCGAGCAGCTTGTACAGCAGGCCGTCCTCGTAGGCATACGCCGAGAACGACGCCAGCTCGGCCGCGCTGCTGGTGGGCTTGTACTGCGCGCTGCGCGGTGTAGCGGCGCCATCGCCGCTGGTGGTGACCTTGTGGCCCGAGCCGAGCAGCAGCGGATGCAGGTCCGGCACCAGGCGCGCGGTGGCGCCCTGGCCGAGGCCGCGCACGCGGGAGGTGATCTCCGTTTGCAGCGCCTGCTTGAGGGTGATGGAGTCGCCGGGGCCGAACGTGCCCTTCAGGTCGCCGTCGCCGGCATCCTGCTCGGTGGGCACGGCGACGTTGAGATCGCCGTTGGGAATGATCAGGTCATCGACCACGGTGGGCACGGCGTCGACGCCCTTGATCCCTTCGACTTTCGCGGTAAACACCTTGCGGCGAGTGAGCATGTCAGGCATATCAAATGTCCTCGGTGGTTTCGGTCAACAGCGACAGCGTTGCGCGATGGCACAACACGCCGCCGAACATCACCGGCTCGATGCGCTCCACCTGGAGGCCCATCGCGCCGCGGGATTGATTCAAGTCTTTGGTAGCCAGCACCAGCCCGCCCAGGGTCGGATCGGCGCGGAAGGCCCCCGCTACCAACTCCACCAGGTCATCGAACAGCAGGCCGGTTTGGCTGGCGTCGTCCAGGCCCATGAATCCGTACATGCGCCAAGCGTGCAGACGGCGCACCTCGCCGATGTCCAACTCCTGCTCGCTGGTTCGCTCGCGGTAGAACACCCAGCCGAGCAGCCGGCCGCTGCCGGCGTCCAGGAACAGATCGCGCAGCTCTTTCTCGCGTGTGGCGTAGCGCTCGTATTCATGCACTTGGCCGACGCCGGCAACACCCTCCAAGACGGCCTTGATGGCCGCGCGGATTTGCGCCAGGGTGGCCATCAGCCGGCCTCTCCGAGGCGCGCGAATATCCTGTCGATGGCGCGGCCGAGAATATCCAGCACCTGGCGCGACGTATCGGACAGCCCGCGCTCGAACATGTGGTGGCCGGTGGTGCCCTTGCTGGCGATCTTGCGGGCAATCAGGAACGCAACTGATTCCGCCTCTGCCGCCGGCACGCCGAGGCGAGCAATGACCCAGTCGCGCAGCGGCGCCAGAGGCGGGAAGTGCGGCTTGGTGCCCAGCTCCACCGGCGCGGCATGCGCCAGGCTGCTGAACACTCTGCCGCGCAGCTCATCGCCTGCTGCAGCGCCCTGCAACTGACTGGTGACGGACCCGCGCAGCGCCGAGGTGACGCCGGTGGGCGTGTTTTCTTTCACCTCGCGCTCGACCAGCAGCAGGGCCTCCATCAGGCCCTTGCCGAACTCCTCGCGCGCGATGGCCGGAGCCGCACGAAACGCCTGCCCCAGCCGCTCCAGCTGCGCAGTGTCCAGCGATACGGCCGCAATCTCGGCCATCAGCGCAGCCTCGCCGGATGGGTCAGGCGGTCCTGACCCAGGCTGTTCGGCAGATCGAGATTGACCACGGCGCCGGCGGCGGCGTTGCGCTTCGGGTCGATGCCCAGCTCGTTGTAGTAGCGGGTGCGCAGCGAGTTGCCGCGCTTGGCGAACTCCGCCGCCTTGCTCTGGTGCTGAACGCTGTCGGCCTGGATGGTCGGGTCGGAGGTGCCCGAGTAGAGCGCCGCGAGCTGGTCGCACAGCAGCGCGGCGGCCCAGCAGGCTACCGCCTCGCGGTTGGTGACCGGCACGGTATCGACAACGTCAGTAACGGTGTGGCTCACCGTATAGGTCAGCCGTGCATCGGCACCGAACGCGATGCCCTGCTGCATGGCGATCTTCTGCACGCCGCCCGGCAGGTTGTAGATGCCCCAGCAGCCCGGCTGGATGTAGGTCGGCGGAATCGCGCCGATGGGGTACTCGATGGCGCGCAGGCCGGAGATGCCGGCCTCCCATTGCGCGGGCAGCGCCAGATACTGGGTGCCGTCGCCGGTCGCGTCTTCCACCAGCTCGCGCGGCCGGTCCTTACCGTAGCGCACCACGGCCAGGGCAATGGCCTGGTCGCGCTGCGGGGTGGATATCTTCCCCTCCTCATCGCGCACCAGGCTGTCGGTCAACGTTTGGAAATCACTCAGCATCACGGCCACCGGAAATAGGTGGGGCATCCCTGCCCCTTGGTTGTTATCCCTTCCCTTACGCCACCACAGACTTGTCGAAGGCGCGGTGGTCGGTCACGTTGCCGCCATACACATGACGGATTTTGTAGGTGACCTGGTCGTTGCTGAACAGCGAGCCGGCGTTGGGCAGATCCTGGATGAACAGCTCCGGCTCTTCGTTGCCGTCCAGGAAGCCGATTTCCAGGCCCGGAATGTCCAGCGGATCGGCGGCGAGCGCCCAATCGTTGGCATCGGTCCAATACCAGACCGGCAACACCTCCAGCGACAGGCTATTGATGAACGACTTGTCGTTGTTGGTGTTGCGCGCGAACAGGTCGACGCCGGTCTGCTCCAGATCGTTCGGCACGATCAGGTATTTCGGGCCGATACCCAGGCGCTCGCCCGAGGTCAGCTCGGTCTGGTTCAGCATCGCCAGGCGGCGCGCGGCCAGGCTGGTGGCGTCCAGGGCGGCGGCACCCAGGTTGCCGTGGCCGACGGTGAACAGCGCGGTGCCGTCGTAAATGTTCGGGTTGGTACGGATGAAGTCGAACACGAACTTGCCCAGGGTGCGCTTGGCGGCGCGCGACAGCTTGGTCGGGATCAGACGAATGGCGCCGACGTCGTCGTTCTTGATCGCCTCCAGGGAGACGGTCTCCAGTCCGCCGCGCTTGGTTACCGCGTAGCTCGCCTTCTCGTCGTCCGGCGAGGTCACCGCCAGGTAAGCACCCTTTTCGGCCACAGCGGCGAGATCGCCATAGCCGCCGACACGGGTGCGTTCCTGGGAACGGAAGTCATTGACCGGCACCACGTTGACGATCTTGCGCCACATGTCATAGACGGACGGCGCCCGGTAGTCGGCCAGCATGCGGCGGGTGATGGCCAGGCCCAGCACGTCGCCGAACTGGGTGGTGTCGATGGCCTCACGCAGCCGCGCCTGGTCGCAGTCCTTCAGGTGGCCGGTGACGCGCTTGTCGCCGGTGATGTCGATGTAGCATTCGCGGAACGACGACAGCTTGCCGCCGAAGAAGTCGTCCAGCATCGCGCCCACTTTCTCGCGGCGATCCTCGCCGGCCTGGACGCGGCCTTCGCCGCCCAGCTCGACCGGCTTGCCGGACTCGGTGAAACGTGCCAGGTAGTCGCGCTCGGCGGTGATGGCGGCGGCAACGCTCGCCTCGGTGAAACGCTCCATGCCGCCGAACTGCTTGCGCAGTTTCTGCTTGGCCACGTCGGGCAGGTTGCTCTCGGCGATCAGCACACGCATCTCGGCGCGGGCCTCGATCATGCGCAGGTCATCGCGGGTGACGACGTCACCGGCGGCGGGCTCTCCCGCCGCCGGGCTGCGGCCGTGGCCGCTCTCGTCGCTCGCAATGGCCTCGCGGAACGCTGCCTCCAGCGCCTCATCGTTCTCGATATCGAGCCCGGCAGGCAGGCTCCCCTTGTTGGCCTTCTTGATGGCCTCGATCATGCGGTCGCGCAGTTTCATGTCTGCTTGTGCCTCCGGGTTGATTGCTTCGATGAGTTGGATCAGTTCGCCGCCGGCGCCCGGCTCGATGATCAGATCGAGCGAATGCACCTTGGTGAACTTGACGGCCTCGCGCAGACGGCCGTTCTTCTTGCTCTGCGCGTTGGCGTCGATGGAAAAACCGAACAGGTCGGCCATGCCGCGGTTCCACGCCTCCAGCAGTTTGGTGTGGACGCCGGCCGACTCCAGCAGCTCCAGGGTGGCCTGGATCTCGCCGGTGTCGCGCTTCGCGCCCTCGACGAAGCGGGGAGCGGAGAGGCGGCCGATGAGGTTGCGGAAATCCTTGCCCTCGGTGTTGAGGTGTTCAGCGTCGGACTTGACGAACACGCGGGCGCCATCGAACAGCGGAACGGCCTCGCGCAGCGCGGTGTCGGGGTAATAGTTGTTGTTGCCCGAGGCGCCCGCCTTGATGACGCGCACCTGCCACTTCAGGCCCTGGGTGTCGGCGGCGGCCTCCAGGAACGCGCCCTGTGTCTCGCGCATCGGCGCTGCACCAGGCGCAACAGGCGCGAACTCGCGCGTCACCTCCACGGCCTCGCCGAGCTGCACCTGGTTGTCGTAGCCGATGGTGTAGGCGTAGGCCCACAGGCGAGCGTCGCGAGACACGATGACGCGCTCCGGGAACACGGCCTCGATGCTGACCCAGCAATCAGAGGCGGCGCCGCACAACCGCGCCACCAGGGCACGGCGCACCAACTCCACCACGTCGCGCAGCTCGCTGGTCGCCTCGCGGAACGCCTGCTCGCCGACCAGGCCGCCTTTCGGGATGCGGACGGCCATCGCTTACTTGCCGCCCTTCTCGCCGCGCAACTTCTCGCCGCTGGTGGTGACCACGACAACGTGATCGCCGTAGTCGGCGAACGCCATCACCTCATTCGCATCGATGGGCGCCAGCTCGGTGAGCGGCTGCTTGGTCTTCTCGTCGAGAACCGACTTGCCATCCTTGGTTTTCACCACGGAGCGCTTGACCAGCTTCGCCGCATCGGCGGCGGTCATCGGCGAGCTGCCGCCCGGATCGCCCTTGGGCTTCGGCTGTTCGGCGGTCTTCGGGTTCGGCTGGGACATGACTTCCTCCGTCGTGGATAACGCGGAGGAACAACCTCCGCAACGAGTACGGAGGCCATGCTAGGGGAGGGTCGCGCGGTGGGCGTATTAACTCGGGTTACTATTTGAGTGCGGGCCGGATACCGCCGCTGGAAACGCCATGATGCAGGTGCGCATCCTTGCCGGACAGACGGCCCGAGTGGTAGTCGTCGCGCTCATGGTCACGCAGGCGGCGGCCGTCGTTGCGATCAGTCGTGGCGAGATCGCGGGTGCTAGGGTAATGCTTTGCCATGTAGGCGTCGAGGGCCTTGCTCTGCGTCTCGCTGCCCGCGAATGCGGCTATGTTTCCCGCAACGGCTACCACCCAACCCTCGCAGAACAGATCGGCGCGCCTGGTCTTTGTCGCCGTTTTGCACCGCTTCAGCTTGGCCTTGATGTGTTCCTCGCGTGCCCGCTTTACCTGGCGCAACAATACATCGAACGCATACTGCGCAATCTCCGGCGCGGAGCCGCAGCCGATGAACACCCATTCACCGGGCTTCATCCAGCCGCCGCTGAAGAGCAGGCGACAACCGAACGCGCCAGAAATGCGGTTTGCCAGTGCAGCTTCCCAGTTGCTCGGCTTGGTCTTTGCCCCGGCCTTGCGGCGTCGCTCCTGCGCCTCCGCCGCCTCAATGTCCAGGTCCGTGACGCCGTGCGCCTCCATCAGTTTCCGCGCCTGGCGCAGAGCCACCTCGGCTTCGTGCTCGTTGGCGCTCCTGGACAGCGCCAGGCACTTCTTGATCTTGTCGATGATCTTCTCGTTGTCTTTCTGCATCAGTTCCCGTCCATCTTCGTCAGATGATACGCCCGGCACTGCTGGCACCAGTAATGCCGGCGTTCGGTCATGCCGCCGTGGCGGCGCTGCTTGAGCTTGACCAGCGCGCGGATGGCGCCGGCCTTGTCATAGGGCACCTTGCCGCAGTACTGATGCTCGCGCGGTCGACTCATTGATCCATCGCATCCTGCAAGGCGCGGCGGAACGGCGACCGCGCCATTTCATCATCCGTAAACGGCTTGCGGCCGGGAGTGCTCATCTCCCAGCTCTCCATCCAGGGCAGGCTCTCACAGCCGCAGTTGATGGTTTCCCCGATGGGCGCGGCCGGGTCGCGCGGAAACATCAGCGGCACGCCGCCGACAATGAACGGCTTATCCACGTCGACGATCTGCCCATCTGCCGCATCATGTTCCGGCCGCGAATGCAGCTTGCCGCTGCGGCGCCACTGCTTCTTCATTCCAGGAAGCACCTCCGCCGCCTGCTCCTGGCGTTGCTGCGTCGCCATCGAGTAGGCCCGGCCCAGCTCGGTGCGCACGATGCTGATCGCCCGCGTCCGGCCGCCCTCGACCAGCCCGTCGACCTTGTTGATCGCATCGCCCACCGACTGCGAGCCGATCATCACCAGGCCCAGTTCCGAGTTGATGCGGTTGGCGACGGTGAGGGAGATGTCCGAGACGCGGTCGGTAAGAAACGCGCTCATCGCCATCAGCTGGCGCGTATCCACCTCGGGGATTGCGGCGGCGATGTTGACGCCGCCCGCCTTGATCGGCTCGTCGATGAGCGCAACGCCGTTTTCCCACGAGGCTCGCGCCCCGTTGCGCAGCAGCGTGCCGGCCTCCATGCTCATCTCATCCATCGCCTGGCGCACCGCGCGCTGCAACTGCGGCAGATACCACGCCTCCCACTCGCTGGGGCTGGCCTTGAGCTGCTGCTTGATGCGCTCGGCGGCGAGGGTGAGCAGGCGCTTGACCTCCTTGGCCGTATCACGCTGGAGATGGGTCTGCCCGCGGCGGATTTTGGCCTGCTCGGCGCGAAAACGGCGATTGCGCTCCCGGTCGTTCATCGCAATCCCCCTGAGACCCCTTTATAAAGCTTTATAAAGTGGTGATCGCCGAAAACGCGGGCGGATGGGGCGGGGCGATGAGGCAAACGGCACACGCGACCGCTGCGGCGGCCGCCCGTCATCGCCCGATCCTCCGCTTGTCCTTCGGTGCGCCGACCGCATCGAGCAGTGCGTCGATGTCGCGCAGCAGCAGGCGGTAATCCCACCACCATTCGCCGTAGTCCACCTCGATCATTCGTCGGCGCCCACCGGGTCGCGGAACACGTCGGCCTCCGCCCGGCGCAGCGCATCCTCGCGCGCCGCCGCCAGCTCGGTGGCAGCATCGAACGGCACGCCCAGTCGGCCCGCGATGGCCTCCACCATCACCAGACCGCGCTCCTCCGAGATCAGGCCACGGTCGATGAGCATGCCCACCGCAACCACGACCTGCTGCAACGCCGCTGCGTAGGAGGTGGTGTCGCGTGCGGTCATCTCCGGCCATTGCGCCGTCACCGCGAAACGCTCATCGCTCAAATCCGGCTCGCCGCGGCTGGCCGCCAGGTGCCACTGCCGCAGCACGTACAGGCCCACGCTCTCCAGCGCCGCGCCGATGAACCGCTGGCGCATGGAGAGCAGCTTGAACGTCGGCGTGCCCATCGAATCGCCAGTGGCGCGGTTGACATCGGCGGCGCCGCCGTACCAATGTTCCGGCACGCTGGCGCCGCCCAGGATGTGGTTGCGGAACAGGCGCGCATGCTCGGCGGTACCGCCGGCCTGGAGGTCGGGTGTGACGGCGTCCCACTTCTCGGCGTCGTTGTGCACGCGCACCGAACCGGGCGAGGGCGGGCCGATCTTCTTGGCCCGCTCCGTCACCTCGTCCGGCGTGGCGCCGGTCAGCGTCACGTCCCACAGAAACGCACGCAGGAACTGTGCCCGGTCCACCTCGCCGAACAGGAATTGATCGTAGGCGTCGAGCCAATCGATCTGCGCCAGCAGGTCGGAGCGGCCGCGGCTGCCGGCGGAGAGGTCGTTGATGCGGAAATAGAACGCATCGCCGTCGTCGAACGTCGCGCGGATCGCCTGCGTACGCTGGGTGAAGATATCCTCCGGCCCATTGACGATGACGCGGTAGCGGCGGCTGGCGCCGTGCTTGTCCTTCTGCGTCACGATGCCGATGGGCTGTTCGCCGTTGTCCGGGTCGGTGACCACCGTGGCAATCTGCGAGGGGTCCAGGTAGCCCAGCCGAACGTGACCGTTGTGCTCGTTGACGAACGCCGGCCAGCACTGCTCGCCGAACAGCGCCAGCTCACGCACTTTCTTCGCTAGCTTGAGGTCCATCTGATTGATCGGGTCGAACCAAAACCGATCCAGCACCGCCTGCGTCTCGTCGTCGCCGGCCTCCAGGCGCACGCCCTCGGCCAGCAGGAACGCCACCTGCAATTCCACGATGCGGTTGGCGACCAGGTTCACCTCCCACAGGTACGCGGCCATCTTCTGCATGCGCGCCTGGGTCAGCGGCCCGAGGTCGCGCAGCTTGTCGCCGGAGAGGCGGCGGAAGCCCTCCTCGTCGGCGTCGATGGTGGTGCCCGCCGCCTCCACCAGGCGCACCGGCGCCGGGCGGCTGGCCGCTTCAACCAGCGACAGGTCATTGCCCAGGGCGGCGGCGATGCGTTGCTTCAGGGTTTCGTTCATTGATTCGCTCCTAGCGGAACATCCGCGCGCGCTGACGGCCGCGCGCGGCTTCAGGTTCGTAGGTGTCGGTGGTGGATTCGATGGAGATGCCGGCCGGCGGCTGGCCCTCCTGATGGGTGGCGGCCCAGGCGAGCAGGCCGGCGACTGCCGAGTCGCCGTGGCGGTATTCGCCGTCGCTGCCCTTGTCGCGCCCGTCATCCATCGTCGGGCGTCCCTTGACCTGCACCACGCGGCGGTGATCGGCGATCACGTCCTCGCTGGCGTTGATGGTGATCGACTTGTCTTCATAGGCCGCCTTGTACTTGGGGAACCAGGTCGAATACCACTCGGCCGTCGCCTTGACGCACTCTACGCGCTGCGCGCCGAACTTCTGCAACGCGCCCTCGGCGTGGCTCTGGCCATTGCCACGCGCGTCGAACTTGGCGTGGTGAAGCAGCGGGATGTTGGAGAGAACGTAGTCGCGGATCAGCGCCTGCACATCGAATGGCAACCGACGTAGCTCCAGGCTGAACGCCTGGCGCCAATGGCCAGGCCCGTCCTCCTGCAACACCCAGATCACGGACAGGTCGCCGTCGCGGCCGAAGTCCTGGCCGTACACGGAACGCTGCCCCGGCAGGTTGTCGATCACCGTCTTGACTGCGTCCGCCAGCCAGCGGCGCGTCTCGTCGATGCGATCCGGGTTGAGCACGTAGTCGGCCGGCTTGCCCAGGCGCACGATGGGGATGCGCTTGTCGTGGCAGTTCTCCAGCAGGATGCGCGGGATGTAGGCGCCGCTGCCACGCTTCGGGATGCACAGCAGTTCTTCGTTGGCGTCAGCCTGGTCTGGATAGTCGGCGAATGCCTCGTCACGAAAATCGCGCTCAGCCTCCGGCGACCAGGTCTTTCCGGTCACCAGGCAGATGCGCTGATACAGCCCCTCGGCGAGGGCGCGATCGAAGTCGATGCGATGCAACGACCACGGCAACTTTCCGGCCTGAATGTCTAGGACCAGCTGATTGAACGGGTTGTCCTCGCCGTCGTGGGTGCTGATGATGTCCACCCTGCCGCCCCACAGGCGGAAGGCGAGCGCGCCCTTGATTACCTCGGCCAGGTTACGGTGGAATGCCGCCTCGTCGATGCGGGCATGTCCCTGGCGGCCGCGCCAGTTCCAGGGGGCGGAGGAGAGCGCCTCGTACACGTGACCCGAGGCAAAGGTGATCTTGTACTTGGTGATGTCTTGCCGGCTCTCGCCGATCACTTCGCGTTCGCGGCTCACATCGATAGTGGATACGGCGACTCCGTAAATCTGCGCGAAGGCCAGCGCGTCGCCGATGTTCTCGGCCGCCATGCCCAGGTTGTAGCCCATGTAGTACTGAGACATGCCATTGACGTGCGCCGCTTCCAACGCTCCTTCCGCGGCGATGCAGCCCCAGGAGAATCCGATGCGACGACTCTTGAGGCCAAGCCGCACTATTGCCGTGTCCTTGTGCCAGCGCTGCTGATACGGCAGCAAAATCTTCGGCACCTCGCCTCTGGGAATCTTGCGGTGGGCGCGGTCGCGGCCTTTCTCTTCCACCAGGTCGAGCAGGTCTTTGCGCTCACCCGCGGAGACGTCGACCGGTTCGACCTGGACGTTGTTGGGTTCGCTCATCGCCTACTCGACATCGATGCCCAGGAACTGCGCGCGGATGGCCGCCCAATCGTCGTCGGAGACGCCGGCACGGCGCGCCACCTTCTCGGCGGCATTCATGGCGGCGTTCTTCTTTACCTCCAGCTTCTCGCGGGCCTCCGTCATCCACTTCTTGCTGGCCACTGACGCACGAGTCAGGCGCGCCACCATCAGGCCGATCTTGTCCAGGGGCGCACCGTCCTCCAGGTCGCGCAAGGCCACAAACGTCTTGGTCTGGACCATGCGGATCAGCGCGTCGTTCATCGCACCCTCGTCGTCCTCGGAGGCCTCGGCGATGGCGCGCGCCTGCTCGGTAGCAACGCGCAGCGCCTCCAGGCTCTGCTCGAACTTCTGCCCCTCCCGATGGATGGCGGAGCGCGACACGCGCAGCTCCAGGCCGCGCGCGTCCAGCTCCTGCTCCAGCCAGGCGTGCAGGCCGTCGTAGTTCGAGAAACCAGAAGCGACCAGGCGCCGGTTCAGTTCCGCGCGCAGTTCCTCCGGCAGCTCCAACAATGACGAACGCCTTGGCATGATCTACACCGACACCGGGCGGGCGATGCCCGGATCGACCATCGCCGGGTTCTCCAGGTAGTCCACGCCGGCGGGCAGCAGACGCGCGTCCCAGTACTCCGGGGCGCGGTTCAGTTCCACGTACTGCTTGTCGGCCAGGTACTGCAAGGCGCGGCGGATACCCACCTGCGTCACCTGCAAGTCCGCATCCACCAGGATCTGCGCGATCAGCCCTTCGCCTACGGGCATCGGGCGGCCCACGTCCAGTATCCGCAGGATTCGATAGCGCGTCATGCGCGCGCGAGCCGCTTCGAGGTTTTGCACATCCATCTCATTTGCCTCCGTTTGCGAGCGCCTGTTCCAGTCGCTCAGAGAGTCGTCCCATCGCCGTATTCAGGGCCACGAGGCGTTCCCCGTCGCGGTCCTGCTTGGCCTCGATCACCGCCGAGAACCTGATCCAGTCCTCGCGGCGCACGTACTGCAACGGCAGCTCAGCGCGCAGCGCGAGGAGGTCTTTTTCCAACTTTGCAACCGTCTGCGTCTCGGCGTTAAGGGCCAATTTCAGCCCGCCGAACAGCGCGTCCCAATGCTTCTGCGCCTCGGCCCGCGCCGCCTCCTGCGCCTCGAAGCGCTGATCGAGGCTGCGCTGCATCTGGGCCAGCAGCAGCTTCCCCGCGCCGAAAACGAAACCCAGAAACGACAACAGCAGCCCCACCAGGAACAGCAGCAACTGCCAAAATTCCACCTGCACCTGCATCACTCCGCCCCCTTCAAATGCGCCGTTAACGGCGCATTTGCGCCCTCATGTGTCGACCAGCACGCCGCCTCCAGCTCCTCCGCGTACTGCCGCCGCAGCGTCTCGCGCCATACCAGGCGCGCATGCGCCTCCGGCGGCAGGCAGTCCAACTCCTCGGCGCTCACCGTGGGCAGCTCCGGCCGCGCCGGACAGTCCAGCGGCACGCTCACGTAGCGCACCTCCGGCCCGGCGCAGCCGGCCAGCAGGGCCGCAAGCAGCAGGGTCAAAACGGCCACTGGTGGCCGTTTTGCCCGGCTCACCACTTGCGCTCCATCTGGTCCCGCCGCCCCTCGGCGAGGCCGGCCTCGATGTCGGCCCGCTCCTCGGTGTG
>JBFLWM010000017.1:0-22280 GCA_040755915.1 Pseudomonadota bacterium | reverse complement strand
CGCCGCTGAGTCTCGCGCCGGGCGTCGTCCGCCCGCTGCCGCGCCGCCTGGCCGCCCTCGGCCACCTGCGCCCGCAGCCGGTCGCGCTCCGCCTCGGCCTGCGCCTGCTGGCCCTTGACCCGGAACCATGCCGCCAGGAACAGACCCAGCGCCGCCAGCGCGCCCAGCGCCTTACTCCAGAGGCCGCGCACCGGCGCCCCCGAACGTGATCGGCTGCGAGGTCACGGCGCGCAGAACGCCGTTGACGATGGGCAGCGCGACGCTCATGCCCATCCAGAAGTTAAAGGGCAGATACGGCTGCAACAGGTGCCATTGCGCCTCCAGCGCAATCAGCACCGCGGCGACGGCGTTGATCACCACCGTCTTGCTCTCCCACCACGGCTTGCTCTCGTTCATAGCTCCATCATCCACAGTTTCCGAAAAACGCAAGCGGCCCTACGCCGCCCGCCGCGCCGCCTCGGCCATGTCGTGCAGGCCGGGGACATAAACAGTCCTCTTGATCCCTAAGACGGGCTGCGTTTTGACTGCGGTCAGCTCCTGGAGCCGGACAGGGCCAAACGACGGCGCCACGGAGACGTGCGCCCACTGGCCGAACTCATGGATCACCTTGTCGTAGGACTGGAGGTTGTCGCGGACCCACTCGCAGACCTGGAGCGGGGTGTGGCCGGAAACGACGATGTCGGCCGCGAGGCCCTTGACGTGTTGCGAGGTGGGCGCACTGCCGACCAAGCGGTTTACCTCCGGCGGACGGTAGCCGGACAGGATGGTGACCGGCCCCAGCGCATCGCGCACCGGCTGCAACACGTTGACGCACAGCCGCTGGAGGTAGACGAAAACCTGAGAATCAGGATCAACGGAGACGACGATGCCATGCCGCGCCG
Source organism: Pseudomonadota bacterium (assembly GCA_040755915.1). Classification (GTDB taxonomy): domain Bacteria; phylum Pseudomonadota; class Gammaproteobacteria; order Thiohalomonadales; family Thiohalomonadaceae; genus Sulfurivermis. The sequence goes on along the minus strand of JBFLWM010000017.1, from coordinate 21,399 downwards.
CCGCTTCGCTGCGCGTGAACTCGTCTAGGTAGAAATTCTTTGAAAGTTGAATCCTGCTCATGTGAGCAGGATCAACTATGGGGAGGGGTGGATCGTATTAACGCGGGTTACTACTGGAGATGCGGCGCGACTTGCTCATCATAGAAGCGGCGCAGGTTCTGCTGCAAGTTGGCGCCGAGCTTGGTCCCCGCGCGCGGAATCGCGCGAGAACCCTCTCGCCCAGCGACTTTCATCTCAAGGCTGGACGCATTTGCGATCTTCAAAAGTTGCTCTGCCGTAACTGAATACCTGCCCAGGTCGTAATAGGTTGTTGACGGCCCCGTTGCAGTTCGTTCAACCACATGGTCTATATTGCCGCTGATAGCCTTCAATGCCAGGCGTTCGCCATCAGCCAGCACAACCATTTCGTCCCCCGCGCGAATCGCAAGCCATTTCGGCTCCCCGCTCCAGATCAACTCGCCGCTGGTTGCGACCCTGGTATATTCCAGCCCTATCATGACAACGCGCCCGGAATTTCGATCACGAGATACGAAGGCGTCCATATACCCATAGACTGCGATCCCCGACGCATCCGTTTCAAGGGTGTTTCCGTCCATAACAAACATGGCTGGCGCCGCTGGATCGGAGAATTTGTCGGTGGATTCCTTGACGGCATATTTTGCCGGGCCGCATCCCACGAAAAACAGCACAGCAAAAACACATACAACCCATTTCATAACACAGCTCCTTTTGTCGTCACGTTTATTTATCTAGCCAGAAGTCCGCTTCACGCGCCTGTCGCAGCAGATTGAGCAGGATCGTTATCTGTGTATCAGTCAGGTGATTCTGGAATGCTATATCCCGCAGAGAGCCAAGTCGTATGGGGTCGGGGCGGGGGCTGACTGCCTCTGCCAGCGCCATAACTCGTTTGGTGACCGCCGCCAAGTCACGCAAATCGGCCTCGAATTTGTTGCTCCGCATTCCAGTAAGCACATATTGGACATCGACACCGGCCTCAGCGAGAGCATTCCAATAGTCAGCCTTTGGCTTGCGTTTCCCTGACTCGTAATTCCCCTGGGAAATCCTAGTAACCCCGCCTAGCTCCGCCAAAACGGTCTGGCTCAGTTCTAAACGCTCCCTTTCTTCTCGTAGGCGCTCGCCTATAGACATTTGATATCACCACTTGACAATGCATACGTTTGTTTGCATTCTTAGCACACGGTCACGAATTATGGAGTTTAGCAGCCATGCAGAAACAAATCCCCGCCCCCGGCAAGCCATTGCTCCACCTGGTACGCGCCAGGTTCACCGAGCGCGGCGAGAGCCTGCACGGCTGGTGCAAGGCCCACGGCGTCGATTGGGGCTACGCCAACAACTCACTGACCGGGAAACTCAACTTTCCTGCCGCTCAGCGGTTGCGCGAGCGGATTCTGTCCGCCGCTGGCCTGCGCCAGAGGGAGTCGTCATGAACACAGCGATAAGCGCCGAGATCGGCAATCGCCTTAAAGATGCGCGGCGCGCCTCAGCGCGAGGCGGCAAACCCATGTCACAAAAAGAGTTGGCTGAGGCCCTGGGTCTGTCTTTGCGGGCCTACCAGAACTACGAACGCGGAGATCGTCCGATCTCCCAAAACCTCATTAGTGCTGTTATGAGTGTGTTCGGCATATCGCCCTACTGGCTCCTGTTAGGCGATGGGGCGATGTTTCGCGCGGACGCAGCAGCCAAGACGAAACGTATGGGGCGTGATCACGCCTGCACCGACAGCGAACTGATCGCCGCCGCCTACCTGATCAACGGGGCCGTGGAAATGACGCCCTGGCTCTATGCCGGTCTTTGTTCACGTATCGACGCCACCGGCAAGCGCGTCGGCGAAATGACCGTCGATGAGCTGCTGCGAGCCATCCGCGAGCACCGAAACCACATGGAGCGCATCGAGGCGGAGGTCAGAGCCAATGGCTGATTACACCTGCGCCTCCCAGCAACGCATCCTGCGCGTGCTGCTCGCCCTTGGCGGGCACGAGGTCAACGGCCTCGCCCCCGCCGAGATCGCCCACGGCCTGGGCATCTCGCAACCCAACACCATCCGCGACCTGGAGAACCTGCGCATCGCCGGCATCGCCGAGAAGATCGCCGACTCCGGCCGCTGGCGCCTGTCGCCGCGCATCCCGCAGATCGCCGTCGCCATGCTTTCCGCCATCGACCGTTCGCAACGTAAGGTCGATGAAGTCCGCCAACGCTACACCAGGGAGATCTAACCATGCCCCGCAAGAAAGCCACACCGGCCACGCCCGCCATCGAAGCCGAAGGCGTCAACGTCGAGGCCATCAATAAGGCCGTCGCCGAGGCCGACGCGAACGCCAAGCGCCTGAGCGTCATCGATGCCCAGTTCAGCGACAACCTGCCCTACGACAAGGTGCGTATCGAGAACGAGGCGCGTTTTTTCCTCAGCGAGTCGGCAGGCGCCCTGCTGGAGGCTGGCAAGCGTCTCATCATGCTCAAAGAGCACGAGCCACACGGCGAGTTCACCGCCGCGCTGGAGCGCATCGGCATCGCGCCCCGTGCCGCCCAGAAGATGATGCAGGCCGCGCTGAAGTTTTCCGGCAAGCCGCAGATTGCCACCCTCGGGCGCACCAAGATGCTGGAGCTGATGGCCGAGGACGATGACCAGCTCGAAGTGCTGGAGGAAGGCGGCACCATCGCCGGCCACACCCTCGACGACATCGAACGCATGACCGCCAGCGAGCTGCGTGCAGCACTGCGCAAGGCACGCGACAGGAATCAGCACGACGCCGAGGTGCACGAGAAGCTGGTCGCGCAGAAGGACCGCAAAATCAACGAACTGCACAAGAAGGTGCACGAGCGCGAGAAGCGCACCAAGGAATGGCCGTTCCGCGTCCGCGAAATCCAGATCGAGACCACGGAGCTGGCGGCGGCGATGCTGGAGGAGGCCGACCGCCTCGACGTGATGCGCGACGCCATCCTCACCGAGCAGTTCGGCGACGAGGATCACGAGCCGGCCATCGAGGCAATGGCGGTGGTCTATTACGACGCGCTGACCCAGGTGATGAACCGCGTCATCGACCTGTGGCAGGCGTGCGACGAGGTGTTCTCCGGCTACAAGGCCAAGGCCCGGCCGATGTTGGACGTGCAGCTCCCCGAGGCTGGCGAATAAGGAGCGCGCGATGGCCATCAGCGAACCGCTCAGCCTCGCCACCCTCGACGCCGTGCGGGCGCTCGCCCGTCGGCTCGATGGCGCCGCCCACCGCGACAAGGGCGGCATCGTCGCGGAGTTTGCGCAGACCTACGGCTGGAGCAAGGCCAAAGTCTATGACGAGCTGAAGCGCGTCGGCTGGACCTCCGGCCGCAAGAAGCGCGCCGACGCCGGCACCACCAAGCAGGACATGGAGGCGCTCACCCACCTCTCCGCCACCCTGCGCCTGGGCGTGCGAAAGAACGGCAAGGCGACGATGCACACGCCGAACGCCCGCAGCCTGCTGGCCGAGAACGGTCTTTCGTTCGCGGTCAGCAACTCGCGCATCAATCAATTGCTGCGCGAGCGGCAGATGGACCTGGCCACGCAGCAACAGCCGAAGGCCCACGTCAACCTGCGCAGCCTGCACCCGAACCACGTGCACCAGGTGGACCCGTCGTTGTGCCTGCTCTACTACTCGCCGGACGGCAAGCAGCGTGTGCTGCGCGACGACGAAATCTACAAGAACAAGCCCGACTGGGTGGAGAAGGTCGGCAACCTCAAGTGCTGGCGCTACACCCTCACCGATCACTACGCCGCGCCGATCCTGGTGCGCTACTACCAAGCGCGCGGCGAGACGCAGGAGAACCTGTACGACTTCCTGCTGTGGTGCTGGCAGAAACTCGAAGGCCGGCCGTTCCACGGCGTTCCGAAAATCCTGGTGTGTGACAAGGGCAGCGCCAACATGGCCGGCCCGCTGGGTAACGCCATGCAGGCCCTGGACGTCGAGCTGATCCCGCACAGCAAGGGCAACGCCCGCGCCAAGGGTCAAGTCGAGGGCGCCAACAACATCGTCGAGACCCACTTCGAGTCGCGCCTGTTGTACGAACCGGTCAGCAGCGTCGACGAGCTGAACGCCGCCGCCGAGGCGTGGATGAACGCCTGGAACGCCAACGCGATCCCGCATTTCGATTCCCGTCTGCACCGCCGCGGCATGGCCGAGCCGGTGGCGCGCTACGCACTGTGGCAGACCATCCGCCAGGAACACCTGCGCCTGCTGCCAGATCTGGACGTGTGTCGTTATCTGCTCTCCGCCGACCCGGAGGAACGCACCGTCGCTGCCGACCTCACCGTCCGCTTCCGTCACCCGGTCACCAAGCGCGCCGAGTTCTACGACGTGTCGCACGTGCCTGGCATCTACCCGCGCTGCCGCGTGCGCGTATCGCCGCTGGTGTACGGCGGCGCTCAGGTGCTGGTGCACCTGGACGACTACCAGGGCGAGGAGCACGTCTACGCCGTGGCGCCCATCGAGTACGACGAGCGCGCCGGCTTCCGTGTCGACGCCGCCATCATTGGGCAGGAGTTCAAGTCTCAGCCCGACACCGTCGCCGACAAAGCCGGCAAGGCCGCCGACCGCGCCGCGTTCCCCGGCAAGACCGATGAGGAGATCGAGAAAGCCAAAGACAAGAACGCCGCTCCGTTCGGCGGGCTCGATGCGCACTCCCATCTCAAGGATGTGTATCTGCCGAACTACATGCAGCGCCCTGGTACCGAGCTGGAGGTGCCGAACCGGCACGTCAACGATGTCAAGCCGCTGTCGCACATCGACGCGATGAAGATCATCGCGCGCCGCCTGGGTCAGGCACTGACCCGCGAGCAGAACACCGCCGTGCGTGAACTGTATCCGCTCGGCGTTCCAGAACAGGAGCTGGACCAGTTGATCGAGCGTCTGCAACGCGGTGACCAGGCCAGCAGCCGGCCCGGCCTCGCCGTCGTCAACGGAGGGAAGGTGTCATGAGGAACGCTGCCAGAGTTTTACCTGATTACGTACAAAAAAACGGGGGTTCACGGTACATGCCATTGAAGCTGAAGGGCGTGCTGTTTCGGCACGGAATACAACAGTCGGAGTGGGCCGCCGCCATCATTCAGCGTGGCGGGCGCAATGGCGGGCAGGGGCTGTCCCAGCCCACCGCCACGCAAATCCTGTCCTGGGGCATCTGGCCGAAGCTCACGCCGGCCCACGATATCAAGGCCCAGACCGAGGCGTTCCTGCGCGGCAAGGGGATCGACGAAGCGCTGATCGCCAGCGCCTGGGAAGAAGACGAGGATGACCACCGGGGGGTGGCCGCTCCGAAGAATGAACCGGCGCGCACCAGCGCTGCCGATCAATACGAGTTTGAAACCGACAACGAGTTACCGGAGGTTGAAATGTTAACACAGCAGGCAAAAAAGCACTTCTCGCTGTTCCGCGATCCGTTCGTGGACGACGTTCAGGGGCCGGAGGATGTGTTCCTGGCCGGCGAGCAGCGCTACATCCGCGAGGCCATGTTCCAGACCGCCAAGCACGGCGGATTCCTCGCCGTCATCGGCGAGTCCGGTGCCGGCAAGAGCACGCTGCGCCGCGACCTGGTGGAGCGCATCCAGCGCGAGCAGGCGCCCATCACAGTGATCCAGCCGGCCAGCCTGGACAAGACGCGCCTCACCGCCGAGCACATCGCCGACGCTATCGTCGGCGACATCTCCCAGGAGCCGGTCAAGCGCACCCGCGAGGCCAAGGCGCGCCACATCCAGAAGCTGCTGACCGGCTCCAGCCGTGCCGGCAACTCGCATGTGCTGATCATCGAGGAGGCCCACGACCTCAGCGTGCAGACCCTCAAGTACCTCAAGCGGTTTTGGGAGCTGGAGGACGGCTTCCGCAAGCTGCTGGCCATCATCCTCATCGGCCAGCCCGAGCTGAAGAACAAGCTCGACGAGCGCCAGAACTGGGAGGCCCGCGAGGTGATCCGCCGCTGCGAGATCGCCGAGCTGATGCCGCTGGACCGCGACCTGGAGGCGTACCTCGCCATGAAGCTCAAGCGCATCGGCCGCGAGATCGGCCAGGTGTTCGCGCCCGATGCGTTCGAAGCCATCCGCGTGCGCCTGACGCTGACCCGCCGCGGCACGCACCAGGCCGTCTCCATGCTCTATCCGCTGGTGGTCAACAACCTGGTGGTGAAGTCCATGAATCTCGCCGCTGAAATCGGCGCCGAGACCATCAGCGCCGAAGTCGTGAAGGGGGTGTGACCATGTTCGATTCGACCCTACCGTTTCGCACCCGTGACGGCCGCCCGGTGATGGTGTTCGGGCGCCGCCACGGCCTGATCATGGGCGCCATCCCCAACGGCAACGGCGGCTATGAGGCCACCTGCTGGGGCGAGGAGTCCGGCCTGCGCGTGGATACGTTCGGCGCCACCGGCAGCGACCTGGAGAACTACCAGCCGGTCTACGCCGATGCCTACCTGGAACACTGGGGCAACGTGTTCGTGTCCCACCGCCTGCACGATATGGGCATCCGCTTCGATATGTTCATCCGCTGCCCGCAGGACATCCTGGAGGCCGTCGAGCGCCACTATGCCGCCGACCGCGTGATGCTCGGCGACCATGACGACCTGCTGCCCGCGCAGCGCGCGGTGATGCCGCTCACCACCTACGACACCGATGCGCTGCTGCCCGGCGATGCCGAGCTGCGCGGCGAGCACTACGTGCAGCCGCTGCATCACCACTCCCACGCCGCCTGCGGCCATCGAGCGAAGAAGGTGGCGGTATGAGAGAACTGATGCGACTGCGTGACCGCCTGCCGGCGCTCGGCTACGACGTGTCCAGCCTGCCCCAGGTAGCCGCCTGCGGCCGCTGCGGCCGCGACGGCGCGGAGATGCACCACGACGGCGAAACCGGCACCTGGCTCGTCTGGTGCGAGTGTGGCCGTGACAGCGGCTACCACCCGACCCTGCTCGCCGCGATCCTCACCTGGAACGCCGACCAGGTAGAGCAGCCGGCCCTCGGCGTCGAGGCCGCGAACATGGAGGTGATCGGCAATGGCCAATAGCAAGGCACGCCGCCGCCGCGCGTTCGAGGCATGCAGCGTCGAGCGCTACACGCTCGACCTGCGCAACGTGAACCTCACGCCGTCCTATCAGTTCCTGGTCGGTACCCGCCTGGTCCCGCTGCGCCGCGGCCAGAACGTCAGTGACTACGAGATCATCGAGGACGAGCTGCCGCTCGAGTGCGCCGAGACCATGCGCAAGAACATCATCGCCAGGGAGCGCTCGCGCGGAACGCCGCAGTCGCGCATCGACGAGGTAATGCGGCTACCCATCGGCATCTCCGCGCATTTCCTGCCGGCCGGCGCCGCCATCGTCCGGGGGTACATAGCATGAGCGCGCCGCAGCTCGCCCTGGACATCAACGCCACCCCGGCGCCCGCGCTCTCCGTCGACGTACAGCCGCTGCCGCACCTGCCCGAGGGGCTGCGCCTGCTGGTGTGTTTCAGCGACGGTCGTTTCCGCCTGCTCACCGTGGTGGAGGCGCGCGAACTGTACACGCAGCTGCACGTCCTGGTGGGCGACATCGAGGAGCGCGGCCGATGAAGGTGGTGTGCCCCTGCTGCGGCGTGGACTTCCCCATCGACGCGGGCCTCAACGACGCCGATGCGCGCCGCTTCGCCGCGCTGATGGGCGAGCTGCCGCCCGCGGTGGCCCGCCTGATGCCGGCCTACCTGCGCCTGCACAAGCCGCTCAAGCAGGGCCTGCGCTGGAGCCGCATGGTCTCTCTGCTCAACGACCTGGCCGCCGAGATCAAGGCCGCCCAGGTCACCCACGGCGGCATCACCTACGCCGCGCCCGCCGACCTCTGGAGCGCCTGCATCGAAAAGGTGCTGGCCATGCCCAACCTGGAGTTGCCGCTCAGCGGCAACGGCCTCCTGCGCAAGATCGTTGCAGGCTCCGCAAACAAGGCCGCCGGCCTCGCCGAGCAGAAGGCCGAGAACGAGAAGAGCTACCGCTACGGCCGCAGCTCCACGCAAGGCCCGGTGCAGGTGATGGAGACAACCAAGCCGCGCAGTGGGCCGCCGCCCGACTGGAAGAAGCAAGCCCTGGGAGGAAACGGAAGCGATGAATGACCTGGAACGGGATGAACTGAAGCGCCGCGTGCGCGTGCTGCTGGAGGACCGTGTCGGTCCCGACGAGTGCATCAACATGTACCAGCTCTACCACGCCGCCACCGGCCGCCAGATCATCCCGCTCCGCCGCGTCGACCAGACCCGGCAGATCCGCACCGTCATCGCAGAGCTGCAAGAAGACGGCCTCGCCATCGTCCACAAGGCCGGCAACGAAGGCGGCTACTACATCGCCGCCGACAAAGCCGACATCGAGCGCGAGGCCGCCTGGTTCCGCAAACGCGCAATGGCCGCTCTGCGCCGCGAGAAGATGCTGCGCCGCATCTCCACCGAGGAGCTGCTGCGCCAACTGCGTATTGAGTTTGACATGTAGGGCGGGTTTGAACCCGCCGATTTAAGAGAGGAGCAACACCCGATGAACATGATGCAGGAAATTGAACAGTTCGCCGCCGCCTACGCCACCGAGCGCGATGCGCTCGCCGCCCTGGTGACCGAGATGAACGACGCCATCGAGCATGTCAAGCGCGCCCGCCTGGCTGCCATCAAGCAGGCGGTGCAGAAGGCACGCCAGGCGCAGGCCGATCTCAAGGCCGCCATCGAGGACAGCAAGAGCCTGTTCGACAAGCCGCGCACCCGCGTGCTGCACGGCGTCAAGGTCGGCCTCACCAAGCAGCGCGGTTCCGTCGAGTTCGACGACGAAGAAAAGGTCATCGCCCGCATCCGCGCCCAGCTCCCGGAAGACCAGGTGGAGCTGCTGGTGCGCGTCAAGGAATCCATCTACAAGCAAGCCGTCTACGACCTCAAGGCCGCCGACCTCAAACGCCTCGGCATCCGCATCACCGCAGACTGCGATGCCGTGGTGATCAAGTCCGTCGACAGCGAGGTCGATAAGCTGGTCAACGCACTGCTGGCGGAAGATGCCGAAGAGGCGATGGAGGCAGCAGCATGAGCGGCGTCACCTGTCCGAAGCACCAGACCGGAAACGGGCCGTGCTACTGCCAGCAGTTCATCGAGCAGCGTACCGAGTCGATGATTTCCGACATCCGCAGCGAGCTGCTGCGGGCGCGCAGCAAGTTCGTTGGCAACAATCATCAACTGACCGCGTTCAACGAAGAAGCCGGCGAGCTGAACAAGGCCATGCTGGAGAACCACTACGCCGGAGTCCCGTGCCGCGATGTGTACATGGAAGCGGTACAGGCCGCCGCGATGGCGATCCGCGTTGCCACCGAGGGCGACAGCACGTTCACGTACAACCCGCTGGAGGTGTTTCAGGAATGAGCGCATCCGAGATCGAGATCACCCCCTACGCCGAAGCACCCTGGGCGCCACGACTGGAAGGCGCACAGTATGCCTATCGCGTCACGATGCACGGCAACGAAGTGATGACCGGCGCCACCCGCGGCGACCGTGATGCCGTGCTCAAGGCTGCGACCAGGTTCGTGGAGCGCATCAAGCGCGAGCGCAAGGGACAGGCGGAAGCGTTCCGCAACTTCAAGATCAGGGTGTAGCCGATGAAACTCCAAATCAACAGCAATGGCGCCTGGCGCAACGTGCTCGACTACCCCGAAGACCGCGATGCGGAGGTGCGCAAGCATGCCGCCTTCCTCGCCTCGATCACCGGCGACAAGCTCCGGCTGCTGCGTGACGACGGCAATCCGGCGGCGTCCTGGACGCGGGAAACCGGCTGGAAAGAGTGGAATAGATGAAATGCCCAAAGCACACCGGGATCGCCCTGCTGTCCGATCTCCTGGACGACGAACAGACCGCTGGGCGGCCTAGCCTGGCCCAGGCCGCGGCCGTCATCCAGGAAGCGCTGGCCGACCTGGTGGGCAAGGGATACTGGGCGTGCATCCAGCTATCCCCAGCTCACCGCAAGGGCGGAAAGATAGAGTGTCTGGCCTACGTCCTCAACCGGCCCGGAAGGGACGGCGGACAGACTGAGCATTCCAAGGCATTCGGCCACGACCTGGCCGAAGTTCTGGCTGGCGTCCTCCGGGGCGACCACCCAGCAAGGAGGTGAGAACTGTGGAAACCCCACGACAGAAGGACCAACGGTACCGGCTTTATACCCTGCTGAATGTCGGTCGCTCCAAGCTCGGCATGCAGGACGAGGACTACCGCGCCCTCCTGGCCCGCCACGGCGCCAAGGAGCGCGACGGCCAGGTGTCGGCCACCACCCTCGACCTGCTCGGTCTGGAGCGTGTCCTGGATGAACTCAAGAAGAAGGGGTTCAAGCCGATAGCCAAGAACCAGACGCGCCGACGTCGGCGTGTCCCGTCAGCAGGGCACGCCACAACGGAACAGATCGACCTCATGAAATATATCTGGAGCGCGCTTGGCCAGGCTGACATCCTGCGGGACAAGACCGAGCGCGGCCTGTTGGCCTGGGTGCGGGTGTCCACCCGCCGGGAAACTGGCACCAGCACCGGCTACGAGGCCCTGGAGTTCCTCCCCACCGAGACCGCCCAGCACCTGATCGAGCGTCTCAAGAAGTGGGCCGCTCGCAGCGACGTGGAGCTAGCCCTGCATGGCTGAGCCCCGCTCGAACGGCCCCGAGCTGCTCCAGGAGCTGCGTGACCATACGGTCCACGTCCTGGTACAGAACGGCCTGGAAGCCGACCAGGCTGCCACCATCGCCGCTAACCTTGTGGACCGTATGCGCCGGTCCTGGGGCGGCCAACAGGTCTACTTCCCGGTCGGCCTGGCCTTCGACATCGAGGAGAAGCACTGGGCCATCTGGACCGATTACAACGGCCGCAACCGGGACGAGGTTTGCCGCAAGCACGGCATCAGCGTCCAGCATTTCTACCGGGTCATAGACCGCATCCGACAGATCGAAAACCAGCGCACCCAACCCGGCCTGTTCCCCACCGAATAACGGCCGCCCGCCTGTTTTGCTCTCTGTAATTCCGTTTTAATCCGCCGTCCCATATCATCCCTGTTTGTCCGGCCAAATCCCATTTATCTGCCCGTTCCCTGTATAGTTATCTCTCCTCGTCTCAGCGCGGGGCGGACCCCGCATCAAAATCAATCCGCGCGATAGCGCACCATCCCACCGCCCCCTCCTAGCCTCCCCCATGTTCATGGGGAGGAGCAGCGACGCCAGGGCGGCACACAGCGGATCAGCGCGCAGCGAAGAAATCCCCGCCCGGGATCAACTCCAATCCCTCCACCGGCCGGTTGTAGACATACACCCACGCCGCGATGGTGTGCCCGTTGTGCAGGCGAACCTGGCGCAGCTCGCGCACGTATTCGGTGGGTAGGGCGAACCCCGGCCCGCAGGCCTCGTAGCGGTCGAGTTCGGCGAGGGCGAACAGCGGGCGGCGCAGGCGGTAGACCTCGCCATGCACCACCTCGGCGGGATCGTCGGACGGCACGGCGCCGGGATAGAAGTCCACCCGGTACAGCCTCCCCTGCCACGTCGCGTGGGCGATGAAGTCGGACTCGCGGGCAAGAAAGTCGTGCATCGGGTTGGCGCCCCCCTGGCGCAGGGTGCCGTAGACGAACAGATGGGACTCGAACACGGTGTGCGTCAATCCTTGCGGCAAGCGGAATGCGCGGTATTTTCCCGTATAGCCAGGTGGGCTGCCAGCGCACTGTCCATGGTGGCGGCATGAACGGAAAACCAGGACGGTATCTGTTCGGCCACATAACTGCGCGCCAGGGTGATTCTGCCCTGCATGACACGCTGGCCCAGGGCCCGCAACTCCCCCAGCACGCGCCAGTGTTCGGCGCGATGTTCGGCGATGGCAGGAAAGCCGGACTCCTCCATCAACGCCTCTTCGGCACCGAAGTGTTCACCGGTATGGTCGAGCAGCTCCAGAAACAAGGTCTGGAACTCGCGCCCCTCGGCCGTGGCCAGGCGATTGACCAGCGCGACGAATTCGGCATGGGTGGCATCCATGCCGGGGTTGCCGAGCAGGTATTTGTTGGAAGACCAGTCGATGAGCATGCGGAACCTGTCCGATGTAGGTTGGGTTGGCCCTTAGGGCGTGACCCGACGATTTGCGTCGCCGAACGTTGGGTTACGCTGCGCTAACCCACCCTCCATTTCTAGAACTGCTTCACCTTGATGTTCAATGTCTGTATCCGATAGGCGATCTGCCGCGGCGTCATGTCGAGCAGGCGCGCCGCCTTGGCCTGCACCCAACCGGACTGTTCCAGTGCGGCGATGACGCGCTCGCGCTCGTCGAGATCGGGAGAGTCGAGATCCAGCGCCTGGGGCGCGGCGCGCGACAGCGGCATCTGCTCCTCCAGCCCGGTCAGGCTGACGGCGTCGCGATCGATGGTGCCGTCCTCGCTCATGATGGCGGCACGCTCCAGGCAGTTTTCCAGCTCGCGCACATTGCCCGGCCAGTTGTGGCGCATGAGCAGGCGCACGGCGCTTTCGGTGATCGACAGTTCGCGTCCCTGCGCCTTGGCGATCTTCTGCACCAGGAACTGCGCCAGCGCGGGGATGTCCTCGGCGCGTTCGCGCAGCGCCGGCACCTGGATCGGCATGACGTTGAGACGGTAGTACAGGTCCTCGCGGAAATCGCCCTTTTCCACCGCGCCCTCCAGGTCGCGGTTGGTGGCGGCGATGACGCGCACATCGACCTTGATGGTCTGATTGCTGCCGACGCGCTCGAACTCGCCCTCCTGCAGCACGCGCAGCAGCTTGGCCTGGAAGGTGGGCGAGATTTCGCCGATTTCGTCCAGGAAGATGGTGCCGCCGTGGGCCTGCTCGAAGCGGCCCTTGCGCTGCGCGGCGGCGCCGGTAAAGGCGCCCTTCTCGTGGCCGAACAGTTCCGATTCCAGCAGGTTGTCCGGCAGCGCGGCGCAGTTGAGCTTGACGAAGGCGCCGTTGGCGCGCGGCGAGTTGTAGTGGATGGCGTGTGCGATGAGTTCCTTGCCGGTGCCGGACTCGCCGCGGATCAGCACGGTGGTATTCCATTTCGCCACCTGGCGCACCATCTCGAACACGCGGCGCATGGCGCTGGTGTGGCCCACCATGTTGTCGAAGCCGAAGTTTCCGCGCACGGTGCGGCGCAGCTGATCGCGCTCGTCCTTGAGGTCGCGCCGCTCGCGCTCCACCTCCCACGACAGGCGCACGCTCTGCGCAATGAGGTTGGCCACCATCTCCATGAAGTGGGCGCGTTCCTCCAGCAGGCCATCGACGTGATCGGCGGGCTGTGCCGCCAGCACGCCCACCGGCTTGCCGTCGCCGATGCGGATCGGCACGCCGACGAAGGGCAGGTGCGGTTCGTACAGCCCGGTGCGCGACAGGAAGCGCGGCTCGTCGGCGATGCACTCCACCACCACCATCTTGCCCGCTTCGAGGATGGCGCCAACCACCCCCTCACCGGGCCGGTAGCGCACCGTATCCACGGCACTCTGCTCACTGGTGTAGAGTCCGCGGACCAGCATCTCGCCGGTGTCCGGCTCCACCAGTGCCACCATGCCCCGCTCCAGGCCACCGAGGCGGTGCAGTGTTTCCAGCACCCCCTGCAGGGTCGTGCGCAGGTTGAGCGAACGGCTCAACACCTTGCTCACTTCATATAACGCCTCCAGTTCACGCTCGATGAGACGGGAACGGGCGGGATTGATGGTTTCGTGTCGCGTGGCCATTACGCGTCCTGTATCGTGTCGCTGCCCATGGGAATGCGCAGGCACAGACGGCAACCGTCGCGCCAGGCCGGATCGATCTCCAGCGTGCCTGCATGCTGATTGACCACCTCCTGTGCGATTGCCAGCCCCATGCCGGCATGTTTGCCGCCCTTGGTGGTGAAGAACGGCTCGAACACCTTGAAGCGCAGTTCCGGCGCGATGCCGGGACCGCTGTCCTCGAACAGAACGGCAACGAAATCGCCGTCGATGCGGCTGGCGATGCGCAGCTCGCGCCGCTCGCCGCCGCCCTCTTCCACCGCCTCGACGGCGTTGTCCACCAGCTGTTTGATGAGGTTGCGCAGGCGCCGCTCGCGGCCGTTGACCACCGGCAGGTCCGGCTGCGGCTGCCAGTCGATGACGATGCTGCCGGCCAGCAGCCGCGGCGTGCTCACCAGCAGCACTTCATGGATCAGCTGATTCAGGTTCACCGGCAACAAAGGCTCCTGCCCCTCCTGCGGCATGCAGGCACGCAAGGTCTCCACCGCAGCGCTGCCCTCGTCACGCACCTGGCGCAGCACCGCCAGCAGGGCATCATCACCCTCGCTGCGCCGCTCCAGCATGCCCACCGCGGCATTGAGCAGATTGAGCGGGCGCTGCATCTGGTGCAGTGCGCCGGTCAGCGTCTCGCGCAGGCTGCGCCCCAGCGCCTCCTCCGCCATCAGGGCGCGCAATGCGTTCATGCGCACCTCTTCCTGCTGGCGCTTGATCTCGGTGACCTCGTGCGCCACCAGCAGCAGGTAGGGCACGTCACGCGCGGAGAAATAGGCATCGGCGCTGCCGTCGCGCGCCTGGAAACGGCTTGCCAGGCAGACGAACCAGCGCGTCGATCCGTCGGGGAAATCCAGGCGCATTTCACGCGCCTGCGGCACGGTCTCGCCGCCGGGCACGCCGCCGTACAGCAGCTGCACCGGGTCACGCCCCTGCAGGTCGGCGAGCAGGCGGCGATAGGCGCGATTCTGCAGCACCGCCGCACCGGCCTCGTTCAGCACGGCGATCACCACTGGCGCCACATCCACCACCGAGTCGATGAGCTCCTTCTGATTCTGCAATTCCTGCTGCAACTGGAACATCTCGGTGATGTCGCGGTGCATGCCGAGGTAGTGGGTGGTGGTCCCGGCGGCATCCAGCACCGGCGCCACGCTCAGCTCCGCCACATAGCGCTCGCCGTTCTTGCGCCGGTTGACCAGCATGCCGTTCCAGCTCTTCTGCTGCAGCAGCCGCCCCCACAAGGCCTGATAGACGATGGCCGGCGTGCTCTTGTCCGACAGCGCCGACTCGTTGTGACCGATCACCTCGCCGGGGCCGTAGCCGGTCACCTGGGTGAAGGCGGCGTTGGCATAGAGGATGTTGGCCGCCGTGTCGGTAATGGAGATGGCCACCGGCGCCTGCTCCACCGCCTCCATGAACAGGCGCGGCATCAGCCCCGGACGGCGGTCGCCGTGCAGCGCCGTGCCCAGCATCTGCAACACCGCCGCCGGCACCTCCGGCGCCGGCGCGCTCAGGAAGCGCTCCACCGCCTCGATGGCCTCCTGGGTGAGTGCGGACTGTTTGGGCTGGGACATGGGCTGCACCGTATATGAACCTTGCGGTGCTCAATGCAGGATGCGTGCCCGGAGAAGATAGGGACGAGATACGAGGGAAAAGATGCGAAAAGAGCTCGCGTAGGAGCCGAGTCCTCTCGGCGAATGCCTTGGCGGTTCCGCCATACGTTGTTCGCCCACGGCGCGGGCTCCTGCGGGTTGTCGCTTGTACGACAAACACCTGTCGCACCCCACACCGTAACGACAAAAGCAGACACTGTTTTTGCACCACAAGCGTGCATGACCACGACAAAACGGTGCAAACACTGGGGTTATGGCGGTGCACCCGCTCCACCGCCACCGTGGCACGGTTGATGCAAAAACCTCTGCAACGATGAAGAGGTATGCAACGTGACCGAATATCTCCTGCTCCTGCTCGGCACCGCCCTGGTGAACAACGTGGTCCTGGTGAAGTTCCTCGGCCTGTGTCCGTTCATGGGCGTCTCCAGCAAGGTGGACTCCGCCCTCGGCATGGGCCTGGCCACCACCTTCGTGCTCACCCTCGCCGCCTTTGCCGGCTGGCTGCTGGAGCACTTCGTGCTGCAGCCGCTCGGCATCGGCTTCCTGCGCATCCTCGCCTTCATCCTGGTCATCGCCGCGGTGGTGCAGTTCACCGAGATGGTGGTGCGCAAGACCAGCCCGGCCCTGTACCAGATGCTCGGCATCTTCCTGCCGCTGATCACCACCAACTGCGCCGTGCTCGGCGTCGCCCTGCTCAACGTGCAGGAAGGCAACGGCTTCCTGCACAGCCTGCTGTACGGCTTCGGCTCGGCGCTGGGTTTCACTCTGGTGATGGTGCTGTTCGCGGGCATGCGCGAGCGCCTCGCGCTCGCCGCCGTGCCGGCCCTGTTCAAGGGCGCGCCCATCGGCTTCATCGTCGCCGGCCTGCTGTCGCTGGCCTTCATGGGCTTCGGCGGCCTGCCGGTGAAATGACCATGGACAGAGCGCACCGGCTCCATCGCGGACACGGTCCGCTCCTACGAACACCTGGGGTTGTAGGAGCGGACCGTGTCCGCGATACGACCTGCGGCGGGGCACACCATCTGTCCCATCCATCGACAGGCACTCATCGCGTGAGGTAACCGACCATGTTCGCTGCCGTACTGAGTCTGACCGTTCTGGGCCTGGCCCTGGGCTGGCTGCTCGGCCTCGCCGCGCGCCGCTTCAAGGTGGAGGTCGATCCGCGCGTGGCGCAGGTGGAGGCGCTGATGCCGGGATCGCAGTGCGGCCAGTGCGGCTTCCCCGGCTGCGGTCCCGCCGCGCTGGCGGTGGTGAACGGCGAGGCGCCGCTGACTCTGTGCCCGCCCGGCGGCAAGGCGCTGGTGGAGGCGCTCGGCAGCACCCTCGGCGTCAGCGTCGACACCTCGGCGATGAACGACGGCGGCCCGCGCCTGGCGCGCGTCGACGAGTCCATCTGCATCGGCTGCATCAAATGCCTGCGCACCTGCCCCACCGACGCCATCATCGGCGCGCCGAAGCAGATCCACGTGGTGATGGAACGCGCCTGCACCGGCTGCGGCGCCTGTATCGACATCTGCCCCACCGGCGCCCTCGCCCTGGTGGAGGAGCAACCCACCCTGCGCACCTGGCGCTGGACCAAACCGGTATTGGTGGCGGCATGAACGGCGTGAAAATCCTTTGTCGCAGTTACGTAGGGCCGGCTTCAGCCGGCCAGGCCGGTGTAAGCCCGCGCTACAACTCCGTGAGGTGATCCGATGAAACACGCACACATCGTTCAGCGCAAAGACACGGCAACACGGAATGCGCCGCCGCCTCTCACCCCGGCGGCACGCAACGGTTGGCGTCTCGGCAGTGAAGTGCCGAACCCGTGTGAACAGGCGGAATCGCGGCGACTGGTCCTGCTCATGGAGTCCGTCGCATGAAACTGTTCCGTTTCCGCGGCGGCATCCATCCGCCCACCCGCAAGGAGCTGAGCGCCGACGCGGCCATCGAGACCATGCCGCTGCCGGAGCGGCTGTACATCCCGATGCAGCAGCACATCGGCGTACCG
Source organism: Pseudomonadota bacterium (assembly GCA_040755915.1). GTDB lineage: Bacteria > Pseudomonadota > Gammaproteobacteria > Thiohalomonadales > Thiohalomonadaceae > Sulfurivermis. The sequence continues at coordinate 4,061 of JBFLWM010000017.1, read as the reverse complement.
GCCGAACCGGCGGTGAAGATCGGCCAGCATGTGCTCAAGGGCCAGTTGCTGGCGCGCGCCAGCGGCGCGCTGTCGGCCCCGGTCCACGCCCCCACCTCGGGCTGGGTGCGCGCCGTCACCGATTTCACCGCGCCGCATCCCTCCGGCCTGCCGATCCTCACCGTGGTGCTGGAGCCGGACGGCAAGGATGAATGGGATGAATTCCCGCTGCCGAAAGATCCGTTCGAGATGCCGCCGGAACTGATCGCCGAACGCGTCGCCGCCGCCGGCATCGTCGGCATGGGCGGCGCCACCTTCCCCACCGCGGTGAAGCTGAGCGGCGCCACCAACAAGCACATCCACACCCTGCTCATCAACGGCGGCGAGTGCGAGCCCTACCTCACCTGCGACGACCGCCTGATGCGCGAGCGCGCCGCCGAAATCATCGATGGCGTGCGCCTGATCCTGCACGGCATCCGCTGGGGCCGCGCCCTCATCGCCATCGAGGACAACAAACCGGAAGCACTCGCCGCGATGCGCGAGGCGGCCAAGGGCTATGGCCAGCTGGAAGTGGTCGGCGTACCGACGCTGTATCCCATGGGATCGGAGAAACAGTTGATCAAGACCGTCACCGGACTCGAAGTTCCCGCCGGCGGCCTCGCCGCCCAGGTGGGCGTGCTGGTACAGAACGTCGCCACCGCCTATGCCGTGCACGAGGCGATCCGCTACGGCCGTCCGCTGGTGCGGCGCATCGTGACGGTAAGCGGCGGCGCCGTGCGCGACCGACGCAACCTGGAGGTGCCCATCGGGACCCTGGTGGACGACCTGCTGCGTCATTGCGGCCTCAACGGCGAGCCGGCGCGCCTGCTGATGGGCGGCCCGATGATGGGCACGGTGTTGCCGCACAGCATGGTGCCCATCGTCAAAGGCAGCAACGGCGTGCTGGCGCTGGACAAGCCGGAAATACCGGAAGGCGCCGCCTCGCCCTGCATCCGCTGCGGCTCCTGCGTGCGCGTCTGCCCGGTCGGCCTGATGCCGCTGGAACTGATGAAACGCGCACAGGCCAACGACCTCGACGCCGCCGTCGATTACGGCCTGGGCGATTGCCTGTCCTGCGGCACCTGCGCCTACGTCTGCCCGGCGCATCTGCCGCTGACCCACTACTTCAACTACGCCAAGGGCGAACTCGCCGCGCGCGCGCAGCAGAAGCGCAAGAACGATTACACCAAACAACTGGTGCAGGCGCGCCAGGCCCGCCTCGAGCGCGAGGCCAGGGCCAAGGCCGAGGCGGCAGCGAAACGCAAGGCCGAGCGCGCGGCGAAAAAGGCGCAGGAGGCGGAGGCATGAATTCCAATAACGTATCTGCTGTGCTTTGCGTACCAAATCGTGCGACACCAACAACCGACATGGCATCTCTTCGTGTGACGAAGGGGCCCCTCTCCCCCAGGGAGAGGGATAGGGTGAGGGAATCAATGCCGTTGGCACAAAACATTTTTTTGATCCCCTCACACCCACCCTCTCCCTGGGGGAGAGGGAGTAATTCGTGCCAACGTGATGGCGCGGTTCAGAATACGGGGATCGCGTGATGAACCCTCCCATCAGCGGTCCCCACTACCACGGCCAGCGCAGCGTGCGCGGCATCATGCTGCAGGTGATGCTGGCGCTGGTGCCGGCCACGGTGTTCGCCCTGTGGCAGTTCGGCTGGCCGGCGCTGTTTCTGTTCCTGCTCACGCTGATCAGCGCCGTGGCCACCGAGGCGCTGTCGCTGCATCTCGCCGGCAAGGCGCAGCGCGTGTTCCTGCTCGACGGCTCCGGCCTGCTCACCGCCTGGCTGCTGGCGCTGAGCCTGCCGCCCTGGGCGCCGTGGTGGCTCGGCGTGGTCGGCGGTGCCTTCGCCATCGTGCTCGGCAAGCAGGTGTTCGGCGGCATCGGCCAGAACCTGTTCAACCCGGCGATGCTGGCGCGTGTCGCCCTGCTCATCTCCTTCCCCGTCGTCATGACGCGCTGGACCGTCCCGCAGCCGTTGTTCAGCAGCGGCGCGCCGGGCTTCTTCGACAGCCTGCGCATCACCTTCGGCGGCAGCGCCGATCTCGACAGCCTCACCGGCGCCACCGTGCTCGGCCACAGCAAGACCGAACTGACCCGCGGCATCGGCCTCGACGTTTCGCTGACTGATGTCTACACGCCGCTGGATTACCTGTTCGGCCTCAGCAGCGGCAGCCTGGGCGAAACCTCCGCGCTGCTGTTGCTGCTCGGCGGCGTGTTCCTGCTGCTGCGCCGCATCATCACCTGGCAGATCCCCGTGGCCATGCTGGCGACGGTGGCGCTGCTCGCCGGCGTGATGCACCTGGTCGATCCGCTGCGCTATGCCGACCCGCTGCTGCACATCCTCGCCGGCGGCCTGATGCTCGGTGCCTTCTTCATCGCCACCGACCCGGTCACCTCGCCCAGCAGCGGTGCCGGCCAGCTGGTGTTCGGCGCCGGCTGCGGCGCGCTGATCTACGTCATCCGCACCTGGGGCGGCTTCCCCGAGGGCCTCGCCTTCGCCGTGCTGATCATGAATGCCGCCACCCCGCTCATCGATCACTACCTGCGCCCGCGCGTCTACGGCCGCAATCGCCGCGGCGCGCCGCTGACCTACGCGCCGGAACAATTGGGACGGGAGAAGGAATGAACGGCCATCCACCGCAAAGTAGAAACGCCGTAGGAGCGGATCGTATCCGCGATACAGCGTTTCACTGCGGCACAACCGATCGCGAATACGATTCGCTCCTACAGGACGCGTCAACACGCAAGCCTTCGCGCCTTTGCGCTGAAGAGGGTTAACAGATGACACACAAGGCCAATCCGGAACCGGAATACCGCAAGCGCCTCGCCTACTCCGCGGCGCTGCTCGGCGGCTTCGCCATGCTGGCCGGCGCCGCGCTGACCCTCGGCCACGTCCATACCCGCGACGACATCGCCGCGCGCCTGGCCGAGGACCGCAAGTCCTCCCTGAGCCAGGTGATCCCCGATGCGCTGCACGACAACGACCTGCTCGCCGCCCCGTTGCAGCTTGCCCTCGGCGACGCCGGCAGCAAGACCGTGTTCCGCGCCACGCAAAACGGCGCAGTCAGCGCCGTCGCCTTCGAGATGATCGGCCAGGGCTACGGCGGCGCCATCGTCGTCCTGCTCGGCCTCGACCGCGACGGCAAGGTGCTCGGCGCCCGCGTCATCGCCCACAACGAAACACCGGGCCTCGGCGACAAGATCGAGGTGAAGAAGGATCGCTGGATCACCAGCCTCGACGGCCACAGCCTCGCCGAGCTGGGCCACAACGGCTGGCAGGTCAAGAAGGATGGCGGCCGCTTCGATCAGTTCACCGGCGCAACGATTACACCGCGTGCGGTGATAACGGCGGTGCGCAACGGCCTCGACCTGTTCGAGGCGCACAAGGCCGAACTGCTGGAGACAGACATGTAGGATGGGCAAAGCAACGCGTCCCCATCATGAAAGCCGCAACGATGGGCACATCGCTCCGCTCCTTTGCCCATCCTGCGGAAACTGGAGACAGAAATGTAGGATGGGCAAAGCAACGCGTGCCCATCATGGACGCCGCAACGATGGGCACATCGCTCCGCTCCTTTGCCCATCCTGCGGAGACTGGAGACAGACATGCAGGATGGGCAAAGCAACGCGTGCCCATCATGGACGCCGCAACGATGGGCACATCGCCCCGCTCCTTTGCCCATCCTGCGGAAACTGGAGACAGAAATGTAGGATGGGCAAAGCAACGCGTGCCCATCATGAAAGCCGCAACGATGGGCACATCGCTCCGCTCCTTTGCCCATCCTGCGGAAACTGGAGACAGAAATGCAGGATGGGCAAAGCAACGCGTGCCCATCATGGAAGCCGCAACGATGGGCACATCGCTCCGCGCCTTTGCCCATCCTGCGGAAACTGGAGACAGACATGCAGGATGGGCAAAGCAACGCGTGCCCATCATGGACGCCGCAACGATGGGCACATCGCTCCGCGCCTTTGCCCATCCTGCGAGACTTGAGACTTGCAACAGAGGTTAGCCATGACCGACTACAAACGCA
>JBFLWM010000016.1:0-57752 GCA_040755915.1 Pseudomonadota bacterium | reverse complement strand
GGCGCTTAGTCGCCTTGGTGTATTTCTCGAACCCCGTGGTCATGCTCAGTTGTTTCATTATTCCCGTCCTCGGCTCCGATCATGCGGTTGCAGGATCAGATCGGGGACTTTTGCAGAAGTTCCTTAGAAGCTGCCGCTGCGCAGGAGTTATTGGCAACTCTTTGTCATCTTGGACATCCGCAAGGTCACATATGGTTTGCCAAGCCTCGAAATTCGACCGTTTCAGAACCGACTTCATTCCGAGAATATCGAAGTGGCAGACATAGACTTTCTTTTCTGGTTCTAACGCGCGCATATCTTTCCTTGATTGGCTAACGATAAATGAGCGGCCCAACGCCGGATATGACGGGCCGGTGTCGACTCCATTGCATACAACTTGTTGTTCTCACGGGCCAATGCATCCTGCGCTACGGGAACCCTTGGGGAAATATACTGCAACCTTGCCGTTCAATACGACATATCGGGCAAGTCGCAGTTCAACATTAATAACAGGCGTTGCTGCTCCGGCATTGTCCCACTCCCCCAGACTCCCTATCGTGGTGAAAAAATCACCCCCTCCCGGCCTCCCCCACTGTCGTGAGGGCGGGGTTAAATGGAGAGGCTATTTTTCCCGCAGTTCGCGCAGCTTGCGGTAGAGGGTGCGTTCGGAGAGGCCGAGCTGGTCGGCGAGGGCGCGCTTGTCGCCCTGGAAGCGGGCCAGGGCCCAGAGCAGGTAGCGGTGTTCCACTTCTTCCAGCGGGATCACTTCGCCGAACAGGGCGCCGCGCAGGGGGCGGGCCTCGCCGTCGAGGCAGCATTCTTCCGGCAGGTGTTCCGGCTGGATCACCTTGCCGTCGCAGAGCAGGGCGGCGCGTTCGAGGATGTTGCGCAGTTCGCGGATGTTGCCGGGGAAGCTGTAGCTGCGCAGGCAGGCCAGCGCGGCATCGCCGAGGCGCAGGCGGCGTTCGCCGGAGACGCGTTGCAGCATGCTTTCGGCGAGCAGCGGTATGTCTTCGATGCGATCGCGCAGGGCGGGCAGCAGGATGGGAAAGGCGTTGATGCGGTAGAACAGGTCGCGGCGGAAGGTGCCGGCCTCGACCATGGCCTTGAGGTCGCGGTGGGTGGCGCAGACCAGGCGGAAGTCGGCCTTCTGCGGCTCGATGCCGCCGACGCGGCGGAAGGTGCCGCTCTCCAGCAGGCGCAGCAGCTTGACCTGTTGCGCCAGGGGGATTTCGCCGATTTCGTCGAGGAACAGTGTGCCGCCGCGCGCCGCCTCCACCAGGCCGTACTTGCGCGTCTGCGCGCCGGTGAAGGAGCCCTTTTCATGACCGAACAGTTCGCTCTCGAACAGGGTTTCGGTCAGGCCGGTGCAGTCCACCGGCACGAAGGGGCCGTTGCGGCGCACGCTGGCCTCGTGCACTGCCTGGGCGATGAGTTCCTTGCCGGTGCCGGATTCGCCCAGCAGCAGCACGGTGCTGTCGCTGGTGGCGACGCGCTGCACCAGTTCCAGCGCCTTGTTGAAGGCGGGCGAGCGCCCCACCAGGCCGCCGGCCTTGGGGATGGGGCTGGCCAGGCGGCTGATGCGCATGCGTTCGAGCAGGAACTGGATGTTGCCGGCGGCATCGTGGATCGGCGTCATCTCCACATCCACGTGCTCCTCGCCGTTGGGGGTGTGATGCAGATGCAGCACACGCTGCGGCGAATTGCTGGCCACCGCGTTCTTCAGCGGGCAGTTCTCGCCGGCCTGGTCGCAGGGGATAGTGTAGTGGTGCGACACCTCGTAGCAGAAGCGGGTCTTGAGCGAGTGGCCGTCGCCGTAGGTGCGGCGGTAGGCGTGGTTGGTGGCGAGGATGCGGTAGTCGGCACTGAGCAGGGAGGCCGGTTCGCTGAACACGTCGAGCATGGACAGCAGCTCGGGCGCTATTTCGTTCGGAGGACTGTTCGCCATGGGAATCTCCGCCAATTGCGTCAATTGGCATGCAGTATATGTCACCTGCGGCACAGCACCCATTGATTATTGTCAATCAACCGGCTGCTTGATTCACATATTGGCAGTCGCATTATTTGACTTATGGCAATGAAAAACCGGGCGATTTCCTGAATCGCCCCTGCCGCCTCTGCCCTGCTGGCACAGCCGTTGCTCTTACCGGGTGTGGCAACACGCTGCAAGCCGAGGGACAGCCGCCATGTTTTCCAACCCGCTGGTACGCGAGATCGCCGTGGTGCTGGTGATCAAGCTGATGTTCATCTACGCGCTGTGGTTCGCCTTCTTCCGCCCGGGAGAGGTGCGCCCGCCGCTGGGGGAAGAACTCGGCCACGCCTTGCTGTTCTCCGGCCGCGCGCCGGAGCCGATTAAGCCCCAACCCTGAGAGGAGATACGGCATGCTTTCGGAAAGTGTCGTCGACCTGTCGCGGCTGCAGTTCGCAGCCACCGCGATGTATCACTTCATCTTCGTCCCGCTGACGCTGGGATTGTCCTTCCTGCTGGTGATCATGGAGTCGGTCTATGTCATGACCGGCAAGACGATCTACAAGGACATGACCAAGTTCTGGGGCAAACTGTTCGGCATCAACTTCGCCCTCGGCGTCACCACCGGCATCACCATGGAGTTTCAGTTCGGCACCAACTGGGCCTACTACTCCCACTACGTCGGCGATATCTTCGGTGCGCCGCTGGCCATCGAGGGCCTGATGGCGTTCTTCCTGGAGTCCACCTTCATCGGTCTGTTCTTCTTCGGCTGGGAACGGCTCACCAAACGCCAGCATCTGCTGGTCACCTTCCTCACCGCCTTCGGCTCCAACATGTCGGCACTGTGGATCCTGGTCGCCAACGGCTGGATGCAGAATCCGGTGGGCGCCGACTTCAGCTATGAAACCATGCGCATGGAGATGACCTCCTTCGCCGAGCTGCTGTTGAATCCCGTGGCGCAGGTGAAGTTCGTGCACACCGTGTCCGCCGGCTATGTCACCGGCGCCATGTTCGTGCTGGCGATCTCCGCCTGGTACATGCTGAAGAAACGCGATCTGGAATTCGCCCGCCGCTCCTTCGCCATCGCCGCCGCCTTCGGCCTCGCCTCGGCGCTGTCGGTGGTGGTGCTGGGCGACGAGTCCGGCTACGAGCTGGGCGACGTGCAAAAGGTGAAGCTGGCCGCCATCGAGGCGGAATGGGAGACCCATCCGGCCCCGGCCGCATTCACGCTGTTCGGCTTCCCCGATCAGGAGAATGAAACCACGCACGCCGCCATCAAGATCCCCTACGCGCTGGGCCTCATCGCCACCCGCTCCACCGACGAGGAGGTCAAGGGCATCCGTGACCTCAAGGTCGAACACGAGGCGCGCATCCGCAACGGCATGGTGGCCTATGATCTGCTCACCAAACTGCGCGGCGGCCAGACCGACGACGCCACCAAGGCGGCCTTCGAGGCGGTGAAGAAGGATCTCGGCTACGGCCTGCTGCTGAAGAAGTACACGCCCGACGTGGTCGATGCCACGGAGGAGCAGATCCGCCTGGCGGTGAACGACACCATTCCGCGCGTCGCGCCGCTGTTCTGGAGCTTCCGCATCATGGTGGCCCTCGGCTTCTGGTTCATCGTCCTGTTCGGCCTTTCCTTCTGGTACTGCGCCAGGCGCACCGCCGGGCAGAAGCCCTGGCTGCTGCGGGCCGCGCTGTGGTCGCTGCCGCTGCCGTGGATCGCCAGCGAGGTGGGCTGGTTCGTCGCCGAGTATGGCCGCCAGCCGTGGTCCATCGGCGAGGTATTGCCGACGCGCCTGTCCACTTCCGTATTGAGCGAAGGCGACCTGTGGTTCTCCCTCGCCGGCTTCATCGGCTTCTACACCCTGCTGCTGATCGTCGAGATGTACCTGATGTTCAAGTACGCTCGCCTCGGCCCATCGAGCCTCGGCACCGGCCGTTATCACCACGAGGGTGGCGCGGCCACGCTGGCCGGCGCGGTACAGCAGCGTCACGACGCCTGATCACACGGAGAAACCGACATGATCCTCGACTACGAAACATTGAAACTGGTGTGGTGGGTGCTGGTGGGCGTGCTGCTCATCGGCTTCGCGGTCACCGACGGCTTCGACATGGGCGTCGGCGCGCTGTTGCCCTTCCTCGGCAAGAACGATGACGAGCGCCGCGTGATCATCAACACCGTCGGCCCGCACTGGGACGGCAACCAGGTGTGGTTCATCACCGCCGGCGGCGCCATCTTCGCGGCCTGGCCGGCGGTGTATGCGGCGGCCTTCTCCGGCTTCTACATCGCCATGCTGCTGGTGCTGTTCGCGCTGTTCTTCCGCCCGGTGGGTTTCGACTACCGCTCCAAGGTGGCCGACCCGCGCTGGCGCAACACCTGGGACTGGGGACTGTTCGTCGGCGGCGCGGTGCCGGCGCTGCTGTTCGGCGTCGCCTTCGGCAACGTGATCCTCGGCGTGCCGTTCCAGCTCGACGAGTTCCTGCGCCCGAGCTATACCGGCAACTTCTTCGGCCTGCTGCGTCCCTTCGCGCTGCTGGCCGGCGTGGTGTCGCTGTCGATGCTGGTGATGCACGGCGCGGTGTGGCTGCAGATGCGCACCGCCGACCCCATCGAGTCGCGCGCACGCAAGGCGGTGCAGATCGCCGGGGCGGTGATGATTGCCGCCTTTGCCGGCGCCGGCCTGTGGCTCGCCATGGGTGTCGATGGTTTCCGTATCGTCAGCATGCCGGCCACCGATGCGCTGCCCAATCCGCTGGCCAAGACGGTGGAGATCGCCTCCGGCGCCTGGTTCGACAACTACGGCAAATATCCATGGATGATGGCCGCCCCCGCGCTCGGCCTCGGCGGCGCGCTGCTCACCATCCTGCTCGCCACCATGCGCCGTCCCGGCTTCGCTTTCGTCACCAGTTCCCTGGCCATGGCCGGCGTGATCCTCACCGCGGGCTTCTCCATGTTCCCGTTCGTGATGCCGTCCAACACCGTGCCCAACGCCTCGCTAACCGTGTGGGACGCGCCATCCAGTCACCTGACGCTGACGGTGATGTTCTTGGCCGCGATGATCTTCGTGCCGATCATCCTCGCCTACACCACCTGGACCTACAAATCCATGTGGGGCAAGTTGACGGTGGAGTACGTGCGCGCGCACGACCACGAAGCGTATTGAACCATGCAAGCCCCTTAATGTAGTTCATACGCAGGAGCGGCTCTGCCGCGATTGGCCAACCGAAGGCACCCTCGGTTATCGCGGCAGAGCCGCTCCTACAAACACAAGCCTCTTCTACAGGAGACATAACGATGTGGTACTTCACCTGGATATTGGGCGTATTGCTGGCCTGCAGCCTGGGCGTGATAAACGTGATGTGGCTGGAGGCAGAGATGAGCAAGGACGAGCACGACGCGTCGCGCTCGTAACTGCGATGAACCCGAATACCGGAACTGTGCGAATTCCCTATCCCAGTCCGCTGCCGGCGCGCCTGCTGTCTCTGGCACTGGCGCTGACCCTGGCGACGCTGATCCTGGTCTATCCGCGCGCCGTCGCTACCTCCATCGGCGACGTGCAGCACGGCCTGCTCACCTTGCTGATGTGGGGCATAGCCACGGGCTTCGTGCATGGCGTCGGCTTCGTGCCGCGGCTGTGGCCATGGCGACTGCTGTTCCACCCGCTGCTGGGCTGGGCCTTGATGGGGTTCGGCACCTGGTGGGTGTTGCTGAATGGCTGATGTGTAGCGCTGGATATGCTGCATCAGTCCGGCGGGCCCTGATGCTGCAGGAGCCCACGCTGTGGGCGAAGAGGCACCGGAATCAGGCGCTCGTCCGCCGAGAGGACTCGGCTCCTACAATGATGTACACCGTACGATGATTCTCTCCCTGGTGGGCAACCACCCTTGGCCCAAGGACGGGCCTCTTTGAATGACCCGGTGAGATGCACGTCCCTGTGCGCCCCCCTTCCTGATTCAGTCCAGCTTGATGCTGGCCTTCAGCCAGTAGTTGCGGCCCGCATTATACGAGCAACCTGCATCCCACCCGCCTGCCACACAACATGGCATTTAACGCACCTTATGGGTCGATTGCCACAATCTAGCGGCACAACTCCCTCCATCACACGCCTAACAAACTGAATCTAATATCAATCTTTTGCTGGCATGACACGTGCTTCCTTGAGACCCAGTTCAATCCAAATAACAAGCTCAAGGAGCCGCAATGAAGCATCCTGTACTGCGCCAACGCCGGACGCTATTAGCCACGGTGATCACCGCTATTATTCACAGCCCGGCTTTCGCCGAAGACACCCAGATACCTATGATTTCTGTAACGGCCTCACCGCTGCAGGTGAATGCCACGCCCGTTGAGAATGAAACCCTCCAATCTTTGCGGCCAGCGACCAGCGACACCGCCAGCCTGCTCAAAAACGTACCTGGCGTCACGATCCAAGGTTCCGGCGGCGTATCCAGCCTGCCGGTAATTCACGGTCTGGGAGATGATCGGCTGCGCATAAAGGTTGACGGCATGGACCTGATCTCCGCCTGCGGCAACCACATGAATCCGCCGCTCTCCTATATAGACCCGAGCAATGTCAGTGCGGCGACAGTATTCGCCGGTATTACGCCGGTCTCCGTTGGCGGTGACAGCATCGGCGGAACGATCCTGGTCGACTCTCCGAAGCCACAATTTGCTCAGCCTGGTGAAGAACGCCTGTTCACCGGCGAGGTTGGTTTCTTCTATCGCAGCAACGGCAATGCCTACGGCGACAATCTGAAGGCCACCGCTGCCAGCGAAACACTGAGCATGACATTTACGAGCTCAACCACCGAGGCGGAGGATTACAAGGCAGGGGGGGATTTCAAGACCCAAACTTACGTCAACGATGTGGGTGATCGCACCCTTGCGTCAGACGAAGTCGGCTCATCGATGTACAAGAGCACCAACCGCTCGCTCAGCCTGGCCGTGCGCAATGAAAACCACCTGACCGAACTCAAGCTGGGCATGCAGGACATTCCCTACCAGGGCTGGACAAACCAGCGCATGGACATGACCGGCAATGACAGCACCCAGTTCAATTTGAGCCATATTGCCGAGCTCGACTGGGGTACCGTGAACGCCCGCGCGTACCATGAGCGCACCCGTCACAAGATGCAGTTCCATGACGATAAACTTTACTGGTATGGCGTTTCTGCGCCTGGAAGCTTTGCCGACAGCGGCTACCCCTGCGAAGTTGGCGCCAGCCCGACCGGCTGTGCCGCCGGCATGCCGATGGATACCGAGGGCAACAACACCGGCGCCGTCGTCAAAGCAGACATCCGACTGTCAAACCGTGATCTGCTCCGTGTAGGTGGAGAAACCCAACGGTACCGACTGGATGACTGGTGGGACCCGGCTGGCAAGGGCATGTGGCCCGACACGTTCTGGAACATCAATAATGGCAAACGTGATCGCCTTGCCCTGTTTGGCGAGTGGGAGGCGCAATGGAATCGAGAGTGGCTCACACAGTTCGGCATCCGTGGCGAACGCGTCGACATGAACGCTGGCGAAGTGCAGGGCTACAATCCCGGGTACTTGGCCGACGCAACGCTCTTCAACAATGCCGACAGAAAGAAGACCGACAACAATATCGATGTAACCGCGCTGGCCCGATTCACCCCGGACGCCAACCGCACCATCGAGTTCGGCTACGCCCAGAAAACACGCTCCCCCAATCTCTACGAGCGCTATACCTGGTCGACGGGCGGCATGGCAATGTACATGATCAACATGGCAGGCGATGGCAATGGCTATGTAGGCAATCTTGACCTGGAACCAGAGATTGCCCATACCGTCAGTGCCACCTTCAATTGGCATGATGCGGCCCAGGAAAAGTGGGGACTCAAGGTGACGCCCTACTACACCTACGTCAAGGACTACATCGATGCCGAACGATGCACCGCCGGAACCGGGGCATGCTCAGTGGCGAACCTTACTGCGACAGATACCTTTGTCTTTCTGCAGTTTGTGAACCAATCGGCCCGTATTTATGGTCTGGATGTGTCCGGCCATTTTCCGCTGGCTGAAAACACGCAATATGGCAGCTTCAGCGCTACCGGTATGTTGAGTTACACCCGTGGCGAGAACGACACTACCAGCGACAACCTCTACAACATGATGCCGCTGAATATCAAGCTGGCAGTGGTGCAGCGCACTGGAGGCTGGAGCAACACGGCCGAGGTTGAGCTTGTCGACGACAAAAAGGACGTGTCGGCAACGCGGAATGAAGTAGAAACAGAAGCTTACGGTCTGCTACACCTGCGCAGCAGTTATACGTGGAAACAGGTTCGCTTCGATCTTGGTATCGAGAACGTTATGGACAAGCTCTACAGCCACCCGCTGGGCGGCGTTTATACTGGACAGGGAGCAACCATGCCCCCGATCAAGCCGGACCTCGTTGCTTGGGGTGTACCTGTTCCCGGCATGGGCCGATCCATTTATGCCGGTGTAAACATCAAGTTTTAACTAGCAACACAGATAATCTCAAAGGGAAACGCCGGCGCAAGCCGGCGTTTTTCTTCAGCCGCCCACTCGAAGCATTTTGTTCCCATTGAATCAATGCGCATGCTGGTGGTCGTGCCCGACCATCTGTTCCGGATCTACCGGCAACAGACTGCCTTCGACATAGGCCTGCACCGCGGCCAGCGGATCTTCCAGCGTCGTCACCGCCACGCGTATGCCGCGCCTGGCGAGACGACGGGCAAACCCTGCGCCGCAACTGGAGGTGATCACGGCATCGACGCCATCCACCGGATGGGCCCCCTCGCCGTGAAACTCGTGGAATGACATTTCCTTGGGCAGATCGAGCCGCTCCACCTCGTGCGGCAGGCTGCCCGCTTCCGCTTCAAACACCAGAAAGCGGCGCGTCTTGCCGGCGTGGCCGGTGATGGTGCGGAAATTCTGGCTGGTCACTGCAATACGCATGGCATGTGCCTCATTTGTTCTTCAGTGCATTGACCCAGCTCTCCATCGCCTGATTGGCCATGGGCATCGGTGCTTCCATGAAGGTGATGATGAACTTGTCGGCCAACTCGGTGATACCGATGGAACGGGGCCGCACGGCCAGCACGCCTGGATTGGGCAGCTTGGTGCCGAAGCAGAAGATCAGGTTTTTGGCATCGAGGATCTCCGGCGCGATCTCGCCGTCCGGCAGCGACTTGGTGTGGGCGTAGTGATCGAACACGCCGATGTAGACTGCGGCGGGATGTTCGGCGATGCGCGCCTTGAGGAAGTCGATGATGGCATCCACCGAGGTGCCGGTGGTTTCATCCTTGCCCAGCTCGACGGTGAACACGGGATATTTTTCCTGAAACATTGATTGCTTCATCTGTATCGGCCTCGCGTTGGGGTGGCAAATGCAACAAGTGGCATACGAAGTAATCAGTCTTCAGCCACACAGATTTCTCCGCGCTTCACCGCCACGGCAGTACGCATCAGGAGCAGCGCAAGCAGCAGGGTCAGCACGGCAAGCAACACCCGGCCCAGCCACAGCAGGGGGCTGTGGCCAAGCTGCTGATGGAGCACGAAGGTGGCGATGGTGATCGCCGCCAGCGGGAAGGAATACGCCCACCAGGAAAGGAAAAACTTCAGCCGGGCAAAGCGGTGCACCTGGGTGAACAGCAGCAGGGTGATGAACAGGCCGGAGTAGTACAGCAGACGCGCGAACACATCAACGCCGCCAGTCAGCTTCACGTAGGCGATGAAGCCCACCGCCGGCGGGGCGATCAGGATGAACAGTGTCGGCACCAGCTTGCCGGGCAACGGGGCGTGGAAAATGATGCGGTAGAACACGATGGTCAGCAGCACCAGCCAGAACAGCAGGCCGATGCTGAAGAAGAACCACGACACTTCGACGTAGCCGTGCGCAACGCCGGCGATGGGCACCAAGATGTTGCCCACCACCGGAATGAACCAGGCCGGGTTCATGTGCTGGATCTGGAAGTGTTCGTGATTGATCCAGGCGCTCAGCACGTACAGCGTGAACAGCAGGTGCAGGGCGCTACCGACCAGCCACAGTATCTCGGACAGGCCATGGTTCACCTCCAGCGCGGCGATGGATAGCAGCACCAGGCTGATGGAAATGGTGGGGAAGAAACTGAGCCGCACCGGGTGGTGCAGTTCCTTCAGGACTTCGGCGCGGAACAGCACCAGCTTGCTGCCGTAGGCGAGCAGCAGCACCACGAACAGCAGGGCCGTGACCGCCAGCAGCACGCCGGCCACGCCGGAGAAGCCGTGCAGCACCTGCGCCTTTTCCCAGGCGATGGTGAGACCGGTCATGCCCATGACGGTGGCAAAGACCGAAATGGGCAGGAATTTGAGACGCGGGGATGCTGACTCGTTCATGGGTTTACTCCGCAGCAGGGGATTGAATCCCGACATGAATGGTAAATATCTGCGTCTGCTGACGCATTGACGGATCGCAATCGAGGGGGGGTACAGAACGCTGTGCGCGCTTTATTCGGCCGCGATCTGTTCCAGCGCGGCACGGTCGCAGTGAAAACGGCCGGCCTGCTCGCTCAGCACGCCGGCGCGCTTGAGCTCGGCCACCATGCGGCTGGCCGATTCGGTGGTGATGCCGAGCATGGCACCCATGTCCTTGCGGCTGAACAGATTGCACAGGCCGTCACCCGCCTCGTTGGACAAACGCAGCAACAGGCGTGCCACGCGCTGGCGCGCACTGCCGGTGCCGAGTTCGGTGAGCCAGGCATCGGCCTCGGACAGCGCCTGCTGCCAGCGCCGCATCAGCTCACGATAGAGTTGCGGGCTCTCCAGTTCGAGCCGGCGCACCACATCCACCGGGATGCGGCATACCACGCTGTCCTGTTCGACGATGGCGTCATGCTGATAGGGCTGGCCGAGCAGCGCCTCCAGACCGGTGACATCGGTGGAGCGCACCAGGCGCACGATGCGCTCGCCGCCATCGGGCAGGTATTGCACCAGCTTCACCAGTCCCTCGCGCACGGTAAAGATGGCGCGGCCGGGATCGCCCATGTGATACAGCGACTCGCCGCGCAGCATGCGCTGTTCATCGATGGCGTGCTGGATACGGCTGAGCAGTGCCGGCTCGATGCCGGCGAACAGCACCGACGCGCGCATGGTGCACAGACTGCAGTCTGCGGTTGCGCACCACTCGGTCATCGCGGGTTGGGTCAGTTTCATGTCGGGCTGTCTATCCTGGCGGGACGCCGCCGCGCCCCTCTGCCAATCCTGCCTCATTTTGCCCCATCACGGCCAGTCGCTGCGCCAGATCTGTCAGTCGCTGCGGGGTGCCGACATCGACCCACTGGCCGCGGTAATGCTCGCCGCTCACCTGCCCCCGCGCCATGGCATCGCGCAGCAGCGGCGCCAGCGGAAACTTGCCGTCCCGGCAGCCGGCAAACAGCTCCGGCCGGTACACGCCGATGCCGCTGAAGGTCAGGCGCGGCCCCTCGCCGTCGCGCACCTGGCCGTCAGCCCCCAGCACGAAGTCGCCAGCGGGATGCTGCGGCGGATTGTCCACCAGCACTAAATGGGCCAACCCGGCCGGCGCTGTGGGCAGGTGGTCATAGGGATAGTCGGTCCAGACATCGCCGTTCACCACCAGGAATGGCGCCGGCCCGAGCAGCGGCAGGGCGCGCAAGATGCCGCCCCCCGTCTCCAGCGCCTCGCCCTCGGCGGAATAGCGGATCTGCACGCCGTAGCGGCTGCCGTCGCCCAGATACTCTTCGATCTGGCGGCCGAGGTGGGCATGGTTGATGACGAGTTCGCGGATACCGGCCCGGGCCAGGGCCAGAATATGGTGTTCGATGAGCGTGTGCGGCCCGGCCCGCAACAGGGGCTTCGGCGTATGGTCGGTCAGCGGCCGCATGCGTTCACCGCGGCCGGCGGCGAGGATCATGGCTCTCATCGTGACAATGCGCCCGGATCGTTTAGTCTAAGGGGACGGCGCGGCAGTCTAGCAGCATCGCCGCGCCATCGAATAGCAATAATCCCGGAAAGTCCATTAGGCGGCGTGATGATCGCGAAGGGAATTGGATTCACAAGGGATTTGTCCGAAGGAGCGCAATACCGAGCCGTATTGCCGACTGAGGAAAATTCCTTGTGGATTCTAAGGATCGAGCGCGGGCGCGTCGCCTAATGGACTTTTCGGGATAATGAGTAAGGGAAGGGACGTCACCATGCAGGCCACCGAGCGTATCGAGACCTATCTCAAGATCCAGAAGGTGCCGTACCGCCTGCTGGAGCATCCGCCCACAGATACCCTGGAGCAGGCGGCCGCCGCCGCCGGCATCGAACTGCGGCAGATGGCGCGCGCCATGATGCTGGAAGACGAGGCCGGTCTGCTGATGGCAATCCTGCCCGCCGACTATCTGCTGGACTTCAGCGAACTCAACCGCCTGCTCGGCCGCAGGCTGCAGCCGGCCAGCCGGGCCCGCCTCGACAGTGTCTTCCCCGACTGCGAACCCCGCTCCATCCCGCCGCTGGCCGAGCCCTATGGCCTCATGGCCGTAGTGGACGAGCAGATATCTTTGATGCAGAACGTCTGTTTCGAACCGGGCAGCCATGCCCACCTGCTGTGCATGGACGGCAGCCTGTTCGACTGGCTGCACCAGGATGCCCGGCGCGGCGTGTTCTCCCACCCGGCCCAGGCCCTGACCCGGCCCAACACCTACACCTTCACCATGCCCGACGGCGCCGGCCTGAAAAAACTGCACCCGGTGGAGAACATGGAACAGCGTGTGCGCGCCCTGCAGTCCCTGCCGCCGCTGCCGGAGGTCACCCGCCGCCTGCTTCTTCTGCGCGACAACCCCGCCCCCACCCTGGCCGAACTGACCGAGGTCATCACCCTCGACCCCGGCCTGCCGCCCCTGCTGGAGCACTACGCCCGCGCCGGCCATTACGGCTACCACGGCAAGGTGGAGAACCTGCGCGATGCCGTCGGCGTGCTCGGCATCGACGCCACGCTGCACATGGCCCTGGGCCTGAGTGCCGTGCGCCACCTGCGTTCCCCGGTGGACGGCCCGCTGGGCCTGCACGGCTACTGGCGCCATGCCGTGCACACCGCCACCCTGGCCGAGGCCCTCAACGCCCTGCTGCCCCCGGCCAGCCGCTCCCGCGCCGGCCTCGCCTACCTGGCCGGCCTGCTGCACGATTTCGGCTTCCTCGCCCTCGGCCACCTGTTCAAGGCCGAGTTCTTCCTGCTCAACAAGGTGGTGGCCGCCAACCCCGACGTGCCGGTGACCCTGATTGAAAAACGTGTGCTCGGCTCCGAACACACCCAGCTGGGTAGCTGGGCCCTGGCCCACTGGCAGTTCCCGCCCGCCGTGGTCGCTGCCGCCCGGGAACACCACAACGAGTTCTACCGCGCCGAAAATGCGGGTCTCGCCAACCTGATCCTGCTCACCGAGCACCTGCTCAAGGCCAGCCAGTTCAGCGACGCCGCCGCCGGCGAGCCGCCCCCGGCCATCTATACGGCCCTCGGCCTGGACCCCGCCCGTGCCCACGAACTGGCCGTCCGGGTACTGGAGCATGGCGCCTACGCCCTGGACGACATGGCCCGCACCCTGGCCGGCTGACCCCGACAGGGCGGGATGTCGACCAGTTCACATTCCTGCGCCCCGTTCGAACCTAGTCTTCCTTCCCAAGGCCACAGATCTTTTGCGTTCATGCGCATGAGTAAGTGGTTACCAGCAAAACCAGAGAGCCGGGGATCGCCCCACCACCGGATTGCACCCGGACCGATACCCCGCCGATAGACTACCTTTAAGGTAAGGAATTGGAGGAGCAGTACATGGGACGGCACAACCGCATCGAGCCCTATCTCAGCGCGCAGGGTATTCCCTACCGGCTGCTTCCCCATGCCCCGACCCGCACCCTGATCGAGGCCGCCCTCAGCGCCAAGGTGGATTACCGGCTGATGGTACGGGCGGTGATGCTGGAGGACGAACACGGCGTGCTGATGGCGGTGCTCCCCGCCGGTCACATGCTCGATTTCGCCCAGCTGTGCCAGCAGCTGGGCCGCAACCTCCACCCGCTGGCCCAGGCGCACCTGGCGGATATCTTCGACGACTGTGAAGCGGGTTCCGTGCCACCGCTGGCGCAGCCCTACAATCTGCCCGCCATCATCGACGAACAGATCCTGCAGATGCCCCATGTCTGCTTCGAACCGGGCGACCACCAGACCCTGGCGCTGCTGGCCGGCGCGGACTTCATGCGCCTGCACGCCCAGTCACGCCGCCTCGCCATCGCACGCCCGGCCGCCAGCCTGGCCGGCCACAGCGAGTTCGAGTTCGTCAGCAGCGAGCCTCTGCCGGCGCTGCAGGGACTGCACCCGGGCGGCGATCTGCAACAGCGTATCCGCACCCTGTCCTCGCTGCCGCCCCTGCCCCATTCGACACGACAGCTGCTGCTGCTGCGCAACAACCCCAAGGGGACCATCGGCGAGCTGGTGGACATAGTCGCCACCGATCCGCTGCTGGCGGCGCAGGTCATCCGCTATGCCCGCTCCGCCTATTACGGCTACCGCGGCCGGGTCGAGTCCCTGCACGATGCCATCACCCAGGTGCTGGGCTTCGACATGGTGCTGCACATGGCGCTGGGGCTAAGCGCCTCCCGCGCCCTGCGCCTGCCTGCCGACGGTCCCCTCGGCCAGCGCGCCTTCTGGCGCCATTCGGTCTATACCGCCGGCCTCGCCCAGGCCCTCAACACCCTGCTGCCGCCGGCCACCCGCGGCAAGCCCGGCCTGGTGTATCTGGCCGGCCTGCTGCACGACATCGGCTTTGCCATCCTCGGCCACCTGTTCCAGCCCGAGTTCTATCTGCTCAACAAGGCCGTCGCCACCAACCCGCGCATCCCGGTCACCCTGTTGGAGAAGCGACTGCTGGGAGTGGAACACACCCAGCTGGGTACCTGGCTGCTGGAGGGGTGGGACATGCCGGGAGAGGTCATCGTCGCCGCACGGGAGCACCACAACGAGACCTATGGCGGCGAACACACCACCTACGCCAATCTGGTGCTGGCAGCGGACCATCTGCTGCGCGGCCACCAACCCAGCGATGCCGCCGGCGACAAGGTACCGCCGGCCATCCTCACCGCCCTCGGCCTGGACCCGCGCCGGGTCGCGGAGGTCACCGACAAGGTGCTGGAAGAGTCCCGTCCCGGCCTGGACGAAATGGCCGGCATCATGGCCGCCTGATCCCCATCTCCCCGGCGCGGGTTACACTGCGCCCGGCGGGCATCGCAAATGTTGACAATGGTTGTCAACATTTGTACGGTAGCGCCATTCCCGGACCGAACCCACGGAGTTTCCCCATGAATGCACTCAACGACGCCGACATGGAGCTCGGCAGCGGTATCGCCGCCTTCGAAGGCAAGCACTTTGCCACCGCCATGCAGCTGCTCTCGCCCCTCGCCGCCGCCGGCAATGCCGAGGCGCAGTACCGTGTCGCCATCATGTTGCAGAACGGCCTCATCGGCAGCCCCAACCTGGAAGAGGCCTCGCGCTGGATGATGGCCGCCGCCAATCAGGGCCACGCCATGGCCCAGCACGGCGTCGGCTTCATGTACCTGGAAGGGGAAGGCATGGAGAAGAATCCGGCCGAGGCGGCGGTCTGGTTCCGCAAGGCCGCCGATCACGGCCTGGCCGGTTCGCTCACCACCCTGGCGATGATGTACGAGCAGGGCCTCGGCGTGCCGCAGGATGCGGCCAGGGCGAAGGAGCTCTACAAGCAGGCCGGCTTCGACATGTAGCTGCCGTCCGCCGGAATGGAAAACGCCCCGTTGCCGGGGCGTTTTTTTTCCGCCTAGGGCGCGACCCTGACGCTGGCGATCATGCGCTCGAATTCGGCACGGATGGTCTCCAGGGCATCCAGTTTGGCGGTGGCGGTGGCAATCACCACCACACTGGGCGACTTCTGGAACTGGTACTGAATGCTGCGCGTCCCCTCGATCATGCCATCGAATTCCGCCTGCAGCGCCGCTGCCTTGCCCACCTGGCGCGCGCCGCACTGATACATCCGGATCGGCCGTCCGAAGGCCTGGCTCAACTCTCCCGGCAACACATCGCACACGCCCTTCACCTCCGACGCCGCAGTGGGCAATCGTCCGACCTGAGTGAGGAAGTTCACGTTGTCGGCAAAGCGCGCATCGGAGGTCTTCTGGTGCAGGTAGACCTCCACCTGCCCGGAACGGACCATGCCGACCACCTGCTCGAGCAGGGCCGGATCGATGGAGCCGCCCTTGAGCTTGTCGACATTGAACAGCTCCGGGTTGTCCTTCAGCTCCTTGGGCGTCAGCACCAGCCAGTCATCCGACGCCTCCAGGCTGAACCCGAACCCGCTCTGATACTCGCGTCCCAGTGCCGGCAAGGCCAGCAGCCCCAGCAGAATGGCCATCAGCAGTCTTTTCATCACGCAACTCCCCGGTGTTTGTTGTTGTTTCCCTTCATCCCGCCGCCGGCACCCGCTCGTCGAGCAGCGTCCGCAACGGCGCCAGCTCACTATAGCGCCCCGCCACCTCGCGTACATAGCCCAGCGTGCGCGGAATGTCCTTGAGGTAGCCGGGCTTGCCGTCGCGGTGGTTGAGGCGGGCGAAGATGCCGGTGGCCTTGAGATGGCGCTGCACGCCCATCCAGTCGAACCAGCGCAGGAAGCGCTCCTCGTCGCGCCCGCGCAGGATGCCGCTGTCGATGGCCAGCTCCTGGTAGCCCAGCGCCCAGGCCTCCACCTGCGCCCGCGGCCAGGCGATGTAGCAGTCGCGCAGCAGCGATACCAGGTCGTAGGTCACCGGACCATGGACCGCGTCCTGGAAATCGAGGATGCCGGGGTTGTGCGGCGCCACCATCAGGTTGCGCGAATGATAGTCGCGGTGCACCGCCACCTTTGGCTGTTCCAGCGCCGACTGCGCCAGCAGGCGGAAGGTTTCGTCCAGCAGGCGCTGCTCTGCCTCGCTCAGCGCGAGCCCCAGATGGCGCCCGAGATACCACTCGCGGAACAGTTCCATCTCGCGCAGCAGCAAGGCCTCGTCGTAGGGCGGCAGGTCTTCCTGCTGCGGTCCGCAGGCCTGCAGGGTGAGCAGCGCCCCCATGGCATCACCGTACAGACGGCCGACGCTGGCCTCGTCGAGGGCGGAGAGATACTGCTCGCTGCCGAGATCGGACAGCAGCAGGAAACCCTGCGTCAGGTCCTCGGCCAGGATCTCCGGCACATGCAGGCCGATGGCGTGCAGGGCGCGGGCAATGCGCACAAAGGGGCGGCTGTCCTCCTTGTCCGGTGGTGCGTCCATCACGATGCGGCTTTGGCCGTCGAAGCGAATGCGGAAATAGCGGCGGAAGCTGGCATCGGACGAGGCCGGGGCGATGTCGTAGGCCGGCAGGCCCAGCCCACGGCTCAGCCAGTGGTTCAGTTGTTCCAGACGTTGCGGCACGGTGGCACTCTCTCGGGAAAAGTGCGCCATTATAGCGGTTCCGCAATTGAAGCCCGTGACGTTCTGTGCCAACTTAGCGGGCCGCAACCATCCAACCCGACGCCCCGTGACCATTCAGCGCCCATCCTCGCCTCTCCACCTTGCCCTGTTGCTGGCCCTGCTGCCGGCAACACTGCAGGCGCAGGAGCCGGAGCAGGACGACCGCTGGGCCTTGTGCCGCCCGTCCGGCGAAATCATCCCCCTGCCGGAGCTGGGACCGCAGGAGGACGGCGCGACGCACATCTCCGCCGATCGCGGCACCTCGGAGGGCGAGGGAGTCAGCCATTTCAGCGGTGACGTGGTGATGCTGCAGAGCGGCCGGCGCATCGAGGCCGACGAGGCGCGCTACGACCAGGCCAACGACCTGCTCAACCTCGACGGCAATGTGCGGCTCTACACCGACAACATGGCCCTGAACGGCAACCGCGCCAGCTTCCGTCCCGACAGCGACAGCGGCGAGATACACGACGCGCAGTACCACTTCCGCAGCAACCATGCCTTCGGCAGCGCCGATGTCATCGTCATGCGCGACCCCGAACACACCGAGCTGACCGGCGCCACCTACACCACCTGCGATCCGGACAAGGTGGACTGGCTGCTCAAGGCGCGCCAGATCGATCTGGACGAGAGCACCAACACCGGCGAGGCGCGCAACCTGACGGTGGAATTCAAGGGCGTGCCGTTTCTCTACCTGCCCTACATCAATTTTCCGCTCAAGGGACGCAAGACCGGGCTGCTGCCGCCGACCCTCGGCAGCAGCGACAAGACCGGCACCGACATCAGCGTGCCCTGGTACTGGAACATCGCCCCCAACTACGATGCGACGCTGACACCGCGCTACATGAGCGCGCGCGGCACCCAGTTGCAGGGTGAATTCCGCTACCTGCATCCCGGCAACCGCGGCCAGCTCAACATGGAGATGCTGCCCGGCGATGACCGCTACAACAACGAGGACCGCAGCTACACGTCCTATCAGCACAACGGTCGCTTTGGCGAAGGCTGGACCAACACCATCGTCTACAACGGCGTATCCGACACCGACTATTTCAACGACCTCGGCAACAGCCAGGCGCGCGCCAGCACCACCCATCTGGAACGCCGCGTCGATCTCGCCTATCGCGGCATCGGCTGGGATTTCCGCGGCCGCGTGCAGGACTATCAGGCACTGAGCGGCAGCGAACCCTACCAGCGCCTGCCGCAGCTGCGCCTCAACGCCGCCAGCCCGCGCCGCCGCGACACCCTGCAATACACCCTGGCCAGCGAACTGGTGCACTTCGCCCACGACGAGCGCGCGCCCACCGGCAACCGCATGGATCTGACGCCGGGCATCAGCCTGCCGCTGGAGGGCAATGCCTGGTTCCTCACCCCGCGCTTCGCCCTGCGCCACACCGAATACCAGTTGCAGGATCAGATCGGCGCGGAGGCACCGACACGCACCACCCCCATCACCAGCCTCGACGGCGGCCTGTTCTTCGAGCGTGAGCTGAGCCTGGGCGAGCGACCGCTGCTGCAGACCCTGGAGCCGCGCCTGTATTACCTCTATGTGCCCTACCGCGATCAGGATGACCTGCCGCGCTTCGATACCGGCGAATACGACTTCACCTTCGCCCAGCTGTTCCGCGACAACCGTTTCAGCGGCCCCGACCGCCAGGGCGATGCCGACCAGATCACCCTGGCCCTCACCAGCCGCCTGCTGGATCAGCACTCCGGCAACGAACTGCTGCGCGCCAGCATCGGCCAGATCCGCTACTTCGCCGATCGCCGCGTCACCCTGACCGGCAGCGAACCCATCGAACGGCAGACCTCCGACATCGTGGCGGAACTGGGGGTCAAGCCGGTGCCCGACCTCGACCTGGCCGCCACCACGCGCTGGAACCCGGAGGATGAGCGCGGCGAGGTCCTCACCGGGCGCGCCCGCTATGCTCCCGATCAGAACCACCTGCTCAGCTTCGACTACCGCTACCGCCGCGACCAGGAACTGCGCCAGACCGATATCGTCGCCTACTGGCCGCTGACCCCGCGCTGGCGCGTGCTCGGCCGGTGGAACTACGACCTGCAGCTGGAACGCAGCCTGGAGACCGTGGCCGGCGTGGCCTGGGAAGACTGCTGCTGGGCGCTGCACTTCGCCGTGCGCCAGCGCCTCGACACCGTCAGCTTCGAGTCCAACAACAGTTTCATGCTCACCCTGGAGCTGAAGGGCCTGTCCAGCCTGGGCAAGCGCCTGGAAGACGAACTGGAAACCTTCCAGACCCGGCGCTGAGCCCGGCCTCCGGCACGGATCGCGTCCGTGGTATCCTTGGCCGCCTGTGATTTCCGGAATCCCCCAATGAAACGCATCGTCCTCCTTGCCGCCCTGCTCGGCGGCCTGCTGTCCGCCTTTCCCCTCCACGCCGCCAGGGTGGTGGAACTGAACCGCATCGTGGCGGTGGTCAACGACGAGGCAATCACCAACCTCGAACTGGAAAAGCGGCTGCAGGGCATCCTGGTGCAACTGCGCCAGAACGGCACCGCCCTGCCGCCCATGGAGATCCTGCGCCGCCAGGTGCTGGAACGCCTGATCATCGAGCGCCTGCAGCTCACCCTGGCCGCCGATCGCGGCGTGCGCGTGGACGACGAAACCCTCAACGAGGTGATCACGCGCATCGCCAGCCAGAACCAGCTGTCGCCGCAGCAGTTCCGCACCGCCCTCGAGCGCGACGGCGGCGACTTCGCCGAGTTCCGCGAGGAGGTGCGCCACGAGATCACCATGAGCAACCTGCGCGCGCGCGAGGTGGAGAGTCGCATCGAAGTGACGCAGCAGGAGGTGGACGACTTCCTCGCCCGCCAGGCCGCCAGCGGCGGCATGGACACCGAATACCACCTCGGCCACATCCTCATCGCCGTGCCGGAAGGCGCCTCGCCGGAACAGGTGCAGACGGCACGCGCCAAGGCGCAGGAGGTGCTGGAACAGCTGCGTGCCGGCGCCGATTTCCGCCAGATAGCCATCACCCACTCCGCCGGCCAGCAGGCCCTGCAGGGCGGCGACCTCGGCTGGCGCAAGGGCGGCCAGTTGCCCACCCTGTTTGCCGACAGCGTGCTGCGCCTGGCAGCGGGCGAGGTGAGCGAGCCGCTGCGCAGCTCCAGCGGCTTTCACATCATCAAGCTGATCGACAAGCGCGGCGAACAGCGCCAGTACGTGACGCAGACCCACGCCCGCCACATCCTCATACGCAGTACCGCACTGGTATCGGACACCGAGGCGCGCGCCAAGCTGGAACGCCTGCGTGAGCGCATCCTGCAGGGCGAGGACTTCGCCGAACTGGCCCGCGCCAATTCCGAAGACCCCGGTTCCGGCGCCAAGGGCGGCGACCTGGGCTGGGCCAACCCCGGCACCTTCGTCGGTCCCTTCGAACAGGCCATGAACAAGCTGCAGCCCGGCGGCATCAGCGAACCGTTCCGCAGCCAGTTCGGCTGGCACATCGTGCAGGTGATCGAACGGCGCCAGCGCGACAGCACCGAGGATCTCAAGCGCGCGCGCGCCCACGACGCCATCCGCCAGCGCAAGATCGAGGAAGAAACCCAGGACTGGCTGCGCCGCCTGCGCGACGAAGCCTATGTCGAATACAAAGATTAGTTACAAGATACAAGTGAACGAACTCGCTGCGCTCATGCTGAAACAACGATGCATAACCCACACCCGATGTGTGTGAGCCCGCCTTCATTCGCGGACTGAGTCACTCACTCATGACAGCCATCCCGCGTATTGCCTTCACCCCCGGCGAGCCGGCCGGCATCGGCCCCGACCTCGCCGTACTGCTGGCGCAGCAGCCGCAGGCGGCCGAGATCGTCGCCGTGGCCGATCCCGCGTTGCTGTTGCAACGCGCCCATCAACGCGGCGTGCCGCTGCAGTTGCGTGAAGTCGACCTCGCCGCCGCGCCGCAAGCGAATGCGCCGGGCACGCTGAGCGTGCTGCCGGTGCCGCTGGCAGAACCGGTCGTGGCGGGCAGGCTGGAGGCGGCCAATGCCCCCTGCGTGCTGGAGACACTGCGCCGCGCCACCATGCTGTGCCAGCAGGGACACTGCGCCGCCCTGGTCACCGGCCCGGTGCACAAGGGCGTCATCAACGACGCCGGCATCCCCTTCACCGGCCACACCGAATTTCTGGCTGAGCTGACCCGCACGCCGCGCGTGGTGATGATGCTGGCCACGCCGGGCCTGCGCGTGGCCCTCGCCACCACCCACCTGCCGCTGCGCGCGGTGGCCGATGCCATCACGCCGCACCTGCTGCGCGAGGTCATCGGCATCCTGCATCACGACCTGCGCACGAAATTCGGCATCGCCCAGCCGCGCATCCTGGTCTGCGGCCTCAATCCGCACGCCGGCGAGGGCGGCCATCTGGGGCGTGAGGAGATCGAGGTGATCGAGCCGGTGCTGGCCACCCTGCGCCGTACCGGCATGCATCTCACCGGACCGCTGCCCGCCGACACCCTGTTCACCCCGCGCCACCTGGAACACGCCGATGCCGTGCTCGCCATGTATCACGATCAGGGCCTGCCGGTGCTCAAGCACAAGGGCTTCGGCCGCGCCGTCAACATCACCCTCGGCCTGCCCATCGTGCGCACCTCGGTCGATCACGGCACGGCGCTGGAACTGGCCGGGAATGGTGCCGTCGATCTGGGCAGCCTGCAGTTCGCCATCGAGGTGGCGTTGCAACAAGTCGCAAGTCGCAAGTGACAAGTTGCAAGCGGAGATGCACGCGCTACGCGCGACTGTTTTTGTTTTTACTTGCAACTTGAAACCTGGAACTTGAGACTTCGATGGAACATCGCGCCCGCAAACGCTTCGGCCAGAACTTCCTGCACGATCGCCATGTCATCGATCGCATCGTGCGCGCCATCCATCCCAAGGCCGGCGAGCGGCTGGTGGAGATCGGCCCCGGTCTCGGTGCGCTGACCCTGCCGCTGCTGCAGGCCGCTGGCCGACTGGAGGTGGTGGAGCTGGACCGCGACCTGATCCCCAAGCTGGAGCAGCAGTGCGCCGGGCAGGGCGAGCTGGTGATCCACAGCGCCGACGCGCTCAAGTTCGATTTCTGCGCCCTGGCCCGGGGCGGCAAGTTGCGCCTCGCCGGCAACCTGCCCTACAACATCTCCACGCCGCTGATCTTCCATCTGCTCGAACAGGCCCACTGCATCGACGACATGCACTTCATGCTGCAAAAGGAGGTGGTGGAGCGGCTGGCGGCGAAACCCGACACCAGCGACTACGGCCGTCTCAGCGTGATGGTGCAGTACCGCTGCAAGGTGGAGCAGCTGTTCATCGTGCCCCCCGGCGCCTTCACCCCGGCCCCCAAGGTGGACTCCGCCATCGTGCGCCTGGAGCCCTACGCCGAGCCGCCGGTGGACGTCGATGCCGGCGCCCTGGAAAGGCTGGTGGCCCAGGCCTTCAGCCAGCGCCGCAAGACCCTGCGCAACACCCTCAAGGGCCTGCTCGATGCCGCGGCCATCGAGGCCGCCGGCATCGACCCGCAGCGCCGTGCCGAAACCCTCAGCCTGGAGGAGTTCGCCGCCCTGGCGCGGCATGTCGCCGGCGGCTGAGGCCGTCTGCCGCCACAGGGAAGTGGGCTCCGCATCAAGGTCGCTGACCGCCGGCCGTTATACTCTGGGGGCACAGCATGACAGCAACCACTCACTCATCCACCGGGGCAACGGCTAACTGGCTGATCTTCCGTATCGGCCGTGTCGCCTGTGCCGTGCCGGCCCTGTCGGTGGCCAGCATCCTGCCGCTGCCGGAACACATCACCGCCATCCCCGGTGCCGATGCCGGCAGCCCCGGCCTGTTCCATCACGGCAACGGCACGGTGGCCATCATCGACCTGCGCCACCGCTTCGGCTGCGATGTGCTCGACCCGCAGCGCGGCCGCCTGCTGCTAGGCAAGGTGGGCAGCCGCAACTATGCCTTCTGGGTGGACAGCATCGTCGGCCTCACCGATGCCGCCCAGGTGCGGCCAGCCGCGCTGCCGCCGGAACTGCCCCACAACGTCTTCAGCGCGGCACTGCGTTATCAGGATGAACTCGTCCTGTGCAGCGACCTGGCCCCCCTGCTCGCCATGCGCGATGCGGGCGGCCTGCGCCATCTGGTTTGTGCCGCACCGCCGCCGCCAGCACCGGCCACAGCATCCCCTGCGGCTGCAGTCGCCGCGGCCCGGCCTCCGGCGCCCTCGACAGCGGCGACCGCAGCACCGGCCGCCACAGCCGATTCAAGAAACACGCCACGGCCGCTCCCGCCGCCAGCTCCGCAACGCACGCCACCGCCCCCGGCAACCGCGCCGCGCCCTGTGCCGACCAGGAGACCCGCCTCCACCGTCCCCAGCCGCCCGGCGGTCACGCCGTCGCCGTCGGCCCCGGCAGCCCCTCCGCCGCGCCCTGTACCGGCCTCCGCCCCCCCGGCAACCGCGCCCCGCCTCCACACACCACCTCCGCCGATGGAGGCAGTGGCCTACACTGCACCGCCGCCACCGGCGACCACCAACCGCCCCTGGCCGCTGCTGCTGGCGCTGGCCCTGCTCGCCATCGCCATCGGCTATCTCCTCTGGCCGCAGGCGGAGAAAGCCACCCCACCGGCCCCGCCCGTCGCCCGGGTGACGCCGGCGCCGCCGCCTGCCCCGGAAGCAGAGCCGCCCCCCGTGCCGCCATCGGAACCGGCGGTGGCAGCCGCCCCCCCGGCCAGCCCGATCTTCCAGGGCGAGGGCATCCAGGTGGAACAGAACGGCGAGGAGATCACCATCGTCATCGAGCGCGCCCGCCCGGAGGTTGCCCCCGAACCGGAGCCCGGCACCGCCGCACCGAACGACACCGCCGCCGGCCCGACGGATCTGCCGGCGGCGCAACCCGTCGGCGAACCTGCCCCGCCGCCGGAGCCGGAGCCGGAGCCGCAGCAGATGTACGTCCACACCGTGGTCAGGGGCGACACCCTGTGGGCCATCGCCGAGCGTTACCTGGACGATCCCTGGCGCTACAAGGAGCTGGCGCAACTGAGCCGCATCCGCAATCCCGATCTGATCTATCCGGGCAACAAGGTGCGCATCATCATCCGCTGACCCCGGTCCGGCGGCGGCGAGGAATGCTAAACTGCAGACACCACCCACCCGGTCACGGAAGCGCGCGATGAACTTCGAGAACATCCATAACTATTACGAAAAGCTGGTACTGGAACATCTGCAGGACGCTCTGATCGAGCAGCAGGGCATCACCGATCACGATCTGCTGGAAGACGTGGCCTGCGTCGCCCTCAACCGCCTGCCCACCCGCTACGTGCGCCATGACGTGGACACGGCCTTCTTCACCAGCGACGAGGAATGGCAGCGCATGGAAAAACAGGTGGAGGCGGCGGTGGCGGCGGCCCTCGACTATGTGCGCGAACGCGGTGACATGCGCGACTGATCATGTCCCGTCCGGCCCCCCAGCTCCACATCCTGCCGGATCCTGATGCGCTGTATCGTGCAGCGGCGGAGCGACTGCTGGAACTGGGCAACCAGACCCTCGCCCAACACGATGCCTTTCACCTCGCCCTCGCCGGCGGCGCCACGCCGCAGGGACTGTATGCCCTGCTGGCCAGACAGCCGGAACGCCTCGACTGGTCCCGGGTGCATCTGTATTTCGGTGACGAGCGCGGCGTGCCGCCGGAACATCGCGACAGCAACTACCGCATGGTGCGGGAGGCCCTGCTCGACCATCTGCCGGCCGCGCCGCAGGTACACCGCATCAGCGGCGAACTGGCGCCGGAACAGGCTGCCGCCGACTATGCCGCACTGTTGCGCCACCACCTCCCCGCGGAGGGCTTCGATCTGCTGCTGCTCGGCCTCGGCCCCGACGGCCACATCGCCTCGCTGTTCCCGGGCGGCGATGCCCTCAACCAGCGCAAACAGGCGGTAGCGGCCGACTATGTCCCCAAGCTGGACAGCTGGCGCATCACCCTCACCCTGCCGGCGCTCAACCGCGCCCGCCATGTGATGCTGCTGGTGAGCGGCGCGCACAAGGCCGACGTGCTGCGCCATGTGCTGCGCAACATCGCCCACGCCAATCCGCTGCCGGTGGAAATGCTGCGCCCGAAGGGACAGCTGGAGTGGTTCGTCGATGCCCAGGCCGCGCGCCACATCACCCCGCGGAGCTGATCCGGCATGACCCTGTTACGCGTCCTCGCCGCCGACATCGGCGGCACCAAAACCCTGCTGCAACTGGCGGAGTTCCAGCCCGGCGCCGTGCGGCCGCAGCGTGTGCTGCGCGAGGCGCGCTACGCCAGCGCCGACTATCGCGACATTGCTCCGCTGCTCGATGACTTCCTGCGCGGCGACACAGCACCGCTGCACGGCGTCTGCCTCGCCGTGGCCGGCCCGGTGCAGGGCGAGGCGCCGCGACAGACGGCGCGACTCACCAACCTGCCCTGGCAACTCGACGCGCAACGCCTCGCCGCCCATCTCGGCGCGCCGGTGGTGCTCAGCAACGATTTCGAGGCCATCGGCCACGGCATCGCCGCGCTGCAGCCCGACGAACTCATCACCCTGCACGAGGCCCCCGCCGACCCCCAGGCGCCACGCGTGGTGCTCGGCGCCGGCACCGGTCTCGGCGTGGCACTGCTCATGCCCTGTGCGGAACGCCATGAGGTATTTCCCACCGAAGCGGGGCATATGGATTTCGGCGGCGGCGATGAACTGCAGGACGGCCTGCTCGCCTTCCTGCGTGCCGAGTTCGGCCACGTATCGTGGGAGCGCGTCATCTCCGGACCGGGCCTGGTGAACATCTACCGCTATCTGCTGGCGTGTGATGGCGCCGATGACCGCGCAGAACTGCTGCAAGCGGCTGATCCGGCCGCGGCGATCGCCAGCGCAGGGGATACCCGCGCCAGCGCCGCGCTGGCGCTGTTCGTGCGCCTGTATGGCGCCGTGGCCGGCAATCTGGCCCTGGCCTGCCTGGCACGCGGCGGCGTCTATCTGGCCGGCGGCATCGCCGCGAAGATCCTGCCGCACTTGCAACAGGGCGGCTTCGCCCACAGTTACACCGACAAAGGCCGCATGCGTCCGGTGGTGGAAAACATCCCGGTGCATGTGGTGACCAATCCGCAGATCGGATTGCTCGGCGCCCTGCTGGTGGCCGCGCGTAGGGCAACCCGGCCACCGACCCGTGACCCAGGCCATGAATGACAAGTACCGCATTGCCGTCGAGGTGGAAACCCAGTACCTCGACGAGCAGTCCCTGCCGGAGGAAGACCGCTACGTCTTCTCCTACACCATCACCATCCGCAACACCGGCAGCGTGGCCGCCAAGCTGCTGTCACGGCACTGGATCATCACCGACGGCAACGGTGCCGTGCAGGAGGTGCAAGGGGCCGGCGTGGTGGGCGAACAGCCGCATCTGGAGCCGGGCAAGCACTTCCGCTACACCAGCGGCACCGTGCTCGACACACCGGTGGGGGCGATGCAGGGCAGCTACCAGATGCGCGCCGACGATGGCCACGAGTTCGACGCCGACATTCCGGTGTTCCGCCTGTCGATGCCGCGGACGCTGCACTGACAGCCGCACCGGCGCTACTGCACAGGTTTCCCGTTTTCTGACAACAGCTGTTCAAACTCGGCAAAGGGAAGTGCCGGGGCATACAGAAAGCCCTGCACGAAGTCGCAGCCGAAACGGTCCAGCATGTCGCGCTGCGCCTCCGTTTCCACGCCTTCGGCGATCGTCCTGATCCCGAGCTTGTGCGCCATTACGATAATCGCCTCGCACAACGCCGTCTGTGCATCGTTGACCCCCAGGCCGGAGACGAAGGAACGGTCGATCTTGAGATAGTCGATATCGAACTGGTGCAGATAGGACAGAGAGGAGAAGCCGGTACCGAAATCATCAATGGAAACTTCAATGCCGGCATTGAAGTAGTCCGTCAACTGCTGCTTGATGCGCGGTGACTTGCTGAGCAGCGAGCTTTCGGTGATCTCCACAATGATGCAGTTGCTGGGCAGGCCCAGCGCCGTGAGGCGCTCCATCCATGCCCCCTTGCCGCTGCGCTCGAATTGAATAGGTGACTTGTTGATGCTGATCTGGATGTCCCGGCCGTGACGCTCCCGGCACAGCAACACGCCATCCAGCGCCTGTTGCGAGACCCAGTCGCCGATATCGTGGATCAGGCCGGTGTCCTCGGCGAGAGGAATGAAGACGACTGGACTGATCATGCCCCGCTGGGGGTGTTTCCAGCGCAGCAGCGCCTCGGCCTTGACGATCCGGCCACTGCGCAGCTCCAGTATCGGCTGATAGTAAACCTCCAACTGCCCGCGCCTGAGCGCCTGGCGCAAGTCACCGATCAGCAGCTGCTTGTCACGCGACTCATCCTGCATCGAGGACGTAAAATAGCTGAAGCGATTGCGCCCTTCGGACTTCGCCACATACATCGCCTGGTCGGCATGCTTGAGCAGGCCATCGATATCCGGCGCATCATCAGGATAAACCGTTACACCGATGCTCGCCGAGACATAACCGTATTCGCCATCGCCCAGTTCATAGGGCTCGGACAGGTCGTTTATCAGGGATTGCGCCAGCCGCTCCAGAACGGCGAAACTGCCGAAGTCGGGCAGTATCACCGTGAACTCATCGCCGCCCAGACGCGCCACGGTATCGGTATCGCGCAGCCGCGCCACGATGCGGCGTGCCGCACTCACCAGCAGCAGATCCCCCTTGGCGTGACCGAAGGTATCGTTGACCTCCTTGAAGCGATCCAGATCGATAAACAGCACCGCCAGCCGATAGCCTGCGCGCAAGGACTTCTTCATCTCCTGCTCCAGACGCTCGTGCATCAGATGACGGTTGGGCAGTTCGGTCAGGGCATCAAAGTTGGCCTGCTTCCAGATCAGCTCCTCGTTTCTCTTGCGCTCGGTGATATCGGAAAAGACCGACACATACTGGTGTATGCGGCCGGTGGCATCGCGAATGGCATTGATCGCCAGCCATTTCAGGTAGATCTCGCCGTCCTGGCGGCGGTCCCAGATTTCACCTTCCCAGCGTCCGGCGTTGAGCAGGGTGCGCCACATCTCCTCATAAAACACCTTGTCATGGCGCCCCGAGGCGAAGACACGCGGATTCTTTCCGCGCACCTCATCGAGGCTATAGCCGGTAATCCGGGCTGCCGCCGGATTGATCGACACGATGCGGTTTTCCGCATCCGTGACGACCACCGCCTGTTCCATCGAATCGAACACCGTGGCGGCGATCTCCAGACGCCGCTCATACTCAACCTTCTCGGAAAGATCCTCCAGAAAGGCGAAGAAACGCCCACCCTGAATCGGCGAGTAGGTCGTCACCACCTCCACCGGCCAGACACTGCCATCCTTGCGGCGATGCATGCTGCGAAACCGCGCATAGCCCGCATCAATGATCTGCCTGATGCGCTGTGCCGTCTCCTCCGGCCTTTCGATGGCCTCCAGCTGCGGAATCGTGAGCTGGACCAGTTCGCTGCGACTGTAGCCGGACAGGGCGGCATAGGCATCATTGGCGTCCAGCAGGGCGCCCCGCGCATCCACGGCCCAGAAGCCCATCACCGGAGTATTGATTGCTGCCTGGTACATCTCCAGACCATCCTTGAGGTTGGCCTCCAGCTTCTTGCGCTCGGTGATATCCCGCACGATGGAGAAGAAAATCGTCTCGTCGCCGACATCGACATAGCGTGCATTCAGCTCCACCGGCATCACACGGCCATCCTTGTAGTAATGCGCCGTCTCGAACGTGGCCTGGCCGTCACGCCGGATCTGCCGCAACCGCTCGGGCACCTGGGCGGCAAATTCGGGCGGGTCGATTACACTCAATGGCATGCCGACCACTTCGTCCTTGGTATAACCCAGGCGGGTGTGGAAGATTGGGTTGCAGTCGATAATCACGCCCTGTGTGTTCACCATGATGACGCCGTCGGTCATGGCATCGAACAATGCATTGTGCAGGTCGCTGGCAGACCGGAGTCGAACGGGAGGCGTCGCATCGTGCATTTCTGGCATTCCCTTGGTCGTACGAGGAAATATTACGAGTGCAATTATGGGTTAATGCACAAAGCGCCTACAATACCCCCGCTGTGTGTACCCTGCCACGCCCTGAGCTGACTTGCATGTCTTTGCGTCATACCTACACCCTGCTGGCCCCCCTTTATGACCTGGCGATCGGACGGGCCAGCCTGCCTCTGCGCCGTGACAGCCTGCAACGGTTGCCGGTGCGCCAGGGCGACGTGCTGCTCGCCGGCATCGGTACCGGGCTCGACATCCCGCACCTGCCGCCTGGCCCCTGCTACATCGGCCTCGACCTGACACCGGCAATGCTGCGCCATGCGCGGCGGCGCAGCGCCGGGCGTGATGACATCCGCCTGCATCTGGGCGACGCCATGCAGTTGCCCTATCGTGACGCCAGTTTCGATGCGGTGGTACTGCACCTGATCCTTGCCGTAGTGCCGCATCCGGAACGGCTGCTGGCCGAGGCCGAGCGCGTACTCCGGCCTGGCGGCCATATCCTCATCGTCGACAAATTCCTGCGTCCCGGCGAGCGCGCGCCGCTGCGCCGCCTGCTCAACCTGTTCACCCGCCACATCGCTACCCGCACCGATGTGGTGCTGGAGGATGTCCTCGCCTGCTGCACGCATCTGCATCTCAAACTGGACGAGCCGATACTGGCGCGGGGATGGTTTCGCCGCATCGAGTTGAAGAAAGTGACAGGTGACGAGTGACAAGCAGGCTTGTTGGTCTTTTCTTGCAACTTGTGTCTTGAAACTTGTAACTTCACTGCTTTACACAACCGGTAGACAGAACCGTGTCCACATACGCCATCGGTGACATCCAGGGCTGCCACGACCAGCTGCTGCAGCTGCTGGAACAGATACGCTTCGATCCAGCCAGCGACCGGCTGTGGTTTGCCGGCGATTTGGTGAACCGCGGCCCGAAGTCTCTCCAGGTACTGCGTTTCGTGCGCGATCTGGGGGACCGTGCCGTCACCGTGCTGGGCAATCATGACCTGCACCTGCTGGCCGTATGGCAACAGAAGCACCACCACTTCAGTTCCAACGACACCCTGCTGCCCATCATGCAG
This sequence comes from Pseudomonadota bacterium, assembly GCA_040755915.1. Classification (GTDB taxonomy): domain Bacteria; phylum Pseudomonadota; class Gammaproteobacteria; order Thiohalomonadales; family Thiohalomonadaceae; genus Sulfurivermis. Next base: position 27,262 of record JBFLWM010000016.1, on the reverse strand, counting down.
GCACCGGACCGCGACGAGCTGTGCAACTGGCTGCGCCAGCAGCCGCTGCTGCATCACGACGCACAGCTGAACTACACCATGGTGCACGCCGGCCTGCCACCCCAGTGGGATCTGGCCACCGCGCAGCGTCTGGCCGGCGAAGTGGAAACAGTGCTGCGTGGCGCTGACTTCGTCGCCTTCATGGAAAACATGTACGGCAACAAACCCAAGCGGTGGGACGAGCAACTGCGCGGCTGGGATCGACTGCGCTTCGCCGTGAACTGCTTTACGCGCCTGCGCTTCTGCACCCCCGCCGGCGAACTGGATTTCCACCACAAGGGCAAACCGGACAGTGCCGATGCCACCGTGCTGCCGTGGTTTGCCGTACCTGGACGCCGCAGCCGTGACCAGCACATCCTGTTTGGCCACTGGTCCACACTCGGCTTTCACCGCAACAACAATGTCTGCGCTCTGGACACCGGCTGCCTGTGGGGCGGCGCCCTCACCGCCCTGCGCCTGGAAGACGGCACCGCCTTCCACCTCGACTGTCCCGCCACCTGCGTTCCCGGCGCCGACTGAAGTCCCCGCCCCCTTGATGCACGTCAAGTGCAGGCGGCGACGGCGCTTTTACACTCTATACTCGTAAAAAGCGTCCTGTCGCCGTCGCCCCGGTGCGGACTGAATCCAGCGGCAGGATGCCGCGCCGGCGCGGAGAACTCGCTGCGATGCTCATTCGAAACCGCTCGCTGTCCTTCAATATCCTGCTGCTCGCCGTCATCATCGGCGCCCCCTATGCCGTGCTCTGGGGCTGGCTGCTCAACGAAGGCCGCATCGGTCTGGACGTCATGGCATGGGTAGTGGTGCTGCTGGTTCTCGATGCCGCCGTGATGGTGCTGTTCGTGCGTGGCCTGATGCAGCCGCTGCGTACCGTCAGCAATGTTATGCGCCATGTCGCCGAGGGTGACTTCACCGTCGAGGTGCATAATCCCTATCAGGGCCAGATCGGTGACATGCTGACCGATGTGGCCACCTCGGTGGGCGCCAACCGCACCATGATGGAACGCATCCTCGGCAACACCGTAAATATCGCCTCGGCCAGCTTCGAGACGGTCAGCTCATCCTCCAAGGTGGTGTTCAACGTCGAGGCGGAAGAAAACCACGTGCACAGCATCTCCGAGGCCAGCCGCCAGATCAGCGCCACCGTCGCCGGCACGGCGGAAAACGCCCGCAGCGTCAGTGCGGCGGTCACTGAACTGGGCAGCACGGTGAGCGAAGGCAACAGCATAGCCCAGCAGACCCTGGAGAGCATGAGCCAACTGGCGGATACGGTGGGTGAGGCAGCGGCCAAGGTAGAGGCACTGGGCGATTCGTCGCGGCGCATCGGTGAAATCACCGCCGTGATCAACGACATTGCCGGACAGACCAACCTGCTGGCCCTCAACGCCGCCATCGAGGCGGCGCGTGCCGGCGAACACGGGCGCGGCTTCGCGGTAGTGGCCGACGAGGTGCGCAATCTGGCGGAACGCACCAGCAAGGCGACCAGCGAGATCGCCGCCATGATCCATTCGATCCAGAGCGAGATCGCCGCCGTCACCACCACCATGCAGACCGGTGTCGACCGCGCCGACAACAGTCGCCAGGCGGCCCTGCAGACCGGCGAGGCCTTCGACACCGTAAAGGGCGGCATCGAAACCGTGACCACCCTCATCGGCCAGATCGCCGCCGCCGCCAGCGAGCAGCAGACGGCCACCGAAGAGATCGCCGCCAGCATCCAGCGCATCTCCGACCTGGCCAGCAACAACACGCGCCAGGCACACAGCGCCGTCGATACCATCGAGCAGATGAACGCGGTAATCGGCGATCAGTTGCGCACGCTGGAGCAATTCCAGATCCCGCACAAGGCGGTCCTGGTTGCCAAGTCCGATCACATGCTGTGGAAGAAGCGTCTCACCGAACTGCTGCTCGGCCGCACCCAGATGCGCTCCAGCGAGGTGACAGACCACCACTTCTGCCGCTTCGGCAAGTGGTATTACAGCAGCGGTCAGGAGATGTACGGCAGCATCGGCGCGTTCCGCGCCATCGAGGAGCCGCACCGCCAGATCCACGCCATCGCCCGCCAGGTGGTGGAGATGCACGAGGCCGGCAACAAGGCCGAGGCACAGCGGCTGGTGGAGCAGCTCACCGCGCCCACCGCCGACGTGTTGGCACGACTGGACGAGCTGCACCACATAGCCAAGGAGTAACGACCGGGCGCTGTGTACAGCGCGTGCCTGCCGGCCAGATTACTGCGGCAGCATCCGCTCAAACTCCGCCAACGGCAGCGGCCGGCCGAGCAGATAGCCTTGATATTCGTCGCAACCCTGTTCCCGCAGAAAGGCCAGTTGCACCGCCGTCTCCACGCCCTCGGCGATCACCTCCAGTTGCAGGCTGCGAGCCATGGCGATGATAGTGGCGACGATGGCGGCATCGTCGCGATCACCGGGCACACCCTGGACGAAGGAGCGATCGATCTTGAGCCGGTCCACCGGCAGGCGCTTGAGATAGCTGAGCGAGGAATAGCCGGTACCGAAGTCATCGATGGCGAGGGTGATGCCCAGCGCCTTGAGCCGCTCCAGGGTGCGCACACCGGTTTCGGCATGGCTCAGCACAAACCCCTCGGTAATCTCCAGCTCCAGCCAGCGCGGATCGAGCCCGGTCTCCCCCAGCACCTCGCTCACCGTGGCAACGATGTCGCCATGCACGATCTGCTGCCCGGACAGGTTCACCGCGATACGCAGCGGCCGCCCCTGCTCCTGCCAGCGCTTTGCCTGCTTGCACGCCGTGCGCAACACCCAGCGTCCCAACGCCTGGATCAGCCCGGTTTCCTCCGCCAGCGGGATGAAGCGATCCGGCGGGATCAATCCCTTTTCCGGATGCTGCCAGCGCACCAGGGCCTCGGCACCGATACAGCGCGCATCATGCAGCGTCGCCTGCGGCTGGTAGTGCAGCAGCAGTTCCTCTCGCTCCAGCGCCTGACGCAGGCCGCACTCCAGCTCGAAACGCTCCAGGCTGAGACGGGTCAGCTCCGGCGTGTAGAACTGGTAATTGTTGCGACCCATTTCCTTGGCGCGATACATCGCCGTATCGGCATTCTTGATCAGCACATCGGAATCGGTTCCATCATTGGGGAAAATGCTGATCCCGATGCTGGCACCGATATAGAGGTCATGCTGGTCGACCCGTGCCGGCTCGCTCAGGCGTTCCAGTATCTTGCGTGCCACCACCCCGGCATGCTGTGGATCGTGCAGATCCTCCAGAATCAGCAGGAACTCGTCGCCCCCCAGACGCGCCACGGTATCCTGGTCACGTACCACGGCGTTGAGGCGATGCGCCACCACCTGCAGCAGGCGGTCACCAACCGGGTGGCCGAGACTGTCGTTGACGTTCTTGAAACGGTCCAGATCGAGGAACAGCACGGCGAGGGGCTGCCCGCTGCGGCGCATGCGCTCCAGCGCATTCTGCAGGCGATCCTGCAACAGCACGCGATTTGGCAGGTCGGTCAGCAGGTCGAAATGCGCCAGGTGATTGATGCGCTCCTCAGCGGCCTTCTTCTCCGAGATATCGGTGAACACACCGATGTAACGCGTGGGCTCACCCTGGGCATCCTTCACCACGCTGAGGTTTTGCCAGGCCGGAAACACCTCGCCGTCACTGCGCCGATACCACACCTCGCCCTGCCAGCTGCCCTGCGCGTCCACCAGCGCCCACAGGCGTTCGCAGCTCAGTGTCTCCACCTGTTCAGTGCTGAGCACTTCGCGCAGCAGGCGACCGGCCACCGCCTCGGCGCTATAGCCGGTGATGGTGCCAAAGGCCTGATTGACGTCGACGATGCGGTGATCCGGTCCCAGGATCATGATGCCCTCCTGGCTACCCTCGAACACGCTCGCCGCCAGGCGCAGCTGTTCCTCGGTCTGGCGCGCGCGGGTCAAGTCCTTGATGCCCATCAGGATGCCAATGGGCTCGCCGGCCTCGTCGCGGATGATGCGGATCGAGGTTTCGATGGGCCGGCCGACCGGATTGCTGGGATCGTCCGCATCCATGGTGACGTAGGCGTCTTCGCGCAGGCGTCGCGCACGGCAGATGGGGCATTCCTTCTTCTCGCCGTGTGGATGCATCAGCTCGGCGATGTCATGACCGATGACCTGTTCCGCGGCGAGATTGAACAGGCGGTAGAAGGCACGGTTGGCACGTAACACGCGGTCGTCGAGATCCAGCAGATAAACGGCATCCTCGAAGAAATCCATGGCATAGGACCACTCCTGCGCCGACTGCTGCAGGGCCAGTTCGGCCCGGCGCCGTTCGGTGACGTCGCGTCCCAGCACCACCAACCCCTTGCGGCCGCCGGCCGGCCCGAATACCGGCACCTTGATCACGTCATAGATGTGCGTCTCGCCTCGTACCGTAGGAATCGCCTCTTCGCCGCGCGACACGCCGCCGGCATGCCAAGCCTGCTCGTCGCTGGCCTCACAGGCGAGGAAGGCTGCGCGATACAGCGGGTCGGTGAAATCCGCCAGCTCCGCATCGGTCTTGCCCTGATAGTCCACGCCGACGAGGCTGAACAGTTCCAGGTCGGCCTGATTGGCCTCCAGCCAGCGGCCCTGACCATCTTTGAAGCAGATGATATCGGGCGTCGCGTTGATCAACGTGCGCAGACGCTGCTCGCTCTCGGCCAGGGCACGCGAGGTCTTCACCACCTCGCTGCCCAGCGGTCGGATCAGACGCGCCGTCAACAGGGTACCGGTGACCAGCATCAGCAGAATGGTCAGCGCCGGCAACAACAACTGCTGCTGCACCGGCAGATACAGATCATCGCCGCGCACGCTCACCGCCAGTCCCCAGCCGGCGAAGCCCGGCACCGGCTCATGGAACAGGATGCGATCGCTGTCATCGACGGCCAGCATGCCGGTGTAACCGGCGCCGGCCAGTTGCAGGACCTGGTGCAGGCTGCCTTCGGCCGGCAGCAGGGAGAGCTGACTGGCCTGCGTGTCGGTGGTCAGCACGGCGGCCTGTGACAGGTCGCCCAGATACTGGCGTGCCGCCATGCCGAAGGCCGCCTTGTCGACCAGCAGCTTCAGCAGGGTGTCGAGCTGGAACACCACGATGTCGGTGCCTACGCGCTCGGACTGGCGATTGAGGATAGGTGCACCGATCAGCAGATAGGGCGCGTCATTGATGAGCACCGGGCCGTGGATGAGCGGCGCATGTGCCTGCGCCGGCGGCAACGGCCAGTCGGCGCGCGGCGGCTGCAACCCGAGCAGCACCGCCGGCTCGCCGGCGGCATCCAGGCGCACCAGGCCGACGACATCGGAGCTCTGCCCCAGGGCATCCTGCAGGCGCGGCGCGCTGAAGGCCACCAGCTCCGCCTGCGTGATGGCGCCGCGGTTGTACTGCTCGAGACGGTCGCGGATCACGCTGCGGCTGGTGAGCTGCATGGCCACATCGGCCAGCTTGCCGAAAAACTGCGCAATACTTTGCGCCTGTCCATGCACCTGGGAGTGCAGTGCATCTTCACTGTACTGGCGTCCCTGCAGATACAGCGGCACGCCCGTCGCCAGCCCCACCACCAGACCGGTGAAGAGGATGCCCAGCATGGAGAACAGCAGGATGCGGCGTTGCAGCCAGTCGGTCTTCTGCGCGGTCACGCTGTGTTCCTCTGCCGCTCGAGGATCAGGAAGCTGAAGGCGTAGGGGTTGCTCTCGTCGGCGGGGTGATCGCCGCGCTCCACCTCGCGCCAGTCGTCCCAGTCGAACGCGGGAAACCACGCATCACCGTCCACTGCGGCGTGCACCAGGGTCAGGATCAGGCGATCGGCCCGCGGCAGCAACTGGCGGTAGAACGATTCCCCGCCGATGATCATCACCTCGGGCGCATCACCGGCGGCGTGCAGCGCTTCATCGATGGAATGCACCACCGTGGCACCCGTCGCCTGATAGGCCATGTCGTTGGTGACCACGATATTGTGCCGCTCCGGCAACGGCCGGCCCAGGGACTCGAAGGTCTTGCGCCCCATCAGGATCGGCTTGCCCAGGGTATGGCGGCGGAACCACTTCATGTCGCCGGGCAGATGCCAGGGCAGGCGGTTCTCGATGCCGATGACGCGGTTCTCCGCCAGGGCGACGATGATCGAAATCACCGGTCGTGCTTGATTCGCGCCACTCTGCATCTCATCTGCCATCGGTATTACCCCTGAAAAAAATAGGCCTGGACACGGCACCTAAACCGCAACGGGCGCCTTGATGGCCGGATGGCACTCATAGCCGACCAACTCGAAATCCTCGAACTTGAAGTCGAACAGCGACGTCACCGCCGGATTGATCTGCATCTGCGGCAACGGATGCGGCGTGCGCGCCAGTTGCGTCTGTGCCTGCTCCAGATGATTGAGATAGAGGTGGGCATCGCCCAGGGTATGCACGAAGTCGCCCGGCTTCAGCCCGGTGACCTGCGCCACCATCAGGGTGAGCAGGGCGTAGGAGGCGATGTTGAACGGCACGCCGAGGAAGATATCGGCGCTGCGCTGATACAACTGGCAGGACAGCCGGCCGTCGGCGACATAGAACTGGAACAGGGTATGACAGGGCGGCAGGGCCATGTTCTCCACCTCCGCCACATTCCAGGCCGAGACGATGATGCGGCGGGAATCGGGATTGTTCCTGAGCTGCTGCACCACCTGGCTGATCTGATCGATGGTGCCGCCATCGGGTGTCGGCCAGGAACGCCACTGATGACCATAGCCGGGACCGATGCCGCCCCACTGGCGCGCGAACTCCGCATCGTCACGGATGCGTGCGACGAAATCGGCCAGTGCCATGTTGTCGCCCGTGCTCTTCACATAGACCGCATGCGGCCACTCATTCCAGATGCCGACGCCGTTGTCGACCAGATACTTGATGTTGGTATCGCCGGCCAGAAACCAGAGCAGCTCGTGAATGATGCCCTTGAGAAATACCTTCTTGGTGGTGAGCAGCGGGAAACCCTCCGCCAGGTTGAAGCGCATCTGGTGACCAAACACGCTCACCGTCCCGGTGCCGGTGCGGTCCTCCTTGCGCGTGCCATGCTCCAGCACATGGCGCATCAGATCCAGATACTGCTTCATGCTCTCCCCCTTTTTAACGCCAGCACCATCAACACGATGCCGGTCAGCAGCAGCGGCAGCGACAACACCTGCCCCATGGTCAGCCAGCCGAACGCCAGATAGCCGAGATGGGCATCCGGCTCGCGCACGAACTCCACCAGGAAACGGAACGTCGCATAACAGATGGCGAACAGGCCGGACACCGCCATCACCGGCCGTGGCCGGCTGGAATACAGCCACAGGATGGCGAACAGCAGCACGCCCTCCAGCAGGAATTCATACAACTGATTGGGATGGCGCGGCAGCGGCCCGGCGCCGGGAAACACCATCGCCCAGGGCAGGTCGCTCACCTTGCCCCACAGCTCGCCGTTGATGAAATTGCCGATGCGCCCGGCACCGAGGCCGATGGTCACCAGCGGCGCCACGAAGTCCACCACCGCGAAGTAGTGCAGCCCGAGTTTGCGCGCGAACAGCGCCAAGGCCACCAGCACGCCGAGCAGGCCGCCGTGGAACGACATGCCGCCCTGCCATACCTTGAACAGCAGCAGCGGCTCGGCCAGGAAGGCGGAGAAGTTGTAGAACAGCACGTAGCCGATGCGCCCGCCCAGCACCACGCCGAGGGCGACGTAGAACACCAGATCGTCCACCTGGGCCGGCGTCATCAATGCGCCGGGGCGTTGTGCCCGCCAGCGCCCCAGCCACCAGCCGCCGCCAAAGCCGACCAGATACATCAGGCCGTACCAGTGCACCTTGAGCGGGCCGAGACTGAGGGCGACCGGGTCGATGTCGGGATAGGTCAGCATGGCGCGAGTATCCTTAAAGACAGTTGCAAGTTACAAGTTCCAAGTGACAAGTAACTGCCCCTCTTTTCACTTGCAACTTGAAACTTGTCACTTGAGACTTTTTCACACCATCACCGACCGCGCAGTGAAGCACTTGATGTATTCGGTCTCGGCAATCGCCGGGTGCACCGGATGGTCCGGTCCCTGATGGCCCTGCTCCAGGATCTGCAGCTGGCGATCGAGGTGACGCGCGCTCTGGTGCAGCAGGTCGAGGAACACCTCGCGCTGCAGGTGGAACGAGCAGGAGGCGGCGACGAGGATGCCGTCCTTGCCGAGCAGCTGCAGCGCCGCCTGGTTGATGCGGCGGTAGGCCTGGATGCCCTCCTTGGCGTCCTTCTTGCGCTTGATGAAGGCCGGCGGGTCGACGATCACCACGTCAAAGCGCTCCTTGTCGGCGCGCAGGGCCTTGAGCGCCTCGAAGGCATCGCCCTCGATGGCATCCACCCGGTCCGCCACGCCGTTCAACTCCGCGTTGCGCTGCACCTGATCCAGGGCCGGACCGGAGGCATCCACACAGGTGACCTGCGCCGCGCCGGCCACCGCGGCGGCGATGCCCCAGCCGCCGATGTAGCTGAACACGTCCAGCACGCGGCCGCCGCGCACATAGCGCTGCATGCGCGCGCGGTTGTCACGGTGGTCATAGAACCAGCCGGTCTTCTGGCCGGTGAGCAGCGGCGCCGCGTAGCGCACCCCGTTCTCCACCACCTCCACCATGTCCGGCGCCTCACCCAGCGCCGTCGTCACGTAACTGTCGAGACCTTCCGGTGCCCGCGCCGCGCTGTCGTTGCGCAGCAGGATCGCCCGCGGCTTCACCACCTTGTCCAGCGCCGCCACCACATCCTCCTTCAGCACCTCCATGCCGGCGGTGGTGATCTGCACCGACAGCACGTCGCCGAAACGGTCCACCACCAGCCCCGGCAGCTGATCGCTCTCGCCGTAGACCAGGCGGTAATAAGGCTCGGCATACAGGCGCTCGCGCAGCGCCAGGGCGACATTGAGACGATGCACCAAAAGAGAGCGGTCCAGCATCTGGGCCGGGTCGCGGCTGACCAGGCGGGCGCAAATCAGCGAGTGAGGATTCACATAACCGGCGCCGAGCGGCTTGCCGTCGCTGGCAATGATTTGCACCGGCTGGCCGGGGGTGAAGGCGGTGAGCGGCGTGCGCTCCACGTTCACCTCGTTGCTGTACACCCACAGATGCCCCTGACGCAGACGGCGTTCTTCGTTTTTCTTCAACAACAGCGGGGCAAGATCCATGGTCGGCACCAGCAGGAATGACGGGCCGGCATTATCGCAAATTCAGCGTCTCCGTTGGGGCGATGTGCCATAGTTGAGTGGTGCCGTCGATTATGAGGCCGATCGCAGGGATACGGCCGCCCGCGGCGGCGGCATGTCGGTCTGCCCCTTTGATACAGGTCAAACGTCCGCCCACCGCGCCTGTGCTAGGGTGCGCAGGGTCGTCGTATTAACACAGGAAATGTGTGAGAATCGGTGCGCTGCCTGCCGGCCCACCGGCGGCAGTGTCCAAATAACAAGCGACCAGCATGGACTGCGTCGCACCGGATGCAGGGGTTGTATGTCCTCTTTCAAAACCATCAAGGCGTTCATCCTGACCGCCGCCCTGGGCGTGTCCCTGGTACTCCTCCTCGGCATGTACCTGGCCACAGCGCGCGTCTATGACCGTGCCGTCAACGAAAGCGCCGCCGCTCTGGCCGACACCGTGGCCCAGGGCACCTTCAATGCCATGTACCAGATCATGCGCCGCGGCTGGACCCGCGAGCAGCTGGAGGAATTCATCGGCGCCATCCAGTCCTCCGCCGAAGACGCCGCCCACGAAGTCGCCATCTATCGCGGCGATCTGGTCAGCGAACGCTTCGGCCCTATCGAGCAACCGCCCATCGACCCGCTGGTGGAACGCACCCTGCAATTTGGCCGGCCACAGAGCGAGGAAGTCCCCGGCGGCGTGCGCAGCGCGCGCCCCCTGGTCGCCCGCGCCGAGTGCCTGCGCTGCCACAGCAATGCCAAGAGCGGCGACGTGCTCGGCGTCATCACCGTGCATCAGGAGCTGGCCCCCATGGTGGCCAAGGCCAAGGCGGACCTGCTGCTGCCCCTGCTGCTCATCGCCCCGCTGCCCTTCGTCGTCGCCCTCGGCGTGGCCCTGTTCCTCAACCGCCGCATCAATGACTCCCTCGACATGCTGCAGGGCAACATCGACACCGTGAACAAGGTGTCCGATCTCACCCACCTGGAACTGAAGAAGATCGACCTCGGCTTCAATGAATTGAACAACCTGTTCGCCAAGGTCGAGGAACTGGCCGCCAAACTGCGCATGGTGGCGGTGGACAAGGAGCTGCTGGAGTTCGAGATCCGCCTGCTGGAGAAATTCGTCATCACCTCCGAGGTGGTGCGCGACTGGCGCGAGTACGTCGGCTACCTGATGGTGGACATCAACAAGGTCATCGACGCCTACACCCTGTTCTCCATCTTCAAGGTGGACGACGAGCTGTTCGATCTGGAGATCTTCTGGATCCGCCCGCCCTCCACCGCCACCCGCACCATGATGGAAGAGGCCGTGCGCCGCATCCTGGCCAACAGCAGCCAGTTCAGCGACATCAGTACCGTCACCATCAACCACAATATCGCCCAGGTCGATGGCCCGGAGATCGTGCTGGACCATGCCGGCATCGAGTTGCAGACCAAGACCCTGCTGGTGGACACGCCGAAGATCGGCGGCATCGTCGGCATCGGCGTGCACGCGGCGCTGAAGCGCGACGAGATGCGCATGCTGGTGATCGAGAGCATCCTCTCCACCCTGCTCAACGTCGTCGGTTCGGTGAAGGCCATCTACAAATACACCAAGGATCTGGAGTTCTATGCCACGCGCGACCCGCTCACCAACCTGTACAACCAGCGCCTGTTCTGGGAGATGCTGGGCTACGAAGTGAGCCGGGCCGAGCGCCACAGCTACCAGTTCGCCGTGCTGGTCATCGACCTGGACAACTTCAAGGCCATCAACGACAGCTACGGCCATGCCTTCGGCGACCGTTTCCTGCAGGCCTTCGCCACCAGCATCCACGGCGCCCTGCGCACCGGCGACATCCTGGCACGCTATGGCGGCGACGAGTTCGTGGTGGTGCTGCCGGAGAGCGGGGCGGAACAGGCCTACGCGGTGAGCGAGCGCATCCTCGCCAATAGCGCCGATCTCAGCCTGCAATCCCCCGATCTGGCCACCGTACAGGCCACGGTATCCATTGGCATCGCGATCTATCCGGAGCACGCCAAGGACCCCAAGGACCTGTTCCTGTTTGCCGACAACATGATGTACAAGGCCAAGACGGGCGGCAAAAACCGCATCGGTTTCCCCACCGCCGACGACGTCGTCGAGGTGTTCCGCAGCATCGGCGAGAAGAGCCTGATCATCGCCAACGCCATCACCGACAAGCGGGTGGTGCCCTACTTCCAGCCGATCCTCGACGTCAGCAGCAATGAAGTGATTGCAGTGGAAGTGCTGTCGCGTATTCACCTGGAGGGTGCCCAGATAATGGGGGCCCACGAATTCATCGAGATAGCCGAAAAGACCGGCCTGATCCACAAGCTGGACTACGTGGTGATGGAAAAGGCCTTCGAGCAGGTGCAGAAGACCGGCTACCACGGCAAGATCTTCGTCAACCTGTCACCGCGCGCCCTGGTGCTGAACGAATTCATTCCCGAGGTGAAGCGTCTCACCACCAGCTACCACATCCCGCCCGAGCAGGTGGTATTCGAAATCACCGAGCGCGACACGGTGAAAAACATCACCCTGCTGGAGCAGTTCGTCAACGACCTCAAGCTGGAAGGCTTTGGTCTCGCCATCGACGATTTCGGCTCCGGCTTCTCCTCCTTCCACTACCTGAAGCGCTTCCCCATCGACTACGTCAAGATCGAGGGCGACTTCATCGTCAACATGATCAGCGACCCGCGCGACCGCGCCTTCGTCCACAGCATCGCCGACCTGGCCCAGCAGCTCGGCATCCAGGCCCTGGCCGAATTCGTGGAAAACGAGGAAGTGCTGGAACACATCCGCCAGGCCGGTATCCCCTACGCCCAGGGCTACCACATCGGCCACCCCAGCCGCGACCTGCCCGCCGTACTGGCACGCCGCACCGACTAGCCCGGCCGGCCGGACGACAGTCCGGCCTACATCTCCGCCCCGAAACGTGCTACACATGCGCCACGAGACGGGACGGCTGCCCGGAACTGTGACTGTCGACACTGTCGACGCCGGCGCCGTTGCAAACAATACGCGGGTTTTAGCCACAAGGAAGACACACCATGAGAGGCATCCTGTTCGTGCTGCTGTGCGCCGTTGCGACGGCGGGCCTGGCCGAGACCAATTACGTCGATGACACCCTGGTCATTACCCTGCGCACCGGCCAGGGCAACACCTACCAGATCCTGCGCACCCTCACCTCCGGCACGGCCCTGGAGATCCTCGAACACGATGACAAATACGTACGTGTGCGCACCCCCGACGGCACCGAAGGCTGGGTGCTGTCGCAGTACCTCACGCCGACCCCGGTGGCCCGCGATCGCCTGGCCCAGGCAGAGCAGCGCCTGGCCCGTTTCGAAACGGAGAACCAGCAGCTCAAGAAGGAACTGACGGCGCTGCGCACTGAAAAGCGCACCGTGGAAGGCGAACACAAACAGGTCAGCAGCACGGCGGAAAAGCTGCAGGGGGAACTGGAACGGCTGAAGGCCGTCGCCGCCCGGCCGCTGGAGCTGGAGAAACAGAATCAGGAGATGGGCAAGCGGCTGCAGGAGCTGGAACTCAATGCCCGCATGCTGAGCGAGGAAAACACCGCCCTGCGTGATCGTGCCAACCGCGACTGGTTCCTGGCCGGTGCCGGCGTCCTGTTCGGCGGCATGCTGCTGGGCCTGATCCTGCCCAAACTGCGCAAGCGCCAGAGCTGGAGCGACTGGCGCTGAGAAACACCTCAGGCGGACACGACCTCACCGAACAGGTCGTGTTCGCCGGCGGCGGTGATTTCCACTTCAACGAACTGCCCGCCCTGCAGGCCGGCGCCGTTTTCAATCACCACCATGCCGTCGATCTCCGGCGCGTCGGCGCTGGAGCGGCCGTAGGCCTCCTCCTCACCCACTTCGTCCACCAGCACGGTCAGGGTGCGCCCCACCTTGTCCTGCAGCTTGTCGGCGCTGATCGCCGCCTGCAGTTCCATGAAGCGCTCCAGACGCTCCTCCTTGAGGTCTTCCGGCACGGCGCCGGGCAGGGCATTGGCCGGCGCCCCCTCCACCGGTGAATAGGCAAAGGCACCGACGCGATCCAGCCGCGCCGCCTCGATGAAGGCGAGCAGCTGTTCGAAGTCCTGCTCCGTCTCGCCGGGAAAGCCGACGATGAAGGTGGAACGCAGGGTCAGGTCCGGGCAGGTGGCGCGCCACTGCCCGATGCGCTGCAGGGTGTTCTCGATGTTGCCGGGGCGGCGCATGGCCTTGAGGATGGCGGGACTGGCGTGCTGCAGCGGCACATCCAGGTAGGGCAGGATCACCCCGTCGGCCATCAGCTCCACCAGCTCGTCCACATGCGGGTAAGGGTAGACGTAGTGCAGGCGTACCCAGGCGCCGAGCGAGCCGAGGTTGCGCGCCAGTTCGGTGATGCGGCTCTTCACCGGCTTGCCGTGCCAGAAGCCGGTGCGGTACTTGAGGTCGACGCCGTAGGCGGCGGTGTCCTGCGCCACGATGAGCAGTTCCTTCACGCCGGCGCCCACCAGCTTTTCCGCTTCTTCAAGGATCTCGCCCGCCGGCCGGCTCACCAGGTCACCGCGCATCGACGGGATGATGCAGAAGGTGCAGCGCTGATTGCAGCCCTCGGCGATCTTGATGTAGGCGTAGTGGCGCGGCGTCAGCTTGATGCCGCCGGGCGGCACCAGGTCGGTGTAGGGGTCATGATGCGGCGGCAGCACGCCGTGCACCGCGCTCATCACCTGCTCCAGCGAATCAGGGCCGGTCACCGCCAGTACCTGCGGGTGCGCCGAGCGGATCACCTCCTCCTTGGCGCCGAGACAGCCGGTGACGATCACCCGGCCGTTCTCCGCCAGCGCCTCGCCGATGGTGTCCAGCGACTCCTCCACCGCCGCGTCGATGAAGCCGCAGGTATTCACCACCACCAGGTCGGCATCGTCGTAGGTCGGCACGATGCGGTAGCCTTCGGCGCGCAGGTGGGTGAGGATGCGCTCGGAATCCACGGTGGCCTTGGGGCAGCCGAGGCTGACGAAACCGACTTTGGGAATGGCTTTGCTCATGGGGAAAACTGGGGCTGAAGGGGGCCATAGGATAACAGGGAGCCGCGTCGCCGGCACATCCGGCTTGATCCGGCCACGACCATGGGTTACACCAGATACAAAACCACAGGAGCAACCATGAACTGCATCTTCTGCAAGATCGCCGCCGGCGAGATCCCGGCCACCGTCGTCCATCAGGACGAGCATGTGGTGGCCTTCCGCGACCTCAACCCGCAGGCGCCGACCCACATCCTGATCATTCCGCGCCGCCATATCGCCACCGTCAACGATCTGGCCGAGGCCGATGCGGCGACAGTGGGCCGGCTGTTCCTGGCCGCGCGCCGGCTCGCCGCCGAGCTGGGCTTTGCCGAAGACGGCTACCGCCTGGTGATGAATACCAATGCCGCCGCGGGCCAGACGGTATTCCACATCCACCTGCACCTGCTGGCCGGCCGCGACTTCACCTGGCCACCGGGTTAATTCGCACCAGCTGCAAGAGCGGCTTTGCCGCGATTTGGTGCCGTGTGCGCAGACAGGCTGTATCGCGGATGCGATCCGCTCCTACCATTTGGGGAATGGTGCCATGAAACCGGAACTGGTCAGCTTCAAACTCTGTCCCTTCGTGCAGCGTTCGGTGATCGTGCTGCTGGAAAAGGGCGTGGCCTTCGACATCACCTACATCAACCTGAAGGAACCGCCGGAATGGTTCCAGCGCATCTCGCCGCTGGGCAAGGTGCCGCTGCTCAAGGTGGGGGATACGGTGCTGTTCGAGTCGGCGGTGATCATGGAATACCTGGACGAGGACAACCCGCCTTCGCTGCACCCCGCCGATCCGCTGCGCAAGGCGCACAACCGCGCCTGGATCGAGTTTGCCTCCGGCCTGCTGGCCTGCCAGTACAACCTCACCATGGCGGCAGCCGATGCCGCCGCCTTCGATGCGCAGTGCACGGAACTGTGCGCCAGGCTGGCGCAACTGGAACAGCAGATCGCCGGACCGCTGTTCAACGGCGGGGAATTCGCCCTGGTGGATGCGGCCTTTGCGCCGTTCTTCCTGCGCCTCGACCTGCTGGAGGGATGGCACCCGCTGGGCCTGCTACGGGGGCTGCCGAAGGTATCGGCCTGGTCGCAGCAGTTGCTGCAACGGCCGGCGGTGCGGGATTCGGTGGTGCCGGAATTCGCGGCGCTGTACCGCGAACACATCCGCGGCGGCGGCGCCCATGGCGCCAGGGTGTTCTGTTAGGTCAGAGCTCCAGACCGCCCAGGCGCTGCGCCACCCGCTCCTTGTCCCAGCGCACGCCCAGGTACACGCCGAGGACAAACAGCACGATCAGTGCCGCCGCGTAATACAGCCAGCCATAGGCAGAACTCTCCACCTGCAACTGCGCCTGCAACTCCGCCATCCGGCTTTGCAGCTGGCTGTTTTCAGCCTGCAAGGCCTCGATGCGCGCGGTGAGCTGCTCGACCTGCGCACCGCTCTCGCTGCTGCTGCCACGCAGGCGCGCCAGCTCCTGCTGCAGACGATCGCGCTCCTGTTCCATCCGCTCCAGACGCCGCTGTGCCGGCAGCTCGCCGGTGGCATAGACCTCGCTGATCCAGCCTTCCACCCCGCCGGCCGTGCGCACGCGCAAATGACCGGCCTGACGCTCCAGCACCGTCAGCTCGGCGCCGGAAGTCACTACCGTGATGGGGGTATCGCTGGAGTTGGGCTGGGCGCGCACGCCCACGCGCAGGACGTCACTGATATAGACCGTCTCCGCCAGGGCCGGCGCCAGGGCAAGCAACATGAGCAGAAAGAGAGCCTGTCGCATCTCCTCAATCCTTTGTCATTATTCTTCGCCGCACCCGCCAGAGTGCAGCCTCTCCAATCATACGGGCTAAGCGCCCCGCCTGCCACCTGCGTCAGGACAGCCAGGCGAACCACAACGGCAGGGTCAGCATGCACAGTGCCGTCGTAACGGTCACCGCCATGGCATACAGCCCGGTATCCAGCTGGTAGCGATCGCACAACACGATGCCGAGCACCATGCTGGGCATGGCCGCCTCCAGCACCACCGCCGCCAGCACTTCGCCCTGCAGGCCGAGCGCGGCGGCCAGCCCCCAGATCAGCAGCGGCGTCAGCAGCAACTGTATCGCCGCCACCGGCAGCACCAGCGGGATCTGGTGGCGCCAGGCACCGGCCCAGCGCAGGCCGAGGCCAAGGGAAAACAGCATCAGCGGCACCACGCCGGAACCGAGCATGTCGAGCCAGGAACGCACGATGGCCGGCAGCGGCACCTGCGCCAGATTGAGACCGATGCCGGCCAGCGCCGCCCACAGCGGCGGTACCTTGAGCAGCGCCAGCAGCGGGTGTTCCTTCTGCCCGCCGCCGCCATACCAGGCCGCCAGCGAGATGCCCACCGACAGCAACAGGGGCGTGCAGGCGAGCAGGTCGTACTGAATCGCCACACTGCGCGCCCAGGGGCCGAAAGTCGCCTCCAGCACCGGCAGGCCGAGATAGGTGGCATTGGGAAAGGCCGCCGCCAGCAACAGGGCACCGACCACGCGATGGGGCTGGCTGCTGCGGCGGAACCACAGCCAGGCCGCCAGCAGGCCAAAACCGACGGCCGCCGCCGCCGACACGGCAATGCGCACCGAATCCAGTCCCAGCGGCGCCTGCCACAGCACCAGCAGCACCAGGGCCGGCAGCAGCAGCACATAGACCACGCCGGTCAGGCTGCGCCGCACCTGCTCCGCCTCCAGCCCCAGCGGCGTCAGCACCCGCCACATCACGCCGCACACGATGAGCGCCGCCGCCTGCAAGATCACGTCAACCATTCATCGCTCCCCGTCAGGTGCCGATATGCACCACGCAACGCCGGCGCCCGCCATGGCGCCGATGTTCCCACAGATAGATGCCCTGCCAGGTGCCCAGGGCCAGGCGGCCGTCCACCACCGGGATGGCCAGACTGACCGCCGTCAGTGCCGTCTTGATGTGGGACGGCATGTCGTCGGCGCCTTCCTGGGTATGGGTGTAGAGCGCATCGCCCTCCGGCACCAGCCGGTTGAGCCAGCGCTCCAGATCACGGCGCGCGCTCGGATCGGCATTTTCCTGGATCAGCAGACTGGCCGAGGTGTGCTGCAAAAACACCGTACAGAGCCCCTCCCGGATACCTGCCCGCTGCACCAGATCCGCTACGCGCACCGTGATCTCGTGCAGGCCCTGGCCCGGAACTTCGACACTGATTTCCCCAATCACACCACCGCACCTCGCACTGCCGACATCACTGCCCGCGCATCCTAGCAGTTTCCTCACGGCGCCGCTGGCGGGCAAAAATGAAAAAAGGCCGCACAACTGGAAAAAAAGGGGGTTTGCGTCGCTTTTTTCCCTTGTATTTTGCAAATTATCGTTTCAAAATCACTCGCCGACGACAACTCACCGGTGAGTTGTTTCTACCATCGAACCAGGGAGATCACAGATGGCTGTAAAGAAAAAGACCGCTGCCAAGAAAGCTGTAAAGGCCGCCCCGAAGAAGGCCGCTCCGGCCAAGGCTGCCGCCGCCCCGCTGAAGGCGATCACCGCCAAGCAGACCAAGAGCCAGATCATCGCCGCCATCGCCGAAACCACCGGCGTAGCCAAGAAGGATGTCGGTGCCGTGTTCAGCACCATGGCCGCCATGGTCGAGGCCCACATGAAGAAGAACGGCTCCGGCGAATTCACCATCCCGGAAGTGGGCGTGAAGA
Organism: Pseudomonadota bacterium; assembly: GCA_040755915.1. Taxonomy (GTDB): domain Bacteria; phylum Pseudomonadota; class Gammaproteobacteria; order Thiohalomonadales; family Thiohalomonadaceae; genus Sulfurivermis. The sequence continues at coordinate 9,335 of JBFLWM010000016.1, read as the reverse complement.
TCCGTCGCCACAAGAAGCCCGCCACCAAGGCACGCAAGATGATCTCCCCCTTCACCGGCGAAGAGATCACCGTCAAGGCCAAGCCGGCGCGCAATACCGTCAAACTGACCGCACTGAAGGGCCTGAAGGAAACCGTCGTCTAAGACACGGCTCCCGGCAGTCCTGCAAAAGGCCGGCGCAAGCCGGCCTTTTTTATTGCGCGCCCCATGGCAAGGGCCATGACATTCAAATTGCTAATGACAGGCGAAATATATTTGGTTCTGGCTGAATTGAAAAAACAGGTTTTTTGCATTATTTCTAGTTTCACAGGGTAAAAATACACAAAGCACCACGCGACCACTGGAGAAACGTACATGAGCCAGAACTACAATCCCCTGTCCTACAAGACCCTCGATGCCGGCGCCACCTACCATCGCCCGCCGCAGCGCCTGCCGGAGCGCGTCACCGCCGACAGCCCTGCCACCGACGTCATGACCGACTTCATCAAGGTGGCCGCCATGACCATCGGCCCCTGCGCCAGCCTGGAGGACGCCAACCAGCGCATGATCGCCTCCGGCGTGCGCCTGCTGTTCGTCACCGGACGCGACAACGAAATCATGGGCGTCATCACCGCCACCGACATCCTGGGCGAAAAGCCGATGAAGTACCTGCAGGAGGTGGGCGGCAAGCGCGAGGACATCTTCGTGCGCGACATCATGACCGCCCAGGACAAGCTGGACGTGCTGTGCATGCCCGACGTGGAGCGCGCCAGCGTGGGCGACATCGTCGAAACCATGAAACGGGTCGGCCGCCAGCATGCCCTGGTGGTGGAACGTACCGCCGGCGACCGCCAGATCGTGCGCGGCATGTTCTCCACCAAGCAGATCAGCAAACAGCTGGGCATCACCATCGAAACCACCGAGGTCGCCCAGACCTTTGCCGAGCTGGAGGCCGCCCTGAACGCCGCCTGATCCCGTTCGGCCGCAAACAAAAAGGGGGCGCCGATGGGCGCCCCCTTTTTGTTTCCGCATTGTGCGCAGTATCAGAAGTTCATGCGCATGCCGATGTGCACATGGTCATCCAGCTCGGCGGAGCCGCCGTTCTCGGCATCCACTTCCACGTTGCGGTAGCCTACGTAGACATAGGCCTGGGTCAGCAGCTGGTAATCCGCGAACAACCCCCACTCCGTGTATTCCTCGGCATCGAGGAAGCTGGTGATGTTCGGCGCGTAGTACAGCGAGCCGCCGAAGCCGACGCGGGGCATCGGCGAGAAGCGCACGCTGCCGCCGAAGGCGATGTGGCCACCCTCAAAGCTGTCCACATCGACAAATACGGCACGGCCGCCCAGGCTGATGTTGAAGTTGCCCTGCTTGCTCCAGTTCATGCCGGCCACCTGCAGCCCGGCATGGATCACGTTGGCGTCATAGCCATTCTCTTCCACATGGAGCAGACCGACGTCCATATCCAGCCCCTGGGTGGCGCCGACGGGGCGGCTGTAGGTTGCCCGCAGGGCATCGCCATGCAGGTTGATATCCAGCGAGTCGGCCGCAGCCTGTGCCGCCATCGCCACACCAAGCACCACACCCAATATACGCAGAACCATAAGCACCCTCTCCGATATAGCCGTTGATTATTGGTCTTCCGCACCCTGCCGGCGCGCTGCGCCTAATAGTATCGGTAATCGCCGCGCAATGACACCGGTTGCGGCAAATTTGCCCCATGGCTCGCATTTTCGGTGGTGGCAATGCTAGTTTCTTCTGTGTACCGACTGCCTGCGGGCGGGATTCACCGTGACCCGCACAACTACGCCACTGACCGCCATGAACCGTACACTGCGCCGCCTGTTCGTCATCTCCCTCCTCCTGCTCGCCGCCATTGCCGCCGGCTGGTATGCGACACGCCCCAAGCCCGTGGCCGTGGTCGTAAGCGAAGTGCAGACCGGCCTGGTCGAGGCCACGGTCGCCAACACGCGTGCCGGCACGGTGAAGGCCTGCCGGCGTGCGCGCCTGGCGCCGCCGCAGGGCGGTCAGGTGGCGGAACTGCTGGTGCGCAAGGGCGACCGGGTGGAGGCACAACAGCTGCTGCTGCGCCTGTGGAACGATGATCTGGCGGCACAGGTGGCGCTGGCGCGCAGCGAGGCCCAGGCCGCAAGTGCCCGCGCCGATGAGGCCTGCCTGGTGGCCGAGGTGGCGCAACGCGAGGCACGGCGCACCAACACACTGCACAAACAGAATCTGGTTTCCGACGAACAGCGCGATCGCAATGAAACCGACGCCCAGGCGCGTGCCGCCGCCTGCACGGCCGCACGTGCCAGCGCCCGCGTCGCCAACGATCGCGTTCGCCTCAACGAGGCCCTGCTGGAGCGCACCCTGCTGCGCGCCCCCTTTGCCGGTATGGTGGCGGAAACCACCGGCGAGGTCGGCGAGTTCGTCACACCTTCGCCGCCCGGCATCCCCACCCCGCCGGCGGTGGACCTGGTGGACAACAGCTGTCTCTACGTCGTCGCCCCGATCGACGAGATCGATGCGCCGCGCGTGACTCTCGGACTGCCGGCGCGCATCCTGCTCGATGCCTTCGGCAACCGCCCCTTCGCCGGCCATGTGGCCCGCATTGCCCCCTACGTGCTGGACGTGGAAAAGCAGGCGCGCACGGTGGAAATGGAGGTGGAGTTCGACGATCCGCAGGACATCGCCAAACTGCTGGCCGGCTACAGCGCCGATGCGGAGATCATCCTGGAGCGCCGGGAAAATGTGCTGCGCATCCCCACCGAGGCCCTGCTGGAAGGCAACCGCGTGCTGCTGTTCGACGGCGACCTGCTGCACGAGCGGAAGATCGAAACCGGGGTCGCCAACTGGCAGTACACCGAGGTGGTGAGCGGCCTGGCCGCCGGCGATCGGGTGGTCACCTCCATCGATCGCGAAGGGGTGCGCGCTGGTGTCCATGCCGTGGTGGAAGATGCCACCGGGAAGGCGAAATGATCGAACTGCAGGGGATCGAGCGCGTCTTCGATGTCGGCGGCCAGCAGGTGCACGCCCTGCACAACGTCAACCTGCGCATCGCCCGTGGCGACTACGTCTCCATCATGGGTCCTTCCGGCTCCGGCAAATCCACCCTGCTCAACATCATCGGCCTGCTCGATCGCCCCAGCACCGGCCGCTACCTGTTCGAGCAACATGATGTGACCGCCCTGTCCGACAGCGAGCAGGCGCAGGTGCGGCGCGAGCGCATCGGCTTCGTATTCCAGTTCTTTCACCTCATCCCGCGCCTCACCGCGGCGGAAAACATCGAGCTGCCGCTGGTGCTGTCCGGTGTCGCGCCGGCACAGCGCCACGACAAGGTGCAGCGCACGCTGCAGGCCTACGGTCTCGCCGAGCGCGCCCGCCATCGCCCGGATCAGTTGTCCGGCGGCCAGCGCCAGCGCGTGGCCATCGGTCGCGCCACCATCATCGAGCCGGCCCTGCTGCTCGCCGACGAACCCACCGGCAACCTGGACCGCGCCTCCGGTCACGAGGTGGTGGAAATACTCGAACAGCTCAATGCCCGCGGCATCACGCTGGTGGTGGTGACCCATGATCCGGAACTGGGCATGCGTGCACGGCGCCGCCTGCGCATGGTGGATGGCGCCATCGTCGAGGATACGGATACAACATCATGACGCTGCACGATCGCCTGCGCTACGCCTTCACCGCCCTGCGCGGTGCGCGCCTGCGCACCGGCCTGATGCTGCTGGCGATGGCCATCGGCGTGGCCGCCGTGGTGGTGCTGTCCGCCCTCGGCGAAGGTGCACGGCGCTACGTCATCAATGAGTTTTCTTCCCTCGGCACCCATCTGCTCATCGTCCTGCCCGGCCGCAACGAAACCACCGGCGGCGCGCCGCCGCTGGTATCGGAAACGCCGCGCGATCTCAGCCTCGACGATGCCGAGGCGCTCAAGCGCAGCCGCCACGTACGCCTGGTCGCCCCCATCAACGTCGGTGCCGCCACCGTGTCCTTCGGCGGCCTCGAACGCGACGGCGTCATCATGGGCGCCACCCACGAGCTGTACGAGGTGCGTCATTTCAAGATGGGGCAGGGCCGCTTCCTGCCGCCCGGCGACGTGCACCATCCGCAGCCGGTGGTGGTGCTCGGTGCGCGCCTGCGCCGCGAACTGTTCGGCAGCCAGCCGGCACTGGGCGAACGCATCCGCATCGGCGATCGCCGCTTCCACGTCATCGGCGTGCTGCAGGAGCAGGGCCAGTCGCTGGGCATGAACACCGATGACCTCGCCATCATCCCGGTCACCGCGGCACAATCGCTGTTCAACGTCACCTCGCTGTTCCGCATCCTGGTGGAGGCGTCGTCGCGCGAGGCCATCGCACCGGCGCGCCGCCACATCATCGCCACTCTCAAGGCGCGCCACGACGGCGAGGAGGACGTCACCGTCATTACCCAGGATTCGATCCTGAGCACCTTCGATCGCATCCTCGGTGCGCTGACCATGACCGTGGCCGGCATTGCCGCCATCAGCCTGGTGGTGGCCGGGGTGCTGATCATGAACGTCATGCTGGTGGCGGTGGCGCAGCGCACCGCCGAGATCGGCCTGCTCAAGGCCCTCGGCGCACCGGCCCGCGTCATCCAGCGCCTGTTCCTCACCGAGGCGGCACTGCTGTCCCTGCTCGGCGCCGCCATCGGCCTCGCCATCGGCCAGGCGGCCACCCTGCTGCTGCGTCACCTCTATCCGGCCCTGCCCTTCGGCGCCCCCTTGTGGGCCATCGCAGCGGCGGTCCTGGTGGCACTGGGCACCGGGCTGGCCTTCGGCGTCCTGCCGGCACGCCGCGCCTCCCGTCTCGATCCGGTGCAGGCGCTGGCCCGCCGATGATTGCCCGCGATTTCATCCGTCTCACCGTCGGCTCGGTGATCGCGCAACGCCTGCGCAGTTTTCTCACCGCCCTCGGCATCGCCATCGGCATCGCCGCCGTGGTTTTGCTCACCGCCATCGGCGAGGGCATCCATCGCTATGTGCTCAACGAGTTCACGCAGTTCGGCACCAATCTGGTCGCCGTGCAGCCCGGCCGCAGCACCACCATGGGCGCATCGGTCGGCGCCTTCGGCAATACCCGGCCGCTGACACTGGAGGATGCCGCGGCCCTGAAAAGGCTGCCCCGCGTCCTCAACGTCGAGCCGGTGATCGCGGGCAATGCCCTGGTCGAGGCCGGCGGACGGCAGCGGCGCACCAATGTCTACGGCGTCGGCTCCGCCTTTCCCGAGGTGTTCAATTTCAGCGTCGCCGGCGGCCGCTTCCTGCCGCCGGATGACCCGCGCGCCGCGCGTGCCTTCGCCGTGCTCGGCAGCCAGTTGCGCCGCGAACTGTTCGGCGATGCCAATCCGCTGGGCCAGACCCTGCGTGTCGGCGGCGATCGCTACCGCATCATCGGCGTGATGGACAGCAAGGGACAGGTACTCGGCTTCGATGTCGACGACACGGTGTACATCCCCGCCGCCAAGGCCCTGGATCTGTTCGCCCGCGACGGTCTGATGGAGATCGATGTGCTGTATCAGGCCGGCGCCAATGTCGATGAAATCGTCGAGGGGGTGCGCCGCGTGCTCAGCGCGCGCCACGGCCGCGAAGACTTCACCCTCGTCACCCAGCAGCAGATGCTGGATGTGCTCGGTTCGGTGCTGGATGTGCTCACCTTCGCCGTCGGTGCACTGGGCGGCATTTCGCTGCTGGTGGGCGGTGTCGGCATCTTCACCATCATGACCATCGCCGTGCGCGAGCGCACCCCCGAAATCGGGCTGCTGCGCGCCCTGGGCGCGCGGCAGGGTCAGATCCTCGCGCTGTTCCTGGGCGAGGCCACGGTGCTCGCCGCCATCGGCGGCCTGGGCGGGCTGCTGCTCGGCCTGGGCATCGCCTGGCTGCTTGGTGTTGCATTGCCCGCGCTGCCGGTGCACGTCACCTGGAGTTACGTGGCGAGCGCCGAACTCATCGCCGCCGCCGTCGGGCTGGTTGCCGGCGTCTGGCCGGCACGCCGCGCCGCCCGCCTCGATCCGGTCGAGGCCTTGCGTACCGAATGACCCTGTGCTTTTATGAGCCACCGGCCGCAGAGCCGGAGCATCAACCAACAAATCCAAGGTGGAGGGAAACAATGAAACGCATTATCGCAACCGCCCTGCTGTGCGCCATCCCGCTGGGCCAGGTCCTGGCCGACAATCACGGCAACCAGGCACGGGTGGAAAACAGCAAGGCTGTGGTAAAGGAATTTTTCGGCAAGCTGAAGGGTGAACTGGAGGCGGCCATGAAGCAGGGCGGCCCCATCAATGCCATCGCCGTGTGCAATCGCGTCGCCCCCGGCATCGCCAGGGAACTGTCCGACAAGCACGGCATGGACGTGGCGCGCACCAGCCTGAAGACCCGCAATGCCGACAATGCCCCGGATGCCTGGGAAACCGCCGTGCTGAAGAAATTCGAGGAGCGCAAGGCGGCCGGCGAGAATCCGGACAGCATCGCCTTCGGTGAAGTGGTCGAGACCGACGGCAAGAAGGAGTTCCGCTTCATGAAGGCCATCATCATGCCGCCGGAAGACAAGATGCCCTGCCTCAAGTGCCACGGCAGCAACATCGACCCGGCCGTTGCCGCCAAGCTCGATGCCCTGTATCCCAAGGACATGGCGCGCGGCTACAAGGCCGGCGACGTACGCGGCGCCTTCACCCTGCGCCAGCCCATGTAAGAGCAGACACCGCCGTACAACGAAAGGGGGCCGCCGGCCCCCTTTCTTTTTCAGGCCTCACCGCGCCGCAGGCGCCGCAGCACATGGCCGCCCCATTGGTAGATCAGCAGGCCAACGAGGATGCAGGCCGTGCCCTGCCACACCCGCGGGTCCACCACCTCAGCGTTGATCCTGTTGCCGAGCAACAGCGCCAGCACCGGCGTGATCAGCGTGATCACCGAAATGGCACCGGCGGACAGCCGCTTCAACACGAAGAAATACAGATTGAAGCCGACCACGGTGCCGAGCACGCCCAGATAGACGATGGCGCCGGCGCTGCGCTGATCCATCTGCACCGGCCAGGCCCCGTCGAATACCGCCCAGGTGAGCAGATAGGCGAGAAGCGCCAGCAGCAGCGCACCGCCGTTGAGGGCCATCGGGTGCAGCGTCGCGCCGGTGCGCTTCACCCACACCGCGCTCGCCGCCTGCATCAGCACGCCGCCCAGCACCGCTGCGATGCCCTGCCAGGCGATGTGCTCCAGCGCGCGGCCGGCGAGAAAGATCAGCGCCAGACCGGCGATGCCGAGCAGCACGCCGACGATGCGCAGCGGTGACAGGCTGCGCTCGTTCAGCCACCACGCCGCCATCACGCCGGTGAACAGCGGCATCAGGCCGTACAGCACCGAGATCAGGCCGGACGGGATGTACTGCGCGCCCCAGTAGGTGCTCAACATGGCGCCGTAGATCCCCAGTGCCGCGGCGACGTAGGCTCGACGTGCCTCGCGGTCCCAGGGCACGGCAATGCGCAGCAGGCGCAGCAGCAACAGGCTCAGCACGGTACCCAGCGCCATGCGCGCGGTCACGGCAAACAGAAACCCCGTCCCCGCGCTGCTCCACTTGATGGCCAGCGGGGTGGTGGACCAGATCAGGATGATGCCCACATAGGCGGCAGGTACCGACATTTTTCCTTCCCCAAACGCACAATCCAAAAACAAAAAGGCCGCAGACTCAGCGTCTGCGGCCTTTGAGGTATCCATTCTGTCGCGGGAACTAGCCCGGTCTCACCTCGATGACACGCCGACGCAACGCCTCGCGCCAGACGGCGCGGCGTACTGCGGACATCGGTCGTGCATTCAGGTAAGTCATGATGGGTAAGCTACGCTGCGGCAGCCGGAGCCGTCAAGGCGTCGCCGGCAGATGGCCGGCCTGCTCCAGCCACCCGGTCAGCGTGGCGGGATTGAAACCGTTCATGCGCTCTGCGCCCACCAGGATGATCGGCACACCGGTGCCCTGCAGGCGACGGTAATCCTCGCGTCCCTTGCGGGTGGTCTCGATGTCGTATTCGTGGAAGGGAACGGCGCGGGCCTGCAGAAAACTCTTTGCCTTGCGGCACACACCGCACCAGGCGGCGCTGTACATCACCACCGGCGGGCGGGACTCGAACATCCCTTCCGGCACCGGCGTCGACCCCACCTCGTTGTAGCGCAGCGCAACACCCTCGGCCTGGCGCTCGTCGGGCGGCGCATCACCGAAGTGCACACGGCCCTCGGCATCGGTCCAGCGATAGATGCCGGCGCCTGTTGCCGGCCCGGCCAGCAGCAGCAACAACAACAACCAGCAAACGCCTCGTCTCATGCGGGCCACTCCCTCAGCCGTACCTGCCCGCAGCTTAACCCGCCCCCCCCACAAAGCGACAGCCCCGCCGTAGCGGGGCTGTTGCGGGGCGGGGTCGTGAAACTCAGGCGGCCTTCTTGCCGACCCAGGCCTTGTAGCCATCCATCACCTGATTCTGGCCGTCCTCATAGCCGGCCTCGTAGGCCTCGGTGATGTGCTGCTCACCGCGGCGCGGGTTGTGCAGGAAACCGCAGGCCCAGCCATCGATGTACTGCCGGTCGGCGCCGGCCTTTTCCATGGTATCCATCGCCTTGAAATAAGTGGTGTTCATGTTGCCTCCTGAAATACCTTGTCAGTCATGTAATTTTTCTGGCCAACTGCGGCCATGCCATTAACATAGTATTTCAGTACACTATTTCAACCCCGCGAAAACTGTGTCAATCTCCGCGCAGCAGCACCTCCAGCTGTTTCGCACTCACCGCCCCCAGCAGCACCTTCACCACCTTGCCGCCCTCCACCAGCACCAGGGTCGGCGTGGCCCGGATGCCGAACTGCCGCGCCGCCGCCGGCTGCTGCATCACATCCACCTTCACCACATTGCCATGACGTTCCGCCATGCTGTCGATGAGCGGCGCCAGCGTGCGGCAGGGACCGCAATGCTCGCTGTAGAAATAGAACAGCAGCTTGTCTCGCCCCTGCTGCTGTGGCGTCAGCAGCGCCGCATAGTCCGGCGCTGCCTGCCCCTGCAGGCGCTTGCTGCCCAGCCAGATGTACAGCGGCATGGCCATGAACAGGGCCATCACGCCGATGAGAATGAACGGCAGATATTCCATGCCTCACATCCCCCGGAACAGCGCGGCGCGGCGCCGACGCCACCCGATGCCCATCGTCAGCAGCACCGACACTGCCAGCAGCGCCCACAACGGATGACGCACCGCATACACCACCGGCGTCAACACGCCACGCACCATGGCGCGCAGCCCCTCGCGCTCGCGGATGTAGTCGGCGAGCGGCGGCGAGTGCTCATAGTACTGCGCGACAAACCAGCGTCCCGGCG
>JBFLWM010000015.1:147500-187392 GCA_040755915.1 Pseudomonadota bacterium | reverse complement strand
CTGGCGCGAGGTGGCGGACTACGAGCAGGCACAGAGCGCGCTGCACGGTGCCGCCGGGGCGGCGGCAGTGTTCGTCGGTTTCATGCGCGACATCAACGAAGGCGCCACAGTGACGGCGATGACCCTGGAACACTATCCGGGGATGACCGAGCGGCACTTGGAGAAGATCTGCCGCACGGCAGCCGAGCGCTGGACGCTGCTTGATGCCCTGGTGGTCCATCGCGTCGGCGAACTGCATCCGGCCGATCCCATCGTCCTGGTCGCGGTGTGGTCGGCGCACCGCAAGGATGCCTTTGAGGCCTGCCGCTACATCATGGAAGACCTCAAGTCCAATGCCCCGTTCTGGAAGAAGGAACAACTGCCGGAGGGTGGCCACCGCTGGGTGGAAAAGAATACCGCCGGATATTGACCCATCGTTGCATGCATCTGGCGGACCCGGGTCCGCCCTACAGGAAACCATCATGACGCGTCTGAGCGACGAACAACTGAATACTTTGCAACATCTGCTCACAGCGGAGCGCGCACGCCTGCGCGGTGAAATTCGTGATCATCTGCTCGCCACCGACCGCGAGCAGTATGGCGATCTGGCGGGCCAGGTACATGATGCCGGTGAGGAGTCGGTCGCCGATCTGCTCACCGATGTGAATGTGGCGGTGCTGGGGCGCCTGATAGTTGAACTGCGCGAGGCGGAGGCGGCGCTGGAACGTATTGCCACCGGCGGTTACGGCCTGTGCGAGGATTGCGGCATCGATATTCCCTACGCGCGCCTGCAGGCCTATCCGGCGGCTCGGCGCTGCATCGAGCACCAGGCCTTGCACGAAAAGCAGTATGCCGAAGAAGGCAAACCGTCGCTGTAGGCCAGACGGCAGCCAATATGGCTTGAAGACAAAGGGCGTCCGGGAACACATGGTTCCCGGACGCCCTTTGTCTTTGCTGCATCAGGAGGATTTCTTGCCGCCGGGCACGTCGCGGATCTCGAACTCCATCGTTTCCAGATCGCCGAAGATGTAGCTGGCGCAGGGGCCGACGCCGGCGACGGTGCCGGGATTGAGCAGCAGGGTGGTGCCGCCCTTGACGTTGGCGATGCTCTTGATGGCCGGCCGGTGATCATGGCCGCAGCAGACGATGTCCCAGTCGCCGGTGAGGGCGAGGGCCTGGGCGTAGTGTGGATAGTGCACCAGGAAGATGCGCTTGCCGCCCTGCTCGAGACCGGCATCCTGGCCGTGATAGAAGATCACGCTGTTGGGTTCCTGCGCCAGCATGAACATGGCATAGGTGTCGCCCATGTTGTTGCCGTGGATGACGTGCACCGGCAGGCCGAACTGCTGCAGGGGCCGCAGCGCCGTCGGCGCCACCACGTCGCCGCAGTGCCAGACCACCTGGGCGCCCAACTCCCTGGCCTCACCCACGGCGGCGGTCAGCAGGGAGCGGTTGTCGTGACTGTCGGATACAAGGCAGATTTTCATTTCAGATGCGCAGGTCAGAAGGAGCGGTAACTAGGATACTACAGCGGCCGGGGAGAACCCCAGTCAGCGCCCCCCCTGCCCTGATTGCGCGCCAGCTGGCGGAAGAGGCTGCGGAGATTCTTGCCATGGTGACGGTGCCCGCTTGAAAACCACGACAGATACATGGTATTTCATACGCAGCCGGTACTGCCCTCAAACAATTGTCTGCAACGTTTGATGGCGGGCGTGGCAGGGACCAGGGATGACGTGACTTTGTTAATGTGGCGAGGTGGCGGGCTTTCCTGGTACGCGCATAGCAAATACAACAAGGGGAAGATTATGACCCGCGCCACATGGATGTTCGGAGTACTATCAGGGCTGTTCGCAGCATCTGCCTTCGCCGCACCCACCCAATTTCTCAGCGCCACCGTCAAGGACAAAGTTGTTGACGGTGCCGAAGTTACTTTTCAACGTATTGGCTCACCGTCAGTTATTGCCCGAACCGATAGCCAGGGCCGGCTGACCCTCGACGCAATGCCATTCGGCGGGGTGGACGATCCTTCCGTGGTGATGATCGCAAGGAAGGAAGGGTACTCACCGCTGGTGGTCAAGTGTCCATGTAGTGGATATACCTACGCACTGAGCGAGAAGCTGAGCGGGCTCGACAGCATTCGCATAGTGTTGAGTTGGGGCAGCCACCCCTTCGATCTCGATGCGCACCTCGTCTATCCCGACAATCACATCTATTTCCGCGTGCGCGAGGGAAGTGGTGCCAATCTGGATGTCGATGACACATATTCCTATGGTCCGGAGACGATCACCATAACGGAGCGGCCCGATGGCGGTCGCTACGCTTATGCAGTTTACAATTTCACCAACCGGAAAGAGCCTCACTCGCGGGCAATCGCCGAGAGTCCGGCCCGAGTGGATGTTTATGTCGGACAGACCCTTGTGCGCACCTATGTTCCAGCGCAACGTCAGGGGACGGTGTGGGTGCCGTTCCTGATTGACCATCATGGCGAATTCCATGATGTGGACATGTATCTGAGCAGATCCTCCCCTGAAGACATCAGGACAGCACTTGCCTCATTGGTTGAGGCGGACTCCTGGTCGCGAGTTGTAGAGACATTGAGTCCAGCCCGCCCGGTCCCGGCTTACCGACCGGCAACAGCAGCAGCGCCTGCTCCTGCAGCAGTCAAGACCACAGACGCGGTGACAAAGAATCGTGCCGGTGAGCAGGCCTATCATCGTGGCGAGTTCGATGCTGCCATCGCCTTGTACCGCGAGGCGATCGATATTGATCCACAATACGGCCAAGCCTATTCGAATCTTGGGCTTGCCTATCAAAAGGCCGGGCGTATCCCGGAGGCGATGTGGGCCAATCGCAAGGCGATTGCTCTCGCCGAAGGCGCGAACAAGGCCGTTGTTCAAGCCAGTTCCTACTATAATCTCGGCCGCATCTATGAGTCCCAGTCTCGCTGGGATCGTGCGCTGCAGAACTATCAATATGCGCTGAACCTGCGCCAGCATCGCGCGTATACGGAAGGTATCGCACGCATGAAGGAGAAGGTGGGCCAGGCCGTCCAGAATTAGTCCGTCATGAACAGGCTGCTCACTGGAATCTTGATTGCGGCAATCCTGCTGCCGGGACCCCTGCTTGCAGCCGGTCCGCAACGTTTGGCCCTCAGTGACCGCTCGCTCTGGCCATACGACTTCTCTTCTCCGGACCGGTTTGATTTGGCTTCTCGTTTCGAGATCGCGGCATTTTCTGCGGCACTGGATAATTATTTTGCAGAAAACAAGGATCTCGGAGAGGCGCTGGGTCTATCTGATATCAATGAGTCATCGGTTCGAGACTGGACAGAGCTGACCCGGCAACGGCTGTTGCAGAATTTTCGGCATGCTTCTGCCAGTTGTCGAGGCGATATCGCGCTGTTGTGCCCCACTGTGCCCATAGCGGACTGGACGCAGCTGGCTCGATTGCTGCCGGGCAGTACGCTGTCACCCGAACTGTCGGACTGGCGTGATAGTGCGTTGCGATTTTATGCTGACTATATCTATGAACAGCTGCGCCTCGCCGCATTGCATCCGCGGATTTCGAGTGAAATTGCCGGCCTTGATCCACAGGAGATATTGGGATACGAGTTTCCGGACCGTCATTTTCTCCTGACATTTGATGATGGTCCGACGCAGGCGGGCGGCAATACCGACAAGCTTGTTCACATACTGCGCAGCGAACGGGTAAGCGCCAGTTTTTTCATGCTCGGCGAGCGCCTGCAACAGCGTCTCGAACAGCAGCCCGCCGCGGTGGTCAGCCAGCTGTATGCAGGCATGTGTCCGGCATCACATGCTTTTGTGCACAAATCCCATGCCAAGCTGGCAGACTGGCAGGATTCTGTCGCTAGAACCCGGGAACTTCTGGTGCAGACATTTCCCGAACAGACATCGGATGCACTGGCGTTCCGGCCGCCATACGGCCAGCGCTTGCCTGAGGCTGCCGCGCTGCTTGCCCCGCAGGGGCAGCGTATTGTGCTCTGGAACATTGATTCGCAGGATTGGCACAAGAAAATCGATGCGGGCCAGACGGCCGACCGCGTGATGACTCTGATGTTGCTGTGGCGGCGCGGCATCATTCTGTTTCATGACGTGATGCCCAAGGCGCAGAGCGCCATTCCTCAGCTTGTCGGGATGAGCCGTAGTGCCGGCGTGACCTGGATGGATTGTCATCAGCTGACAAAGGGCAGCATGATTGCCGCGGCACGTTGATGTTTCCTGAGTGAAGGAGGGATGTGATGACAGGTGCGGTATCAGTCCTTCTGCCGTCCCCATCAAGTCAGGGCTTGCGCTGACTCAATCGTTCCAGCCACAACTCGATAAAACCCCAGAAACGTTCCTGCAGGCGCCGGCGCCATGAGCGCTGGCGCCATTCGCCGGCGAGGAATTCGCGGCTGTGGGTGAAATCGGCCTCGAACAGGGCGGCGACCTGCTCGGCCAGCGCGTGATCCTCGGCCTCCTGATTGGCCTCCAGATTCCAGCTGAAGTTCCAGCGGTCGATGTTGCTGGAGCCGATGGACACCCAGGTGTCGCACAGCAGGATCTTGGCGTGCAGGAAGCGCGGCTGGTATTCGAAGATGCGCACCCCGGCGGCCAGCAGCTTGCTGTAGTAGCGGCGGCCGGCATGGCGCACGCCAGGGTGGTCGGTATGCGGGCCGGGCAGCAGCAGGCGCACGTCGCAGCCCTGACGCGCGGCCTGGTACAGGGCACGGCGGATCTTCCACGACGGGATGAAGTAGGCGCTGGCGATCCAGATGCGGCGTTCGGCGCCGCGCAGGCGCTTGAGCAGGGAACGCTTGATCTCCATGCGCACCGGTTCGTTGAGAGTGACGCGCCCGGCGCTGTGGCCGGCGGCGGGTCCGCCGGAGGGGGGCGGCGGCAGGGGGGCGCGGTCGTTGCCCGGGAGCGCCTGCCATACCTGTTCGAAGGCGGTGTGCCAGTCGGACACGCAGGGGCCGCGCACGGCAAGCATCGCGTCATGCCAGTGCAGCGGCTCGGTGGGGGCAAATTCATCGGTGATGCCGGCGCCGCCGGTGTAGGCCACCACGCCGTCCACCAGCAGCAGCTTGCGGTGATCGCGCCACAGATTGCGGCGCAGCTTGCCGTAGTGCAGCGGATTGTAGAAGGCGAGGTGTACGCCGGCGTCCAGCAGGCGCTGCCGATCGGATGGCAGCAGTGCGCGTGCGCCGAAATCGTCCAGCAGCAGGTATACCGCTACCCCGCGCCGGGTGGCCGTCGCAAAGGCATCGATGAACTCGCTGGCAATAACCCCCGATTCGAACAGGTACATCTCCAGCAGCACGTAATGCTGTGCCGCCTTGATGGCGGTGAGCATGGCGGGAAAGAAATGGCCGCCATCCACCAGCAGGTCGAAGCGGTTGCCGCCGCGCCAGGGGAAACGTTTGCGGTTGAGGGGCAGCGGGGCCTGCATGGGGATCAGGGCGTGGACTCGCTGATGTGCAGCCGGCCGTCAACCACACGCAGCAACAGCTCGCCGCGCATAAGTCGTTGCAGGTCGTGACCCACCAGTTGCGCGCGCCAGCCGTGGCGCAGTGCGGCGTCGGCATCGTCGCCGAGCAGGCGCTCCACCTCGCGGCGCGGCGCCAGCGTGGGCACGCTCACCTGCTGTTCCATGGCGCGCAGGCGTACCAGTGCCATCATCGCATCCACCAGTGCCTCTTGCGGCGGCGTCAGGCGGATGACCGGTTCCAGTTGTGGCCAGTCGTCCTGCGGCATCTTGCGGCCCTGCTGGATCAGCTCCAGCAGGCGCTTGCCGTTGCGCTCCACGGTGCCCTTTTCCAGGCCGCGGATGCGACCCAGCTTGTCCAGGCTGTCCGGCATCAGCTTGGCCATGTCGAACATCACTTCATCCTTCAGCACCCAGCGTCGCGGCCGATCGGAGTCCTGCGCCACCTGCTCGCGCCAGGCGGCGAGCTGCTGCAGCACGGCGAGCTGCACGCCCTTGAGGAAGTTGACGCCCTTGATGCGGCGCCAGGCCTCCTGCGGCGGGTTGTCGTAGGTGTGCGCATCGGACAGGGTGGCAAAGTCCTCCGCCAGCCAGGGCAAGCGGCCGTTCTGTTCCAGCGCGGCACGCTGCTTCTGGTACACCTGCACCAGGTAGCGCACGTCGTCGGCGGCATACTCCAGTTGCTCCGGCGTGAGCGGGCGCAGGCTCCAGTCGGCGCGGCTGTGCGCCTTTTCCAGTTCCACGCCGAGGGTTTCCTTTACCAGTGCGCCGTAGCCGATCTGATCGCCGTGGCCGAGCAGGGTGGCGGCGAGCTGGGTGTCGAACACCGGCGCCGGCGGCGTGCCACGCATGACGTGGAATATCTCCAGGTCCTGCCGCGCGGCGTGCAGTACCTTGAGGATCGCCGGGTCGTACAGCAGTTCGAGCAGCGGGCCGAGGTCGTCGATGCCGAAGGGGTCGATGCACACCGCCCCGTCCGGTGTGGCGATCTGGATCAGGCACAGCTGCGGGTAATAGCTCTTCTCGCGCATGAACTCGGTGTCGAGGGCGAACCAGTCGTGCTGGCGCAGTTCGGCGCAGTAAGCGGCGAGGTCGGCGGGATTGTCGATATACGGTACGGACATGGGGCGCTCGCTGTTCACGGAAGGTGTGCCAAGTATACGGTCAGCCGCCGCGCATTGCTGCGGTGTCGGCCCGAAAGGTATCATGCGCTTCACCTGCGAGGTGCGGGATAGGGATACGATGCGGCAATTACTCAAGGTCTTCGTGGATATCTGCCTGCTGCGTGCCGGACCGCAGTACCTGCCGGCGGCGCGCTTTCTGCTGCTGCTGATCCTGGCGTTGCACGTGCTGCTCGGTTTTGCCTTCGCCCTGTTTACCGTGCCGCTGCCGCAGGCGCTGCTCGCCGCCGCCGTGGGTACCGCGCTGCTGGTGGTGGTGGTGCAGGGACTGCTGCTGGCGCACCGCAAGGCGGCGCGCCTGACGCAGACCGCCACCGCCCTGGCCGGCAGCGAGATCGTGCTCGGGCTGGCGGCCCTGCCGCCGACCGTGTGGTTCTATGCCGTCGAGGGTGCCGAGGCGCGGCTGGTGCCCTCGCTGCTGTCGCTGCTGATCATCGTCTGGAGCGTGGTGGTGACGGTGCACATCCTGCGCCATGCGCTGGAGGTCAACCAGGGCATCGCCCTGTTGCTGGCCCTGGGCTACACCTTCCTCACCTACAGCGTGATGGGGCTGGTGGTTCCCTCCTGAATTCTGTTGCCCGCAAAGGTTCGTCATGCACATACACATCCTCGGCATCTGCGGCACCTTCATGGGCGGCATCGCGCTGCTGGCACGCGCCGCCGGTCACACGGTGTCCGGCCAGGATGCCGGCGTCTATCCGCCCATGAGCGAGCAGCTTGCCGCGGCGGGCATCGCACTTACCGAGGGTTATGCGCCCGAGGGTATTCCCGCCCATACCGATGTGGTGGTGATCGGCAACGCGCTGTCGCGCGGCAATGCGGCGGTGGAGCATGTGCTGAACCACGGTATTCCCTACACCTCGGGGCCGCAATGGCTGGCCGAGCATGTGCTGCGCGACAAATGGGTCCTTGCCGTCGCCGGCACCCACGGCAAGACCACCACCGCCTCCATGCTGGCCTGGATCCTGGACTATGCCGGCATGGCGCCGGGCTTTCTCATCGGCGGCGTGCCGCACAATTTCGGCCTTTCTGCCCGCGCCGGTGACACGCCGTTCTTCGTGGTGGAGGCGGACGAATACGACACCGCCTTCTTCGACAAGCGCTCGAAGTTCGTGCATTACCGGCCGCGTACGGCGATCCTCAACAACCTGGAGTACGACCACGCCGACATCTTTCCCGACCTCGGCGCCATCGAACGGCAGTTCCACCATCTGGTGCGCACGGTACCGGGACAGGGCCTGATCCTGGCGCCGGCGCAGGACGCCGCGCTGGCGCGGGTGCTGCAGATGGGCTGCTGGACGCCGGTGGAGAAATTCGGCGCGGCGGAGGGCTGGAGCGCGCAATTGCGGGCGGACGATGGCAGCCGCTTTGCGGTCTTCTGGAACGGTGTCCTGCAGGGTGAGGTGCAGTGGGAGCTGCTCGGCGCCCACAACGTCAGCAACGCCCTTGCCGCCATCGGTGCGGCGCGTCATGCCGGCGTGCCGGCGGCGCAGGCCTGCGCCGCGCTGGGCGAGTTCAGGAGCGTGCGGCGCCGGCTGGAGCTGCGCGGTGTGGCCGGGGATGTCGCGGTCTACGATGACTTCGCCCATCATCCCACCGCCATCGAGACCACCCTGGCCGGTCTGCGCAACCGGGTCGGTGCGGCGCGCATCCTGGCGGTGCTGGAGCCGCGCTCCAACACCATGCGCCTCGGTGTGCACCGCGACACCCTGGGGCCGTCCCTGGCCGCCGCCGATCTGGTGTTCCTCTACCACCCCTCCGACCTGGGTTGGGATCTGGGGGCCGCAGCCGTATCTCTGGGAGAGCGGGGCGTGGTCTACGCTGATATCGATGCCATCGTCGCCGCCGTGCGCGCCGCCGCCCGCCCCGGCGACCATGTGCTGGTGATGAGCAATGGCGGTTTCGGTGGCATCCACGGCAAGCTGCTGGCGGCACTGACGGCAGAACATGCGACCGCCAAGGCCGCGAAGTAACGCGAAGGTAAGGGCACTATGAAACGCACCGGGCGACTGAGCCAGCCGTGGGCAGCAAACGCAAGGTCGGCTGACTTTGCGTTACTTCGCGTGCTTTGCGTTTACAGAGATTTCCGATAATCATGCGCCGCGATGCCATCAGTCTGGCCATGACCGGCGCCTCCGGCGCGCCCTACGGCCTGCGCCTGCTGCAGTGTCTCATCGCGGCGGGACAGCCGGTGTATCTGATGGTGTCCAGTCCGGCGCAGGTGGTGCTGGCGACGGAGACTGATTTGAAGGTGCCGGGACGACCGGAGGAGATGCAGGCATTCTTCACCGCGCTGTACGGCGCGGCGCCGGGACAGTTGCAGGTATTCGGCAAGGATCAGTGGATGGCGCCGGTGGCCAGCGGCTCCAACGCGCCGCGGGCGATGGTGGTATGTCCCTGTTCCACCGGCACGCTGTCGGCCATCGCCACCGGCGCCAGCAACAATCTCATCGAACGTGCCGCCGACGTGATGCTGAAGGAGCGGCGCCAGCTCATCATCGTGCCGCGCGAGATGCCGCTGTCCGCCATCCATCTGGAGCACATGCTCACCCTGGCACGCCTCGGCGTCACCGTGATGCCGGCGGCGCCCGGCTTCTATCACCAGCCGCAGACGGTTTCGGATCTGGTCGACTTCGTGGTGGCGCGTATCCTCGATCACCTCGGCCTGGATCAGCAACTCGCCCCGCGCTGGGGGGAATAGCCACGGCGATGAGCAGGTTGAACGTCCCACTGTTTCCCCTGCATACCGTTCTGTTCCCCGGCGGCGTGTTGCCGCTGCGCATCTTCGAGCCGCGCTATCTCGACATGGTGAGCGAGTGTCTGCGTCTGGACAGCCCCTTTGGTGTCTGCCTTATCCGCGAGGGGCGTGAGGTGGGCGAGGCGGCGAATACCTACGATATCGGCACCCTGGCGCGCATCAGCTGGTTCGAGCGGCGCGATGACGGCCTGCTCGGCATCAACGTCGAGG
Source organism: Pseudomonadota bacterium (assembly GCA_040755915.1). Lineage (GTDB taxonomy): Bacteria > Pseudomonadota > Gammaproteobacteria > Thiohalomonadales > Thiohalomonadaceae > Sulfurivermis. The sequence goes on along the minus strand of JBFLWM010000015.1, from coordinate 177,777 downwards.
GTGGGCAGCGCTTTCGCATCCTCACCACCGAGGTGCAGCCGAACCAGCTGATCCGCGCCGGGGTCGAGCTGCTGGCACCGGAACCCGCAAGTGCTGTGCCGGCGGACTGCACGCCGCTGGTGGCCCTGCTGCAGGGCATACTGGATCAGCTCGATTTCCCCTACGCCAAACTGGAACGCCGCTACGAGGATGCGGCCTGGCTCGGCGCGCGCCTCACCGAGTTGCTGCCGCTCAAGCTGGAGCTGAAGCAATATCTGCTGCAGATGGATGACTCGCAGGCGCGTCTGGAACGCCTGTTGGCGATCATGGAGAGCGGCGACTTCGTGTGAGCGTGTTGCACGTGGGATCTTCCGATCGCCCGTCCTCACGGTTGCCGCAGCAGCATCACCTCACCACCGTCCTGCCGTCGCTGCGGCGTGGGCTCCCAACCGGCCGCGGCGAGATCCCGTTGCAGCAAGCCCAGCGGCGTGGCGAACTCCGGCAGCGTGCGCGGCACGGCAAAACTCCCCAGTACACGGCTGCTTTCCACCCAGGCGGTATTGCCCAGCCACAGCGGCGTGTCGCCCGGTTGCAGACGATGGCCGCTGGGCCACAGGCGCAGCACCCGCAACCGCCTGTCACCGGCGTCCGCCTTGATGAGCAGCAGCTGCTGGTGTTGCCCGGCGTGTACCTGCGGCAGGATCGGCTGCTGCGCCGGCGATGCCGCCAGATTCAGCCATTGCAGCCAGCTGACGGCGTCGAGGGCGACCGGCTCGCGCCAGCCGAGCGGCTCCAGCGCCTGTCGCAGTGCCGCGGGTTCACCGGCGTACTGCAGGGTGAGGGGATGGCTGTGGCGATGGCGCAGATCTTCCCGCTCCGCCGGCAGGGTGGCCCAGCCCTCCTGTCGCCAGACGGCGGCGTCGATGTCGCGGAGTGCCGGTGCGCGGGCATGCGCGGCCAGATCGGTCGCATAATGTGCGCTGCGGTACCACAGGCCGGCGGCAAGCAGGCAGCCCAGCGCGACCAGCAGCAGCGGCCGCGCCGCCGGCCGGCCGCTGCCGTGGCGCAGCCAGGCGATGCCGAGCAGGGTGGCCCACAGCAGGCCCAGCGACAGGCCGAGGATCACCTCGGACAGCCGCTGGCTGGCGAGGTACAGCTGGGCAAAGGCGATGCCGGTGAGCAGCAGGGCGGCACAGCCATACACCAGCCAGCGCCAGCGCTCACTGGCCTCGCGTGCCAGCAAGACGGCGAGGAAGCCATACACGGCGGCGGCCAGTGCCAGCGACGGGGCCGCCGTGGTGTGGTCCTGCAGCCACTGTTGCAGCAGGGCAAACAGGCCGGCAAAGACGGCCGCTGCCAGCCAGTGGAGCGCGGCCTGCCAGTGGTACCGCGCCAGCAGCCACAGCAGCACGCCGCCGATCAGCGGCAGCAGGGTGATCAGTTTGCCCAGGGCCGCGAGGGGCAGCAGCAGTCGATTCGCCCAGGGCGTGTGCAGCGCGGCCAGGCCATCGCGTGCGGCGGCATCCAGATCGGGCAGGGCCGTGCCGCCGAGGGCCTGCAGGGTCCACAGCAGGGTGATGCCGGCCAGGAGCAGCAACAGGCCGAGCAGGCTCAGACCGCGCGCCTCGGGGTGATCCGGATCGAGCAGGGCGGCAGGCAGTTGGCCGAGGCGGGGGTGGCGGGCGGACCAGTCCAGCCCGTAGCGCAACACGCGGTAGGCGTGGCGATGCCACAGGCCGAACAGCCGGCGTGTCAGCCACAGCGCCAGCAGCAGCAACATCAGCAGGGTGCCGAGCAGCAGCGCCAGCCGTGTCGCCACCTCGGCGGCGAGGCCGAGCGAGGCGGCGAACACCATGCCGGGCAGCACGTACACCGGCGCCCACAGCACGCCGGAGATCATGTTGACCACGGCGAAGCGCCGCACCGGCATCTCCAGCATGCCGGCCACCAGCGGGATCACCGGCCGCAGCGGGCCGACGAAGCGGCCGAGCAGCACGCTCTTGCCGCCGTGGCGGTGGAAGAAATCGACGGCGCCGGCAATGAGTTCCGGATGGCGGCGCAGCGGCCACATGACGCGGATGCGCTGGTGGTAGTGCCTGCCAAGCCAGAAGCTGATGCCGTCACCGGCGATGGCGCCGACCGCGGCCCAGGCCAGCGTCGGCCAGAGTTCGAGCACGCCGGCGCCGATCAGCGCGCCGATGCCGAACATCAGCACTGCGCCGGGCAGGAACAGCCCCACCACGGCCAGTGATTCGCCACAGGCAATGAGCAGCACGGCGACACCGGCCCACGCCGGGTGGGCGCGCAGCCAGTCGAGCACGATATCCAGCAGGCCGAAATCCATGGATTGATTCTAACGTGTTGCGAGGCACGCCTGCGGCGGGCACACTGGGCCGACGCTACAAATAACAACGCAAAGAGGAGTCACAGCGTGAAACTGGAAACCATCGCCATCCACGGCGGCTATTCCCCCGAGCCCACCACCAAGGCGGTGGCCGTGCCCATCTACCAGACCACCTCCTACGCCTTCGACGACACCCAGCACGGCGCCGATCTGTTCGACCTCAAGGTGCCGGGCAACATCTACACCCGCATCATGAACCCCACCAACGCCGTGCTGGAGCAGCGCGTGGCGGAGATGGAGGGCGGTGTGGCGGCGCTGGCGGTAGCCTCGGGCATGGCGGCGATCACCTACACCGTGCAGGCCCTGTGCGAGGTGGGCGACAACATCGTCGCCACCACCCGCCTGTACGGCGGCACGTACAACCTGTTCGCCCACACCCTGCCGCGCATGGGCGTCGAGGTGCGCTTCGCCGCCCACGACGACATCGACGGCCTGGCCGCGCTGATCGACGACAAGACCAAGCTGGTGTACTGCGAGTCCATCGGCAACCCGGCCGCCAACGTGGTGGACTTCGGCCGCCTCGCCGCGGCGGCGCATGCCCGGGGCGTGCCCCTGGTGGTGGACAACACCGTGCCCTCGCCCTATCTATGCCGCCCCATCGAGCACGGCGCCGACATCGTGGTGCACGCCCTGACCAAGTACATGGGCGGTCACGGCAACTCCATCGCCGGCATCATCGTCGACTCCGGCAAGTTCGACTGGAAGGCCAACGCCCAGCGTTTCCCCATGCTCAACACCCCGGACCCGTCCTATCACGGCGTGGTCTACACCGAGGCCTTCGGTCCGGCGGCCTTCATCGGCCGCTGCCGCGTGGTGCCGCTGCGCAACATGGGCGCGGCGCTGTCGCCGTTCAACGCCTTCCTGATCCTGCAGGGCATCGAGACCCTGGCCCTGCGCATGGAGCGCCACGGCGCCAATGCGCTCAAGGTGGCGCAGTTCCTCCAGGGCCATCCGCAGGTGAGCTGGGTCAACTACCCCGGTCTGACCGATTCGCCGGACTACCCGCTGGTGCAGAAGTACATGCGCGACGGCAACGCCTCCGGCATCCTGTCCTTCGGCATCCAGGGCGGGCGCGAGGCGGGGGCGAAGTTCATCGATGCGCTCAAGCTCATCGTGCGCCTGGTGAACATCGGCGATGCCAAGTCGCTGGCCTGTCACCCGGCCACCACCACCCACCGCCAGCTCAACGATGCCGAACTGAAGTCGGCCGGCGTGACGGCGGACATGGTGCGCCTGTCCATCGGCATCGAGCACGTCGACGACATCATCGCCGACATCGGGCAGGCCCTGGCCGCGGCCCGGTAGGGCGTATCACAGAAAGCAAAACGCCGCTGGTGACAGCGGCGTTTTGCTTTGCGGGAAGAGCAGACGCGTCTACTTGGTCAGCCGCCCCAGCATCACATCAATCTCGCGCTCCGCAGCGCACCAGTCCTCCATTTCGGCTCCGCCGCCAAAGCCGCGATGTTGCGCGCGGTAGTAGGCCGCTTCGCGGATCATGTGCTGGCGCATGTCTTCGCTGACAGAGACGGCCGCCGCCTTCTTGGCGCGCGGCTTGGGGTCAGCCGCCTTCTTCGGCGCCGCTTTCTTTGGGGCGGCCTTTTTCGCTGCAGCAGCCTTGGGTTTGGCTTCCGTGCTGGTGGATTTCCTGGATGGAGTGGTCGACTTCTTCTGCTCTGCCATGATGATGCTCCCTGACCTGATATATGCGCGGACGTTATTTAACGTAGCTGACTTTTCGTATTGTGCTACGAAACCATGAAAGTGCAATGACAATTTTCTCCTGCGCAAGGCCGGGCCAGCGGTGCAGACGTGAAGATGCACACGCCTTGTCGCGCATGGACGCGGCATAGTGGCATGAGGAGAACACGGGAATAAAATACCCCCTCCCGGACTCCTAGCAACCAGGCAAGGAAGGGTTGCAGGCGCCGTTCTGCAGCCGTTCACAACAATAACCAAAGCAGGGGTCGCCGCGCGCCGGCGCGGCTGCACGAGGAGAAGCCACTATGAATTCCATGAATCACCACTGGTCCCGCCATGTCGGGCTGTTGCTGGTGGCCGCCGTATTGCTCGGCGGGACGGCCTGGGCGGACGACGAAATGCCGGGGCGTTCACGCTATCCCACCGTGAAGCCGGTGGAGCTGGCGCAGCTGCAGGCGATGCGTCCCAACGTCATCATCGTCGATGCCCGATCGCACTACGAGTACGAAACACTGCACATCAAGGATGCGGTCAATGTCGTGCTGGGCGAGAAGGGGTTTGCGGAGGGGGTCAAGGCGCTGCGGGCCGAATCCACCCATCCCATCGTGTTCTATTGCAACGGCCGCACCTGCATGAAGTCCTACCAGGCGGCCCTGGAGGCGCAGAACAGCGGCATCGTCAATGTCTATGCCTACGATGCCGGCATCTTCGACTGGGTCAAGGCCTATCCCGACGACTCGGTGCTGCTGGGGCGCTCGCCGGTGGATCCCGCCCGTCTGCTCGGCAAGGACAAGCTGCAGGCGCATACCCTGAGGCCGGCCGAGTTCGAAAAACGCATCGACGACAATGCGCTGATCCTCGATGTGCGGGACAAGTTCCAGCAGGAAGCCATCACCCTGTTCCCCATGCGCCAGCGCTCGGTGCCGCTGGATAACAAGGCCCTGCAGAAATATGTCGATCAGGCGCGGCAGGAGGGCAAGACCCTGCTGATCTACGACGAGGCCGGGCATCAGGTGCGCTGGCTGCAGTATTACCTGGAGTCGGAAAGGGTGGCCGCGTACTATTTCCTGGCCGGGGGCGCCAAAGGCTATTTCGACCTGATGATGGGCGATATCGTCGGCCAGAACACCAGACAGTAGCCTGCGCGGCGGCGGGCCGCTGCCTCAGCGGCGAGTGGTGTCATTGAGATACTGCTGCAGCAGGCGCAGCAGCTGGCTGCGGCCCAGCGGCTTGGCGGTGAAGGTGGTGCAACCGGCCTCCAGCGAGGCGAGCCGGTCTTCCTCCATGGCGCTGGCGCTCAGCGCTACGATGGGTACCGGCCGCCGCGCCTGCTCCGCCTCCCAGGCGCGGATGCGGCGGGTGGCGCTCCAGCCGTCGAGCCGCGGCATCTGGATGTCCATCAGCACCAGATCGAACGGGTGCTGCATGAACAGGTCCACCGTATCCATGCCGTTGTCGGCAAAGGTGATGCGGCAGGGGCTGTCACTGAGAAACTCCTTGATTACCAGACGGTTCATCGCCGAGTCGTCGGCCACCAGCAGGTGGGCCGGCGGCAGGTCGGCCTCGGCGGCCGGTGTATCCGCCGCATTGTCGGCGGCCTGGGCCTGCGGCAGGCGGACGGTGAAACTGAAACGGCTGCCCACGCCGACACTGCTCTCCACCGTAATGCGTCCGCCCATGGCATCGATCAGGCGCCGGCAGATGGACAGGCCGAGTCCGGTGCCGCCGCGCTGGCGTGTCTGACCGGCGTCGAGCTGGCTGAAGGGCGCGAACAGATGTGACTGCTGTTCCGGTGCGATGCCGATGCCGGTATCGGTCACGGTGAAACGCAGGGTATCCGCTGCACCCGGTTCCTCCGCGACCTTCAGTTCCACCTGGCCTTGCGGGGTGAACTTGATGGCGTTGCCCAGCAGATTGACGATCACCTGGCGCAGGCGCTGGGCATCGCCGCGTCGCCAGGGCGCCAGTCCCGGGGTGCGGCTGATGTGCAGTTGCAGGCCCTTGGCACGGGCCTGGGCGCGCAGCAGGCCGTCCACTTCCTCCAGCAGGTGCGGCAGGTGGAGCGGATGGTCGGCGAGCTGCAGACCGCCGGCCTCGATGCGCGAGAAATCCAGAATGTCGTCGATCAGGTTGAGCAGGTGGCGGCCGGCATCCTGGAAGGTGCCCACATAGCCTTGCTGGGTGTTGCTGAGCGGGCTGTGCTGCAGCAGCTCGGCCATGCCGAGGATGGCGTGCAGCGGCGTACGGATCTCATGGCTCATGGTGGCGAGGAACTGGCTCTTGATGCGGCTGGCCTGTTCCGCGGCATCGCGCGCCTGGCGCAGTTCGTCCTCCATGGCGCGGCGCTCGGTGATGTCGCGGGCGTTGACCACCAGTGCGGCCGGTTCGCTGTCGCTGATGCGGCGCGCCACGCATTGCAACAGGAGCCATGCGCCGTTGGCGTGGCGCCAGCGGGTTTCCGCCGTGCCGCTGTCCCGTTCGCCCTTCAGCAACTGCTGCATCCGTTCGCGCACCAGGGCATGGTCCTCGGGGTGGATCAGTTCGAATACCGGGTGACCATCCAGTTCCGTGCCGCTGTAGCCGAGCAGGGCCTCCATGGATGGGCTATGAAACAGCAGCTGGCCGTCCCTGCCCACGGCCATCAGCATGTCGGGTGCGTTTTCCACCAGGGAGCGGAAGTGCTGTTCCCGCTCGCGCAGGTCGTGCAGCAGCTGGCTGTTCTCGAACTGCAGGCGGGTGGCGTCCAGCATGGTGCGGTGATTGATGTCACCGACGGTGAGAATGTAGACGAGGTAGAACAGCAGCAGGCCGCCGGCCACCATGTGGACGGGCTCACCGAGCGAGAGTATGGCCAGGGCCGGAGGCAGTATCGCGCTGGCGGCGAACAGCACCACCGCCGGCCATACCGAGGCCTGCGAGGCGGCGACCCCGGCGGCGATGCCGCAGATAAGCAGCAGGATCACCGCGCTGTGCAGCGGCTGGGCCGGGTTGTAGAACAGCATGCCGCCGGCGCCCCAGGCCAGCCCGTTGGCGAAGGTGCCGGCGATGAAGGTGCGGCGCCAGCCGGCGGTGTCCACCGTGCCGTGGCGCAATTCGGCCTCGTAGCGGCGATGGCGCAGGATATTGATCAGCGCCACCAGCGTGATCACGGCAAGCCATTGCAGCAGTTCCTGAGCCGGTATGCTGCCCCACCACAGCAGGACCAGCAGGCCGCCGAACAGGATGTTGAGGGCAATGATCGGTGCCGGCGCGCGGCGATGGAACATGTCCACCAGCGCAGCGGCGACGCTGGCGGGCGGTGCGGGCAGGCGGTGGGCGGGGGTGGCGTTCATTCCATTGACGGCGATATTCCTTTAGACACCGTATGGTACGCCATGAGCCGGGGCAGTGTCAGTCCGCCACGAAGGGGTTGCCGAGCCGTTCGCGGCCGAAGGTGGACAGCGGGCCGTGGCCGGGGATGAAGGTGACGTCATCGCCGAGGGGAAACAGCCGGGTGCGGATGGCGCGGATCAGGGCATCGTGGTCGCCGCGTGGGAAATCGGTACGGCCGATGGAGCCCTTGAACAGCACATCGCCGACGAAGGCAATCTGCGCGGCGGGCTGATAAAACACCACGTGTCCCGGCGTGTGGCCGGGGCAGTGGATGACATCGAGCGACAGCGTGCCCACCTGCACCGTGTCGCCGTCGTTGAGCCAGCGATCAGGCAGAAACGCGGCGGTGTCGGGAAAGCCGAACATCGCCGCCTGCTCCGGCAATTTCTCCAGCCAGAAGCGATCCTCCTCCTGCGGCCCCTCCACCGGGATACCCAGGCGGTCGGCCAGAATGCGTGCGGCACCGACGTGATCGAGATGGCCGTGCGTGAGCAGCAGCCTGGTCAGCGTCACGCCGGCCTGCCGTGCCGCGGCGAGCAGCCTTTCTTCATCGCCGCCCGGATCGACGAGCGCTCCCTGCATGGTCTGCTCGTCCCAGACGAGGGAGCAGTTCTGCTGGAAGGCGGTGACGGGGATGACCTTGTAGTTCATGAAGGCAGTCGCAAGTTTCAAGTTACAAGTGGCAAGCAAAAGACAAACCAGGCCTCTCTCTTGTCACTTGCAACTTGCCACTGTTCTACAGCGTGCGCAGCACCTTGCCCGCCGCTGCGATGGTGGCATCCAGGTCCGCCGTGGTGTGGGCGGCGGAGACGAAGCCGGCCTCGAAGGCGGAGGGGGCGAGGTAGACGCCTTCATTCAGCATGCCGTGGAAGAACAGCTTGAAGCGGTCGACGTTGCACTTCTGCACCGCCTGGCCGTAGCTGGTGATCTTTTCTTCCTCGGTGAAGAAGAGGCCGAACATGCCGCCGACGTGGTTCTCGCTCATGGGGATGCCGGCCTTTTTCGCCTCGGCGATGATGCCGTGAACCAGGTACTCGGTCTTCTGCGCCAGGTCTGCGTAGAAACCGGCCTGGCTGATGAGGTCGAGGTTGGCGAGGCCGGCAGCCATCGCCACCGGATTGCCGGACAGGGTGCCGGCCTGATAGACCGGGCCGAGGGGAGCGATCTTCTCCATGATCTCGCGCTTGCCGCCGAAGGCGCCCACCGGCATGCCGCCACCGACCACCTTGCCCAGGGTGGTGAGGTCCGGCTTGATGCCGTAGTGGCCCTGGGCGCCGCCGAGGGCGACGCGGAAGCCGGTCATCACCTCGTCGAAGATCAGCACCGCGCCGTACTCGTCGCACACCGTGCGCAGCGTCTCCAGGAAGCCGGGTACCGGCGGGATGCAGTTCATGTTGCCGGCCACCGGCTCGACGATGATGCAGGCGATGTGGAAGCCGTCGGTCTTGAAGGCCGCCTTGACCGCCTCGGCGTCGTTGTAGGGCAGGGTGATGGTGTGTTCGGCCAGCGAGGCCGGCACGCCGGGGCTGCTCGGCACGCCCAGGGTCAGCATGCCGGAGCCGGCCTTCACCAGCAGGGAGTCGGAGTGGCCGTGGTAGCAACCCTCGAACTTCACGATCTTGTCGCGATTGGTGTAGCCGCGCGCCAGGCGGATGGCGCTCATGGTCGCCTCGGTGCCGCTGGAAACCATGCGCACCATGTCCATGGACGGCACCAGGGCGCACAGCCGGTCGGCCATCACCGTCTCGCTCACCGTCGGCGCGCCGAAGGACAGGCCTTTGGCCGCGGTCTGTTGCACCGCCTCGATCACCTTGGGATGGGCATGGCCGACGATGGCCGGCCCCCAGGAGGCGACGTAGTCGATGTACTTCTTGCCGCTCTCCGACCACAGATAGGCGCCCTCGCCGCGCTGGAAGAAGATCGGCTCGCCGCCGACGCCCTTGAAGGCGCGCACCGGGGAGTTGACGCCGCCGGGGATGTGTTTCTGGGCGGCGGTGAAGAGTTCGTGCGAGTGGGGCATGGCTATACCTTTCAATGCAGTGGTTCAGCGCCGGCGACGGCGGGGATTCGAGTTTCAGGCATGCGCGAAAAGATCGGCGATGCGGCGTGCCGCGGCGCGGATATCGTCGCGGCCGAAGACGTCGGAGATCACGGCGAGCAGGTCAGCACCGGCCTCGACCAGCCGCGCGCCATTGTCGGCGCTGATGCCGCCGATGGCAACCACCGGCACCCGGAGTTGCCGCCGGGCCTGGCGCAGCAGGTCGCATTCGGCACGTACCGCGCCGGGCTTGACCGTGGAGGGGAAGAAGCTGCCAAAGGCCACGTAGTCGGCGCCGGCGGCCTCTGCCGCGACGGCGCGTTCCAGCTCGTTGTAGCAGGAGACGCCGATGATGGCGTCGGGACCGAGGGTGGCCCGTGCGGCGGCGATGTCACCATCGTCGCGGCCGAGGTGGACGCCGGCGGCGCCTGTGGCGGCGGCCAGCGCGACGTCGTCGTTGATGATCAGCGGCACGCCCAGCGGCCGGCACAGATTGACCAGGTCCTGGGCCTCCCAGCGGCGTTTGTCCGCATCACTGCCCTTGTCCCGGTATTGCACCATGACGGCGCCGCCGGCGATCGCGGCGGCCACCGCCGGGACCAGCCTTTCATCCGGGATGAGGCCGCTGTCGGTGAGGACATAGAGTCCGTGCGGGATATTTTTCATGGGCGCGAGAGTTCACGGCGTGGCGGTCGGGCGGGACAGCATAAAACATCCGCTCCGGACAGGCACCCTGTATGGGGCGGGCAGCCGTCGCAGCCAGTGCTTGAACAGCGCACGAGCTCCCGACTACCCTTGCTGACATGAGTCCGGCCACCCTTCGCCTCTGTACCGCCCTGATCGGCCTGCTGTTGCTGGCCGGGACGCCCGCCTGGGCGGTGGGCGAACCGCCGTTGCACCAGGCCGGCGAGCGGCTCGATTACCGCATCTCCTATCGCGGCGTGTTTACCGCCTATGTCTGGAAGGACCTGGCGGATATGGCGCTGCATGCCTTTCCCGACCGCGAGCCGTTCAACGGCGCGTCCATCTGCCGCGCCACCATGACGGTGGATACGCGCAATTACGGTTTTGCCGAGTTTTCCTACCCGGTGCGCCTGCGCTACGACGCCCTGGCGGCGCCGGACCTGTCGTTCACCCATCTGGTCAGCGATCACGACGACGGGGTGGAAAACATCCATAACGTCATGTGGTTCGACTGGGAACACGAGCGCATCAAGTATTACCGCAAGCGTCTCTACCTGCCGGCCGAGCCGCGCCAGGTCGGGCCGCGGTTCAGCTGGGAGACGGATGAGCACCGCTGGGAGGCCGATGGCAAGGAGCGGTTGCCGGCGTTTCTGACGGGCTATGCGCCGGTCGGCGACGGGCTCAGTTATCTGATTCATGACCGCACCAGGCGGCGTATCAGGGATGGTGCGGCGATGGACCCGCTCACCATGCTTTATGCGCTGCGTACCTATGACTACGACGCGCGGCCGGAGCGTGAAATCACCGTGGTGCACAAGGAGCGGATTGGCCGCTACGTGGCGCGGCTGCTCGGGCGGGAGACGATGCAGGTCAATGGGCAGGCACAGGAGGTGCTGCATGTGCGTGTCAGGAAACACGATGCCGCCGCGGGGGCGCCGGGGCAGCTGGATGTGTGGCTGGCCGACGACCAGCAGCGCGTCATCACCCGCTTCGACATCGAGGCCAAGGTGGGGCTGATTCGTGTCGATCTGGTCGGCCAGCAGGGTTCCGCCGTGCTCGGCGGCTGTGTCGACGGCACGCCGCTGCAGTGGGCGTCACGCTGAAACCGTAAGCAGGTTGCCGATATGCAGCGGCCGGGACTTCGCTAGAATAGCCCGCTTTCCCTTGAATGGCTGCGCGCCTTTCTTTCATTCTTGCTCAAGCATACGCAGAGGTATCTCCATGGCTTTTTCCGTTCAGGTCGAGAACATCAAGTGTGGCGGCTGTGCCAACACCATTCGCAAGCGCGTGACCGAGATTGACGGCGTAAACGGCGCCGAAGTGGTGGTGGAGCAGGGGCTGGTGAACGTGGAAGCCGACGAAGCTTTGCGTGCGGCGGTGGTGGCGGCGCTGGCCAAGGCGGGTTATCCCGAAACCGGCTCGGTGCAGGGCATGGCCTCGATCAAGGCCAAGGCCACCTCCTTCGTTTCCTGCGCCATCGGGCGCATGGACGATTAAGACCAGGTACGAGGGAAAAGGTACGAGATACGCCGGAGGTGTGCGTTGCACGCACGGTTGTCTGATGCCAAAAACAACACTCGCGCAGCGAGTTCATTCCCTCGCATCTTGTTGCTTGTATCTTGTACCGCTCTTCCTCATTCCTCTTCCGCCCGCGCCCAGAACAGCCGGTTGGGCAGGTGCTGGCCCATGCCGATGCGGTAGCCATTCTTCAGCGCTTCCCAGGTGTATTCCTGCGCCTCGTGGATGGCGGTGAAGGGTTCCAGCCCCTGGCCGAGCAGGCCGGCGATGCCTGAGGCGAGGGTGCAGCCGGAGCCGTGGTAGCTGTGCGGCAGGCGCTCCCAGGAGAAGGTTTCCAGCTTGCGCATGTTGCCGTAGAGGACGTTGTCCACGGTGGCGGTGTTTTCGTGGGTGCCGGTGATCAGCACCAGCTCGCAGCCGGCGGCGAGCAGCTCCTGGCCGCAGGCATCCAGGGTATCGGCCTCGGGGGCGAGGCGGCGCGCCTCCTGGCTGTTGGGGGTGAGCACGGTGGTCTGCGGCAACAGCAGCTCCGTCATGGCGTCGATCAACTCTTCATCGGCCAGGGTACTGCCGCCGCCGGCGCGCAGGATCGGGTCGGTCACCACCGGGATGTCCGGATAGTCGCTGAGGATGGTGTGGATCGCCTCGACGTTTTCCACACTGCCCAGCATCCCCAGCTTGAAGCAGGCCACCGGCATGTCCTCCAGCACGGCGCGTGCCTGCTCGATCACCAGCAATGACGACACCGGCTCGAAGCGGATCACGTTGCGCGTGTCCTGCACGGTGAGGGCGGTGATCACCGGCGCCGCCTGGCAGCCCATGGAGGCGATGGCCTCGATGTCGGCCTGGATGCCGGCGCCGCCGGTGGGGTCGTTGCCGGCGAAGGTCATCACCACGGGGATCTCGTACTGGGTCATGGCTGTTCCCTTGTGTTGTTGTTCTTTTACAGCGTCCCCGCCAGCCGTGCGATGTGGGCGGTCTTGGCGGAGAGTTCCAGCGAGCAGGTCCACTTGTAGGCCAGGTTGAGGGTCTCGGCGCAGGCGTAGACACCGTGGCCGCGCACCACCGTGATCGGGTATTCCGCCAACACCTCCGCCACCTTGTGCGGCGCCTCGGCGACATAGTGGCTGTAGGGGATGGTGATCACCGGCACGCGCGGAAAATACAGCTGGCCCTCGAAGTCCGGCGGCAGATAGTCCTGCCCGTTCAGGGTCAGGGCGACGGTGTGGGCGCCGTGGCTGTGCAGCACCGCGCGGGCCTTGGGATTGCGCTGGTAGACCTGGATATGCAGCGCGGCGTCCAGCGAGGCGCGCTCGCCGCAGGTGCCGTCGATGTGGCAGCGCACCAGGTGGTCCGGCTCCAGCAGGTCGGCGCAGCAGCCGGTGGGGGTGACCCACACGGTGTCGCCGTCGCGTACCGAGGCGTTGCCGCTGTGGGAGTCGTTGATGCCGTACTGGCGCAGCCAGCGGTAGTGCCGGACCAGGTCTGCTTTCAGGTTTTCCATGGTGCTATTCCATCACATGGCGTTGTCCTTGACGACTCTGCCGCCGCCATATCGTCCACAGTCATGCAGTTGACAATCATTCTCAATTGCATTTAGTATTCATCTCACGGGGCGCCATGCCTCAGCCAAGCCAGCCAGTCAGCCTCGTGCTGCAGCCAGCCGTCATTGATTCGTCTGACTGACAGTTCGAGGAGACACCCATGTTGCATCGCATGAAGTCCATGCTGCCGGCTGTGCTGGTAGCCACGCTTTCCCTGCCGGCGTTCGCCGCCGAATACCCCATCGGTACCCCCCATCATCGCCACGGCATGGAGATCGCCGCCGTCTATCTGCAGCCGGTGGTGATGGAGCCGGAGGGGATGATGCGGGCCGCCGCCGAGTCGGATATCCACATCGAGGCCGACATCCGCGCCCTGGGCGACAACCCCAACGGTTTTGCCGAGGGCGACTGGATGCCGTACCTGATGGTGAAGTACGAGATCACCAGGCAGGGCGGCGCGACCATCAAGGGCGACATGATGCCGATGGTGGCCAGCGACGGCCCGCACTACGGCGACAACGTCAAGCTGATGGGGCCCGGCAGGTACACGGTGAAGTACGAGGTGGCCCCGCCCACCGCCAATCCCATGGCCCACTTCGGCCGCCACACCGACCGCCTTACCGGCGTGCGTCCCTGGTTCAAGCCGTTCACCGTCGAATACGAGTTCGTCTACGCCGGCATCGGCAAGAAGGGGGGCTACTGATGAACACGGTGACGGGATCGCTGCGCCTGCTGCCGGTGCTGGCCGCGGTGCTCGCCGCCGCACCGGCGGCCGCCGCGCCGACGGTGGACGAACTGCTCAAGCGCATCGAGCAGCTGGAGCGCCAGCAGCAGGCCGAGGAGGAGGCGCTGCACAACGACCGTCTGCGCGAACAGGATCCGGAGCTCATCACCCGGTTGAAGGATGTGGAGTTTCGCACCCTCAGCCTGCAGAAGCAGGCGCGCATGGTCGAGGCCCTCGACGGCGTGACCGCCGGCGTCGGTCTGGTGGCGGTGGCGCAACGGGCCAGCAACGATGCCACTGTGGACGGTAATGGCGAGAGTCCGCTCAATTATCGCGGCGACGTGTCCGTTACTTTGCCCGGCGGCGAGTACGGTCGCGCCCATGGCCGTCTGTTTGCCCATGTCCGCGTCGGCCAGGGCGATGGCCTGGCGCGGCTGAACGACAGCTTCAGCGCGCCCAATGCCACGGCCTTTGCCGACGCCAACGGCGCCGGCAGCCCGGTGCTGGCCCAGCTGTGGTACCAGATGGATGTGCCCCTGGGGGATGACGGTACCGGCGAGTGGCCCGATCGGCACATGGAGATCACCGTCGGCAAGATGGACCCGTTCCTGTTCTTCGATCAGAACAGCATCGCCGATGACGAGACCGCACGCTTCATGAACGGCGCCTTCGTCCACAACCCGCTGCTCGATGTCGGCGGTGACGTGGCGGTGGACGACTACGGCTTTACGCCGGGCCTGCGCCTCGCCTACCACAACGAGCAGGCCGCGCCGGAGTGGTGGCGCGTATCCGTCGGCGTGTTCGGCGCCGGTAACGGTGCCGCGTTCAATGACAGCTTCGACTCCCCCTTCGTCATCGTGCAGGCGGAGACCACGCGCAAGCTGTTCGGCGGCCTCGATGGCAACTACCGCCTCTACGGCTGGAGCAACGGCCAGGCCAGCGAATTCAACGACGGTCTGGTGGCCGAGCGCCACAGCGGCTGGGGCCTCTCCGCCGATCAGCGCGTTGGCGACTACACCACGCTGTTCGGCCGTTACGGCGCCTCCACCGCGGGCAAGGTGAAGTTCGATCAGGCGCTGACGCTGGGTGCGGAGTTCGGCGGCAGCTATTGGGGCCAGGGCGGCGATGCCATCGGCGTGGCGGTCGGCTGGCTGCAGCCCAGCGACGATTACGAGGCGGCCACCGGCTTCGATCAGGCCGAGGAACTGGTGGAGCTGTTCTACCGCTGGCGCCTGAACGAACAGGTGGCGCTGACGCCGGATGTGCAGTGGGTGCGCAACGCCGCCGGCAATGGCGACGCCAGGGACATGATGGTGGTCGGTGTGCGCGCGGCGGTGAACTTCTAGCCGTCCATTCGTGCGGGCCGGGCGACGCCCGGCCCGTGTTTTTCGCAAGAGGTATGACGTGACATGGGTATGTGGACGGATTGGTTGCGGGTGAGTGCCGTGGGACTGGTGGCGCTGTGGCTGGTGCTCGGTGGCGCGCAGACGCATGCGGCGGAGCTGCCCGGCTTCGGGGGTGGTCCTGATGTCCTGTACACGTCGGGCCATGGCTGAAGCGGTGTGCCTGCCGGCGGAGGATTGTGCCCGCTGCCACGGCTGGCCGGCCGCCTTCGGCATCACCATCGGGCTGATCCTGATCACGGCGCTGTACAAATGGATGTCGCTGCCGCGCGCGTTGCATCTGCCGGCACCGGCCGACTGCGCGCTGCACGAGCGCGCCTGTGCGGCGGTGTGGACCGGCGGCCGGCTGCTCATGACGCTGGGGCCGCGGCCGCTGCAATGCCTCGCCCCCCTGCAGGTGGAGATGCAACTGGCCGGTGCCAGACCTGAGGCGGTGGAGGTGGATTTCCAGGCGGTGGATGTGCCCGAGGCCTTTCATCGCGCGGTGCTGCGGCCGGTGGGCGAGCGGCTCTACGCCGGTGAGGCGGTGTTGCCGCTGTGTTCCACCGGCCGTGTGCAATGGCGGGCGCAGGGCGTGATCGAGTATGGCGGGCGGCGCGTCGTCGCGGCGTTCCTGTTTGAGACGGAAGGTTGAATCCCATGAGCAATGCCCAGCCCATCCTGCTGTCCTCCGCTGGCAGCGCCAGTTCGCGCCTGGCGCGCCTCGGTGAGCTGATGCTGCGTCACCGCTGCTGGATCCAGGGCATCCAGTGGGCGGTGGTGACCTTCTATCTGGCCCTGGTGGTTGCGCCGGCCTTCATGGAACTGCCGCCGCCCGATGCGCGCCTGCTCGACAACCTGGTGCTGTTCGCGCAGTTCCTGTTCTGGGGCATCTGGTGGCCCTTCGTCATCCTGTCGATGTTCCTCGTCGGCCGGCTGTGGTGCGGCGTGTTCTGTCCCGAGGGGGCGCTGAGCGAGTGGGCCAGCCGCTTCGGCGCCGGGCGGCCGGTGCCGCGCTGGATGAAGTGGGGCGGCTGGCCCTTCGTGGCCTTCGTGCTGACCACCATCTATGGCCAGATGGTCAGCGTCTACGAGTACCCCAAGGCCGCGCTGCTGGTGCTGGGGGGATCCACCGTGGCGGCGATGGCCGTCGCCCTGGTCTACGGCCGCGGCCGCCGCGTGTGGTGCCGCCACCTGTGCCCGGTGAACGGGGTGTTCGGCCTGCTGGCGCGGCTGTCGCCGCTGCACTTTCGGGTCGATCGCGCGGCCTGGGATGCGGCCCCGGCACAGCGGCATGGGCCAGTGGACTGCGCTCCGTTGATCGACGTGCGACGCATGACTGGCGCCGCCGACTGCCATATGTGCGGCCGCTGCGCCGGCCACCGCAACGCCGTGACCCTGGCGCCGCGCTGGCCCGGCAGCGAGGTGGGCAGCACGGCCACCGGGGCGTGGGAGGCGCGCCTGCTGGTGTTCGGCCTGCTCGGCGTGGCCTTCGGTGCCTTCCAGTGGTCGGCCTCGCCCTGGTTCGTCGCCCTCAAGCAGCGGGTTGCCGAATGGCTGGTGCTGCACGACAGCTTCTGGCTGTTGCAGGACAATGCGCCGTGGTGGCTGCTCACTCACTACCCCGAGGCCAATGATGCCTTCACCTGGCTCGACGGCCTGCTGCTGCTCGGTTATATCGGTGCCCAGGCGCTGCTGGTGGGCGGCTGGATCTGGGCGGGGCTGCATCTGGCCGGACGCCTGTTGCCGGGGACGGCGCGGGCCAACGCCCTGCGCCTGGCCCCGGCGCTGATCCCGCTGGGTGGCGTATCGGTGTTCGTCGGCCTGTCCCTGCTCACCACCGGCCAGTTGCAGGGTGAGGGCATAGTGCTCGACTGGGCGGCGCCGGGGCGGTTGCTGCTTATCGCCGGCGCCATGGCCTGGAGTCTCGTCCTGGCGGCGCGCCTGCTGCGCCCGGTGGCCGCGGCACGCCGCGGGAGGGTGCTGGCCGTGCTGGCCCTGGCCCTGGCCATGGCGCCGGTGCCGCTGCTGTGGGGGATGCAGTTTTATCTCTGGTAATGAGAGTAGGTAGGCTTTCCCCTTGCGGCAGGGGACGGTTTGCCGTAAAACCTTCGCCTTTCCTGTGAAGATCTGTTTGCGATTCTGTCGAGTGTGTCCATGAATACTCCCGCCGCCGGCGGCCTGTTGCTCGTCGGCCAGCCCAATGTGGGCAAGTCCGTGCTGTTCCACGCCCTCACCGGGCGCTACGTGGTCGTGGCCAACTATCCTGGCACCACCGTCGAGGTGTCGCGCGGCAGTGCACGGGCGCTGGGCGACATGCCGGTGCTGGATACCCCGGGCGTCATCTCGCTGCCCTCGCGCACCGGCGACGAGCACGCCACCACCCGCGCCCTGCTCACGGAACAGGACGTGGTCCTGCTGCAGGTGGGCGATGCCAAGAACCTGCGCCGCAGCCTGCAGTTGACCGCCCTGTTTGCCGAGATGGGCCGTCCCATGGTGCTGGCGGTGAACATGGTGGACGAGGCGGAGGCCCGCGGTGCCCACATCGACACGGCGGCCCTCGCCACCGAACTCGGCCTGCCGGTGGTGGCCACCGTGGCGACCCGCGGCAAGGGCGTGGCCCAGCTGCAGGAAGAGATCAAAAAGGCGCCGGTGCCGCGTTTTCATCTGGAATACCCGGCCGAGATCGAGGCGGCGCTGGATGTGATGGCCCCCCTGCTGCCGGCGGATGCCCTGGCGCCGCGCGCCCTCGGCCTGCTGTTCCTGGCCGGCGACGGCGAGCTGGAGGACTGGCTCGCCGGGCGCATCGGCGCCGACCAGGTCGAGCTGCTGCGTGCCCAGCGCGATGCCGTGCAGCAGTCCTTCGTCGAGCCGCTGTCGGCGGTGTTGCAGCAGACGCGCATGGCCTTCGCCGACCGCGTCGCCAGCCGCGTGATCCGCGCCGTGGATAAGGGCGGTGCCGGTCTGGCCCAGCGCCTCGGCTATCTGGCGGTGCACCCGGTGTGGGGCTGGCCGGTGCTGCTCAGCGTGCTGTACGGCATCTACTGGTTCGTCGGGGAGTTCGGCGCCGGGACCCTGGTGGGACTGCTGGAGGAGGATTTGTTCGGCGGCGTCATCAATCCCTGGTTCCAGGGGCTGGTGGAGAGCCATGTCCCCTGGCCCTGGGCGCATGACCTGCTGGTGGGCGAGTACGGCCTGTGGACCATGGGCATGACCTACGCCCTGGCCCTGATCCTGCCCATCGTCACCACCTTCTTCATCGCCTTCGGCGTGCTGGAGGATTCCGGTTATTTCTCGCGCCTCACCGTGTTGTCCAACCGCAGCTTCAAGGCCCTCGGTCTGAACGGCCGCGCCGTGCTGCCGATGATCCTCGGCCTCGGCTGCGTCACCATGGCGACGCTCACCACCCGTATCCTGCAGACGCCGCGCGAACGCCTGATCGTCACCTTCCTGCTGGCCCTGGCCATCCCCTGTTCCGCCCAGCTCGGCGTGGTGATGGGCATCCTCGCCGGCATCTCCTTCGGTGCCACCCTGATCTGGTTCTGCATGGTGCTGCTGGTGCTGGTTACCGTGGGCTGGCTGGCCAACCGCATGATGCCGGGCAAGCGCATCCCGCTGATGACCGAGCTGCCGCCGCTGCGCCTGCCGGTGCCGGGCAATGTGCTGACCAAGACCTGGGCACGCCTCAAGTGGTACCTGGAGGAGGTGATCCCGCTGTTCCTCATCGGCGCCTTCGCCCTGTTCGTGCTGGATCGGCTGGGTGTGCTGCCCTGGCTGATGCAGGCCGCCGAGCCCGTGGTCACCGGCTGGCTGGGCCTGCCCAGGGAGGCGACCGCCGCCTTCCTGATGGGCTTCCTGCGCCGCGACTTCGGCGCCACCGGCCTGTTCGCCATGGGGGCGGCGCTGACGGCACAGCAGATGGTGGTGGGCATCGTCACCCTGACCCTGTTCGTGCCCTGTTTTGCCAGCCTGCTGATGATCGTCAAGGAGCACGGCCTGCGCCGTGCCGCCCTGATGCTGGCCCTGATCATGCCGCTGGCCTTCTTCATCGGCGGCCTGCTGCACCGCGCCCTCAGCCTCGCCGGCTGGGGAGGATAATGATGTCCAAGCCCAAGACCCTCACCGACGTCCCCGCCCGCAGCCATGTGCACATCGAGGGCTTCACGCCCGACACCAGTCACGAGCTGCGCGAGCGCCTGCTCGCCTACGGCCTGATCCCCGGCCAGCACATCCGCGTGTTGGCACAGAAACCGGTCACCGTGCTGCAGATAGAACACACCGAACTGGCGCTGGAGAAGGTACTGGCCGCCTGCGTGCTGGTTAAAAAACAGGCCTGAGGCCTGCCGGCTCGCCGATCCGCCCCGCAGTCCCCGCTTCCCCGCGGGAAAATCTGACGCCTTGTTGATCTGCATCAATATCCGTTGCCACAGAAGGGTTTCTTTCCCCAGCCCCTTAGACATAGACTTAGTCTAACGACTTAGATCGAGTTTAATGTCTCCTCACAACCTAAAGGGGTATAACCATGAAAAGGAAGCTGGTTTCTTTGGCGATTTTCACGGCCGTTTTGGCCACCGGCAGCGTTGCTGCCCAGGCCGCGGCTGAGCCTATCGACCCGATCCGCCCGGTGCAGCAGGTCAACCTGGCTCAGGTGGAGCTGGGCAAGAAGCTGTATTTCGACCCGCGCCTGTCCAAGTCGGGTTTCATTTCCTGCAACTCTTGCCACAACCTGAGCATGGGCGGCACCGACAACCTGAAGACGTCCATCGGCCACAACTGGCAGCGTGGCCCGATCAACGCGCCGACCGTGCTCAACTCCAGCATGAATCTGGCCCAGTTCTGGGACGGCCGCGCGGCCGACCTCAAGGCCCAGGCCGGCGGTCCCATCGCCAATCCGGGCGAGATGGCCTTCACCCATACCCTGGCCATCGATGTGCTGGAGTCCATTCCGCAGTATGTCGTGGAGTTCAGGCAGGTGTTCGGCAAGGACAAGATCGACATCGACATGGTGACCACCGCCATCGCCGAATTCGAGAAGACCCTAGTGACCCCCAATTCCCGTTTCGACCAGTGGCTGCTGGGCAACAAGGACGCGCTGACCGCCAAGGAACTGGCCGGCTACAAGCTGTTCAAGGACAGTGGTTGCGTGGCCTGCCACAACGGCCCGGCCGTGGGCGGCAATTCGTTCCAGAAGATGGGGCTGGTCGAGCCGTACAAGGCGAAGAGCCCGGCCGAGGGACTGAGCGCCGTGACCGGCAAGGATGCGGACCGCTTCAAGTTCAAGGTGCCGACCCTGCGCAACGTGGAAATGACCTATCCGTATTTCCATGACGGCGAGGCGGAAACCCTGACCGAGGCCGTCGATGTGATGGGCCGTCTGCAGCTGGGCAAGAAGTTCACCAAGCAGGAAAACGAACAGATCGTCGCCTTCCTCAAGACGCTGACCGGCGATCAGCCCAGCTTCCTGATGCCGATCCTGCCGCCGTCCACCGACAAGACCCCGGCACCGAAGCCGTTCGATGAATAGGTTGTAATCGTTAGGAAGCAGCAGTCAGGCCCGGTAATACCGGGCCTGATTTTTTGAGCAGGGGTTTTAGAACGGCTTGACCACCGCCAGCAGCACCACGGCGATGAGGATCAGCACCGGAAATTCGTTGAACCAGCGGTAGAACACGTGACTGCGGGTGTTGCGGTCGGCAGCGAAGTCCCTGAGCAGGCGGCCGCAGTACCAGTGATAGCCGTAGAGGATCGCCACCAGGGTGAGCTTCACGTGCAGCCAGCCCATCTGCTTGTAGGCCACCCAGGCGTAGTCCCACAGCATCCAGCTACCGAGCAGCAGCACCACCACCGCGCTGGGGGTCATGATGCCGCGATAGAGCTTGCGCTCCATCACCTTGAAGCGCTCGCTGCCTGCCTGATCGGTGGCCATGGCGTGGTAGACGAACAGGCGCGGCAGGTAGAACAGCGCGGCGAACCAGGTCACCACGGCGATGATGTGCAAGGCCTTCACCCACAGCATCAGAGCATCCCCACGATCTTCTGGCGCAGTTGCGCCGTATCCACCTCGCCCAGCTTCTGCTGCACGATGCGGCCCTCGGGGTCGATGAGGAAGGTGGTGGGTGTGAGCTTCACGTCGCCGAAGGCACGGGCCGCGGCGCCGTCACTGTCCAGGGCCACGGTATAGGGTATGGCGCGTTGTTTGGCCATGAAGCGCACCTGCTCCGGCGGGTCATAGGCCATGGCGATGGCGACGATGTTGAAGCCCTTGGGACCGAGCTCGCGATACAGCTCGCTGAAATGCGGGATCTCGGCGACACAGCCGGGGCAGGTGGTGGCCCAGAAGGTGACCAGCAGCGGCTTGCCGCGGTACTGATCGAGCTTCACTCGGCTGCCGTCGAGGGTGGTGACGGCGATGGCGGGTGCCGGCTTGAGGCCGGAGGGACTGAACCAGAGGTAGCCCAGCAGGCCCAGCAGGACCACGGCGAAGGCGGCGATGATCAGGTCTTTGCTCTTCATGACGGCATCGGCAGTTGTGACAGGGGATCGGTCGGTTCGACTGCATCGGGTGCGCTCTGTTCCCGCACCGGGGCGCCGCGACTATAGCACAGGGTGGCGGGCGGCCCCGCGGCGGGTTCTCCGTTTGGTGCGCGGGGCCACTTTTTCTTTGGGGCTCCCGGGCTTATCATGCCCACCTTTAACTCTCTGCGCACAGGACCAGTCATGATCAAGGCGGGCATTGTTGGCGGTACCGGCTATACCGGCGTCGAATTGTTGCGGCTGCTGGCCAGTCATCCCGAGGTGGAGCTGAAGGTCATCACCTCCCGCTCCGACGACGGCACCGCCGTGGCCGACATGTTCCCGAACCTGCGCGGCCGCGTCGACCTGCGCTTCACCGCCCCCGACATGGCGGCCCTGAAGCAGTGCGACGTGGTGTTCTTCGCCACGCCCAATGGCACCGCCATGCACATGGCGCGCGAGCTGCTGGATGCCGGTGTGCGCGTCATCGACCTGGCGGCCGACTTCCGTATCCCGGACATCGCCCTGTGGGAGAAGTGGTACGGCATGACCCATGCCTGCCCGGATCTGGTGGCGCAGGCGGTGTACGGCCTGCCGGAGATGAACCGCGCGGCCATCAAGGGCGCACGGCTGCTGGCCAATCCCGGCTGTTATGTGACGGCCGTGACCCTAGGTTTTCTGCCGCTGCTGCAGAACGGCGTGGTGTCGCCCAGCGGCCTGGTGGCGGACGCCAAGTCCGGCGTCAGCGGCGCCGGGCGCAAGGCCGAGGTGGGCATCCTGTATTCCGAGGTGGAGGGCAACTTCAAGGCCTATGGCGTCAAGGGCCACCGTCATCTGCCCGAGATCAGCCAGAACCTCAATCACGTCGCCAGCCAGCCGGTGGGCCTGACCTTCGTGCCGCATCTGCTGCCCATGGTGCGCGGCATCCACGCCACCCTCTACGCGCGGCTGGAGAAGCCGGATACCGATCTGCAGGCCCTGTTCGAGCAGCGTTTCGCCAGCGAACCGTTCGTCGACGTCATGCCCGCCGGTTCCTTCCCCGAGACCCGTACCGTGCGCGGCAGCAACATGTGCCGCATCGCCGTGCACCGGCCGCAGGGCGGCGACACCGTGGTGGTGCTGTCGGTCATCGACAACCTGGTTAAGGGGGCCTCCGGCCAGGCGGTGCAGAACATGAACATCATGTTTGGCTGTGCGGAAACCGCCGGCATCGATCAGATCGCCGTCCTGCCATGAGTCGCCTGGTGGTGACGCCGCACCGCCCCTGGCGCATGCGGCTGGTGATCGGCGGGTTGGTGATCGGGGCCGTCCTGTCCGGTTGGGGGCTGTTCGAATACGGCCGTTACCGCGCCGGCTTCGATACCTTGACCGCGCAGCAGGAGCAGGGTGAGCTCAACCGGCAGAACGCCGAGCTGCACCAGGAGATCGTTGCCCTGCGCGAGGAAAAGGCGGTGCTGGAGCGCAGCATCCAGATCGATCGCCAGGCCTACAAGGCGCTGGAGGCGACGGTGGGCGGACTGCAGGCGGAGATCGCGGAATACAAGAGCGAGCTGGCCTTCTACCGCGGCATCGTCTCGCCCAAGGATGCCCAGCAGGGGCTGCGGGTCGAGTCTTTCGACGTCGCGGCCAATGGTGTGGAGAACAGTTTTCGCTTCAAGCTGGTGTTAACCCAGGTACTGAAAAGTGATAGGTTGGCCCGGGGCAGAGCGACTTTCGAGGTGGAGGGCTTGCAGGAGGGGCAGAACAAGACCCTGTTGCAGCACGAGGTCACGACCGATGCGACCAAGTTCTTCACCTTCAATTTCAAGTATTTTCAAAACTTCGAAGGCGATCTGACGCTGCCGGCCGGGTTCATTCCCCTGCGGGTGGTGGTGAAACTTGACCCAAGCGGCGGTGCCGACAAGGTCGAAAAGATCGTCGAATGGCCGGTAGAGGAGGCATGACGGAATATGTTTGGAAAATCGAAGTCGACGACCACCAAGAGCGCCAAGATCGATACCCTGATCGGGCAGAACACCGAGTTGCGCGGTGATGTGGTCTTCAGCGGCGGGCTGCACGTCGACGGTACCCTGAAGGGCAACGTCATCGCCGACCAGGACAGCGGTTCGGTGCTGAGCGTGTCCGAGCGCGGCCTCATTGAGGGCGATGTGCGCGTCCCCAACGTGGTGCTGAATGGCTGTGTGGTGGGGGATGTCTATGCCTCCAACCACATCGAACTGGCGCCCCAGGCCCGGGTCAAGGGCAACGTCTATTACAAGATCATCGAGATGGCGCGCGGTGCCGAGGTGAACGGCAACCTGGTCCATCGCGGCGAGGGCAGCGTGGAAGCCCCGGCATCCCAGCCGTTGCTGGCCCGGGAACCGGTTGCCGGCGATTCTTGACTAAATAGCTAGGGATAATGATAATGGGTTCACTTGAACCCGCCCGATTTGTTGTGGAGACAGACCATGAGTGATGTAGATAGCCCGCTGATTTTCACCGCCAGCGCCGCTGGCAAGGTGAAGTCGCTGATCGAGGAAGAAGGCAACAGCAACCTCAAGCTGCGCGTCTTCGTGACCGGCGGCGGCTGTTCCGGTTTCCAGTACGGTTTCACCTTCGACGAAGTGATCAATGATGGTGATACCACGGTGGAGAAGGATGGTGTGACCCTGCTTATCGACCCGATGAGCTTCCAGTATCTGGTCGGCGCCGAGATCGACTACACCGAAGGCCTGGAAGGTGCCCAGTTCGTGATCCGCAATCCGAATGCCACCACCACCTGCGGCTGCGGTTCCTCCTTCTCGACCTGATCGCCTCCCGCACCCCAAAGCCCCGGTACCGCGCAGCGGACCGGGGCTTTTTGTTTTCAATGACTTGGCGGCGCAGTTGTACAGGGCTTCGCGGCCGGCCCCGATCTGGTATTCTTATGCCCCTTTGTTTTGTGCTCGGAGGACAGGATGAGCGAATATCTGCCGGGACTTGAGGGCGTTCCTGCCACCCGTTCCAATATCTCCTTCATCGATGGTGAGAAGGGGATTCTGGCCTATCGTGGCTACCCCATCGAGCAACTGGCCGAGCACAGCTCCTTCGAGGAAACCACCTTGCTGCTGCTGGACGGGCGTCTGCCGACGCCCGCCGAGCTGACCGAGTTCGACGACCATCTGCGTCGCAATCGGCGGGTGAAGTACAACATCCGCGAGATGATGAAGCACCTGCCCACCACCGGCCATCCGATGGAGCTGTTGCAGACCGCCGTGGCCAGCCTGGGCATGTTCTATCCCGGCAACGAGTGCCTCACCGACGCCCAGTTGTGCGATGACCTCAATTACATCCACAACATGACGGTGAAGATCATCGCGCGCATGCCGGTGCTGCTGACCATGTGGGAACACATTCGCAACGGCTACGATCCCATCGCACCGCGCTGCGACCTCAGCTACGCGGAAAATCTGCTCTACATGTTCAGCGGCGACGATCCCGATCCGCTGCTGGCCGATATCATGGATACCTGCCTGGTGCTCCATGCCGAGCACACCATTAATGCCTCCACCTTCGCCGCCCTGGTGGCCGGGTCCACCCTGGCGAGCCCCTATGGCGTGGTGGCCGCGGCCATCGGCACCCTGTCCGGCCCGCTGCACGGCGGTGCCAACCAGAAGGTGGTGAACATGCTCAAGCAGATCGGGTCACCGGACAAGGTGAAGCCATGGCTGGAGCAGAAGCTGGCGGCCAAGGAAAAGATCTGGGGCTTCGGTCACCGCGAGTACAAGGTAAAGGACCCGCGCGCCAACATCCTGCAGAAGCTGGTGGAAAAGCTGGCCCATGAGCGTGGTGTCAGTGCCGAGTTCGAAACCGCGCTGGCACTGGAAGAGGCGGCCGCCGAGCGTCTCGGGGCCAAGGGCGTCTATCCCAACGTCGACTTCTATTCCGGCATCCTGTATGCGGAGATGGGCATCCCGTCGGATCAGTTCACTTCCATCTTTGCGGTGGCCCGCTCCGCTGGCTGGCTGGCCCACTGGCGCGAGCAGTTGGCCGACAACCGCATCTTCCGTCCCACCCAGGTCTATACCGGCGAGCCGCTGCGCGAGTACGTCCTCATCGATCGGCGTTGAGCCGACCACGGTACACGCCACCCAGCACCACCGGGTGGCGTGCGCCGGTTACGGCCGGCAGGTTGCCGGCCTCGCCGTGCAGTGTCTGCCGTGCCAGCCAGGCGAAGGCCATGGCCTCTACCGCCTGGGGTTCGACGCCATGATGCAGGGTACTGTGTACGGCGCGTGGTGCGAGGTGAAAGCCAATCCGTTGCATCAGGGCACCGTTGCCGGCTCCCCCGCCGCATACCAAGATCTCATCCGCACTCGAGGCATGGTCGGCGATGGCCTGTGCCACGCTGCGTGCTGTCAGTTCCAGCAGGGTGGCCTGCACGTCCTGCGGATCTTCTGTTCCCTCCAGTTGTGCCTCCACCCAGTCCAGATGGAAACGCTCCCGCCCGGTGCTCTTCGGCGGCGGCGCGGTGAAATACGGGTCGGTGAGCAGGCGTTGCAGCAGTGCCGGCAGCACGCTGCCGCCCGCTGCCCAGGCGCCGCCAGCATCATAGGGAGTGCCACAGTGGCGGGCGGTCCAGCCGTCGAGCAGGACGTTGCCGGGACCGGTATCAAAGCCGGTGACGGGAATGGCCGCATCCCGTGGCAGTACGGTGATGTTGGCCATGCCGCCGAGGTTGAGGATGACGCGGTTGCGGCCGGCGTGGCGGAACAGGGCGGCATGAAAGGCCGGCACCAGCGGGGCACCCTGGCCGCCGGCAGCGATGTCGCGGCGGCGGAAATCGGCCACCGTGGTAATGCCGGTGCGTTCGGCGATGATGTTGGGGTCGCCCAATTGCAGGGTATAGGGATGCGGGCCTGCGGGATGATGGCGCACGGTCTGGCCGTGACTGCCGATGGCTGCGATGGTGTTGGCGTCGATGCGGCTGGTGTTCAGCAGTTTCCGGACGGCCGCGGCATATAGCTCACCGAGCATGACATCCAGTTGTGCCAGCCGGTGCAGTTCGATGTGACTGGCATGGCTCAGGGCCAGCAGTTCGCTGCGCAGTTCGGCGGGATAGGGATGGTAATGGCTGGCGATGGCACGGGGTTGTGCGGCGGCAAAATCCACCAGCAGGGCATCGACACCATCCAGGCTGGTGCCGGACATCAGACCGATGTAGAGCACGTCGGCCAAGGTTGGCGTCAGCGGTTGTTCATGGCCAGCATGGTCTGTTTCACGGCCTCCAACTGGGCCAGACGCAGCTGGGCCTGCTGCTGGAACTCCTCGCGGTATTGGGCGGGGAGCGGTGCGGCGGTGGGCAGCTTGACGGTGAGCGGATTGCGGTGCGCGCCGTTGACCAGGAATTCATAGTGCAGGTGCGGGCCGGTGGCGATGCCGGTCTTGCCGACATAGCCGATGATCTGGCCCTGCTTGACGCGTGTACCGCTGCGCAGGCCGGGACGGAAGCGGGACATGTGGGCGTACAGCGTGCGGTAGGCGCCGCCGTGCTGCAGGATCACCGTCTTGCCATAGCCGCCCTTGGTGCCCATGAACTCGATGCGGCCATCGCCGGAGGCCTTGATGGGGGTGCCGATGGCGGCGGCGTAGTCCACCCCGCGGTGAGGACGCTTGATGCCCAGTACCGGGTGGAAGCGTTCGGGCTGGAAGCCGGAACTGATGCGGTTGAAGTCGACCGGGGAACGCAGGAAGGCCTTGCGCATGGACAGGCCGTCCGGAGTGTAGAAATTGGCATTGCCGTTCGTGTCGGCAAAGCGGATGGCGCGATAGGCCTGGCCCTGATTGATGAACTCCGCAGCGAGGATATTGCCGTCACGCAGGTGTTCGCCATCGAGGTAGGCCTGCTCGTACAGCAGGGTGAAGCTGTCGCCGCTGCGGATGTCCAGGGCGAAGTCGATGTCCCAGCCGAAGATGGTCGCCAGTTCCATGATCAGGCCGTCCGACAGACCGGCCCGCTGGCCAGCGGCGAACAGTGAAGTGTCGATGGTGGCGCTGCTGTAGGCGAGGCGGTTTTCCACCTGGCGGGTGATGTGACGGGCGGCGAAACCCCCGTCGCTGCGCTCCAGTGCCAGGGTGGTCAAGTCGTCGATGCCATAGTGCAGGGCATTCAGTTGTTGCCGGGCTTCGTCCACCTGGAAGCGCAGCACCTGGCCCGGCTGCAGCTGGCGCAGGGTGGCGGTCATGGCCCGATCGGCGTTCATCATGGCATGCAGCTCGGTGGCGCCGAGCTTGAGGCGGTCGAAGATGGCCGACAGGGTATCCCCCGGACGTACGGTGACTTCTTGCCAGGGGGCCTCTGCGACCTGCGCCGGGGGCTCTGCGGAGATGGTGGCAACGGCGGTTTCCGGCAGGGGCAGATTCAGCGCCTGCGTAGTGGATTCATGACGTATGGCGGCGGCGTTATCGGCCGGCTGCAGCAGGGCCAGCACGCCAACCACGGCGGCGGCACCGAGGATCATGGCGTGGATGCTGCGGCGGCGCAGCGGGCTGCGCTGGGGTGTCGGCCCCAGAGATTTGCAGTCCTTATTTAAGATGTTGTTGTAATCCACGGAAATATCTCGGAAAACTTTCGCTTAAATTAACCCCGCAAGGGGGGGGCGGTCAATGCCGTCGGGCGGCGGGTTGAGGGGAATATGCCCTATGGTACCTTACCTGTCCGCCGACAAAATGCGCGGCGGGCGCCAATAACGCCGGCCGCTGTAACGCTGCGCGCTGTGTACAGTCCGTGTAAACTCCGCTCCTCGTTTGTTGCCGGCCAGTGACGGGTCGGGCTGCCGCTGGCGGGAGCCGGGTGCAAGTCATGTCGAATTTGTTCGGGAGAGGGGAATGACCAAGGTTGAGGATGCGTTTGAACTGCTCAAACGCGGTGTCCACGAAATCCTGCCGGAAGAGGATCTCAAGGCGAAGCTGAAGGAAGGGCGTCCGCTGCGCATCAAGGCTGGCTTCGATCCCACCGCGCCGGATCTGCACCTCGGCCATACCGTGCTCATCAACAAGCTGCGCCAGTTCCAGGAGTTGGGGCATGAGGTGATGTTCCTCATTGGTGACTTCACCGCGATGATCGGCGATCCCACGGGCAAGAGCGCCACCCGCCCGCCGCTGACCCGTGATCAGGTCATTGAGAACGCCCAGACCTACGAGCAGCAGATCTACAAGATTCTCGATCCGGAGCGCACCCTGGTGATGTTCAATTCCAGCTGGCTGTCCGGCATGACCGCTGCCGAGATGATCCAGCTGGCCGGGCGCCATACCGTGGCTCGCATGCTGGAGCGTGACGATTTCAGCAAGCGCTACAGCAGCGGCCAGCCCATTGCGGTGCATGAGTTCCTTTACCCCCTCATCCAGGGCTATGACTCGGTGGCCATGAAGGCCGATGTGGAGCTGGGCGGTACCGACCAGAAATTCAACCTGCTGGTGGGACGCCAGCTGCAGGACTCCTACGGCCAGAAGCCGCAGGTGGTGATGATGATGCCGATCCTGGAGGGGTTGGACGGGGTGCAGAAGATGTCCAAGTCCCTGGGCAACTACATTGGCATCCACGAGGCTCCGGATGAGCAATTCGGCAAGCTGATGTCCATCTCGGATGACCTGATGTGGCGCTATTTCGAGCTGCTCAGCTTCCGCTCCATGGGCGAGATCGAAGCGTTTCGCCGCCAGGTGGCGGAGGGGGCCAATCCGCGCGACATAAAATTCCTGCTCGGCGAGGAGCTGGTCGAGCGCTTCCATGGTACCGGCGCCGGTGCCCGCGCCCGCGATAATTTCATTGCCCGTTTCCAGAAGGGGGCCCTGCCGGAGCAGATGGATGAGCTGTCTTTGCAGGCGGGTGAAGGACTGACTCTGCCTCAGCTCCTGAAGCTGGCAGCCCTCACCGCCAGTACCTCCGATGCCCTGCGCATGATCCAGCAGGGGGCGGTACGCATAGATGGCGAGCGGGCAGAAGACAAAAATGCCCTGTTCAAGGTGGG
Organism: Pseudomonadota bacterium; assembly: GCA_040755915.1. Lineage (GTDB taxonomy): Bacteria > Pseudomonadota > Gammaproteobacteria > Thiohalomonadales > Thiohalomonadaceae > Sulfurivermis. The sequence continues at coordinate 147,936 of JBFLWM010000015.1, read as the reverse complement.
CGCCAGCCATGTATTCCAGGTCGGCAAGCGTCGCGTGGCGCGGGTGACCCTGGTTTAAGCGGTCCGCCGACCCCATTGATAAGACAGTTTTATCGTCGCAAAGAATTTTTGTTGACCGGGAAAAACTCCTGCGTATAATGCGCAGCCTCTTGGCCATCACGGCAGTGATGCAGCGGTGGACAAGGGAGCAGGGCCAAGTCAAAACGTGTAGCAAAATATCTTGCAAACGGCATTGACGAAGCAAAGCGGCAGCGTATAATGCGCGCCTCTCGCTACGGCGGGGCAGTTTTTCCGGCAGGCCGGCGGTGACACAAAAATGTCACGCGGGCTTGGCGAAACCCGGGAGGTCTGTATAATGCACACCTCTTTGCTGAAGCCAAATTTCAGCAGCGCTCTTTAAAAAGTTGATCAGGTAATTTGTGTGGGTGCTCCGTTG
>JBFLWM010000015.1:142500-145000 GCA_040755915.1 Pseudomonadota bacterium | reverse complement strand
GAAAAGAACCCCAGTGAGGGGAGTGAAATAGAACCTGAAACCGTATGCATACAAGCAGTGGGAGCCCCTTCGTGGGGTGACTGCGTACCTTTTGTATAATGGGTCAGCGAGTTACTTTTAGTGGCGAGGTTAACCGTATAGGGGAGCCGTAGGGAAACCGAGTCTTAATAGGGCGTATAGTCGCTAGGAGTAGACCCGAAACCAGTCGATCTATCCATGGCCAGGGTGAAGGTGGGGTAAAACCCACTGGAGGCCCGAACCCACTCCCGTTGAAAAGGTAGGGGATGAGCTGTGGATAGGGGTGAAAGGCTAATCAAGGCTGGAGATAGCTGGTTCTCCCCGAAAGCTATTTAGGTAGCGCCTCGTGTCTCACTCCCGGGGGTAGAGCACTGTTACGGCTAGGGGGTCGTCTAGACTTACCAACCCGTTGCAAACTCCGAATACCGGGAAGTGCAATCACGGGAGACACACGGCGGGTGCTAACGTCCGTCGTGAAGAGGGAAACAACCCAGACCGCCAGCTAAGGTCCCAAAATCACAGCTTAGTGGAAAACGATGTGGGAAGGCTTAGACAGCCAGGAGGTTGGCTTAGAAGCAGCCATCCTTTAAAGAAAGCGTAATAGCTCACTGGTCGAGTCGGCCCGCGCGGAAGATTTAACGGGGCTCAAGTTGTGTACCGAAGCTGCGGGTGTGCACGTTAAGTGCACGCGGTAGGGGAGCGTTCCGTACGCCTGCGAAGGTGTGCTGTAAGGCATGCTGGAGGTATCGGAAGTGCGAATGCTGACATGAGTAACGATAATGCGGGTGAAAAACCCGCACGCCGAAAGCCCAAGGTTTCCTGCGCAACGTTAATCGGCGCAGGGTTAGTCGGCCCCTAAGGCGAGACTGAAAAGTGTAGTCGATGGGAAACAGGTTAATATTCCTGTACCTCGCGTTACTGCGATGGGGGGACGGAGAAGGTTAGGTCAGCCGGGTGTTGGTAGTCCCGGTTTAAGCATGTAGGGAGTGCTCTTAGGCAAATCCGGGAGCACAATCCTGAGGTGTGATGACGAGCTGCTACGGCAGCGAAGTGATTGATGCCATGCTTCCAAGAAAATCCTCTAAGCTTCAGGTAACGCAAGACCGTACTCGAAACCGACACAGGTGGGCAGGGTGAGTATCCCAAGGCGCTTGAGAGAACTCGGGTGAAGGAACTAGGCAAAATAGCACCGTAACTTCGGGAGAAGGTGTGCCCTTTGTATGTGAAAGCCCTGCGGCTGGAGCAGAAGAGGGTTGCAGTGACCAGGCCGCTGCGACTGTTTATTAAAAACACAGCACTCTGCAAACACGAAAGTGGACGTATAGGGTGTGATGCCTGCCCGGTGCCGGAAGGTTAATTGATGGGGTTAGCGCAAGCGAAGCTCTTGATCGAAGCCCCGGTAAACGGCGGCCGTAACTATAACGGTCCTAAGGTAGCGAAATTCCTTGTCGGGTAAGTTCCGACCTGCACGAATGGCATAACGATGGCGGCGCTGTCTCCACCCGAGACTCAGTGAAATTGAAATAGCGGTGAAGATGCCGTTTTCCCGCGGCTAGACGGAAAGACCCCGTGAACCTTTACTGTAGCTTTGCACTGAACTTTGAACATGTTTGTGTAGGATAGCTGGGAGGCTTTGAAGCCAGGACGCCAGTCCTGGTGGAGCCAACCTTGAAATACCAGCCTGACCTGTTCGAGGTTCTAACCTAGGTCCGTAATCCGGATCGGAGACAGTGCATGGTGGGCAGTTTGACTGGGGCGGTCTCCTCCCAAAGAGTAACGGAGGAGCACGAAGGTACCCTCAGCGCGGTCGGACATCGCGCAATGAGTGCAAAGGCATAAGGGTGCTTAACTGCGAGACAGACACGTCGAGCAGGTGCGAAAGCAGGTCTTAGTGATCCGGTGGTTCTGTATGGAAGGGCCATCGCTCAACGGATAAAAGGTACTCCGGGGATAACAGGCTGATACCGCCCAAGAGTTCATATCGACGGCGGTGTTTGGCACCTCGATGTCGGCTCATCACATCCTGGGGCTGTAGCCGGTCCCAAGGGTATGGCTGTTCGCCATTTAAAGTGGTACGCGAGCTGGGTTTAGAACGTCGTGAGACAGTTCGGTCCCTATCTGCCGTGGGCGTTAGAGATTTGAGAGGAGCTGCTCCTAGTACGAGAGGACCGGAGTGGACGTACCTCTGGTGTTCCGGTTGTCATGCCAATGGCACAGCCGGGTAGCTATGTACGGAAGGGATAACCGCTGAAAGCATCTAAGCGGGAAGCCTCCCTCAAGATTAGATCTCTCTGGGCCTTTAAGGTCCCTGAAGGTTCGTCGAAGACTACGACGTTGATAGGCTGGGTGTGGAAGTGCAGTAATGCATGTAGCTAACCAGTACTAATTGACCGTGAGGCTTGACCATATAACACCCAAGTATTTTGGGTGCGACATTTGCACCAAGCGTTTTGATACGACTACCGGATTCATTGAAGTGGCG
>JBFLWM010000015.1:0-137500 GCA_040755915.1 Pseudomonadota bacterium | reverse complement strand
CCAAGAGTTCATATCGACGGCGGTGTTTGGCACCTCGATGTCGGCTCATCACATCCTGGGGCTGTAGCCGGTCCCAAGGGTATGGCTGTTCGCCATTTAAAGTGGTACGCGAGCTGGGTTTAGAACGTCGTGAGACAGTTCGGTCCCTATCTGCCGTGGGCGTTAGAGATTTGAGAGGAGCTGCTCCTAGTACGAGAGGACCGGAGTGGACGTACCTCTGGTGTTCCGGTTGTCATGCCAATGGCACAGCCGGGTAGCTATGTACGGAAGGGATAACCGCTGAAAGCATCTAAGCGGGAAGCCTCCCTCAAGATTAGATCTCTCTGGGCCTTTAAGGTCCCTGAAGGTTCGTCGAAGACTACGACGTTGATAGGCTGGGTGTGGAAGTGCAGTAATGCATGTAGCTAACCAGTACTAATTGACCGTGAGGCTTGACCATATAACACCCAAGTATTTTGGGTGCGACATTTGCACCAAGCGTTTTGATACGACTACCGGATTCATTGAAGTGGCGCGTGCGCGGCTTCAATAACAAGTTTGCCTGGCGGCAATAGCGAGTGGGAACCACCCGATCCCTTTCCGAACTCGGAAGTGAAACCACTCAGCGCCGATGATAGTGTGGGGTTTCCCCATGTGAAAGTAGGTCACTGCCAGGCTTTAATTCCAAAAACCCCCTGCAATTGCCTGCAGGGGGTTTTTCATTTGTGCTGCCAGAACCGCCGCGCTATCGTGTAGCCCTGCGCTACCGGTATGGAGGAAGGGGATATGGGCGCCTACAAACACATTCTGTTGGCGGTTGATTTTTCCAATGCGACCGAAACGCTGGTGCAGCGCACCTTGACTCTGCGTCAGTTCTGCGGTGCCGAGTTGTCCCTTGTGCATGTGATCGAGCCGGTAGTTATCGATCCATCCTACGATGTCTTCCCGGCGGTCCCGTTGGGATTGGAGCAGGAGTCGGCGGACAAGGCCCGACAGGAGTTGGTTCGTTTGGGGGCGCGCTTGTCTGTTGTGCCAGAGTATTGCCGCGTGTTGATTGGGTCGACAAAGAATGAAATTTTGCGTTGTGCGCGCGAGCAGCAGGCTGATTTGATTGTGGTCGGCAGCCACGGTCGGCATGGCGTGGCACTGTTGCTGGGGTCCACCGCGAATGCGATTTTGCACGGCGCGCCCTGCGATGTGCTGGCCGTGCGTATTCGCTAGCGTTGCTGTAGCAGGTACGTATAACGCATGACACCTTTGCAGTTCACCCTCCTGCAGCTGCTCGCGGATGGGCGGTTTCACTCCGGCGAGCAGATGGCGCGGCATGCCGGGGTTACGCGTGGCGCCGTATGGAAGGCGCTGCATGCGCTGCGCGGGTTGGGCGTTGCTCTGCATGCAGTAAGCGGGCGCGGCTACAGCCTGGTAACTCCATGCGAGTTGTTGAATGTGGATGCCATCACCGGCGTAATGTCGCCCATTACGCGTGCCGCCCTCCAATCACTTACGCTCCTGCCTACTGTCGACTCCACCAATGCCTGGTTGATGCGGCAGCGGGAGGGATGCGGCACCATGGCGTGTCTTGCCGAACACCAAGGTGCCGGTCGGGGGCGGCGCGGACGCCAGTGGTGTTCTCCTTTTGGAAGCAATCTTTATCTGTCTTTACGCTGCCGTTTTGACGAAGGTATGGGACGCCTGGCCGGCTTGAGCCTTGCTGTTGCGCTCGCTGTGGTGCGGGCTCTGCGTGAAGCAGACATCGACGATGTCGGTGTGAAATGGCCGAATGATATTTTTTTGCAGGGGCGCAAGCTGGGGGGCATTTTGCTGGAGGTTTCCGGTGAATCCGCCGGGCCATGCTGGGTGGTGATAGGCATCGGCCTTAACGTATCCATGCCGCCCACAGCCGGGAGGATGGTTGATCAGCCTTGGGCAGACTTGGCCAGTATGCATGGCGGTCTGTCGCGCAATCGCCTGGCCGGTCGGCTGTTGCACCATCTGCTGGAGGTGATTGCAACGTTTCAGCGCCATGGTTTGGCTGCTTTTGAGCAGGAATGGCGCCAGGTGGATTGGCTTTATGGCAAGCCGCTTCGCCTGCTGCAGCCTGGCGGCGAGACGCATGGTATAGGCCGCGGCATTGCGGCAGATGGCTCTCTGCTGCTCGAAGTCGCCGGCGAACTGCAGTGCCACAGTTTTGGTGAAATCTCAGTCCGTTTGCAGGATGTGTCGGCATGATTCTGTTGCTGGATATTGGTAACACACGAATCAAATGGGGATGCCTTGCCGAGGGCCGGTTTGCGCCAGGGACGCCTGTCATGCATCGGGACCGGGATGTGGACTCCATCTGGTCTGAACTATGGCGAGACCTGCCGTCACCACAGCGGGTGGTCGTGGCATGTGTGGCTGGTGAGTCGCTTCGTATTGGGCTGACGGCCTGGTGTGTGTCTCATTGGGGGGTGCAACCGGAATACCGCGTTGCGACGGAGCAGGCGTGCGGAGTCAAGAATGCCTATCGGGTGCCAGCTCAGTTGGGGGTGGATCGCTGGCTGGGTATGATAGGTGCGCGTCAGTTGCCGGCCGCCAACGGGCTTCCCCTGTGTGTAGTCGGATGCGGCACCGCATTGACCATTGACGTGTTGACCTCCTCGGGGATGCACCTGGGGGGGTGGATTGCGCCGGGGGTGAGTCTGATGCGCCAGCAGCTCGAGCGGGGGACCGCCATATTTGCCGTTGGCATCACTCACCCGCCGGAGCACGGTGGTTTCGGTCTGGATTCAATGAGTGCCGTGTCGGCGGGTACGGCACAGGCCGCGGCAGGAATGGTGGCACAGGCATTGTCGCTGGCCCGAAACCGTCACGGCATTTCTCCCGTATGCGTTGCAACCGGTGGTGATGCGGGCATCATTCAGGCCCTGTTGCCCGGGCCTGTGCAGATGGTTCCCGAACTGGTGTTGTCTGGCTTGGTGGCCTTGTTACGGGAAGAGGAAGGGCGGGACAGTCCATGAGATGGTTCTTTGCAGGATTGCTGGTGACCAATCTTGCCCTGCTGGGGTGGGTGTGGATAAGTCCTGACAGGGGGGCGGAGTTGCTGGAATCGGTTGGGGGGGGCACCTCCACCGGCCCTGGCCTGGTTCTGTTGGGGGAGCTGGATAAGCCGCTACCGCTTCGCGGCCGGACTGACGAAGCTGCCCCGGCTGTGGCGGTTCACAATGAGCCGATGGAGAGCCTTGCGGCTTCGGCCCCCGTTGTGGCGGTCGATGTGACTCCGGAACCAGTACCGGAGCCGCCGCCGGCCGCGCAATTTTCCTGCCTGCGCCTGACGGGCATAGAGTCCAAGAGTATTGCCGCAAGTGCCGCGCAGGCCTTGACGCAGGGCGGTGGAGCGGTCAAGCGCCAAGGGGAAGAGACCGGTGAAACCAAGCGCTACTGGGTAATGCTGCCACCCGCGACATCGCCGACGGCAGCGGCACCGATACTACAGCGCCTGGAGCGGGCGGGGGTGAAGGACTTCTACCTGATCCGCAGCGGCGAGAATGCCAACGCCATTTCGCTCGGCGTCTACTCGGCCAAGGATTCGGCGCAACGGCGTGTGCAGCAGATCCGTGCCGTGAAGCTGAAGCCCCGTATCGAAGAGATTGCCCTGCCGGCCAAACGCTGGTGGCTGGAATTCGACTGGCCTGTGGAGGGCCATCCGGAGTCCTGGCGTGCCGTGTTGCCCAAGGAGTTGCGTACGGCTGTGGTCCAGGCGTGTCGCTGAATTGCCTTCCCTGCACGCTTTACCTAGAATACGCCGCTTGTCGCAGCAGGTGACGCGGCTGGCGTAGCTCAGTTGGTAGAGCAGCTGATTTGTAATCAGCCGGTCGGGGGTTCAAATCCTCTCGCCAGCTCCATACGCGCGGGGGACGGATGGTCGATCCGTCCCCCGGTTGTTTTGGTGGTGGGAATTCGTGTCATCGCGGAGGGAATGCTGTTGACAGAAACCCGCGCCTCGATCAGAATAGCGGGCTCGTTTTCCGGAGGGGTTCCCGAGTGGCCAAAGGGATCAGACTGTAAATCTGACGGCTCCGCCTTCGAAGGTTCGAATCCTTCCCCCTCCACCAAACAGAATTTTAGTTGTGGCCGTTAGGCTGGGCTGTGGCCTTGCCAGGCAATGCGGGTGTAGTTCAATGGTAGAACCTCAGCCTTCCAAGCTGATGGCGTGGGTTCGATTCCCATCACCCGCTCCAATAGCTGGCTGAGCAGATTTCAGGCCCATATAGCTCAGTGGTAGAGCACTCCCTTGGTAAGGGAGAGGTCCCCAGTTCAAGTCTGGGTATGGGCTCCATATTTTGTTTCATTTAATGTGTTCCAACGTGAGGAGTTTGTCCGATGTCCAAGGAAAAATTCGAGCGTAAGAAGCCGCACGTAAACGTCGGTACGATTGGTCACGTGGACCATGGCAAGACGACGCTGACTGCGGCCCTGACGGTGGTGCAGGCGAAGAAGTTCGGCGGCGAGGCGAAGGCCTACGACCAGATCGATGCGGCGCCGGAAGAAAAGGCGCGTGGTATCACCATCTCCACCGCGCACGTGGAATACGAGTCCGAGAGCCGTCACTACGCCCACGTGGACTGCCCGGGTCATGCCGACTACGTGAAGAACATGATCACCGGCGCAGCGCAGATGGACGGCGCGATCCTGGTGGTGTCGGCCGCTGACGGCCCGATGCCGCAGACCCGCGAGCACATCCTGCTGGCGCGCCAGGTAGGCGTACCTTACATCGTCGTGTTCATGAACAAGGCCGACATGGTGGACGACGCCGAGCTGCTGGAACTGGTCGAGATGGAAGTGCGTGACCTGCTGTCCTCCTACGATTTCCCGGGCGACGACACCCCGATCGTGGTGGGTTCTGCGCTGAAGGCGCTGGAAGGCGACACCTCCGACATCGGCGTGCCGGCGATCGAGAAGCTGATCAATGCGCTGGACACCTACATTCCGGAGCCGGAGCGTGCCATCGACGGCGCCTTCCTGATGCCGATCGAAGACGTGTTCTCCATCTCCGGCCGCGGCACCGTGGTGACCGGCCGTATCGAGCGCGGCATCGTCAAGGTGGGTGAGGAAGTGGAAATCGTGGGTATCCGCGACACCACCAAGACCACCGTTACCGGCGTCGAGATGTTCCGCAAGCTGCTGGACCAGGGTCAGGCGGGCGACAACGTCGGTGTGCTGCTGCGCGGCACCAAGCGTGACGAAGTGGAGCGTGGTCAGGTGCTGTGCAAGCCGGGCAGCATCAAGCCGCACACCAAGTTCGACGCCGAAGTTTACGTTCTGGGCAAGGACGAAGGCGGCCGTCACACCCCGTTCTTCAACGGCTACCGCCCGCAGTTCTACTTCCGTACCACGGACGTGACCGGTGCGTGCGACCTGCCGGAAGGCGTGGAGATGGTGATGCCGGGCGACAACGTGAACATGAAGGTATCGCTGATTTCTCCCATCGCAATGGAAGAAGGTCTGCGCTTTGCAATCCGCGAAGGTGGCCGTACCGTCGGCGCCGGCGTGGTAGCCAAGATCATCGAGTAAGGGAAGTAGCGACAAGGTAAACGGGCAGGTGCAGGGAATTTACCCTTGTACCTGCCTCCTTGTTTTGTTGAGTCACAGGCCAGTAGCTCAATTGGCAGAGCGGCGGTCTCCAAAACCGCAGGTTGGGGGTTCGATTCCCTCCTGGCCTGCCATTATTTAGTGCCGGCCTACCAGACGGCGTGGACAGTTAATGGCGGATAAAATCAAGCTCTTGTTGGCGGCGGTGGTCCTCGGTGGGGCCGTCGCAGCCTTCTATTATTTTGCGGACCTCATGCTGTTTGTGCGTGTGGTGGGTCTGCTCGTCGCCGTTGGCATCGCTGTAGCCATCGCTGCGCAGACGGCGGTCGGCGCTGGCGCTTTGGCGTTCCTGCGCAGCGCGCTGGTGGAAGTGCGCAAGGTTGTCTGGCCGACGCGCAAGGAAACCATGCAGACCACCCTGGTGATCCTGGCGATGGTGACGGTCATGGGGCTGCTGATGTGGGGCTTCGATGCCTTCCTCGCCATGATGGTGCGCACGCTGACGGGTTAAGGGAGTAGAGGAATGGCTTTGCGTTGGTATGTAGTCCATGCCTATTCCGGGTATGAAAACCAGGTCAAGCGCTCGCTGGAAGAGCGCGTGAAGCGTGCCGGTCTGGAGGACAAGTTCGGGCAGATTCTGGTGCCGACCGAAGAAGTCATCGAGATGCGCGAGGGTCAGAAGCGCAAGAGCGATCGCAAATTCTTCCCCGGCTACGTGCTGGTGCAGATGGAAATGACGGACGAGACCTGGCATCTGGTCAAGGACGTGCCCCGGGTGATGGGCTTTATCGGTGGTACCGCCGATCGTCCGGCGCCGATCACGGAGAAGGAGGCCCAGGCTATCCTCGACCGCGTGCAGGAAGGTACCGAGAAACCGCGCCCGAAGGTCCTGTTCGAGCCGGGCGAGGTGGTGCGCATCATCGACGGTCCGTTCAACGATTTCAATGGCGTGGTGGAAGAGGTCGACTACGACAAGAACCGCCTGCGTGTTGCGGTGCTGATTTTCGGTCGTTCCACCCCGGTGGACCTGGAATTCAGCCAGATCGAAAAAGGTTGATGAGCAGGAGCGGCGGGTCCGCTCCTGCATTTTGTAACAGGGGAGCCGCAAGGCGTTTGCACCCACTTAGGAGTAGCTCATGGCTAAGAAGATTGATGCTTATATCAAGCTGCAGGTAAAGGCCGGTCAGGCCAACCCCAGCCCCCCGGTTGGTCCCGCTCTCGGTCAGCGCGGCGTGAATATCATGGAGTTCTGTAAGGCATTCAATGCCCAGACCCAGGGTATTGAGCCGGGCCTGCCCATTCCCGTGGTGATTACGGTCTACAGCGACCGCAGCTTCACCTTCGTCACCAAGACCCCGCCGGCTTCGATCCTGCTGAAGAAGGCTGCCGGTATCCAGTCCGGCTCCAAGGTGCCGAATCGTGACAAGGTGGGCAAGGTGACCCGCGCCCAGCTGGAAGAAATCGCCAAGACCAAGATGGCCGATCTGACCGCCGCCGACATGGACGCCGCCGTGCGTACCATCGCTGGCAGCGCGCGCAGCATGGGCATCGAGACGGAAGGGGTATAAGCCATGGCCAAATTGACCAAGCGTATGAAGGCTGTGCGTGAGAAGCTGCAGCCCGGCAAGCTCTACGCTGCCGAAGAAGCATTCTCCCTGCTGAATGATCTGCCCAAGGCCAAGTTCGTCGAGTCTATCGACGTGGCCGTGAATCTGGGCGTTGACCCGCGCAAGTCCGATCAGGTCGTGCGTGGCTCCACCGTGCTGCCCCATGGCACTGGCAAGACCGTGCGCGTCGCGGTATTCACCCAGGGCGCCAATGCCGAAGCCGCCAAGGCCGCTGGTGCCGACGTGGTGGGTATGGATGACCTGGCCGCCGAAGTGAAGGCCGGCAACATGAATTTCGATGTGGTCATCGCCTCCCCCGATGCGATGCGCGTCGTCGGTCAGCTGGGCCAGATCCTTGGTCCGCGCGGCCTGATGCCGAATCCGAAGGTGGGTACCGTGACCCCCAACGTTGCCGAGGCGGTGAAGAACGCCAAGGCAGGCCAGGTACGTTACCGTACCGACAAGGCCGGCATCATCCATTGCTCCATCGGCAAGGTGGGCTTCGCCCCCAGCGCCCTGAAGGAAAACCTCCAGGCACTGCTGGCCGACCTGCAGAAGGCCAAGCCCAGCACCGCCAAGGGCAACTATATGAAGAAGGTTACCGTGTCCACCACCATGGGCCCGGGTATCGTGCTGGACCAGGCCTCCCTGGCCTGATCCGGTAGCGGCTGTAAAGACTTTTGACCGCCGGCGTTGGCGCCGGTGCACGTCGAAGACCGCAGGTGCGCAAGCTTAATGCCTCTTGGAGGCGCCTGCGTAGACGGTGTCACCCTGTCAGGTTTCCCTGCGAGGGCCACCGTAAGGCGGAAGCGGTGCAGTCGGCCGTTTCCATCAAGGGTGGTGCGTGATGCGGAATTTTCGTTCCGTGTCCGTACACGTAAATGTAACGCTTAGAGGTGATTTCGCGTGGCTCTCAATCTTGAACAAAAGAAGACCATCGTTGCCGAAGTCGCCGAAGTCGCTGGCAAGGCCCATTCCGTCGTGGTGGCGGAATATGCCGGTCTGACCGCTGCCCAGATGACCGACCTGCGCTCCAAGGCGCGCAAGGAAGGTGTGTATGTGCGTGTGGTCAAGAACACGCTGGCCCGTCGTGCCGTGGAAGGCACCGAATTCGCTTGCCTGCAGGAGTCCCTGACCGGTCCCCTGATGGTGGCGTTTTCGCAGGAAGATCCGGGCGGTGCTGGTCGTGTGATCAGCGAGTTCGTCAAAGGCAATGACAAGTTGGTGGTCAAGGCTGTATCCATCGGCGGCAAGCTGTTGCCGGCTGCCGAACTGGCGCGCCTGGCTCGTATCCCGAACAAGCCGCAGGCTATCAGCCAGCTGATGGCTGTGATGAAGGCCCCCGTGGGCAAGCTTGCTGCGACCCTGGCCGCAGTGCGCGATCAGAAAGCCGGCGCTGCCGCCTAAGTTCGGAACCGGAAACCATTCAATCCGCTGCATGAATGCAGCCGTGAACAGAAATTACAGAGGTTAGTATCATGGCCGTTACCAAAGAAGACATCCTGGAAGCCGTTGCCAACATGACCGTGATGGAGGTCGTTGACCTCATCGAGGCGATGGAAGAGAAGTTCGGCGTTACCGCTGCCGTAGCCGTTGCCGCCGGCCCCGCTGCCGGTGGTGGTGCTGCTGCCGCTGAGGAGCAGACCGAGTTCAACGTCATCATGACCAGCTTCGGCGACAACAAGGTCAACGTGATCAAGGCCGTTCGCGGCATCACCGGCCTGGGTCTGAAGGAAGCCAAGGACATGGTCGAAGGCGTGCCCTCCACCGTGAAGGAAGGCGCTTCCAAGGCCGAAGCCGAAGACATCAAGAAGCAGCTGGAAGAAGCCGGCGCCAAGGTCGAGCTGAAGTAAGCGAAGTCCATTGCGGACGACGTGCGTCGGGAGTAACCGACATTATCGGACTAGCAACGGGGAACCTGATGGGTTCATTCGTAACGCCAGGGATGGCGCTGTTTATCTGAAGTGACACTGGCTGGTGGCTGATATGCCACCGGCCTTTTTCCGCTGGGCAGCGGAAGCGAACACCACCGGTGACCGCGATGCCTGCAAGGATCTTATCCGGCGCGGTTGTTGGACTCACATGTGCGAAGCTGAGGAACTCTGATGGCCTACTCATTTACTGAGAAGAAACGCATCCGCAAGGATTTCGGCAAACGCCCCAGCATCCTGGATATCCCGTACCTTCTGGCCATTCAGCTGGAATCGTATCGTAATTTTCTGCAGCCCGATGCCTCCCCGGAGAGCCTGCGCGAGCAGGGGCTGCACGCCGCGTTCCGTTCGGTGTTCCCGATCACCAGCTACTCGGGCAACGCCGCACTGGAGTACGTGAGCTATCGCCTCGGTAATCCTGTTTTTGACGTCAAGGAGTGTCAGCTGCGTGGCATGACCTACGCTGCTCCCCTGCGCGTCAAGGTGCGCCTGGTGATCTATGACAAGGATGCCCCGGCCGGTACCAAGCCGGTCAAGGACATCAAGGAGCAGGAAGTGTACATGGGCGAATTGCCGCTCATGACCGAGAACGGCACCTTCGTCATCAATGGCACCGAGCGTGTCATCGTGTCGCAGCTGCACCGTTCCCCCGGCGTGTTCTTCGAGCACGACAAGGGCAAGACCCATTCCTCCGGCAAGCTGCTGTTCTCCGCCCGCGTGATTCCCTACCGCGGCTCCTGGCTGGACTTCGAGTTCGATCCCAAGGACAGCGTATTCGTGCGCATCGACCGTCGCCGCAAGCTGCCGGCGACCATTCTGCTGCGTGCCCTGGGTTATACCAATGAAGACATCCTCGGGACGTTCTTCGAAACCGATACCTTTACCTTCGGCAAGGACGGCCTGACCGTTGATCTGGTGCCGGAGCGGCTGCGCGGTGAAACCGTCGATTTCGACATCACCATCAAGGGTAAGGTGCTGGTCGAGGCCGGTCGCCGCATCACCGCGCGCCACACGCGCGAAATGGCCAAGGCCGAGGTCAAGACCCTTGATGTCCCTGTCGAGTTTGCCGTCGGCAAGGCGCTGGCTCACGATGTCATCGACACCCTGACCGGTGAAGTGGTGGCTCAGGCCAACGACGAGCTGACCGTGGACCTGCTGGAAAAGATGCGTCAGGCGGGCGTTACCTCCTTCCGCACCATCTTTACCAACGATCTGGATCATGGGCCGTTCATTTCCAGCACCCTGCGCATCGATCCGACCCGCACGCCGCTGGAGGCGCTGGTCGAGATCTACCGCATGATGCGTCCGGGCGAGCCGCCGACCAAGGAAGCGGCAGAGAACCTGTTCCAGGGCTTGTTCTTCAGCGAAGACCGTTACGATCTGTCCGGCGTCGGTCGCATGAAGTTCAATCGCCGCGTCGGTCGTAAGGAAGTCGAAGGTCCGGGCGTGCTCACCAAGGAAGACATCATCGATGTCCTCAAGGTGCTGATCGATATCCGCAACGGCAACGGCGTGGTGGACGATATCGACCACCTCGGCAACCGCCGCATCCGTTCTGTGGGTGAGATGGCGGAGAACCAGTTCCGCATCGGCCTGGTGCGCGTGGAGCGCGCCGTGAAGGAGCGCCTGTCCCTGGCCGAGTCGGAGGGGCTGATGCCGCAGGAGCTGATCAATGCCAAGCCGGTGTCGGCAGCGATCAAGGAGTTCTTCGGTTCTTCCCAGCTGTCGCAGTTCATGGATCAGAACAACCCGCTGTCCGAGATCACCCACAAGCGCCGTATCTCTGCGCTGGGCCCCGGCGGTCTGACCCGCGAACGCGCGGGCTTCGAAGTGCGCGACGTGCATCCGACCCATTACGGTCGCCTCTGCCCGATCGAGACACCGGAAGGTCCGAACATCGGCCTGATCAACTCGCTGGCCGTGTTCTCGCGTCCCAATGACTACGGCTTCCTGGAAACCCCCTACCGCAAGGTGGTGGATGGCAAGGTCACCGACGAGTACGAATATCTGTCCGCCATCGACGAGGGTGAGTACGTCATCGCGCAGGCCAACGCGAAGGTCGATGCCAAGGGCAACCTGGTGGACGATCTGGTGTCCTGCCGTCACATGAATGAGTTCACCCTGTCGCCGCGCGACAAGGTCAACTACATGGACATCTCGCCCAAGCAGATCGTCTCCGTGGCCGCCTCGCTGATTCCGTTCCTGGAACACGACGACGCCAACCGCGCGCTGATGGGCTCCAACATGCAGCGCCAGGCTGTGCCGACCCTGCGGCCGCAGAAGCCGCTGGTAGGTACCGGCATGGAGCGCGCCGTGGCCATCGACTCCGGCACCTCCGTGGTGGCGCGTCGTGGCGGCGTGGTGGATTCCGTCGATGCCAGCCGCATCGTGGTGCGTGTCAACGACAACGAGACCGAGGCCGGCGAATCGGGCGTGGACATCTACAACCTGACCAAGTACACCCGCTCCAACCAGAACACCTGCGTCAACCAGCGCCCGCTGGTCAACACCGGTGACGTGATTGCGCGCGGTGACGTGCTGGCCGATGGCTCCGCCACCGACCTCGGTGAACTGGCGCTGGGGCAGAACATGCTGGTCGCCTTCATGCCGTGGAACGGCTACAACTTCGAGGACTCCATTCTGGTGTCCGAGCGTGTGGTGGAAGAAGATCGCTATACCACCATTCACATCGAAGAGCTGACCTGCGTGGCCCGCGACACCAAGCTCGGTCCCGAGGAAATCACCGCCGATATTCCCAACGTGGGCGAGAGCGCCCTGGCCCGTCTTGACGAGGCCGGTATTGTCTACATCGGCGCCGAGGTCACCTCCGGCGACATCCTGGTGGGCAAGGTCACGCCGAAGGGCGAAACCCAGCTCACCCCGGAAGAGAAGCTGCTGCGTGCCATCTTCGGTGAGAAGGCCTCGGACGTGAAGGACACCTCGCTGCGCGTGCCCTCGGGCATGAACGGCACCGTCATCGACGTGCAGGTCTTTACCCGCGACGGTCTGGAGAAGGACAGCCGCGCCAAGGCCATCGAGGAAGAAGGTCTGGCCCAGGTGCGCAAGGACCTGATGGACCAGCGCCGCATCATGGAAGACGACATCTTCCAGCGTGTGGAAAAGATGCTGGTGGGCAAGGTCGCTGCCGGCGGCCCCAACAAGCTGAAGGCCGGCGACAAGATCACCAAGACCTATCTGACCGAGCTGCCGACCGAGAAGTGGTTCGAGATCCGTCTCAAGGCGGAAGACGCCAATGCCCAGCTGGAGCTGGTGGCCGAGCAGATCAAGCAGTTGCGCAAGAGTTTCGAGGAGCAGTACGAGGACAAGAAGCGCAAGCTGACCCAGGGCGATGACCTGGCGCCGGGCGTGCTGAAGATGGTGAAGGTGTACCTCGCCGTCAAGCGCCGCATCCAGCCCGGTGACAAGATGGCCGGTCGTCACGGTAACAAGGGTGTCATCTCCATGATCGTTCCGGTGGAGGACATGCCCTACAGTGCCGACGGCACGCCGGTCGACATCGTGCTGAACCCGCTCGGCGTACCGTCGCGTATGAACGTCGGTCAGGTGCTGGAAACCCATCTCGGCTGGGCCGCCCGCGGCCTGGGCCTGAAGATCGGCCGCATGATCGAGGCAAAGGCCAAGGTCGACGAGCTGCGCAAGCTGCTCGACCAGATCTACAACACCAGCGGCACGAAGGAAGACCTCGCCAGCTTCAGTGATGAGGAAATCATCGCCCTGTGCATGAACCTGAAGAAGGGCGTGCCGATGGCCACGCCGGTCTTCGATGGCGTGCACGAGGAGGAGATCCGCCAGATGCTGCGCCTGGCCGGTCTACCCGAGTCCGGCCAGACCACGCTGTTCGACGGTCGTACCGGCGATGCCTTCGACCGCAAGGTGACGGTGGGTTACATGTACATGCTGAAGCTGAACCACCTGGTGGACGACAAGATGCACGCCCGTTCCACCGGCCCGTACAGCCTGGTTACCCAGCAGCCGCTGGGCGGCAAGGCGCAGTTCGGTGGTCAGCGTTTCGGTGAGATGGAAGTGTGGGCGCTGGAAGCCTATGGCGCCGCCTATACCCTGCAGGAAATGTTGACGGTGAAGTCCGACGACGTGAACGGCCGCACCAAGATGTACAAGAACATCGTGGACGGCGATCACCGCATGGAGGCCGGCATGCCGGAG
This sequence comes from Pseudomonadota bacterium, assembly GCA_040755915.1. Classification (GTDB taxonomy): domain Bacteria; phylum Pseudomonadota; class Gammaproteobacteria; order Thiohalomonadales; family Thiohalomonadaceae; genus Sulfurivermis. The sequence continues at coordinate 124,227 of JBFLWM010000015.1, read as the reverse complement.
TCTTTCAATGTGTTGATCAAGGAAATTCGCGCCCTGGGTATCGACATCGAGCTGGAACAAGATTAGTCCGACGCGAGCGGCGCCCGGCAGTCCCGGGCGCCTGTAGCGAACGGCAAGCGACGGACAACTGAGGAGAGACACGGTGAAAGACCTTCTGAATCTTCTGAAGCAGCAAGGCCCGATTGAAGACTTTGACGCCATCCGTATCGGACTGGCGTCGCCCGATAAGATCCGCTCATGGTCTTTCGGCGAAGTGAAGAAGCCGGAGACCATCAACTACCGCACCTTCAAGCCGGAGCGTGACGGCCTGTTCTGCGCCAAGATCTTTGGCCCGGTGAAGGATTACGAGTGCCTGTGCGGCAAGTACAAGCGCCTCAAGCACCGCGGCGTGATTTGCGAAAAGTGCGGCGTGGAGGTGACCCTGGCCAAGGTGCGCCGTGAGCGCATGGGCCACATCGAGCTGGCCAGCCCCACCGCCCATATCTGGTTCCTGAAGAGCCTGCCGTCCCGCATGGGCCTGCTGCTCGACATGACCCTGCGCGACATCGAGCGCGTGCTGTATTTCGAAGGTTTCGTGGTCATCGATCCGGGCATGACCCAGCTCGAGCGCGGTCAGCTGTTGTCCGACGAGGCCTATCTGGACGCCATCGAGGAATACGGTGACGAGTTCGACGCCCGCATGGGTGCCGAGGCGATCTACGAGCTGCTGCGCAGCATGGATCTGCAGGCCGAGGCCACCAAGATCCGCGAGGAGCTGCCCACCACCAACTCCGAGACCAAGCTGAAGAAGTACACCAAGCGTCTGAAGCTGATCGAGGCCTTCCTCGAATCCGGCAACAAGCCGGAGTGGATGGTGATGACCGTGCTGCCGGTGCTGCCGCCGGAGCTGCGTCCGCTGGTCCCGCTGGAGGGCGGCCGCTTCGCCACCTCCGATCTGAATGACCTGTACCGCCGCGTCATCAACCGCAACAACCGTCTCAAGCGCCTGCTGGACCTGGCGGCGCCCGACATCATCGTGCGCAACGAAAAGCGCATGCTGCAGGAGGCGGTGGATGCGCTGATGGACAACGGTCGCCGTGGCCGCGCCATCACCGGCTCCAACAAGCGCCCGCTGAAGTCCCTCGCCGACATGATCAAGGGCAAGCAGGGCCGCTTCCGCCAGAACCTGCTCGGCAAGCGCGTCGACTACTCCGGCCGTTCCGTCATCGTGGTCGGTCCGACCCTGCGCCTGCACCAGTGCGGTCTGCCCAAGAAGATGGCGCTGGAGCTGTTCAAGCCCTTCATCTTCTCCAAGCTGGAGCGCCGCGGCCTGGCCACCACCATCAAGGCCGCCAAGAAGATGGTCGAGCGTGAAGGTCCGGAGGTGTGGGATATCCTCGCCGAGGTGATCCGCGAGCATCCCGTGCTGCTGAACCGTGCGCCGACCCTGCACCGCCTCGGCATCCAGGCCTTCGAGCCGGTGCTGATCGAGGGCAAGGCCATCCAGCTGCATCCGCTGGTCTGCGCCGCCTTCAACGCCGACTTCGACGGTGATCAGATGGCCGTGCATGTGCCGCTGTCGCTGGAAGCCCAGCTGGAAGCGCGCGCGCTGATGATGTCCACCAACAACATCCTGTCGCCCGCCAACGGCGAGCCGATCATCGTGCCGTCGCAGGACGTGGTGCTGGGGTTGTATTACATGACCCGTGACCGCGTCAACGGCAAGGGCGAGGGCATGGTGTTCGCCGACACCGCCGAGGTGCTGCGCGCCTACCAGACCGGTAATGTCGAGCTGCAGAGCCGCATCAAGGTGCGCATCCGTGAGGTGCTGGTGGACGAGAAGGGCGAGCGCCAGGCCAAGGTGAGCCTGAAGGACACCACCGTCGGCCGCGCCCTGCTGTTCGATGTGGTGCCCGATGGTCTGCCCTTCGAGCTGGTGGACCGGCCGCTGGTCAAGAAGGCGATCTCGCAGCTGATCAATACCTGCTACCGCCGCCTCGGCCTGAAGGATACCGTGATCTTCGCCGACCACCTGATGTACACCGGTTTCCGCTATGCCACCCGCGCCGGTGTGTCGTTCGGTCTGGAAGACATGGTGATTCCGGATGAGAAGGCCGACATCCTGGGTCGTGCCGATGCCGAGGTGAAGGAGATCGAGAACCAGTACATCTCCGGTCTGGTCACCAACGGCGAACGCTACAACAAGGTGGTCGACATCTGGTCCCGCACCAACGATCAGGTCGCCAAGGCGATGATGGACAAGCTGGGTTCCGAGCAGGTGGTGAACGCCAAGGGGGAGACGGTGCGTCAGCCGTCCTTCAACTCGGTGTTCATGATGGCCGACTCCGGTGCCCGTGGTAGTGCCGCCCAGATCCGTCAGCTGGCCGGTATGCGCGGTCTGATGGCCAAGCCGGACGGCTCCATCATCGAGACCCCGATCACGGCGAACTTCCGTGAAGGTCTGTCGGTTCTGCAGTACTTCATCTCCACCCACGGTGCCCGTAAGGGTCTGGCCGATACCGCGCTGAAGACCGCCAACTCCGGTTACCTGACCCGCCGTCTGGTTGACGTGGCGCAGGACCTGGTGGTGACCGAGGAGGATTGCGGCACCGCCCAGGGCATCACCATGCAGTCGCTCATCGAGGGCGGCGACGTGGTGGAACCGCTGCGCGAGCGTGTTCTCGGCCGTGTTACCGCCGAGGACGTGTTCCAGCCCGGCAGTGATGAAGTCGCCATTCCGCGTGGCACCCTGCTGGATGAGAAGTGGGTGGCCCGTCTGGAAGAGATGTCCGTGGACCACCTGTACGTGCGTTCGCCGATCACCTGCGAAAGCCGCTACGGTGTCTGCTCCGCCTGCTATGGCCGCGACCTGGCCCGTGGCCATCGCGTCAACGTCGGCGAGGCGGTGGGTGTCATTGCCGCCCAGTCCATCGGTGAGCCGGGCACCCAGCTCACCATGCGTACCTTCCATATCGGTGGTGCGGCTTCCCGTTCCGCAGCGGTCAATAACATCGCGGTGAAGAACAACGGCGCGGTGCGCCTGCACAACATCAAGCTGGTCGAGCACGCCTCCGGCAACCGCGTGGCGGTATCCCGTTCCGGTGAGCTGACCGTGCTGGACGAGAATGGCCGCGAGCGCGAGCGCTACAAGGTGCCCTACGGTGCCGTGATCAGCGTCGGCGATGGCGATGCGGTCAAGGGCGGCCAGGTGGTGGCCACCTGGGACCCGCATACCCATCCGGTTATTACGGAAATTGCCGGTCGTGTGCGCTTCACCGACTTCGTCGATGGCGTCACCATCAACCGCCAGACCGACGAGGTTACCGGTCTGTCCAGCCTGGTGGTCACCGATCCCAAGCAGCGCGGTTCCACCGGCAAGGATCTGCGTCCGATGGTCAAGCTGGTGGACGAGAAGGGCAACGACGTGTTCATTCCGGGCACCGAGCTGCCGGCCAACTACTTCCTGCCGGCCGGCGCCATCGTCAACCTGGCGGATGGTGCCGAGGTGGGTGTGGGCGACGTCGTGGCGCGCATTCCGCAGGAATCGTCCAAGACCCGTGACATCACCGGCGGTCTGCCCCGCGTGGCCGACCTGTTCGAGGCTCGCAAGCCGAAGGAGCCGGCCATCCTGGCGGAGATCTCCGGTACCCTCAGTTTCGGCAAGGAAACCAAGGGCAAGCAGCGCCTGATCATCACCCCGACCGACGGCAGCGAGCCGCACGAGGAGCTGATTCCGAAGTGGCGCCACGTCACCGTGTTCGAGGGTGAGCACGTGGAGAAGGGCGAGGTCATCGTCGAAGGCGAGCCGACCCCCCACGACATTCTGCGCCTGCAGGGTGTGGAAGCGCTTGCTAACTACATCGTCAATGAAGTGCAGGACGTCTACCGTCTGCAGGGCGTGAAGATCAACGACAAGCACATCGAGGTCATCGTCCGGCAGATGCTGCGCAAGGTCACCGTCAAGGAAGGCGGCGACACCAAGTTCCTGCAGGGCGAGCAGCTGGAGCTGGCCCGTGTGCAGGAGGAGAACGAGGTGGTGCAGGCTGCGGGCAAGATGCCGGCAACCTACGATCGCGAGCTGCTGGGCATCACCAAGGCCTCGCTGTCCACCGAATCCTTCATTTCCGCCGCCTCTTTCCAGGAGACCACCCGCGTTCTTACCGATGCAGCGGTCACCGGCAAGATGGACGAACTGCGCGGCCTGAAGGAAAACGTCATCGTGGGACGCCTGATCCCGGCAGGTACCGGTCTGGCCTACCACAACGAGCGTCGGCGCAAGCGTCATATGGTCGCCGGCGAGGAACTGATGACGGAGGAGACCGCCGCCCCGGCGCCGGCCGAATCCGGCAGCAGTGAGTAAATAGACAGGGCGGCAGGACGGAGAACGCGGGGTTGCTATTGACATAGCGGCCCCGGGTTCTTAGAATCCCGCTTCTTTTTTACAGGCCGGTGTTTTGCCGGCCTGTTGCTTATTTTGGCTGGAGTCGAAGAGACAAATGGCGACGATTAACCAATTGGTACGCAAGCCGCGCGTACGCCCGGTAGAGAAGAGCAAGGTCCCCGCGCTGGACAGCTGTCCGCAAAAGCGCGGCGTGTGCACCCGCGTGTACACCACCACCCCGAAGAAGCCGAACTCGGCCTTGCGTAAGGTTGCCCGTGTGCGCCTCACCAACGGTTTCGAAGTGACCACTTACATCGGTGGTGAAGGCCACAACCTTCAGGAACACTCCGTGGTCCTGATTCGCGGCGGCCGTGTGAAGGACCTGCCGGGTGTGCGTTACCACACCGTGCGCGGCACCCTCGACACCTCCGGCGTCAAGGATCGCAAGCAGGGTCGTTCCAAGTACGGCGCCAAGCGTCCGAAGTCCTAATCGCTTAAGGAATTACGGGTATGTCCAGAAGAACGAGTGCCACCAAGCGCGACGTGTTGCCGGATCCGAAGTACGGCAACAAGATGCTGTCCCGCTTCATCAACATCCTCATGCTGAGCGGCAAGAAGGCCGTCGCCGAGAAGATCGTCTACGGCGCGCTGGATCGCATCGCCGAGAAGAGCAAGAGCGAGCCCCTTGCCATGTTCGAGAAGGCGCTGGGCAACATCCGCCCGATGGTGGAAGTAAAGTCCCGTCGCGTCGGTGGTGCCACCTACCAGGTGCCCATCGAAGTGCGCAATGACCGTGGTATGGCCCTGGCCATGCGCTGGCTGGTGGATGCTGCCCGCAAGCGCGGCGAGAAGTCCATGGGTCTGCGTTTGGCCGGCGAGATCATGGATGCCTACGAGCAGAAGGGCACTGCCGTGAAGAAGCGTGAAGACACGCATCGCATGGCCGAGGCCAACAAGGCCTTCGCCCACTATCGCTGGTAAGTAGAAGAGGAATTAGCTGTGGCCCGTACCACCCCCATCGAGCGTTACCGCAATATCGGTATTTCCGCGCACATCGACGCCGGCAAGACCACCACGACTGAACGCGTGCTTTTCTACACCGGCGTCAGCCACAAGATTGGCGAGGTGCATGACGGCGCCGCGACGATGGACTGGATGGAGCAGGAGCAGGAGCGTGGTATCACCATTACCTCCGCGGCGACCACCTGCTTCTGGAAGGGCATGTCACAGCAGTTCCCGGAACACCGCGTCAACATCATCGACACCCCGGGTCACGTGGACTTCACCATCGAGGTGGAGCGCTCCATGCGTGTGCTGGACGGCGCCTGCATGCTGTACTGCGCCGTCGGTGGCGTGCAGCCGCAGTCTGAAACCGTATGGCGCCAGGCCACCAAGTATCATGTGCCGCGTATCGCCTTCGTGAACAAGATGGACCGCGCCGGTGCCGACTTCTTCAAGGTCGTGCGCCAGATGAAGGAGCGTCTGCGTGCCAACCCCGTGCCGATCCAGATCCCCATCGGTGCCGAAGAAGACTTCAAGGGTGTGGTCGACCTGATCAAGATGAAGGCCATCGTGTGGAACGAGGCCGATCAGGGTACTACCTTCGAGTATGCGGACATTCCGGCCGAGCTGCAGGCGACTGCCGCCGAGTGGCGCGAGAAGATGGTAGAGGCCGCAGCCGAAGCCACCGAAGAATTGATGGAGAAGTACCTCGAGGAAGGCGACCTTTCCGAAGAGGAAATCAAGAAGGCTCTGCGCAAGCGCACCATCAATCTGGAAATTTTCCCGATGCTGTGCGGTTCTGCCTTCAAGAACAAGGGCGTACAGGCCATGCTCGACGCCGTCATCGAGTTCCTGCCGTCGCCGCCGGAAGTGCCGGCCATCAAGGGCGTTGATGCCAATAGCGGTGAGCCCATCGAGCGCAAGTCCAGCGACGAAGAGCCGTTTGCCGCCCTTGCGTTCAAGATCATGACCGATCCCTTCGTCGGCTCGCTGACCTTCGTCCGCGTGTACTCCGGCGTGCTGGCTTCTGGCGACAGCGTGTACAGCTCGCAGAGCGGCGGCAAGGAGCGTATCGGTCGTATGCTGCAGATGCATGCCAACCAGCGTGATGAGCTGAAGGAAGTGCGTGCCGGCGATATCGCCGCCTGCGTGGGTCTGAAGGATGTCATCACCGGCACCACCCTGTCGGCGACCGACAAGCCGGTTATCCTGGAAAAGATGGAGTTCCCCGAGCCGGTGATTTCCATCGCCGTGGAACCGAAGACCAAGAGCGACCAGGAAAAGATGGGCCTGGCGCTGAACAAGCTGGCACAGGAGGATCCGTCCTTCCGCGTGCGTACCGACGAAGAGTCCGGCCAGACCATCATTTCCGGCATGGGTGAGCTGCATCTGGAAATCATCGTCGACCGCATGAAGCGTGAATTCAAGGTCGAGGCCAATATCGGCGCGCCGCAGGTGGCCTACCGCGAAACCATCCGCAAGGCCGTGGAACAGGAAGGCAAGTTCGTGCGCCAGTCCGGCGGTCGCGGCCAGTACGGCCACGTGTGGCTCAAGCTGGAGCCGCAGGAAGCCGGCAAGGGTTACGAATTTGTCAACGGCATCGTCGGTGGTGTGGTGCCGAAGGAATACATCCCGGCAGTGGACAAGGGCATCCAGGAACAGATGAAGAATGGCGTTATCGCCGGTTTCCCGGTGGTCGATGTCAAGGTCACCCTGTTCGATGGTTCCTACCATGACGTGGACTCCAACGAAATGGCGTTCAAGATCGCCGGCTCCATGGGCTTCAAGGAAGGCGCACTGAAGGCCGGCGCCGTCCTGCTCGAACCCATCATGGCGGTCGAGGTGGAAACGCCGGAAGAGTACATGGGCGACGTGATGGGCGACCTGAACCGCCGCCGTGGCATGATTCTGGGCATGGAAGACAATGCCGGCGTCAAGGTGCTGCGCGCCGAGGTGCCGCTGTCCGAGATGTTCGGCTACTCGACCTCGCTGCGTTCGCAGACCCAGGGCCGCGCCACGTATTCCATGGAGTTCAAGAAGTACCAGGATGCTCCGGCCAACGTGACCGAGGCGGTCATCAAGAAGTCCGCCTGACGAACCAAACAAACCAGTATTCAGCTATTAGAGGGTAACGACCGTGTCCAAGGAAAAATTCGAGCGTAAGAAGCCGCACGTAAACGTCGGTACGATTGGTCACGTGGACCATGGCAAGACGACGCTGACTGCGGCCCTGACGGTGGTGCAGGCGAAGAAGTTCGGCGGCGAGGCGAAGGCCTACGACCAGATCGATGCGGCGCCGGAAGAAAAGGCGCGTGGTATCACCATCTCCACCGCGCACGTGGAATACGAGTCCGAGAGCCGTCACTACGCCCACGTGGACTGCCCGGGTCATGCCGACTACGTGAAGAACATGATCACCGGCGCAGCGCAGATGGACGGCGCGATCCTGGTGGTGTCGGCCGCTGACGGCCCGATGCCGCAGACCCGCGAGCACATCCTGCTGGCGCGCCAGGTAGGCGTACCTTACATCGTCGTGTTCATGAACAAGGCCGACATGGTGGACGACGCCGAGCTGCTGGAACTGGTCGAGATGGAAGTGCGTGACCTGCTGTCCTCCTACGATTTCCCGGGCGACGACACCCCGATCGTGGTGGGTTCTGCGCTGAAGGCGCTGGAAGGCGACACCTCCGACATCGGCGTGCCGGCGATCGAGAAGCTGATCAATGCGCTGGACACCTACATTCCGGAGCCGGAGCGTGCCATCGACGGCGCCTTCCTGATGCCGATCGAAGACGTGTTCTCCATCTCCGGCCGCGGCACCGTGGTGACCGGCCGTATCGAGCGCGGCATCGTCAAGGTGGGTGAGGAAGTGGAAATCGTGGGTATCCGCGACACCACCAAGACCACCGTTACCGGCGTCGAGATGTTCCGCAAGCTGCTGGACCAGGGTCAGGCGGGCGACAACGTCGGTGTGCTGCTGCGCGGCACCAAGCGTGACGAAGTGGAGCGTGGTCAGGTGCTGTGCAAGCCGGGCAGCATCAAGCCGCACACCAAGTTCGACGCCGAAGTTTACGTTCTGGGCAAGGACGAAGGCGGCCGTCACACCCCGTTCTTCAACGGCTACCGCCCGCAGTTCTACTTCCGTACCACGGACGTGACCGGTGCGTGCGACCTGCCGGAAGGCGTGGAGATGGTGATGCCGGGCGACAACGTGAACATGAAGGTATCGCTGATTTCTCCCATCGCAATGGAAGAAGGTCTGCGCTTTGCAATCCGCGAAGGTGGCCGTACCGTCGGCGCCGGCGTGGTAGCCAAGATCATCGAGTAACAGATATGGCAAACCAGAAGATTCGTATCCGCCTGAAGGCTTTCGACCATCGCCTGATCGATCAGTCGGCGAAGGAGATTGTCGATACCGCCAAGCGTACCGGCGCGCAGGTCAAGGGCCCGATCCCGCTGCCGACCAAGAACGAGCGCTTTACCGTGCTGGTTTCTCCGCACGTGAACAAGGATGCGCGTGATCAGTATGAACTGCGCACCCACAAGCGGATGATGGAAATCGTCGACCCGACCGACAAGACGGTCGACGCACTGATGAAGCTGGATCTCGCCGCTGGCGTGGATGTACAGATCAAGCTGAGCTGATGCGGTGGGCCGGCATTTTGCCGGCTCCCGTTACCTGAAACAGGTGCCGGTCAATCGTAATCGGCACAGATAGAGGTTATAACAATGGCAATAGGTGTTATCGGACGCAAGGCCGGTATGACCCGTGTCTTTACTGAGGACGGCGTCAGCATTCCGGTCACCGTGATTGAGGTCGAGCCCAATCGCGTCACCCAGATCAAGACCCTGGAAACCGACGGCTATCGCGCCGTGCAGGTCACCGCGGGTTCCCGCCGCGCTGTGCGCGTGACCAAGCCGATGGCTGGTCATTTCGCCGCTGCCGGTGTCGAGGCCGGCCGTACCCTGTCCGAGTTCCGTCTCGCCGAGGGCGAGGGCGCCGAACTGGCTCCGGGCAGCGAAATCAAGGTCGACATCTTCGCCGCCGGCCAGAACGTGGATGTCAGCGGTACCTCCATTGGTAAGGGTTACGCTGGTACCGTCAAGCGTCACAACTTCCGTACCCAGGATGCCACCCACGGCAACTCCCGCTCCCACCGTGTCCCCGGTTCCACCGGCCAGAACCAGACCCCGGGTCGTGTGTTCAAGGGCAAGAAGATGACCGGTCACATGGGTAACGAGCGCTGCACCGTGCAGAGCCTTGAGGTTGTGCGCGTCGATGCCGAGCGCAATCTGCTGCTGGTGAAGGGTGCTGTACCGGGCCCGCGTGGCGGCGATGTTATCGTCCGCGCCAGTGTGAAGGCCTAAGGGGGTTAGACGATGGAAATTAAATTGACTACGCCGACCGGCCGCGCCTCCACCAAGTCTGTCGAGGTCTCCGACCTGATGTTCGGTGAAGATTTCAACGAAGCCCTGGTACACCAGGTCGTCACCGCCTATATGGCCGGTGGCCGCGCCGGTACCAAGGCGCAGAAGACCCGCGCCGAGGTCAGCCATACCACGGCCAAGCCGTGGCGCCAGAAGGGCACCGGTCGTGCCCGCTCCGGTATGAGCTCCAGCCCGCTGTGGCGCGGTGGTGGCAAGATTTTCGCGGCCAAGCCCCGCGACTTCAGCCAGAAGGTGAACAAGAAGATGTACCGTGCCGCGCTGCGCTCGATCATGTCCGAGCTGGTGCGCCAGGAGCGTCTGGTCGTGGTCGACAAGTTCGAGGTGGAAGCCCCGAAGACCAAGCAGTTGGTGGAAAAGCTGAAGACCATGGGTATCAACAATGCGCTGATCGTGACCGATGAGCTGGGCGACAACCTGTATCTGTCCGCCCGCAACCTGCACGATGTCGAGGTGTGCATGGCTCGTCATGTCGATCCGGTCAGCCTGGTGGGCTTCGAGAAGGTGCTGATCACCGTACCGGCCCTGAAGCAGGTAGAGGAGATGCTGGCATGAATCAGGAACGTTTGTTGAAGGTGTTGCTGGCTCCGCATCTGTCGGAGAAGAGCAGCGTTATCGCTGATGCCAACAACCAGTACGTGTTCCGTGTTGTGACCGATGCCAGCAAGCCGGAGATCAAGGCGGCTGTTGAGCAGCTGTTCAACGTCAGCGTCGATGCTGTACGCGTCAGCACTGTCAAGGGCAAGGTCAAGCGTTTCGGCCAGCGTTTCGGCCAGCGCAGTGACTGGAAAAAGGCGTACGTCACCCTGAAGGAAGGTCAAGAGATCTCCTTCATGGGTGGGGAATAACGTTTGAAGGACGTCGAAAATGGCTATTGTTAAACTCAAACCGACCTCCCCCGGACGCCGCTTTGTCGTCAAGGTGGTGAACCCCGATCTGCACAAGGGTGCGCCCCATGCGCCGTTGCTGGAGAAGAAGACCAAGCAGGGTGGCCGCAACCACGCGGGCCGTATCACCATGCGGCATCAGGGTGGCGGTCACAAGCAGCACTACCGCGTCATCGATTTCAAGCGCAACAAGGACGGTATCCCCGGTATCGTCGAGCGTCTGGAATACGACCCGAACCGTACCTCGCATATCGCGCTGATCAAGTACGCGGATGGTGAGCGCCGTTACATCATCGCGCCGCGCGGCATCACTGCCGGTGACGAGATCCTGTCCGGCTCCGCTGCCCCCATCAAGGCCGGCAACTGCCTGCCCCTGCGCAACATCCCGGTGGGTTCCACCGTGCATTGCGTCGAGCTCAAGGTTGGCAAGGGTGCCCAGCTGGCACGTTCCGCCGGTGCCTCGGTGCAGCTGGTAGCGCGCGAGGGCGGTTATGCCACCCTGCGTCTGCGTTCCGGCGAAATGCGCAAGGTGCATGCCGAGTGCCGCGCCGTCATCGGCGAGGTCGGCAACAGTGAGCATAACCTGAAGAAGTTTGGTAAGGCTGGCGCCAAGCGCTGGATCGGCATCCGTCCGACCGTTCGTGGTACGGCGATGAACCCGGTTGACCATCCGCATGGTGGTGGTGAGGGCCGTACCTTCGGCAAGCATCCGACCACCCCCTGGGGTGTGCCGACCAAGGGTTACAAGACCCGCAATAACAGACGCACCGACAACATGATCGTGCGTCGTCGTAACCAGAAGTAATGGGTGAGGGCTGATAGATGCCGCGTTCTGTGAAAAAAGGGCCGTTTGTCGACCACCATCTGGCGAAGAAGGTCGAGCAAGCTGTAGCCAGCAATGTTAAGAAGCCGATCAAGACCTGGTCGCGCCGTTCGATGGTTCTGCCGGACATGGTCGGCCTGACCATTGCCATCCACAATGGCCGTCAGCACGTGCCGGTGATGGTTACCGACAACATGGTTGGCCACAAGCTGGGCGAGTTCGCGCCGACCCGTACCTTCCGCGGCCATGCGGCCGACAAGAAGGCGAAGAAATAAGAGGTGATGACGATGGAAGTGGCAGCAAAATTGCGCTACGCACGGATTTCGCCGCAGAAGTGCCGCCTGGTCGCCGACCTGATTCGCGGTATGCCGGTGGAGCGTGCCCTGCAGACCCTGACCTTCAGCCAGAAGAAGGCAGCGGACATGGTAAAGAAGGTTCTCGAATCGGCGATTGCCAATGCCGAGCACAACGAGGGCGCGGACATCGATGAATTGAAGGTGTCCAAGATCTACGTTGACGAGGGCCCGACTCTCAAGCGGATGCATGCACGCGCCAAGGGCCGTGGCAACCGGATCAGCAAGCGTACCAGTCACATCACTGTGATGGTTGCGGAAAAGTAACAGAGAGGCAGCAATGGGACACAAAGTTCACCCGACCGGAATCCGCCTGGGCATCACCAAGGACTGGACCTCCAAGTGGTACGCCGACAGCAAGAACTTCCCGGAGTTTCTGCACATGGATCTCAAGGTTCGTGAGTTCCTGCAGAAAAAGCTGGCTCAGGCATCCATCAGCCGCGTGCAGATCGAGCGCCCGGCGCGCAACGCCCGTATTACCATCCATACTGCCCGTCCCGGTCTGGTGATTGGCAAGAAGGGTGAAGACATCGAGCGTCTGCGCCAGGAAGTCTCCGAGATGATGAAGGTGCCCGTGCACATCAACATCGAGGAAGTGCGCAAGCCCGAGCTGGACTCCACCCTGGTGGCTCAGAGCATCGCCCAGCAGCTGGAACGTCGCATCATGTTCCGCCGCGCTATGAAGCGTGCCGTACAGAACGCCATGCGCCTGGGGGCCCTGGGTGTGAAGATCAACGTCGGCGGCCGTCTGAACGGCGCCGAGATTGCCCGCAGCGAGTGGGTGCGTGAAGGCCGTGTGCCCCTGCACACCCTGCGCGCGGACATCGACTACGGCGTCGCCGAAGCCCACACCACTTACGGTGTCATCGGCGTCAAGGTGTGGATCTTCAAGGGTGAAGTGTTCGACCGCGGCGAAGCCGCCGGCGCAGTGGCCGAAAAGGCCGCGGCCAACTGATTTGAGGAGTAGGGAAGATGCTTCAGCCCAAACGCACAAAATTCCGCAAGCAGCATAAGGGCCGCAACCGCGGTCTGGCCAACAGCGGCAATAAGGTCAGCTTTGGTGAGTTCGGCCTCAAGAGTGTCGAGCGTGGTCGTCTGACCGCTCGTCAGATCGAGGCTGCGCGCCGTGCCATGACCCGTCACGTCAAGCGTGGCGGCAAGATCTGGATCCGTGTGTTCCCGGACAAGCCGATTACCCAGAAGCCCCTGGAAGTTCGTATGGGTAACGGTAAGGGTAACGTGGAGTACTGGGTGGCCCAGATTCAGCCCGGCAAGATGCTGTATGAAATGGAAGGGGTAGGCGAGGATATCGCACGTGAGGCGTTCCGTCTGGCTGCCGCCAAGCTGCCCCTGAAGACCGCATTTGTAACCCGTACGGTGCTGTGATGAAAGCGAACGATTTGAGGCAGAAGGGTGTCGAGGAGCTGAACCAGGAGCTGCTCGGCCTGCTGCGTGAGCAGTTTAACCTGCGTATGCAGAAGGGCACGGGCCAGTTGTCCCAGCCGCACCGCGTGAAGGCCGTGCGCCGTGACATCGCCCGGATTAAGACCATTCTGGAACAGAAGGCAGGTAAGGCAGAATGAGCGAAGAAACCAAAGTGATGCGTACGGTCACCGGCCGTGTCACCAGCGACAAGATGGACAAGACCATTACCGTCCTGATCGAGCGCCGCGTAAAGCACCCGATCTACGGTAAGTACGTAAAACGCTCCACCAAGCTGCATGCCCACGACGAGCACAATGAGTGCAAAGAGGGCGATGTAGTGACCATCGAGGAGTGCCGTCCGCTCTCCAAGAGCAAGGCCTGGCGCCTGGTCAAGGTGGTAGAGAAGGCTAGCTGACGACTGATAAACCGTCACCCTGCCGGTAGGGGGCGGCGCCTTAGCCCGGATAAAAAATGTTTGGGCTTGGCGCCGTTTGGTGTTAATATGCCGCCCCTTTACTTCCCGGCCAGTGTGATTGTGTGGAGACACAACCATGATACAGATGCAGACCAAACTGGATGTGGCCGACAACAGCGGTGCCCGTGTCGTCCAGTGCATCAAGGTTTTAGGCGGTTCCCACCGCCGTTACGCCACTATTGGCGACGTTATTAAGGTGAGCATCAAGGAAGCCATCCCCCGTGGCAAGGTCAAGAAGGGGGAGGTGTACAACGCTGTGGTGGTTCGTACCGCCAAGGGCGTGCGTCGCGCCGATGGCTCCCTGATTCGCTTCGATGGCAACGCTGCCGTGCTGCTGAACAACAAGCTCGAGCCGATCGGTACCCGTATCTTTGGGCCCGTGACCCGCGAGCTGCGTGGCGAGCGTTTCATGAAGATCGTGTCGCTGGCACCTGAGGTGCTGTAAGGCAGAGAGTGAATAGAGATGCGCAAGATTAAAAAAGGTGACGAGGTAGTCGTCCTGACCGGCCGGGACAAAGGGCGTCGTGGCAATGTGCTGCGTGTTCTCCCCACCGACCGCGTAGTGGTCGAAGGCGTGAACATGGTGAAGAAGCACCAGAAGCCCAACCCCCTCAAGGGTACCCCGGGTGGCATCGTGGAGAAGGAGCATTCCATCCACGTGTCCAACATTGCCCTGTTCAACAGTGCGACGGGCAAGGCTGATCGGGTCGGGATCAAGGTCCTCGAGGACGGCCGCAAGGTGCGTTACTTCAAGTCCAACGGCGAAGTCGTGGACGCGTAAGTCGGGTAGGCGATGATGGCTAGACTGAAGCAGTTTTACAAAGAAAAGGTTGTGCCGCAGCTGATGCAGGAGCGCGGCTATGCCAATGTCATGCAGGTGCCCCGCATCAGCAAGATCACCCTGAACATGGGTGTGGGCGAGGCGCTCGCCGACAAGAAGGTGCTGGAACATGCCGTGGCGGACATGACCAAGATCGCCGGTCAGAAGCCGGTGGCCACCAAGGCCCGCAAGTCTGTTGCCGGTTTCAAGGTGCGTGAAGGCTGGCCCATCGGTTGCAAGGTCACCCTGCGTGGTGAGCGCATGTACGAGTTCCTGGATCGCCTGATTACTATCGCGATGCCGCGTATCCGTGACTTCCGTGGTGTCAGCGCCAAGTCTTTTGACGGACAGGGCAATTACAGCATGGGCGTCAAGGAACAAATCATGTTCCCGGAAATCGATTACGACAAAATCGATGCGCTGCGTGGCATGGATATCACGATCACCACCACTGCAACCACCGATGATGATGGCCGCGCCCTGTTGCGTGCCTTCAACTTCCCGTTCAAGTCTTGAGGGCTGAGTCATGGCGAAGACCTCCATGAAAATGCGCGAACTGAAGCGCGCCAAGCTGGTTGCCAAGTACGCTGCCAAGCGTGCCGATATCAAGGCGAAGCTGAAGAACGCTGAGCTGAGCTTTGAGGAGCGCGAGGCCCTCCAGTTGCAGCTGCAGAAGATGCCGCGTGACGCCAGCCCGGTGCGTCAGCACAACCGTTGCAACCTGACCGGTCGTCCGCACGGCTACTATCGCAAGTTCGGCCTCGGCCGCAACAAGCTCCGTGAAGCCACTATGCGTGGTGATGTTCCTGGCCTGCGCAAGGCCAGCTGGTAAGAATCAACCAACTCAAGGGATATCGATACAATGAGTATGACTGATCCGATAGCCGATATGCTGACCCGCATCCGTAATGCTCTGGGTGCGCAGAAGCAAGAGGTTTCGATGCCGTCCTCCAAGCTCAAGGCGAACATTGCCAAGCTGCTGAAGGATGAGGGTTTTATCTCCGACTTCTCGGTGGATGCATCCAGCGGTAAGGCGGTACTGAAGGTCGCTCTCAAGTACTACCAGGGCAAGCCGGTCATCGAGGAGCTGCGCCGCGTCAGCCGTCCCGGCCTGCGCCAGTACAAGGCCAAGGATGAGTTGCCGAAGGTCCGTGGCGGCCTCGGTATCGCCATCGTTTCCACTTCCGCCGGTCTGATGACCGACCGTGCCGCCCGCAAGGCAGGCCACGGCGGTGAAGTCCTGTGCTTTGTCTCTTAAAGGTGGCGTGACATGGCAAGAATTCTCAATCCTGTTGTGATCCCTGCCGGTGTGCAGGTGGCCGTTGAAGGCCAGGCACTGAACATCAAGGGCAGCAAGGGTAGCGTGACCCATGTGGTACGCGGTGATGTCACCATCAAGATGGAAGGCAATGAGCTGCGCTTCAGCCCGCTGACCCAGGTTCCGGCCAACGTCGCCATGGTGGGGACCACCCGCGCGCTGGTCGCCAACATTTTTCGCGGTCTGACCCAGGGGTTCGAGCGCAAGCTGGAGCTGGTCGGCGTTGGTTATCGCGCGCAGGCGCAGGGCAAGACTCTGAACCTGACCCTCGGCTTCTCTCATCCGGTGAAGTATGACGCGCCGGAAGGCATCACTATCGAGACCCCGAGCCAGACTGAAATCGTGGTGAAGGGTACCGACAAGCAAAAGGTTGGGCAGGTGGCCGCGGACATTCGCGCCTATCGTCCCCCCGAGCCGTACAAGGGCAAGGGTATCAAGTACGCGGGTGAGAAGATCATCCGCAAAGAGGCCAAGAAGAAGTAGGGTCTTAAACTATGAACGACAAGAAAACTTCGCGTTTGCGTCGCGCTCTGCGCGCCCGTTCCAAGATTCGGGAGCTGGGTGCCTATCGCCTCTGCATTCATCGTACCCCGCGCCATATCTATGCGCAGGTGATTGCGCCGAATGGTTCCGAGGTCGTTGCCGCTGCCTCCACGCTGCAGGCCGACATCAAGAGTGGCCTCAAGTCCACCGGCAATATCGAAGCGGCAGTCGCCGTGGGCAAGGCCGTGGCGGAGAAGGCCAAGGCTGCCGGTATCACCCAGGTCGCATTCGACCGTGCCGGCTTCAAATATCATGGTCGCGTCAAGGCGTTGGCTGATGCCGCTCGCGAAAACGGTCTGGAATTCTAAGGGTTAGATTATGGCTGGATTTGACGTAACTCCGAGCACCGATGGCCTGAATGAGAAACTCATCGCGGTCAATCGTGTGTCCAAGACTGTCAAGGGCGGTCGCCAGTTCGCCTTCAGCGCACTGACTGTGGTTGGCGATGGCCAGGGCAAGGTCGGCATCGGTACTGGCAAGGCGCGTGAAGTGCCTGCCGCTATCGCCAAGGCGATGGAAAAGGCACGCAAGAACATGAAGCAGGTCGCCGTTGCCAACGGCACCCTGCAGCACCCGGTTACTTCCCGCCACGGCGCGGCCAAGGTGTTCATGCAGCCTGCGTCCGAAGGTACCGGTATCATTGCCGGCGGCGCCATGCGTGCCGTGCTGGAGATGGCTGGCGTACACAACGTACTGGCCAAGTGCATCGGTTCCAGCAACCCGAACAACGTGGTGCGTGCCACCATGAATGGTCTGGTAGCGATGTCCTCGCCCGAGCAGGCAGCTGCCAAGCGTGGCAAGACGGTAAAAGAGATTCTGGAATAAGCCATGGCACAGAAGAACACTCTTAAAGTTACCCTGGTACGCAGCCTGAACGGCCGACTGGCCGCTCACAAGGCTTGTGCCGCCGGCCTGGGTCTGCGTCGCATGAACCAGACGGTGGAAGTGGAAGACACCCCGTGCACCCGCGGCATGATCAACAAGGTGTCTTACCTGGTGAAGGTTGAAGGAGCTTGAACATGCGCCTGAATACGCTTAAGCCCGCTGAAGGGGCCAAGAAGGTTGGCAAGCGACTCGGTCGCGGCATCGGCTCCGGCCTGGGCAAGACTTCCGGTCGCGGCCACAAGGGTCAGAAGGCCCGTGCTGGCGGTTTCCACAAGGTCGGTTTTGAAGGCGGCCAGATGCCGCTGCAGCGCCGTTTGCCCAAGATTGGCTTCCGCTCCCAGAAGGCGGCCGATACCGCTGAAGTGCGTCTGCACGAGCTGGCCAAGGTTGAGGGTGATGTGGTCGATCTGCTGGCGCTGAAGGCAGCCAATGTCGTCGGTCAGGAGATCAAGCGCGTCAAGGTGATTGCCTCCGGTACCGTGGAGAAGGCCGTGACCGTCAAGGGCGTAGCCGTGACCAAGGGTGCGCGCGCTGCCATTGAGGCCGCCGGCGGCAAGGTCGAAGAATAGTGGGCGCCAGTCGTGCCGCGATGGCCAGCGCCCTCGGTGGAGGGAAGCTGACCGAACTCAAACAACGCCTCCTGTTCCTGCTGGGGGCGTTGTTGGTTTTCCGTATCGGTGCGCACATTCCGGTTCCCGGTATTGATCAGATCGCTCTGGCCGCTCTGTTTGAGCAGCAGCGCGGCAGCATCTTGGACATGTTCAACATGTTCTCGGGTGGTGCGCTGGAGCGCCTGAGCGTGTTTGCCCTGGGCATCATGCCGTACATCTCCGCATCGATCATCGTGCAGCTGTTGACCAAGGTGTCGCCCTATCTGGAGCAGCTGAACAAGGAAGGCGCGGCAGGCCGGCGCAAGATTACGCAGTACACCCGTATCGGCACCCTGGCGCTGGCAACTTTCCAGGGTATCGGCGTGGCAATCATGCTTGAGGGGCAGACTGCGGGTAACCTGCCGCTGGTGATTGAGCCGGGGCTCGCCTTCCGGCTGGTGACGGTGGTTACGCTGGTGACCGGCACGATGTTCCTGATGTGGCTGGGTGAACAGGTTACGGAGCGTGGTATCGGCAACGGTATCTCGATGATTATCTTTGGCGGCATCGTTGCGGGTCTCCCTGCCGCCATCGGTGGCACGCTGGAGTTGGCGCGTACCGGCGAACTGAATGCGCTGTTGATTCTGGTGCTGTTTGCCGGTGCTTTGGCTGTTACCGCTTTTGTGGTTTTCGTCGAACGTGGGCAGCGCCGTATCACGGTTAACTACGCCAAGCGGCAAATGGGGCGCAAGATGTATGCGGGGCAGACCAGCCATTTGCCGCTGAAGGTGAATATGGCCGGTGTGATTCCTCCCATCTTCGCCTCTAGCATCATTCTGTTCCCGGCGACGCTGGGCGGGATGTTCGGCAGTGCGGAAGGCATGGGGTGGTTGTCGGATCTGGCGTCCACCCTGTCGCCGGGACAGCCGCTGTATGTCGGCCTGTACGCGGCAGCAATCGTGTTTTTCTGCTTCTTCTATACCGCCCTGATGTTCGATCCGAAGGACACGGCGGAGAACCTGAAGAAGTCCGGTGCGTTTGTTCCCGGGATCCGTCCCGGTGAACAGACCGCCCGCTACATCGACGGTATTCTGAGCAAGCTGACCCTGGCCGGTGCCATTTACATCACCCTGGTCTGTCTGTTGCCGGAATTCCTGATTTTGTATTGGAACGTACCGTTCTATTTCGGCGGTACCTCATTGCTCATCATCGTGGTGGTGACCATGGACTTCATGGCGCAGGTACAGGCGCACCTGATGTCCCACCAGTACGAAGGGCTGATGAGGAAGGCGAATCTCAAGGGCCATGGTGGTGCGGGCTTCCCCCGCTAAGCCGGTCCGGAATTTTTATCTGGGAGAACGACGATGAAGGTTCAGGCATCTGTCAAGAAGGTGTGCCGTAACTGCAAGATTGTCCGCCGCAAGGGTGTGGTACGGGTGATCTGCTCCACCGACGCCCGCCACAAGCAGCGTCAGGGTTAAGGCAAGCTGTGTCCGTCATCACGGACGCTTGACCAAGCAGGGTTTCAACAGTAACATTGCGCGTTTCACCGCCTTGGGGTGGTGGCGCCCGTTTTATAGCTGAGGATAGGCTCGATGGCCCGTATTGCAGGCATTAACATCCCGGTGCAGAAGCACACCGTGATCGCGCTGACCGCGATCTACGGTATTGGCCGCACCCGCGCCCAGAAGATTTGCGCCGCCGCTGGCGTTCGCCCCGAGAGCAAGGTCAAGGACCTGAGCGAGGCGGAGGTGGAAGGTCTGCGCGCCGAGGTGGCGAAGTTCACCGTCGAAGGCGACCTGCGTCGTGAAATTTCCATGAATATCAAGCGGTTGATGGATTTGGGCTGCTACCGCGGTCTGCGCCATCGTCGCGGTTTGCCGGTGCGCGGTCAGCGTACCCGTACCAATGCGCGTACCCGCAAGGGCCCACGTCGCGCTATCAAGAAGTAATCGGCAACCGTCCGGCCCAAGGTTCGGACAAGGCTGTTAACTAGGACTTACACATGGCAAAAGCAGCAGCGGCTTCCCGCACTCGCAAAAAGGTAAAGAAGAACGTCGTGGACGGCATCGCCCACATCCACGCGTCCTTTAACAACACCATCGTTACCATTACCGACCGTCAGGGCAACGCTCTGTGCTGGGCGACTTCGGGTGGTTCGGGCTTCCGTGGCTCGCGCAAGAGCACACCGTTCGCGGCCCAGGTGGCTGCAGAGAACTGTGGTGCCAAGGCGCTTGAGTTCGGTATGAAGAACCTGGAAGTGCGTGTACAGGGGCCCGGTCCCGGCCGTGAATCCGCGGTGCGTGCGCTGAACGCCAAGGGTTTCAAGATTCTGAGCATTTCCGACGTGACGCCGATTCCGCACAACGGCTGCCGTCCGCCCAAGAAGCGTCGCGTGTAAGCAGGAGAACAAAGTGGCTAGGTATATCGGTTCCAAGTGTCGCCAGTGCCGCCGCGAAGGCGAGAAACTGTTCCTCAAAGGCGAAAAGTGCTTCGGCAGCAAGTGTGCGATTGAAAATCGCCCCTTCCCGCCCGGTCAGCACGGCCAGCGCCGCACCCGTCTGTCCGACTATGCGCGCCAGCTGCGCGAGAAGCAGAAGATGCGCCGCATTTACGGTGTGCTGGAGCGTCAGTTCCGCAGTTACTATGCCGAGGCCGATCGCGGCAAGGGCAACACCGGCGAGAGCCTGCTGCAGCTGTTGGAGTCCCGCCTGGACAACGTCGTATACCGCATGGGTTTCGGCGTTTCCCGCACCGAGGCGCGCCAGTTGGTGCGCCACAACGGCGTGACCATCAACGGCAACAAGGTGAATATTCCGGGTTACATGGTCAAGCCGGGCGACGTCGTCGCCGTGGCCGCACGTGCCAAGGAGCAGCTGCGTGTGAAGGCCGCCGTTGAGATGGCTCAGCAGCGTGGTTTCCCGGAGTGGATCGAGGTGGACGTGAACAAGCTGCAGGGTACCTTCAAGGCCAAGCCCGAGCGCAGCGAGCTGCCCGCCGAGATTCAGGAACAGCTGGTGGTCGAACTCTACTCCAAGTAAGGGGTGGATGTGCCGCGCCCTAATGGGGCGCAGCAACCGTCGGTTTTCGGTCCAGCAGATACGAGAGAGGACTGTACATGCAGGGCTCAGTTGGAGAATTGCTCAAGCCGCGCCTGGTTGGCGTGGAGAAGATCAGCGACACTTGCGCCAAGGTGACTCTGGAGCCGCTCGAACGCGGTTTCGGTCATACCCTGGGCAACGCGCTGCGTCGGATTTTGCTGTCTTCCATGGTGGGCAGCGCCATTGTCGAGGTCGAAATCGACGGCGTGCTGCACGAGTACACCACCATCGAAGGCGTGCAGGAGGATGTAATCGAAATCCTGCTCAACCTGAAGGGTGTCGCCCTGCGCATGGCGGGTCGCGACGAAGCCACTCTCAAGCTGAGCAAGAAGGGCCCCGGTCCCGTGACTGCCGGCGACATCGTGCTGGATCACAGTGTCGAGGTGCTGAATCCCGAGCACGTCATTGCTCACCTCACCAAGTCCGGTGAGCTGAACATGACGCTGAAGGTGACCACCGGTCGTGGTTACCAGCCGGCCAACCAGCGCTTCAACAGCGAGGACGAAAGCCGACCCATCGGCCGCCTGCAGATTGATGCCTCGTTCAGCCCGGTGCGCCGCGTTGCCTATACCGTGGACAGCGCCCGTGTCGAGCAGCGCACCAATCTGGACAAGCTGATCATCGAGCTGGAAACCAACGGTACGATCGAGCCGGATGAAGCTATCCGTCGTGCTGCCACCATCCTGCAGGAGCAGCTGTCGGCCTTCGTCGATCTGCAGGGCAAGAAGGAGTCGCGTCAGGATGTGGCCGAGCCGGCCATCGACCCGATTCTGCTGCGCCCGGTGGACGACCTCGAGCTCACGGTGCGTTCGGCCAACTGCCTCAAGGCAGAGAATATTTACTATATCGGTGACCTGATTCAGCGCACCGAGGTGGAACTGCTCAAGACTCCGAATCTCGGCAAGAAGTCGCTTACCGAGATCAAGGACGTGCTGGCCTCGCGTGGTTTGTCTCTGGGCATGCGCCTGGAGAACTGGCCGCCGGCAAGCCTGCGCGCGAAGGATGAAGACAAGGTCGGCGCGTAAGCCCGGCTGCGTGCCCTCAGTAACGTAAGTTTAGGATTTTAAGGATACGCCCATGCGTCATCGTAATATTGGTCGGCAACTGAGCCGCAACAGCAGCCATCGCAAGGCCATGCTGAAGAATATGGCGGCCTCGCTGCTGCAGCACGAGATCATCAAGACCACCCTGCCGAAGGCCAAGGAGCTGCGTCGCGTCGCCGAGCCGCTGATCACCATGGCCAAGGTGGACTCCGTCGCCAAGCGCCGTCTGGCATTCGCCCGCCTGCGCGACCGTGATGTGGTGACCAAGCTGTTCAACGAGCTGGGTCCGCGCTACCAGGCGCGTCCGGGCGGTTACCTGCGCATCCTGAAGTGCGGCTACCGTGCCGGCGATGCGGCGCCGATGGCCATCGTCGAGCTGGTTGACCGTCCGGAACAGGGCGGTGACGTGGTCGAGGCCACCGAGGAATAAGCCACCGTTGTGGTGCTGACAAAAAAGCCGGGCTTTGCCCGGCTTTTTTGTTTTCCAGGTATGGATTCTGGTCTCACCGGCTGGCGTGGCCGAGTGCCGGGTTCGGGGGAAAATATCCGGGAGGTTAAAATGATGCTGGTGTTGGTGACCGATTTCGGCCCCGGCGGACCCTATATGGGGCAGATGCAGGCAGTGCTGCAGCGCGAGGCGCCGGGCGTGCCGGCGGTCACCCTGTTCAACGATGCTCCGCGCTGTAATCCCCGGGCCAGCGCTTACCTGCTGGCGGCCTATGCGGGTGAGTTTCCCCCCGGCAGCGTGTTCGTTGCGGTGATCGATCCCGGTGTGGGCACGGCATCGCGCCGTCCGGTCATCGTCGAGGCCGATGGACGCTGGTATGTCGGGCCCGACAATGGCCTGTTCGAACTGATCACGCGCCGTGCTGCGCTGTGCCGTTGCTGGGAGATCACCTGGCGGCCAGCACATCTCTCCGCCAGTTTTCATGGCCGCGATCTGTTCGCGCCGGTGGCGGCGAGGCTGGCGCGTGGTGAGCGGCCTCCGGGGATGTCGGTGGAATGCTCCAGCAACGATTGGCCCGATGATCTGGCCGAGGTGATCTACATTGACCACTTCGGCAACGCCATGACCGGGCTGCGCGCAGCCACCGTCGCGCCGGGTGCCGTTCTTTCCGTGGCCGGTCGGCAACTGCATCACGCCGTTACCTTCGGTGCAGTGGCTGCAGGCGAGGCGTTCTGGTACGAAAATGCCAACGGCCTCGTTGAGTTGGCCATCAATCAGGGCTGCGCGGCGCAGGAACTCGGTCTTTCCATCGGTACGTCTGTGGCAGTGCAGGCCGTTTCCCATTGAGCCAGTGCGACGCAAACGGCGCTGTGCGCTATTTCTTCCTCCGTGCCGGACGTTCGCGCTCCAGCAGTGGCTTGAGGAAGCGGCCGGTGTGGGAGTCTGCGCAGGCGGCCACCTGTTCCGGCGTGCCGGCGGTGACCAGGGTGCCGCCCTTGTCACCGCCCTCCGGGCCCATGTCGATGATCCAGTCGGCGGTCTTGATTACGTCGAGGTTGTGCTCGATGACCACGATGGTGTTGCCGTGGTCACGCAGGCGATGCAATACGTCGAGCAGTTGCTGGATATCGTGGAAGTGCAGGCCGGTGGTTGGTTCGTCAAGAATGTACAGTGTGTTGCCGGTGTCGCGCTTGGACAGTTCACGAGCCAGTTTGACGCGCTGTGCCTCGCCGCCGGACAGGGTCGTGGCGCTCTGGCCCAGCTTGATGTAGGTGAGGCCGACGTCCATCAGTGTCTGCAGCTTGCGCGCGATGGGCGGCACGGCATCGAAGAAGGCGCGCGCATCCTCCACCGTCATCTCCAGCACCTCGTAGATATTCTTGCCCTTGTAGCGAACCTCCAGCGTTTCGCGGTTGTAGCGCTTGCCCTTGCACACGTCGCACGGCACATAGATGTCGGGCAGGAAGTGCATCTCCACCTTGAGCAGGCCGTCACCCTGACAGGCCTCGCAGCGGCCGCCCTTGACGTTGAAGGAGAAACGGCCCGGGTTGTAACCGCGGCTGCGTGCCTCCTGGGTGCCGGCAAACAGGTCACGGATGGGGGTGAACAGGCCGGTATAGGTGGCCGGGTTGGAGCGCGGCGTGCGGCCGATGGGACTCTGATCGATATCCACCACCTTGTCGAACTGATCCAGGCCGACGATCTCTGCACAAGGCGAGGGATCGTCACCGCTGCCATTCAGGGCCAGCGCTGCATGACGGTAGAGAGTGTCGATGATCAGCGTCGATTTGCCGGAGCCGGAGACGCCGGTGACGCAGGTGAGCAGGCCCACAGGGATATCGACATTCACGCCCTTCAGGTTATTGCCGCTGGCGCCACGGACGGCGATCTGGCGTGCCGGGTCCGGTGGTGTGCGCTCGCTGCCGACGTGAATGCGCTTGGCGCCGGACAGGTATTGGCCGGTGAGGGACTCCGGATTGGCCAAGATCTGTTTTGGTGTGCCCTGGGCGACGATGCGGCCACCGTGCACCCCGGCGCCGGGGCCGATATCCACCACATGGTCGGCGCGCAGAATCGCATCCTCGTCGTGCTCCACCACGATGACCGTATTGCCGAGGTCGCGCAGCCGCGTCAGCGTTTCCAGCAGGCGCTCATTGTCGCGCTGGTGCAGGCCGATGGAGGGCTCGTCGAGGATGTACATGACGCCCACCAGGCCTGCACCGATCTGGCTGGCGAGGCGGATGCGCTGGGCCTCGCCGCCGGACAGCGTGTCGGCGCTGCGATCCAGCGACAGGTAATCGAGGCCGACGTTGACCAGGAAGGTCAGGCGGGCACCGATCTCGGCAAGGATCTTGGCGGCGATCTCGCCACGGCGTCCCGGCAGCGTCAGGGTGGTGGCGAATTCGCGCGCCCGTCCCACCGGCATGGCCGACACCTCCGGCAGACTGAGCCCGGCGACATACACGTGGCGTGCGGAACGATTGAGGCGCGTGCCGTGGCAATCGGGGCAGGTCTTCTGGCTGAGGTATTTGGCCAGTTCCTCGCGCACGACGTTGGAGTCGGTTTCGCGGTAGCGTCGCTCCATGTTGGGCAGCACGCCCTCAAACGGTTCGCGCCGCTGGCGGCTGAAGCCGCGTTCGGAGAAGTAGGTGAACTCGATCTCCTCCTCGCCACTGCCATACAGGATTACCTGCTGCACTTCGCCGCTGAGCTGATTGAACGGTGTATCGATGTCGAAGCCGTAGTGCTCGGCCAGGGCGGTGAGCAACTGGAAGTAGTACACCGTGCGCTTGTCCCAGCCGCGGATGGCTCCTTCGGCCAGGCTCAGTTCTGGATGCACCACGACACGGGCCGGATCGAAGAATTGTTTCACTCCGAGACCGTCACAACTCGGGCAGGCGCCGGAGGGATTATTGAAGGAGAACAGGCGCGGTTCCAGCTCGGTCAACGCGTAACCGCACTGCGGACAGGCAAAGCGGGCCGAGAACAACAGTTCGTCCTGCTCGCCATCCATGAACACCACACGCGCAACGCCATCGGCCAGTTTGAGCGCGGTCTCGAAGGAATCGGCCAGACGCTGTGCGATGTCCGCGCGCACCTTGAAGCGATCCACCACCGCCTCGATGGTGTGTTTGCGGCGCAGGTCCATCTTGGGCGCGGCATCCAGCTCCACCACTTCGCCGTTGATGCGCGCGCGCACGAAACCCTGGGCGCGCAACTCGTCCAGCAACTGCAGGTGTTCGCCCTTGCGCTCCTGCACGATGGGGGCGAGCAGCATCAGGCGTGTACCCTCGGGCAGGGCCAGCACCTGATCCACCATCTGACTGACGGTCTGCGCCTCCAGCACCGTGCCATGCTCGGGACAGCGCGGTTCGCCGGCGCGGGCGTAGAGCAGGCGCAGGTAGTCGTGGATCTCGGTGACGGTGCCGACGGTGGAGCGCGGGTTGTGGGAGGTGGATTTCTGTTCGATGGAGATCGCCGGCGACAGCCCTTCGATGTGATCCACATCGGGCTTCTCCATCATGGAAAGGAATTGGCGCGCGTAGGCGGAGAGCGACTCGACGTAACGACGCTGGCCTTCGGCGTAGATAGTGTCAAAGGCGAGCGATGACTTGCCCGAGCCGGACAGGCCGGTGAAGACGATGAGCTTGTCGCGCGGCAGTTCGATGTCGATATTCTGCAGGTTGTGCGTGCGCGCACCGCGTATGCGTATGGTGTCCATGCCGTTTTCCGGGTACAAAAGAACTTGTTAATATACGTCCGACCTATCCCTCGACGCAAAGTAATCCCCTGTTTTTTACAGGGTCAGGAACGAATCCACCGATGATCTCTACCTCCATGACGGCGCTGGAGCGCCGCACCGCCGCCGCACTGGCCGGCATCTTCGGCGTGCGCATGCTGGGCATGTTCATGATTCTGCCGGTGTTCGCCCTGTATGCCGAACATCTTGCCGATGTCACGCCGTTGCTGATTGGCGTGGCCATCGGCATCTACGGCCTGACCCAGGCGCTGCTGCAGATTCCCTTCGGCATGGCCTCGGACCGCCTCGGCCGCAAGCCGGTGATCGTTGCGGGTCTGTTGCTGTTTGCCGCAGGCAGCGTGGTGGCGGCGTTGGCGGATTCGATTTATGGCGTGATCGTCGGCCGTGCCCTGCAGGGGGGCGGCGCCGTGGCTGCGGTGGTGATGGCGCTGGTGGCGGATCTGACCCGTGAGGAGCATCGCACCAAAGCCATGGCTTTCATCGGCATGAGCATTGGCATGTCCTTCGTGGTGGCGATGGTGCTGGGGCCCTTGCTCGACCAGTGGTTTGGTGTGCCGGGCATTTTCTGGCTCACGGCGCTACTGGCGCTTGCCGGCATCGGCCTGCTGCTGCTTGCCGTGCCGACGCCGCCGCTCAGCCGACCTCACCGCGATGCGGAGCCGGTGGCCGGCCAGTTCGGCCGCATCCTGCGCGATGGGCAGTTGCTGCGCCTCGATTTTGGCATCCTGATGTTGCACATGGCGCTGACCGCCAGCTTTGTCGTCGTGCCACTGGTGTTGCGTGATGTCGGCTTTGCCCCGGCGCGGCACTGGCTGCTCTATCTGCCGGTGATGGTGCTGGCCATTACCCTCGCCATT
Source organism: Pseudomonadota bacterium (assembly GCA_040755915.1). Lineage (GTDB taxonomy): Bacteria > Pseudomonadota > Gammaproteobacteria > Thiohalomonadales > Thiohalomonadaceae > Sulfurivermis. The sequence continues at coordinate 97,091 of JBFLWM010000015.1, read as the reverse complement.
CCGTTCATTATCGTGGCGGAGAAGAAGCGCAAGCTGAAGCAGGTGCTGTTGGGGGCGATTGCGGCACTGGCGCTGGCCATGCTCGGCATGGGAGTGCTGGGCGAGAGCCTCGGTGCCATGGCCCTGTGGCTGTTGCTGTTCTTTACCGCCTTCAACCTGCTCGAGGCCACCCTGCCTTCCCTGGTATCCAAATTCGCCCCTGCCGATGCGCGCGGCACCGCCATGGGGGTGTACAGCAGCTCGCAGTTCATCGGCGCCTTCATCGGCGGCGCAGCAGGCGGCGGGCTGCACGGCCTGTACGGGCTGCACAGCGTGTTTCTGTTTGCCGCCGCCGCCCTGGTGTTGTGGTGGCTGGCTGCGCTCGGCATGCGGCAGCCGCGTTATCTGGCCAGTCACCTGCTCAAGGTGGGCGAGATGACGGCGGCGCAGGCCGCCATGCTGGCCGGCGAGCTTCTGGCCGTGCGCGGCGTGGCGGAGGCGGTGGTCAGCGGCGAGGAGGGCGTGGCCTACCTCAAGGTGGACAGCCAGCAGCTGGACCGTGTCGCCCTGGATCGGTACTCGGTGCCGGAGTCCTGATACAATCGCCAGACACCACCCACGGAACGGGCACACAATCAACCAAGGTTCAGCGGAGACAGCAGCATGGCACGAGGCATCAACAAGGTAATCCTGGTCGGCAATCTGGGCCGCGACCCCGAGGTGCGCTATACCCCGAATGGCGGCGCCATCGCCAATATCACCATTGCCACCACCGACCAGTGGAAGGACAAGCAGAGCGGCCAGATGCAGGACCGTACCGAGTGGCACCGCGTGGTGATGTTCGGCCGGCTGGGCGAGATTGCCGGCGAATACCTGAAGAAAGGCTCCCAGGTGTACATCGAGGGCCGCCTGCAGACCCGCAAGTGGCAGGACCAGAGCGGCCAGGACCGCTATACCACCGAGATCGTCGCCAACGAGATGCAGATGCTGGGCAGCGCAGGCGGGCGTGGCGCCTCCAGCGCCGACTTCGGTCAGGAGGCCGAGTCGGCACCGCCGGCGCGACAGCCGGCCCAGGGCGGTGGACGCAGCAGCCCGGCCGGCAGCAGCAACAACAACTTCGACGGCTTCGACGACGATATCCCGTTCTGACCTGTGCGGTGGCGGTCAGGGCGAAGCCCCTTGGCCGCCGCCGGGCGACAGAAAACAAAAAACCCGCTGTCTTACGACAGCGGGTTTTTTGTTTGTGCCGCACCGGCCGGAAGGCCGGGAACGACTTTGTTGGTCGGGGTGATAGGATTTGAACCTACGGCCCCTGCGTCCCGAACGCAGTGCTCTACCGGGCTGAGCTACACCCCGAAAATCATACTCAGTACGCGCGGGCGACCGAGAATTCCGCCAGCGCCGCCAGGGCCTGTTTGTAGGGCGAATCCGGGAAATTCGCCAGTTCGGCCAGGGCGCGATCGGCTTCCTGCCGTGCGGAGCGCGAAGTGTACGCGATGGCTCCGGTGGATTCAATGGCTGCGGTGATTTCCGCCATATTTTCCCGCCCGCCGTTTTCGACGGCGCTGCGAATCAGCGCGGCCTGCTCGGGCGTGCCGTGGCGCATGGCATAGATCAGCGGCAGGGTGGGTTTGCCCTCGGCCAGGTCGTCACCGATGTTCTTGCCCAACTGCTCGCTGGAGGCGCTGTAGTCCAGCACGTCGTCGATGAGCTGGAAGGCCGTGCCCAGGTGCATGCCGTAGCGGGCCATGGCCTGTTCTTCGTCCGCCGGACGCCCGGCCAGCACGGCCCCCAGCTGGCTGGCGGCCTCGAACAGCTTGGCGGTCTTGTAGTGGATCACGTCCATGTAGCGCTGTTCGGTGGTGTCCGGGTCGTGGCAGTTGAGCAGTTGCAGCACCTCGCCCTCGGCGATGGTGTTGGTGGCGTCGGACAGGATCTGCATCACCCGCATGCTGCCCACGTCCACCATCATCTGGAAGGCGCGGGAATAGAGGAAATCGCCCACCAGGACGCTGGCCTCGTTGCCGAACACCGCATTGGCGCTCTGTCGACCGCGGCGCAGCTCGGAGGCATCCACCACGTCGTCGTGCAGCAGGGTGGCGGTATGGATGAATTCCACCACCGCGGCGAGGTCGATGTGGTGGGCGCCCTGGTAGCCGAGGGCGCGGGCTGCCAGCAGCACCAGCACCGGACGCAGGCGCTTGCCGCCGCTGTTGATGATGTAGTGGCTGATCTGGTCGATGAGCACCACATTGGAGGCCAGGCGCTGCTGGATCAGCCGGTCGACGGCCTGCTTGTCGTCGGCAATCAGGTCCAGAACGTCTTGGATTTCCATGGTGGGCCGCTTGGATGATGGATAAAAAGTGAAGCAGGGCATGCTAGGTAAGGGGCGGGGGAGTGTCAAGCGGCGCGGCGAGGCGCTATACTTGCGCCCCTCCGGCTGCGGCGGTTGTTTCACCCCATTTCGGGTTTGACCTGGGACGGTGAAGCCGCTAGAATCGCCGGTCTTTCGATTAGGTTTCGGCCCGGCCCCTGGGCCGGTCGTGTGGAGATTTCGTCATGTACGCGGTATTCGTAACCGGCGGCAAGCAGTACCGGGTGACCGAAGGTCAGACCCTCAAGGTGGAAAAGCTCCCCGTGGATGCGGGTGGCAACATCGAATTCGATCAGGTCCTGATGGTCGCCGACGGCGACAACATCAAGGTCGGCGCGCCCTATGTGGCCGGCGGCAAGGTCACTGCCAACGTCAAGTCCCAGGGACGCGACGACAAGGTGATGATCATCAAGTTCCGTCGCCGCAAGCACCATCGCAAGCAGCAGGGCCACCGTCAGTACTACACCGAACTGCAGATCACCGGCATCAAGGCCGGCTGAACGCGGGAGTAAAGAGCAATGGCACATAAAAAGGCAGGCGGCTCCACTCGTAACGGCCGCGATTCCATCGCCAAGCGCCTCGGCGTGAAGCGTTTCGGTGACCAGCTGGTTACCGCCGGCAACATCCTGGTGCGCCAGCGCGGCACCCACTTCCACCCGGGCCTGAACGTCGGTTGTGGCAAGGACCACACCCTGTTCGCCAAGGCGGATGGCCGCGTGGTGTTCGAGACCAAGGGGCCGAACAATCGCAAGTTCGTGAGCGTCATCACCGCCGAATAAACCGGCAGTGGATGGCAGCGCAGAAAGCCCCGTCTTCCATGGCGGGGTTTTTTGTTTTGTAAGCTGCAAGTGACAAGAAAAGGCAGTATCTGTCGCCCCTTCTGTTACTACTTGCGTCATCTCACTTGTAACTTGAAACTTTCCCGCCATGAAATTCGTTGACGAAGCCACCATACGCGTCGAGGCCGGCAAGGGCGGCAACGGCTGTGTCAGCTTTCGTCGCGAAAAATATATCCCCTTCGGCGGTCCCGATGGCGGTGACGGCGGTGATGGTGGCAGCGTGTTTCTGCGTGCCGTCGGTGCCCTGAATACCCTGGCCGATTTCCGTTTCGAGCGCCGCTTCAAGGCACAGAACGGCGAACCCGGCTACGGCAACAACAAGACCGGTGCCAGCGCCCCCGACCTGACGGTCGACGTACCGGTGGGCACCGAGGTCTACGACGAGGATACCGGCGAGTTGCTGGGTGACCTGGTCAGCGACGGCCAGATCCTCAAGGTGGCCCAGGGTGGTTTCCATGGCCTCGGCAACCTGCGCTACAAGAGCAGCGTCAACCGTGCCCCGCGCGAATCCAAGCCGGGCACTCCGGGCGAGGTGCGCAACCTGCGCCTGGAGCTGAAGGTCCTGGCCGATGTCGGCCTGCTCGGCCTGCCCAATGCCGGCAAATCGACCCTCATCCGAGCGGTATCCTCGGCGCGTCCGCGTGTGGCGGACTACCCGTTTACCACCCTCTATCCCAACCTCGGCGTGGTCAGCGTGGGCCTGCACCGCAGCTTCGTCATTGCCGACATTCCCGGCATTATCGAGGGGGCGGCGGAAGGTGCCGGTCTCGGCATCCAGTTCCTCAAGCACCTGGCGCGCACCCATCTGCTGCTGCACCTGGTGGATGTGTTGCCGCCGGATGATTCCGATCCGGTGGCGGCGGTGAAGGTCATCGAGCACGAGCTGGAGAAGTTCAGCCCGGAACTGGCGGCGCGTGAGCGCTGGCTGGTGATCAACAAGCTGGACCTGATCCCGGAGGAGCTGCGTGACGAGTACTGCGATGACATCGTGCAGCGCCTCGGTTGGAGCGGCCCGGTGTTCCGCGTCGCGGCAATTGCCGGCGAAGGAACCCGCGAGCTAACCTACCGTATCATGGAGCATCTGGAGGAGGAGCGGGCGAAGCTGCAGCCGCCAGCGCCGCCGCCGGAGCCGACCGAAGAGAACGAAGAACACTCTGCTCCCGAATCGGAGTAACCATTCTTGACCGCCATGAACCGACGCCAGCAACTTGCCCAGACCAAACGCTGGGTAGTGAAGATCGGCAGCGCCCTGTTGACCAATGACGGGCGTGGTTTAAACCTCGACGGCATCAGCGCCTGGGTGGAGCAGATGGCCGCCCTGCGCAAGCGCGGCATCGAGGTGGTGCTGGTGTCTTCCGGCGCCGTGGCCGAGGGCATGGCGCGGCTGGGCTGGAAGAAGCGTCCGCAGGCGCTGCACGAGCTGCAGGCGGCTGCCGCAGTGGGACAGATGGGTCTGGTGCAGGCCTACGAGTCGCGTTTCAAGAACTTTGACCTGCACACCGCACAGATCCTGCTCACCCACGACGACCTGTCCAACCGCAAGCGCTATCTCAACGCGCGCAGCGCCCTGCGCACCCTGCTGGAACTGGGCGTGGTGCCGGTGGTGAATGAAAACGACACCGTGGTCACCGACGAGATCCGCTTCGGCGACAACGACACCCTGGCCGCCCTGGTGGCCAATCTGGTGGAGGCCGACCTGCTGGTGATCCTTACCGACCAGGCCGGCATGTACGACAAGGACCCGCGCAGCAATCCCGACGCCAGGCTGCTGCACGAGGTGCAGGCCGGCGATCCGGCGCTGGAGTCCATGGCCGGCGGCAGTGCCGGCGCCCTCGGCCGCGGCGGCATGCTCACCAAGGTGCGTGCCGCGCGCCTCGCCGCCCGTTCCGGTACCGAGACGGTGATCGCCTACGGCCGCGAGGCCAATGTCCTCGACCGTATCATCGGTGGCGAGATGCTGGGCACCCTGTTCACCCCCGACCTGGAGCCGATGGTGGCGCGCAAGCGCTGGCTTGCCGGTCACCTGCAACTACGCGGCAAGCTGATCCTCGATGCCGGTGCGGTGCGCGTGCTGCGCGACTCCGGCCGCAGTCTGCTGGCGGTGGGGGTAAAGGCAGTGGAGGGGCGTTTCCTGCGCGGCGAGATGGTGTCCTGCGTGGACGAGCAGGGGCATGAAGTGGCGCGGGGCCTGGTGAATTACAGTGCCGAGGAGACTGCCAGGATGATGGGGCAGCCGTCCAGCCGCATTCAGGAACTGCTCGGTTATGTGGACGAGGAAGAACTCATCCACCGCGACAACCTGATCCTGGTTTGATGCAGTTCCATGTCGGGCGGAAGCCCGACCTGCAAGGAGCAGCACAAACAAAAAAGCCGGTCAGAGACCGGCTTTTTTGTTGCGCAGGCGCGAAAACTTACAGGGCGCGGATGCGGCTGTTCAGGCGGCTCTTGTAGCGGGCGGCCTTGTTCTTGTGGATCAGGCCCTTGCCGGCCATCTTGTCCACGACGGGAACAGCTTCCTTGTAGGCAGCCTCGGCCTGGGCCTTGTCGCCGCTGCCGATCGCCTTCAGCACCTTCTTGACGAAGGTACGCATAGCGGAACGCTGGGCGGTGTTGTGCTCGCGATGCTTTTCAGCCTGACGCGCGCGCTTCTTTGCTTGTGCGGAATTGGCCAAGACGGTACTCCCGAAAAACGGTCAAAAAGTCGAAGGGCGCATAATATGCTGTTTTTGCCCCGTGCTGTCAATGCCGCGGCGCGAGAAAATTGGCGGGGTGGCGGGCCGGCGCGGTAGTATAGCGGCTTTTGCGGGCCAGACTGAAATCCAGGGAACATGAGCGCCAAACTGCTGAAATCCACCGCCGTGGTGGGCGTGATGACCCTGCTGTCGCGGGTGCTCGGCCTGTTGCGCGACATGGTGTTCGCCAATGTGTTCGGCGCCGGCAGCGGGACCGACGCCTTTTTCGTCGCCTTCAAGATCCCCAACTTCCTGCGTCGCCTGTTCGCCGAGGGGGCCTTTTCCCAGGCTTTCGTGCCGGTGCTGGCAGAGGTCAAGACCCAGCGTGGCCTTGCCGAGGTGCGACGCCTGGTGGCCGATGTCTCCGGCGCCCTGGGGGTGGTGCTGTTGCTGCTCACCGCCCTGGCCCTGCTGGCGGCACCTGGCCTGGTGACGCTGTTTGCCCCCGGTTTTCTGGATGAGCCGGCGAAGTTTGCGCTCACCAGCGAGATGCTGCGCATCACCTTCCCCTACCTTCTGTTCATCTCGCTGACCGCCCTGGCCGGCGGCATTCTCAATACCTATGGCCGCTTTGCCGTGCCGGCCTTCACCCCGGTATGGCTGAACGTCTGCATGATTGCCGCCGCCTGGTGGGCGGCGCCGTTGTTCGAGACGCCCATCGTGGCGCTGGCCTGGGGCGTGTTCGTGGCCGGTGCGGCGCAGCTGGCCTTCCAGCTGCCGTTTCTGGCCCGCCTCGGCCTGCTGCCGCGGCCGCGCTGGGGCTGGTCCGACCCGGACGTGAAGCGCATCCTCAAGCTGATGCTGCCGGCGATCTTCGGTTCCTCGGTGGTGCAGATCAATCTGCTGCTGGACACCATCATCGCGTCCTTCCTGGTCAGCGGCAGCGTGTCCTGGCTGTATTACTCGGATCGGCTGGTGGAGTTCCCTCTCGGGGTGTTCGGCATCGCACTGGCCACGGTCATCCTGCCCAGCCTGTCGCAGAAGCACGCCGCCGCCGACCCGGAGGCCTTCGCCCGTACCCTGGACTGGGCGCTGCGCTGGGTGGTGCTCATCGGCACGGCGGCGACGGTCGGCCTGATCCTGCTCGCGGGCCCCCTGCTCACCACCCTGTTCCAGCACGGCGAATTCGGCACGCACGACGTGCGCATGGCGACCCTCAGCCTGATGGCCTTCGGCGTCGGTCTGCCGGCCTTCATCCTGGTGAAGGTGCTGGCACCGGGGTTCTATGCGCGGCAGGACACGCGCACGCCGGTACGCATCGGCATCTACGCCATGGTCGCCAATATGGGGTTGAACCTGTGCCTGGTGGTGCCCATGGTGCTGGCCGGTTGGGAAGGGCCGCACGCCGGTCTGGCGTTGGCCACCGCATTGTCGGCCTGGCTCAATGCCGGCCTGCTGTTCCGTCGCCTGCGCCGCGACGGGGTCTACCATGCCCAGCCCGGCTGGAGCCGTCTGTTCGGTCAGGTATTGCTGGCGGCACTGGCCATGGGGGGGCTGCTGTGGTGGGGGCTGGGCAGTCTGGAGCAGTGGGCCGCATGGAGCAGCGCAGCGCGGGTGGAACAACTGCTGTTGTGGGTGCCGCTCGGCGCCGTCGTCTATTTCGCCGTGCTGCTGTTGCTCGGCGTGCGGCCACGGCAGCTGCTGGGGCGCGGTTGACGGCAAACTCCTTTATAATCACTCCCCTTTAATTTTTCGTTGTCCGTCATGGAGCTTATTCGCGGCCTGCACAATCTATCCGCCCGTCACCACGGCTGTGTTGCCACCATCGGCAATTTCGATGGTGTACACCTCGGCCACCAGGCGGTGCTGGGGCAACTGGCGGAGAAGGCCGGCGAGTACGGCGTTCCGACCACGGTGATCACCTTCGAGCCGCAGCCGCAGGAGTACTTTGCGTCCGACAATGCCGTGCCGCGGCTGACGCGCCTGCGTGAGAAGTTGCTGGCCTTGCGCCGCTTCTCTGTCGACCGCGTGCTGTGCCTGTCGTTCAACCGGCTGCTGGCAACATTGCCGGCGGAGGAGTTCATCGAACGCATTCTGGTCAACGGGCTCGGCGTGCGCTATCTGGTGGTGGGTGACGATTTTCACTTCGGTGCCGGACGCCGGGGCAACTTTGCCATGTTGCAGGCGGCGGGCGAGAAGTACGGTTTTCAGGTGGCGCACATGCACACCTTTGCCCTGGGCGGCGAGCGCGTCTCCAGCACGCGCATCCGCCAGGCACTGGCGCGCGGCGACATGGAACAGGCGGAACAATTGCTGGGGCGGCCCTATCGCATGTGCGGCCGCGTCGCCCACGGCGACAAGCGCGGCCGCACCATCGGCTTTCCCACCGCCAACATCCGCCTGCACCGCAAGGCCTCGCCCATCAGCGGCGTGTTCGCGGTGGAGCTGTTCGGCGTCGATGGTGAGCCGTGGCGCGGCGTGGCCAATGTCGGTGTGCGGCCGACGGTGCAGGGGCTGCGGCCGCTGCTGGAAGTACATCTGTTCGACTTCAGCGGCGATCTCTATGGCCGTCATGTGTACGTGGATTTCCTGCACAAGATCCGCGACGAACAGCGCTTCGACTCGTTCGAGGCGCTGAAGCAGCAGATTCTGGTGGACGCGCAGCACGCGCGCGAATTTTTCTCCTGGCAGGACACCAAGTCTGCCGGCAAGCTAATGAGTGACATACCGTGAGTGACTACAAGCACACACTGAACCTGCCGGAAACCGATTTCCCCATGCGCGGCGATCTCGCCAAGCGTGAGCCGGACATGCTCAAGCGCTGGGAGGCGATGGATCTGTACGGCAAGCTGCGCCTGGCCGGCGAGGGGCGCGACAAATTCATCCTGCATGACGGTCCGCCCTATGCCAACGGCAGCATCCATATCGGCCATGCAGTGAACAAGGTGCTGAAGGACATCATCGTCAAGGCGCGCACCATGGCCGGTTTCGATGCGCCCTATGTGCCGGGTTGGGACTGCCACGGCCTGCCCATCGAACTGCAGGTGGAAAAGAGCATCGGCAAGGCCGGTGCTGCAGTGACGTCCGCCGCCTTTCGCAAGGCCTGCCGCGAGTATGCCGCGGAGCAGGTCAACGGCCAGCGCGAAGACTTCAAGCGCCTGGGCGTGTTCGGTGACTGGGACCATCCCTATCTCACCATGGATTTCAAGTTTGAGGCCGACATCATTCGTTCCCTCGGTCGCATCATCGAGCGCGGCCACCTGCACAAGGGGTCCAAGCCGGTGCACTGGTGCGTGGATTGCGGTTCTGCCCTGGCCGAGGCCGAGGTGGAGTACGAGGACAAGACCTCGCCGGCCATCGACGTGCGCTTTACCGTGCTGGATGACGAGGCCTTCATGGAGCGCGCGCATCATGTGGAAGATCATGAAGGCAAGGGACCGATCAGCGTAGTGATCTGGACCACCACGCCGTGGACCCTGCCGGCCAACCAGGCGGTGGCCCTCAATGCCGACTTCGATTACGCAGTGGTGCAGTGCGATGGCGTCGGCGAGCATGGCACGGAGCGGCTGGTGCTGGCGGAGCCGATGGTGAAGGATGCCATGGCGCGCTATGGCATCGCCGATTACCGCGTCGTCGCCTACTGCAAGGGTGCGGCGCTGGAGGGTCTCAAGCTGCAGCATCCGTTCTACGAGCGTGAGGTCCCGATCATTCTCGGTGAGCACGTCACCCTCGAGGCGGGCACGGGCGCCGTGCACACCGCGCCCGGTCATGGTCAGGAAGACTATGTGGTCGGTTCGCGCTACCACCTCAAGGTGGATAACCCGGTGGGCGGCGATGGCAAGTTCCTGCCCGGTACGCCGCTGTTCGAAGGCCAGCACGTATTCAAGGCCAATGACTCGGTGCTGGAGGTACTGCGCACGCGTGGTGCGCTGGTGCATGCCCATGCCCTGCGCCACAGCTATCCGCACTGCTGGCGGCACAAGACGCCGATCATCTTCCGCGCTACGCCGCAGTGGTTCATCAGCATGGATCAGAATGGCCTGCGCCAGGGGGCGATGGACGCCATCAGCGCCATTGGCGAGGCGCACGGATGGATCCCGTCATGGGGACAGTCGCGCATCGAAAACATGGTCAAGGGGCGTCCCGATTGGTGCATCTCGCGCCAGCGCACCTGGGGCGTGCCTATCGCCCTGTTCGTGCACAAGACCAGCGGCGCGCTGCATCCGGATACCTCGCGCCTGATCGAGGAGGTCGCCAGGCGAGTGGAGCAGAAGGGTATCGATGCGTGGTTTGAGCTGGACGCCGCCGAACTGCTTGGTGCCGAGGCGGCCAACTATGACAAGGTGACCGATACGCTGGACGTCTGGTTCGACTCCGGCGTTACCCACGCCTGCGTACTGGAGCAGCGCGACGGCCTGCAGTGGCCGGCCGATCTGTACCTGGAGGGGTCTGATCAGCATCGCGGCTGGTTCCAGTCCTCGCTCATGACGTCGGTGGCGATGACCGGCAAGGCGCCCTACAGGGCCGTGCTGACCCACGGTTTCACCGTCGATGCCAAGGGACAGAAGATGTCCAAGTCCAAGGGCAACGTGGTGGCGCCGCAGAAGGTGGTAAGCAGCCTCGGTGCCGATATCCTGCGCCTGTGGGTGGCCTCCACCGACTACCGCAGCGAGATGACCGTCTCCGACGAGATCCTCAAACGCACTGCCGACGCCTATCGCCGCATCCGCAACACGGCGCGCTTCCTGCTGGCCAACATCACGGGCTTCGATCCGGCCGTCAATACGGTCAAATTAGAAGACATGGTGGCGCTCGACGTGTGGGCGGTGAATCGGGCCATCGAGTTGCAAAAGGATATTCAGTCGGCCTATGAGCGTTATGAGTTCCACCTGATCTACCAGACCTTGCACAACTTCTGTTCAGTAGATCTCGGCTCCTTCTATCTGGACGTGATCAAGGACCGCCAGTATACGACGCAGGCCGATTCCATCGCGCGTCGTTCCACCCAGACGGCGATGTACCACATTCTCGAGATGATGAGCCGCTGGATGGCGCCGATCCTCAGCTTTACTGCCGAGGAGATCTGGCAGCACCTTCCCGGCGCACGGGATGAATCGGTCTTTCTGGCGACCTGGTATGAGCTTTCCGGTGGTGCTGATGCGGGAACCGCCCCGGCCATGGATATGGCGTACTGGCAGCAGGTGATGGCGGTGCGCGACGCTGTCTACAAGGAACTGGAGCGGGTACGCGCGGCCGGCGGCATTGGTGCCGGTCTTGAGGCCGAGGTGGACCTTTACTGCGGCGCCGAGCTCCATGCGCAACTGGCACAGTTGGGCGATGAGCTGCGCTTCGTGCTGATCACCTCTTATGCGCGCATCCATCGGGAGACTGCGCGGCCGGAGTCGGCGGTGTATTCCAAACTGGAGAGCGGCGACGAGATGTGGATTCTGGTGACGCCTTCGGAGCATCAAAAGTGCGTGCGCTGCTGGCACCGGCGCGAGGATGTCGGCAGCCATGCCGAGCACCCGGAGCTGTGCAGCCGCTGCGTCGACAACGTTGCCGACAGCGGAGAGACAAGGCGCTTTGCGTGATATGGGCGTGGCAGCGGGAGCAGCTCGATGCTGAAATGGTTGTGGCTGTCGGTCGTGGTGATTGCTCTGGACCAACTCACCAAGGTGTTGGCCACGGCCAATCTGGCCCTGCATGAGCCGGTGCCGGTGTTGCCGCTGTTCAATCTGACCCTGATGCACAACACCGGTGCCGCGTTCAGTTTCCTGAGCCAGGCCGGCGGCTGGCAGCGCTGGTTTTTTGTGGCCATTGCCGTTGCCGTCAGCGCGGCGCTCATTGCATGGCTGCGTCAGCTGCAGCGGCATCAGGCCTGGCTGGCGGTGGCTCTGGCTCTTGTCCTTGGCGGCGCCCTGGGCAATGTGTGGGATCGCGTCATGCTGGGCTATGTGGTGGACTTTATCGATCTCTACTATGGTGACTGGCACTGGCCGGCATTCAACGTCGCTGATTCCGCCATTACTGTTGGGGCCATCATGCTGCTGCTTGACGCGGTCCGCGGTGAACGCGGCGCCTGACGCAGCAGTCTGCGGGCAAATGCCCGCCCGCACCATCGTGCGTAAATTTCATCTCAGGAGTTTCCGATGAACCCGGCAGCAGAAATCACTCGCGGCAGCCACGTCCGGTTGCACTACACCATCACGCTGGAAGACGGTACCGAGGCGGACAGCAGCCGTGGCGGTGAGCCGCTGGACTTTGTGCTGGGGGATGGAACCATGCTGGAAGAGCTGGAAGATTTTCTGCTCGGCATGCGGGTAGGGCAGCGTGCAGCATACAGCGTCAGCCCGGAGCAGGGGTTTGGCTATCCGGACGCCGATGCCGTGCATGTGATGCCGCGGAATGATTTTCCGGCGGAGATGGAGCTGGCCCCCGGGGTGATTGTCGCCTTCACCACCCCTGCCGGCGATGAGGTTCCCGGTACCGTAACGGCACTCGATGAGATGCAGGTGACGGTGGATTTCAATCATCCTCTGGCGGGACACACCCTGAGTTTCGATGTGGAAATCCTGGCGGTGCAGGCATGAAGGTCATCCTCGCCAATCCGCGTGGCTTTTGTGCCGGCGTCGATCGTGCCATCGAGATCGTAGAGCGGGCGTTGCAACTGTTTGGCGCGCCGATCTACGTGCGCCACGAGGTCGTGCACAACCGCTATGTGGTGGAAGACCTGCGCGCCAAGGGCGCGATCTTCGTCGACGAACTGGATCAGGTACCGGCCGGAGCCACCGTTATCTTCAGCGCCCACGGTGTACCGCGTGCCGTCCAGCAGGAAGCACAGCGGCGCAGTCTGCGGGTATTCGATGCCACCTGTCCGTTGGTAACCAAGGTGCATATCGAGGTGGATCGCCATGCCCATGCCCACCATGAAGTCATCATGATCGGCCATGCCGGCCATCCCGAGGTGGAGGGCACGATGGGACAGTACGAGGGGGGCAATGCCGGCGCCATCTACCTTGTGGAGGATGCCGCTGATGTCGCTGCCCTGCAGGTAAGGAACCCGGAACATCTGGCCTATGTCACACAAACGACCCTGTCCGTGGATGATGCCGCCGCGGTAGTCGATGCGTTGCGTGCACGCTTCCCGGCCATCCAGGGGCCGCGCAAGGATGACATCTGCTATGCCACCCAGAACCGGCAGGACGCCGTCAAACGGCTGGCTGCCCGGTGCGACGTGGTGCTGGTGGTGGGCTCACCCAACAGCTCCAACTCCAACCGTTTGCGCGAGGTGTCCGCCCGTAGCGGCACACCGGCCTACCTCATCGATACTGCAGATGAGTTGCAACCGGAATGGATCCTGGGACAGCGGGTAATTGGCGTGACGGCGGGCGCCTCGGCGCCGGAGGTTTTGGTCCAGCAGGTGCTGGATCGTCTGCGCGAACTGGGGGCCGACGAATTCGTCGTGGATGACGGCGTGGTGGAGAACCACGCCTTTCCGCTGCCGAAAGAGTTGCGTTAGAAGCGGCGCTCTCCCGCCGCCATCAGTCGGCGGGAGAGCGCCGCCGGATGCGGGCTAGCGTGCCCAGCAGTCGGCCTCGTCTGCTTCGCGCACGCCGGTATGGTCGATGGCCAGGGTGCCGCAGCGATCGCTGCCCTGGAGACCGGTGGGCGTCGCCACTAGGCGGTAGCTTGAGGCGGTGGTTTCATCCTCGTCGATGGTGAGATTGTAGAATGTCTCGGTCCCATCGATGGGCGACTTGTTGGGGAAAATTCCCCCCGCACCCAATGTCGGCGGATCACCGTCGGCATCCACATAGCGCCCGTTCTGGGTGTAATAGCGCTCCATTGCATTGGCCAGCCCGGTCAATGCGCCCATTGCATCGGAGCGGCGGCTCTTCTGGATGTATTCCTGGTAGCTGGGATAGGCGAATGCTGCCAGTATCCCGATGACGGCCACCACGATCATCAGTTCGATCAGGTTAACGCCTCGTTGTGTGTGCTTTGCCATTACGGTTTCCTTGCTTAACGAAGTTGACGCCAGGAGCTGCGGCCGCGTCCCGCGCCGGAGGTGCTTTCATCGGTCTTTTCGATGGCCGCATCCTTGGAGCCGCTGGCATATTTGTATTCCTTGGTGCCCGCACTGATGACGGTCGGTTTCTGGATGATACCCACCTTGGATTTCTTGCCGCTGGGCGGAACGGCCACACTCTCGCCACCGATGGTGACGGTGACATAGTCGCCGGCGTTGAACAGACCGTCCTGGTTGAGGTCCCAGGGGGCCACATCAAGACGGCTGCCGGACTCCGCATCCAGTTCCATCAGCCAGCCGGTACCGCCGTAGTCACAGGAGTGCAGCGACGGGATCAGGGTGGTGAAGATGATGCGGCCGCCACGCAGGAAGCCCTGGTGGATGACGCGCTCACCCGGCACGGTAGCGGACGGATCGATGAGGTCCAGGTACCAGCCCAGATGGTTGGGCGTGGTCGCACCACTCACCCGCCAGTTGATGTCGTTGTCTGTGGTGACACGCAGGTCATAGCTGAACGATTCACCATCATCATTGGTGAAGGTCTCGCTGATTTCATAGATGATCTGCTGCTGCAACAGGTCTGCCGCACGGGTGCCGACGCGGGTGCCATCGTTCTTGTCCCAGATGCCGTAGAAGGTCTGGCGCTGGGCACCGGTCGGGTTGTTGTCGCCGGTCTCGAAGTACTTGCCGGTGCCGAAATACACCTGGAAGCCGGTGCCGGTGGAGTGCTTGCTGACCTCGAGCTGGGCAGTAATAGGCTGGCGGACACCCAGGTAATCCAGGGCAACGAACAGCGGGGCCGGCTTACCGGAGGCGGTGAACGCGGAACCCCATTGACTGCTATTCGAGCCGGTGACGTCCACCTTCCAGACATTGCCCTTCAGGTCGCCCGCAAAGATGTAATCGATGGTGCGGTTGCCATCGGCATCGATGGGGGACACAGTCGACAGGCCGTTGCCCGCACCGCTGGTGTTATCGAGCGTGATGGCTTTAATCAGAGCGCCGGATACCGCATTGACGATATACAGCACGGCCTTGCCGTTGGCGCTGCTGTAGCCATTGCCGAAGACCACGGCGAACTGGCCGTTGGCCATGTGCACGATGCCCGGCTGGCTGAAGGTATAGCCCAGTTCACTGAAGCCGGTCGTGGTGTTGCTGATCTCCCACAAGACCTGATTGGCGGGATAGAGCTCGTCGAACTCTTCCGGATCGGTGACATCCAGGGCATAGATGGCCTTGCCGCCCGCTGCCAGGCCGCCGGTCAGCATGGTGCGCCAGCAGGGCGGGGTGGCACAGGCGGGGAAATCGCCATATACATCGCCCGCCGTGGGGGCGCCGTCGACATAGTACTGGTGGCCGTAGTCGATGTGCGTCAGGGCCGGAAGTTTCGACATCAGCGCATTGGGAACATAGGCAATCAGTTCCTCGCCGGTATCCGCGCGGAAGCCATGCAGCATGCCGTCGTTGGCGCCGACGTAGAGCATGGGCAGGCGGCCATTGCCGCCGTTCAATGCCTGTATGGTGTCGCGGAAGTCGGAGTAATACGTTGCCGTGTTGGCCTCGTCGATGAACGCATCCGAATAGTTGAATGCCGGGATGCGACTGACGTAGAAGGGTGTGGAACTGACGATATCGCCCAGGCGCGAGTCGCGATTGCGGAAACTGCCGCTGCCGTTACGCAGCTCCTCGCTGGTATCACCACGCAGATAATTGAGGCGATCCGCACCCAGGGCATCGGCCGCGGCCGTAACCGGATTGGTGTTGAGCAGGGTCTGTTGTGCCGCGCTCAACGACGCCCAGCGGAATGCTATCGGGCCATCGCCTGCGGCGGTGCCGGGGCGATAGGTGAGAATTGTCCTGCCCGTATCGTAGTGGGTGGTGTCCACCTGCTCCTGCGCGCTCCACTGCGCAGCGCCGATATTGCCGTCCATGTCGAGCGGGAAGGCCTGCACGGTACCGGTCCAGTTGCTGCTGTCGAACTGGGCCTGATAGATGTGCGTGCCGGTCTCGAGGGTGACCGAGTCGGCCACGATGGAGGCAGAAGAGGATTTGGCTGCCGCGACCGAGAGGAACACATTGCTCAGCGCGGTCTCCAGCTCCGCCGGATTGGTGGAGTAGTAGTACTTGTCAGGAACGCCGTCGCCGTTGGCATCCCATTCACTGTCCTGATCCAGCGTCAGGTTGGCATCATCGTCATTTTCTTCGAAACCACCCCACTTGGCGGTGTAGTACAGCGGCTGTTCGAGCAGGCCGGCACCGGAGGTGCCGATGGTGTAGGCCTGTGCGGTGGCGGCATCGGTATCGATACAGTCGGTACAACCGGCCAGGCCGGCATAGGCATCAGAGTGATCAAAATTGTTGATGCCGGAGTGGGCGTGGAAGCCATCGTGGGTCGTGCCGCTGATGACATAACCAAAGCCCATCGCATAGGGTGTGGATTGGGCGTGAACATCCGTGCTGACCGTAATGGTGGTGCTGGTGATGGCATAGGACAGCGTGCCCCACATGTCCTGGTCGTAGTCACCGCCCTGCTCACTGTCTTCCCAGTTTACATAGACCTTGCCGCCCCACACGCCGCCACCCAGATCGGTGTGTGCCTGGACAATCTTGAAGTCAACGATGGCGCAGTTGCCGCCGACGCTGTCGTTGCGGCAGGAAGGAAGAATGGTTACTACTTGTCCCGGGCTGCCGCTGGGGACGGGAATCACAATTTTCGGCACCGCAGGCGAGAGGGCCACACCGTAGGTCATGACCTGCTGTTCGTCGGTACTCAGATCGGTGCGGATGCTGTTGGTGCGGGCAAAGTGCGCCAGACCGGCAATCTGGTAGCTGCCGTCCAGCCGCGGCGAGTCGGGACAGGTACCGCTCGCGTCGCTGAGGGCATCAATGGTCTTGGCGGTGCAGAGGCCGTTGTTGTTGGTGCCGTTCTTGCCGATGAAGAAGTCGTTGCCGCTGATGAGTTCCGCATCGCCGATGGCATCGGTCAGGTCGTCCAGGCTGCTGATGCCAAGATTGGCGGCACCACCCAGTTCATCACCATCATAGGAGCTGCTGCTGGCGTTGAAGGCGATGATGTTGAGCGGGGAGCACCAGTTGGCGTTGCTCAACGGGTCACTCCATGTGGCGGTAGTCAGCCCGGAGATGCGAGTACTGTCATCACAACTGAAGGCGGAGCTGACGGTCTTGCCGGCAAAGTAGCGCAGGGCCTCGAGATAGATCTCGGACAATGGATTGCCCCAGTTGGAACATTGACCATTGCTGAAGCTGGACCAGCCCCAGTTGCAGTCATCATCAGATGAGCCGCTTCTCGGATTGTATGTGCCGTCTCCGTAGTAGTAACCAAATATTCTCAGCTTGTTAAGCGTGTTGATGATGCCGCCGCCGGCTGGCACCGTCTTGAAGGTGCCGTCAGTAGTGACGTTGACCTCGTTGGTCATCGTGCCAACATTTTTACGCAGCACACCGCCCGACTTGCTCTTGGCATAGCTGCCGGTGATCAGGCCGAAATCGATGTAGCCATCATCACCATGGGTCTGCAGCAGGCCGATGGGTTTGTAATTGCCGTTGGGGTAGCGCTTGCAGTTTTCCTCGCCGAGCAGGCTGGAGTCGCAGGCTACCACCCTTACGCGATAGTTCTTCTCGCCGATGGCATCGGGATTGATGGTGTCGCCATTGGTGTCGCCGGAATCGCGATAGGGATTGCGTGATGCCGCAGTGAGGCCGGACAGCGCGGAGTTGTTGCCGTTGTCGGCGTTTTGCTCCTCGCGCCAGCGGCACTGCCAGCGCTCGTTGGAGGCCCACAGCATGAAGTTGCCAGCGGCCACGCGCATCAACGGAGGGTCGGTGACCGCCTGCGAGTAAGCGGTGCTGCTGGAGCTGGCGGTCGTATTGCAAATCGTGATCTCGCTGTTGCTGAACGGCGTCAGCTGGTTCATGTCGACGCCGTTGTAGTACTTGGCGAAGCTGTGGGCATCATGGGGCAGGAAGGAGCGTTCCAGGACCGTCACCGCGGACGTATCGGTGGAGCGGAGGCCGCCATACAGAATCTTGCGCACGGTATCGATGCGCGTCATGGTTGCCCAGTTGAGGAAGTTGCCGCTCCAGTTGCCGGCGCAATACTTCGTGACCGTGACGGAGGCCGGCTCAAAGCGGTTGTCCGTCGTGTCATAGTCGTAGCACTTGTAGCTGTCGAAATAGCCGTAGTAATCAATGCTGTTCTTGTAGGTGGTGTCGACAGTGCCGTCGCCATCGACATCGGAGTAGTCGTCATAGGCCTTGTAGTACAGCTGGTGGTCATTGGACATGGCCAGCATGACCTGCGGCTTGGCCGACTGCGTCAGGAACAGCGGAGTATCGGCAATGGCCGCCAGTGCGCTGTTCGAGGCGAACGTCGAAACGATGAGGGCCGTGCCTGCATACAGGCATTTCTTCAGCTGATGGAACATATCGCGAGAGGGCAACATGGTGTTTGCTCCTGGTGTGTCCTGATTAACGACGGAATGTGGATTGGAGAATCACGGTGGCGGTACCCGAGCTGCCGACGCCGCGCGCGGTGACGCGGAAGTTGCCGGCCCCCGGGGGGGGCGCGAACCCTACCACCAGGCTCTCGCCGGATGACACGGATGTCGGCAATTCCTCGAGGTAGTAGGCAGGCTGTGAATCGACCTGATCAATCTGTGCGCTTGCCGCGATCACCTTGCTGGCATCGTTCCAGGCCATGTTTTCCCAGGTGATGGAGTTGTCGTTGAGGTAGTAGGCCTTGTACCAGCCGCCGGTGTTTTCAAAGTCCGGCAGTACGACGCCGGTAAGGGCCTGTTCACCCTCGCGCAGCGCAACCTCCGCGGCATGAAAGGCCAGATCGCGGTCGCGCATGTTACCGGCCATGCGTTCCTCCATGGAGGTGGTCTGCATGGAGCTGATCCCCAGCAGGGTGAGGATGAGCAGTATCACGAGGCTGACGATAAGCACAGCACCCTGCTGTCTGCTCTTGAGAGACGGGTAGTTTCCTGAGTGCGTCATGGCTCAGATCATCCGGTTGCGCAGCATGATGGTGGTATTGAATACGCGCCGCAGGCGCAGGTCGCCGGCAGTGACGGTGGCGCCGTTGTAGGTGTAGGTCTGGTTCGTATCAGTGGCATTGTCCTGTGAGCGAATCAGCAGCGACAGGCGCAGCGCAACGACGCGCTCCATATTGGTCACGCTGCCGGCTGCCACGAAGTGATTGGGGACGTTGTCGCTGTCGGTATCTTCGCCGTAGGTGATCTGCATGTTCTCGACACCCTCGACGAGTTCCTCGACATTGAAGCCGGTGGTTGTGGTGTTCAGGGCGCGACGGAACAGCGCCGGCTCACCGGAGGCACCCTTGCCGATATAAATGACCGAGCCTTTCAGGGTCAGAATCTCCGAACCGGGACCGTAGCTGCCTTGCAGCTTGACGGAAATATTGTTGGCAGCACCGTGAGCCAGGGTGTCCTTGTCAGGGCCGCCGCTGATCGGCTGGTTGGTGATGGCAAACATGTCGGCAGTCGCACAGTCGGTGACCATGACTACGGAATTCTGATCCAGACCGCACGATGCGGCATCCTTGATCTTGATGTTCGCCGTATCTTTGTAGCGGTAAGCCTCGCCTTCGCCGGTGTACAAGACCTCTCCACCTTCACAGGTGCCACCGCCACGCAGGATGAGCAGATCGGTGCCGGCCAGGATGTCCCCGGTGCTGCCGCTGCTGAGGTCGGCGGTGAGGGCCAGGCCCATGTCCGTCAATTCGGCGTCCAGCGGGTCGCTGATATTGTCGCGACCGTCGAGTGCGCCGCTGCCATCAAAGCTGGCGAAGGCGCCAGTGTCCGGATTCAGTTTGCTCGGATGGTCGCTCTTGACCATGTTGTAAAAATCGCCGTTGTTGGGATTGAAGCATCCCATATAGCCTGTCTGGCGCACGTCCAGCGAAAGGAATTCCGTCGCAAAGCGGCCGTTTTCCTGCACCCGGGACAGTGCCTCGTGCAGGCGGTAGGTTTGCCGGTTCGCAATGAAGACCTGCACGATACCGGCCAGCAGGATCAGACTGATGAGTGCCGCGACCATCAGTTCCACGATGGTCAGGCCGCGTTGGCGCCGGGGCGCAGTGTGGATGTGTGGTGTCATGATCATGGCTGGAATGAGGTGGAGAAGGTCCGGACCTGTTCGGCCGCTGTTTGGGTTTCGGTCCAGGTGATGTAGATGGTGTACAGATTACCGCTGCCATCGCAGTCCGGACCGTCGGCAGGGACGACGTCGGCATCAGGGGTGCTGTCGATGCAGACAAAGCCCTGCCCGTTAGGCAACACATTGGCCAGCGCCTGATTCCAATCGAAGAAGTCGTTTTTCACCATGTCCATGGGCGTGCAACCGGTCGTGGTATTGCAGTTGGCGTTTGCCTCCGCGGTCGGGCTGTCATACCAGCCATCGGTGATGGCGAGCGGATTGGCGCGCATGCGGTCGCTCAGGTCATAGGCCATCAGCGTTGCCAGAGAACGTTGCAGCGACTGGTTGTTCTGCTTGAGCGAGGTCATCTGCAGGCTGGCGAGGCCGAGCAGGCCTATAGCGAGCACCAGGATGGTGATCAGCACCTCCATCATGCTGATGCCGCGTTGGCGGTTACGGGAAACCACTGAGATATCAACAGGCTGTTTCATGAGTTGCATTCCATCAGTCGCAGACGGTGGCGGCGATGCTGATACGGCCGGTATTGGAAACGGATATCGTTCTTCCCGTTTCGCCGGTGCGTTCACTGTCGCATATCTCGAAGGCGGCGGCGGCGCTGGCGCGCCCGGTTCCCAGATAGCTCACGGTGGTAAGGCCCCCGGTCTCGCTGAGAGTCATACCGCCGGTGAAGGGGGGGAACACGCGCAGGGTATCGCCGCCATTGATTTCCACGGTGATACCATCCGCCCAGTCGCCACCGGTGGCAGCGACGTCGATTTGCACAGCGCGCTTGATGGCCTCGCTGCGCGCCAGATTCAGCGCCAGCGAGACTTCATTGGCGCTGGTGGTCAGCCGGTTATCGCGTATCACGTTGTTGAACGCGGGGGCGGCAAAGGCGGCGAGCACCCCGACAATGACCAGGGTGATCATCAACTCAACGATGGTAAATCCGTTCTGTCTGTTCATGACATGACCTTATAGTATCGGTTAGCCTGCGCGTCACATTGTTGCCGATGGGCGGCGCATTTCCCAGGATAAATGGAGCAGAGATTGGCGGGGCGGATGTTACAGACGGGTAGGGATGTGCTGGTGGTGGGGGGCGGCATCGTCGGCCTGTTGTCGGCGCTGGAATTGGCGCGCAGCGGTTGCCGGGTTCGTCTGCTCGAGATGGCGACGGTTGGCCGGGCCTCCTCCTGGGCTGGCGGCGGCATTCTGTCCCCCTTGTATCCCTGGCGTTATCCGGACGGCGTGACCGGGCTGGCGCGCTGGAGCCAGGGCGTCTATGCCGAACTGGCAGCGAGGCTGCGCGATGAAGGCGGGGTCGACCCGGAGTGGACACAGAATGGGATGCTGATGCTGGACACCTCCGATCAGGTTACGGCAAGTGCATGGGCGGAGCGGTTTGGCTGTCGGCTGGAGATCCTGGACGGGCCCGGGCTGCGGCAGTGTGAGCCGGCGTTGGCGGAGGGTAGTACGGCGGCGTTGTGGATGGCCGACGTGGCACAGGTACGCAACCCGCGGCTGGTGCAGGCAGCACGACAGGCCCTGGTGCGGCAAGGGGGGCGCATCGAGGAGGATTGCGAGGTCACCGGGCTGCAGGTGGGGGGCGGTCATGTGTCCGGGGTGCGGACGAAGCGGGGCGAAATAGGGGCGGATGTCGTGGTGGTGGCGGCGGGGGCATGGAGTGGGCGCCTGCTGGCGGAGCTGGCTGTCCGGCCGGAGATTCGTCCGGTGCGGGGGCAGATGCTGCTGTTCCGGGGGCCGCCCGGGCTGGTGTCGCGCATCATTCTGGGGCCGCGGCACTACGTCATCCCGCGACGGGATGGCCGGGTGCTGGTGGGCAGCACCATGGAGGAGGTGGGTTTCGACAGCACGACCACTGCGGCGGCGCGGGAGGAGTTGTTGGCCGCGGCAGTCGGCCTGGTACCGGCGCTGGCAGGTTGTGCGCTGGAGCAACACTGGGCCGGGTTGCGCCCGGGGTCACCGGACGGCACACCTTATATAGGTGAACATCCCGAGGTCGCCGGGTTGTATCTCAACAGCGGCCATTTCCGCAACGGCGTCGTCATGGCGCCGGCCTCGGCCCGCTTGCTGGCAGATTTGGTGTTGGGGCGGGTACCGATACTGGATCCTGCGCCCTATGGGGTGCGGCGCTACCAATAATGAGATATGGCACGCCAACGGTAGGGTTTTTATGATGGTGGCACTGATTTGTCATCTAGACTTGGTCTTAACCCATCGCTATACTCGGAAACATGGAAAAAACCACGGACAAACAATGCCTTGATCGTCGTGAGGTTATCGACCTGCTGCACCGGCATGGCGTGACCCCGACGCAGCAGCGGGTGGAGATCGGGCAGATGCTGTTTGCCCGGCCGCAGCACCTGTCTGCCGATCAGCTGCTGGCCCAGGTCAACAGTGAAAAGCATCATGTCTCCAAGGCGACGGTGTACAACACCCTTAACCTGTTCGCCCGCAAGGGGCTGGTGCGGGAAGTCATCGTCGATCCCAGCAAGGTGTTCTACGACTCCACCACCTTGCAGCACCACCACTTCTTCAACATCGATACCGGCGAATTGACGGACGTGCCGCTGCCTATCCTGACGATGGAGCAGCTGCCGCCACTGCCCGAGGGCACCGTGGCCGCCGGGATCGATGTCATCATCCGCGTCCGTTCCGCCGACTGATCTTCCTCGCCTGAGCTGATACGGCGCTGCCGCCGGGTTCCTTTGCCAGCGTCGGTGTTTTCAGTATACTTGCGCCCTTCGTGCGTCAGACCGATATCGCCGTTGTAGCTCAGTTGGTAGAGCAACTGATTCGTAATCAGTAGGTCGGGGGTTCGATTCCCTTCAACGGCACCAATTCAATCAGCTACTTATGCCGTCTCGCCACCCCAGAAGCTAAGCCAGTGACAACTCGCTGTCAACCTTGGTGAGCGGGTTCAGGCGTACCACGTCTTGGAGGTGGTCGGGGGATAGGTGCGAGTAACGCATGGTCATCTTCAAGTCTTGATGCCCTAGCGCCCTTTGCAGGGCCAAGATATTGCCCCCGCCCTGCATAAAGTGACTGGCAAACGTGTGCCGGAGAACGTGGGTCAGTTGGCCGTCTGGCAATTCAATTCCAGCACGCTCAACAGCCCTCTTAAATGCGTCTCTACAGGGACTGAACAACCTTCCGCGCATGCGGCCCTGCGTTATCTCTTCCGCCAGTTCACGCATGATAGGTAAGACGCGATTGCGGTCTGTCTTGGTGCCTACGTATTGCACTGCAGGTGGGTCTAGTCGTACATGCTCGGCCCGCAAATTCTGTGCCTCACCCCATCTCGCACCAGTCGCAAGACAAAGCCTTGTCACCAAATAGGCGTCAGGGTTGCGCGATTCTTTCAGGGCGACCAATAGTGCCTTGATTTGCTGTACAGTGAGATAGGTCAACTCCGTCTCACTGACGCTTAATTGTCGTAAGGCCTGCAACGGGTTTTTTTCTTTCCAGTGCCCAAGACGCGCCAACTCGTTGAACATTGCTCGCAAGTAGGCATGTTCACGATTCACGGTATTAGCTGTCACGCCGTCGTTGAGACGAGCTGTGCGGTAATTGGCAAAAAGCTGGGTTGTAATGCGGTCAACCACTGGATTGCCCAGGGCCTTGGCAAGTCGTTTTAGCATGGCATAGGCATCCGAGCGTAAATGCTGGCCATGCAGCTCATGCCATGTATCTACCAGCTCCAGTAGGCGGCGAGTGTCGCGCCTCTTTGGTGCCCATTCCGGTGCCTGCGTTACGTTGGCGCGAACATGCGCTTCCCAGCGTAGAGCATCCGCCTTTGTCTTGAGCGTTTTACGAAACCGCCTAGCTCCACGCCCGCCCGGTTGAATATCGACCAACCAACCTTTGTCAGTTCTCTTGATGGTCATTAATGCTCCTTTCTTGGCTCAGGGGCCGCACACTTACCCACCGGCTTTGAGTTCGACTGAGCGACTCCAGCCCGTGGATAAGTGTGCGGGATAGGGTGGCGGCATGTCATGGCGGTAAAGCCGTCTCGCTGTCGAACCATCGGAGAAGTTGCCAAGCTGCCGCGCCTGTTTCGTAGGCAGTAAATCCCCATATTCCCGAATCTTTCCAGCGTTTGGCATGTGTCCACGTTTTGCGCTGATGTTCGTATGCCCGCCGAACAGAACGTACAAACGCTTTCCCGGTCTCCCACGCCAACCAGTACACGTTCCATATCTCGGGACGCCCCCACGTGCCCCAGAACCGCCCGACATTGCCAAACTCTTGGGGGACTTCCTTTTGATGTATCTTGCTGGCGTACTTTGATGCATAGGCCCCGGCAGCGTCCGGCTTACGTAACCACTCCACACGTGTGCCCGCCTTGAGGTGGGCAACGTTCCCGCTGCCAACAATCTTGAACCATGCCATCGCCACCTTGGTGGCCGGTACAGGGTTGCGCATGAAGGCGTGAAAGTGCGGGGCTCCCCGTCGCTGAAATTCGAGGAACCACAGGCCGACATCACACCCTTGCCGGGCTAGCCATTGCCTCATGCGCCGCCAATGGTCTTTCACTATCTTGCCGTCATCGGGAAATTTGCCCGGATAGGTCAGTGTCAGCATGACTCGCAACCCAGTGAGATTGCGAGCCGTGAGCTTAAGCCGTCGCGCTGACGCCTTGCTGAATTGGGTAATATTCCCGCGAAGGCCACCGCCTTGCCTAGCTGACTGGGTGTTGAGTGCCCGCCGCTTGACCACGACATCCCGTGCGCCGAAATGCACCTCATATGCCCGCTTCGGGTGCGCGTGTGCAGATATGCGCCTCTGGACAAGCCCAGCCGCGCCGTGCCGCCGCTCGTGCGGTGCCTCCCCAAAGTGGTCCCCTCCGCCCGGCGTCGGCACGGCGCGGCCGGAAGCCGACGGCGCTAAATTGCCCATGCGCACACCCGAACCGGGCACCGGGTGCCCTGTTTCGTGCTCGTGCATATTGCCTCCCAAGCCTTAAGGCTGGGGAGGCCTTCACCTAGGCCGGCTTTCTGCCTATACTTCCGCCTGTCTTAGTAACGTATCCCGCCCGTTTTTTTTGGGGTCTGGGTTTGCCGCTGGCATGTTGTAGTGGCGTGTGTGGCGGAAATAAGGCGGCCGGGGTGCCCTGGTGGGGCCTCCCGGTTGCCGTCTTTTAGTTGAAGTAGATGGCCTCTCTGACTGCCTGCGCTAAGGCGTTCCGGCGTCTCTGGTGGAGCGATTGAAGCCCCTGAGCCACCAGCCAAGCGGGAAGCTGTCCAGAACGCATCATCTTCCGCAAGACTCGAATACCTAGCATGGCGTCATGCAGGTTGTCGGAATGAAGGACGATTTCTAGGCGCACAATTGGCGCCTTGGTTTTGTCGCTACTCATGCAATAAGTCTCCTGTTGTCAACGAAAGGTCGACCACAGCACCCAATTAATGTGGAGTACTGTGGTTGCTCCCTTTGCTAACCACATGTTTTGTGGAGCAAAGTGGAGCATTGGCGAGGTTGCATGAGGCTTCGTAATCAGTAGGTCGGGGGTTCGATTCCCTTCAACGGCACCATTTCCCATCCTCCCGAGCCGCCTCTACCGTGTTACTCTTCTGCCCTCCCGCTGCAGGCATGTGGGCGGGGCTGGTTCAGGGATGATCCTTGTTACTTCCGCGCATAGCCCTGCCGGACAGCGGGCTGGTGCCCGGTAATAAGGTGATGCTTCATATGGCAGATTCCAGCGCTGAGCCCAACAACTTGCCGACGGGCGCGGCCATCATCGACTCCCTGTTGACCTCCGATGTGTCCCTCGGGCAGATCGTCAAATCCTTTGTACTGGAGTGCAGCCCCGATACGCCCCTGTGCGACGCCGCGCAGCGCATGAGCGAGATGCGCGTCAGCTCCATCCTGGTGGTGGATGCGGGCGTGGCCATAGGGATCTGGACCGAGCGCGATGCGCTGGCGGTGGATTTTGCCAACCCGGGTTCGTTCCAGTGTCCGGTGCGTGAGGTAATGAGCTCTCCGGTGCGCAGCGTGCCGGCGGACATGAAACTGCAGGCATTGGCGGTGCGGTTCCGCGAGGAGCATGTGCGCCACTATCTGGTGGTCGATGGTGACGGCCGGCGTTGTGGCGTGGTGTCACAGACAGATGTGGTGCTCAATCAGGGCATCGAGCATTACCTGCGGCTGCGCAGTGTCGACTCGGTGGTGCGCGGGCGCCTGCAAATGTTGCCGGAAACCGCCACGTTGGCACAAATGGCGGCGCTGATGCGCTCCTCTGCCGTTGACGCCGTGGTGGTGAGCTATGCTGATGGCGACTGGGGTATTCTCACCGAGCGCGACGTGGTCCGTCTGGTGGCGCGGCAGTGCGGCAACGAGGCCGTGGGAACCCTGGCCAGCCGGCCGCTGGTGACGGTGGGTCAGAACACCAGCCTGTACCGGGTGCGCACCCTGTTGACGGAGAGCAAGCTGCGCCATGTCGGCGTGGTGCGTGATGACGGCACGCTGGTGGACATAGTCAGCTTCAGCGATATCCTGAGCGGGATGGAGCTGGTGTATGTGCAGGAGCTGCAGCATGCCCTGCGCGAGCGCGACGAGGCGCTCAATATCTCGCAGCGCAATCTCCATTTGGCAGAAAAGGTGATCGAGAGCTCGCTGGAGGGCATCATGATCACCGATGCCAACTCGATCATTATTTCCGTCAACCCGGCCTTCACCCGTCTGACCGGCTACAGCGCCGAAGAAGTTGTAGGCAAAAGTCCTGCACTGCTCAGTTCCGGGCGGCACGACAAGGCGTTCTATGACGAGATGTGGCGGCAGTTGCGCGAGAACGGCCACTGGCAGGGCGAGGTGTGGAACCGGCGCAAGAGCGGCGAAACCTATCCCGAGTTGCTGACCATTGCGGCCATCTCCGATCGCGACGGCAAGCTGACCCATTATGCGGCGCTGTTCAGTGATATCACGGAGCTGAAGGAGAGCGAGGAGCGTATCCGCCATCTCGCCTATTACGATGCGCTGACCGGATTGCCCAATCGTCGTCTGCTGGAGGACCGCCTGCGTGTCGCCCTGGCGCATGCCCACCGCAATCACCGCCAGCTGGCGCTGCTGTTCATCGACCTGGACCGTTTCAAGCGCATCAACGATAGCCTTGGCCACGAGGTCGGCGACCAGCTGCTGATCGCCATCGCGCAACGCCTGCGTGACAGCGTGCGGGAGGACGATACCGTGGCGCGCATGGGCGGTGATGAGTTCATCGCCGTGCTGAGCGACATCGAGACACCGGAACATGCCATGCACATCGCGCGCCGTCTCATCGATGCCCTCCGGCAGCCGGTGTATGTCGATGGCCACGAACTGGTGGTTACTACCAGCATTGGCATGAGCATCTATCCCGATGACAGCGAGGACGCGGCCCTGCTGCTGAAGAATGCGGACATCGCCATGTACCGTGCCAAGGACAGCGGCCGCAACAGCTTCCAGCTCTATGCGCCGGCCATGAATGCCCGCTCGCTGGAGCATCTGGCGCTGGAGAGTGCGCTGCACAGGGCGCTGGAGCGGGAGGAATTCGAGCTGTATTACCAGCCGCTGCTGGATGCGGGCTCATCCCGTGTCATTGCTGCCGAGGCGCTGCTGCGCTGGCGTCATCCCGACCTCGGCCTGGTCCCGCCGGCGGACTTCATCCCCCTGGCGGAAGAAACCGGGCTGATCATTTCCATCGGTGAGTGGGTGTTGCGTAGTGCCTGCGAGCAGCTGGCGCAGTGGCGGCGCCAGGGACATGGCGCGTTGCGCATGTCGGTGAACATTTCCGCACGCCAGTTCCACCAGCATGATTTCGCTGCCATCGCCGGTCGCTGTGCACAGCAGGCCGGGGTGAGCGCGCAGCAGGTTACCCTAGAGCTGACCGAGAGCATGCTGATGGATGATGCGCTGGAAACCATCCGCATGCTGGGACAGCTGCACAGCCAGGGTTTCGGCATCGCCATGGATGACTTCGGTACCGGCTATTCGTCGCTCAGCTACCTCAAGCGCTTCCCGCTCGATGAGCTGAAGATCGATCGGGTTTTCATCCGCGATATCGAACGCAGCCAGGAGGATGCCGCCATCGTCTCCGCCACCATTGGTCTGGCGCATAGTCTGGGACTGCGTGTGGTGGCGGAGGGGGTCGAGACGGCGGCACAGCTGAATTACCTGCAACGGCAGGGCTGCGATTTCGTGCAGGGGTTCCATTTCAGTGCACCGGTGACGGCAGCGGAATTCGAGAAGCTGCTGTAGGGCCGGCTGCAGCGGGCCAAATGCAGGTGTCGACTATGCCGGCCGGCTGAAGCCAGCCCTACGATCGGCACCGGCTCGCCGCGAGGAACCGGCTGCTACATATGGATGCGCATCGACAGGTCCACCGCCTGCACATGCTTGGTGATGGCGCCGATGGAGATGTAGTCGACGCCGGTATCGGCGACGGCGCGGATGTTGTCGAGGGTGATGCCGCCCGATGCCTCGAGTTTGGCCTGGCCGGCGGTGATCGCCACGGCCTGGCGCAGCAGGTCCGGTTCCATGTTGTCCAGCAGCACGATATCGGCACCGGCGGCCAGGGCCTCGCGCAACTGCTGCAAGTCCTCCACCTCCACTTCCACCGCAATGCCATGCGGCGCGTGATGGCGTGCCTGGTCCACGGCGCGGCCGATGGAGCCGGCGGTGGCGATGTGGTTTTCCTTGATCAGCACGCCGTCATACAGCCCCATGCGGTGGTTGCGGCCGCCGGCGCAGCGCACGGCGTATTTCTGCGCCTGACGCAGGCCGGGAATGGTCTTGCGCGTGTCGAGCAGCTGCACGCCGCTGTCGCCCAGGGCCGCCACGTAGTGTCGTGCCGCAGTGGCGGTGGCGGACAGGGTCTGCAGGAAGTTGAGGGCGGTGCGTTCGCCGGTGAGCAGCACGCGCGCCGGGCCGTAGACCACGCACAGAATCTGATTCGGCTCCACCGCATCGCCATCGGCCGCGCGCCAATCGATGCGCACAGACTCATCCAGCAGCCAAAAGGCCTGCTCGAACCAGGCCTGGCCACAGAGCACGGCGTGCTCGCGGCTGATCACCGTGGCCTCGGCCTGGCGCTCGGCATCGATGAGGGCGGCGGTGATGTCGCCGCCGCCCACGTCTTCCTGCAGGGCGCGGCGCACATCCTCGCGCACGAGGGGGAGGGAGATGCCGTCCGGCTGCATCAGTTCAGCGCCAGCAGCTCCACGTCGAAGATCAGCGTGGCGTTGGGCGGGATCACGCCGCCGGCACCACGGGAGCCGTAGCCGAGGTTGGCGGGGATGGTGAGCTTGCGCGTGCCGCCGATCTTCATGCCGGCCACGCCCTCGTCCCAGCCGCGGATGACCTGGCCGGCGCCCAGCTTGAAGCGGAACGGGTCGTTGCGGTCCTTGCTGGAGTCGAACTTCTGGCCGTTCTCCAGCCAGCCGGTGTAGTGCACGGTGACCATCTGGCCGGTCTGGGCCGTCTCGCCGTTGCCTTCCACCAGGTCTTCGTACTTCAGTCCGGAATCGGTGATCTTCGCGGTCATGGGATGCATCTCTATCAGTTAGGAATGGGGTGGTGTGATTGTACCCGGAACGGATGGGTAGGGTGGATATGGCTCTCGGCATCCTGCCTCCCGCCGAATATCGTCCTTCCATGGACATAAGCGCAGCGTATCGACCAGATATCGTCTTAAGCGTAGGAGCCGAGTCCTCTCGGCGAATGGCGTCAAAGATGGACGTCGCGTTCGCCCACGGAGTGGGCTCCTACGATTTGAAATAGTCATCCTTCAATTTCTTCGCCAGGCCGGCCAGCAGCACCAGGGCCAGCAGGTTGGGCAGGGCCATCAGCAGGTTGGTGATGTCGGCGATGTTCCACACCAGCTCCAGCGGCACCGCGGCGCCGACCACCACCAGCAGGGTGAACACCACGCGGTAGGGCATCACCGCCTTTTCGCCGAACAGGAAGTAGGCGGAGCGGTCGCCGTAGTAGGACCAGGCGATGATGGTGGAGAAGGCGAACAGGGCGAGGCCGAGGCCGACGACGATGGCGCCGCCGGCGCCGAGGGATTCGCTGAAGGCGAAGGCGGTGAAGGCGGCGCCCTTCATCTCCTCCGGCCGCACCTCCCAGGCGCCGCTGACCACGATCACCAGGCCGGTCATGGTGCAGATCACCAGGGTGTCGATGAACGGCTCCAGCATTGCCACCAGGCCCTCGCGCACCGGCTCGTTGGTCCTGGCCGCGGCATGGGCCATGGGCGAGGAGCCCAGGCCGGCCTCGTTGGAGAACAGGCCGCGCGCCACGCCCCAGCGGATCGCCTCGCCCACGGCGGCACCACCCACCGCCCAGGGATTGAGGGCATGGTTGAGAATGGTGGCGAAGGCGGCGGGGATGTCGGCGAGGTGGTTGAACAGCACGATCAGCGCGGCGGAGACATAGAGCAGGGCCATGAACGGCACCAGGGTGCCGGCGACGCGGGCGATGCGCTTGACGCCGCCGAGGATCACCAGGCCCACCATGATCGCCATGATCACGCCCACCAGCCAGGCATCCTGTTTCAGTTCCGGCCAGATGAAGGCGATGCCGTCGACGACGGAATTGGCCTGCACCATGTTGCCGATGCCGAAGGAGGCGATGAGGGCGAAGGCGGCGAACAGCACGGCCATGCGCTTCATTTTGAGGCCGTGCAGCAGGGTGTACATGGGACCGCCGGCGATGCTGCCGTCGGGGGCCACCTCGCGGAACTTGAGCGCCAGGGTGCATTCGGTGAACTTGGTGGCCATGCCGAAGAAGGCGGTCATCCACATCCAGAACAGGGCGCCGGGACCGCCGAGGGTGATGGCGGTGGCGACGCCGGCGATGTTGCCGGTGCCGACGGTGGCGGAGAGCGCGGTGGCGAGGGCCTGGAAGTGCGACACCTCGCCCTGGTGGCTCGGGTCGCTGTAGCGGCCGCCGACGAGCTGGGTGGCGTGGCGGAAGCCGCGCAGTTGAATGAAGCCCAGGCGCAGGGTGAGATAGAGGCCGATACCGAGCAGCAGGAGGAGGGTGAGGGGATTGCCCCACAGGAGGCCGGCGATCTTGCCGGTGAGGGCGGTCAGCGCGTCGATGAGTGTCTGCATGGTTGTTCTTATTCTCCCTTGAGCGTGCAGCGATGGTAGCCAATGGCCTCACCGGCGTGCAATGCGCACACCATGGCGGCGGCGCTTCCGTTATATTCTATGGGCACTGTCCGCTCGTCCTGGGCGGATACCCTGCCGGCCCGATACATCGCCTTGGAACTGACCAACTACATCATCCTCGCCATCGGCGCCCTGCTGCTGGTGAGTGTCTACGCCAGCCTGCTGTCGGCGCGGGTGGGCATGCCCCTGCTGCTGGTGTTCCTCGGCCTCGGCATGCTGATGGGCGAGCAGGGGCCGGGCGGCATCAAGTACGACGATGTGCAGAGCGCCCACCTCATCGGCAGCCTGGCGCTGGCGGTGATCCTGTTCGACGGCGGCATGCGCACCGAGGTCACCACCTTCCGCGTCGGCCTGCGCCCCGCCATGCTGCTGTCCACCCTCGGCGTGCTGGTGTCGTCGCTGGTCACCGGCTGGGCCGCCATGTGGGTGTTCGACCTGCACTGGATGGAGGGCATGCTGATCGGCGCCATCGTCGGCTCCACCGATGCGGCGGCGGTGTTCTCGCTGCTGCGCAACCAGGGCATCGAACTGAAGCAGCGCGTCGGCGCCACCTTGGAGATCGAGTCGGGCAGCAACGACCCGATGGCGATCTTTCTCACCATCGTGCTGGTGGAGGCCCTGGCGACGGGGCAGAGCGTGCTGGACTGGCACTGGCTGCTGGAGTTCGTCAAGCAGATGGGCCTGGGCGGCCTGGCCGGTGTGGGCGGCGGCTGGCTGCTGGTGAAGATGGTCAACCGCATCCGCCTGACCCCGGGCCTGTATCCGCTGCTGGTGCTGGCGGCGGCGCTGGCCCTGTTCGGTGCCGTGGCCAGCATCGACGGCAGCGGCTTCCTCGCCGTGTATCTGGCCGGCCTGGTGGTGGGCAACCGGCCCCTGCAGGCGGGGCACAACATCCTGCGCTTTCACGACGGCATGGCCTGGCTGGCGCAGATCGGCCTGTTCCTGGTACTGGGTCTGCTGGTGCAGCCGTCGGAACTGCTGGACCATGCCGGCCAGGCGCTGTTCGTGGCCGCGATCCTGATGTTCGTGGCGCGGCCGCTGGCGGTGGCGCTGTGCCTGAAGCCCTTCCATCTGCCCTGGCGTGAACAGGTGTTCATCGCCTGGGTGGGGCTGCGCGGCGCAGTGCCCATCGTGCTGGCGCTGTTCCCGCTGCTGGCCGGGCTGGAGCACGCGCGCGAGTTTTTCAATACGGCATTCTTCGTGGTGCTGGTGTCGCTCACCGTGCAGGGCTGGTCGGTGGCGCCGCTGGCGCGCAAGCTGGGGCTGAACGTGCCGCAGGAGGCCGTCGGCCTGCATCGTGTCGGCCTGGACATTCCGGGGCAGCCGGATTTCGAGCTGGCGGTGTATGAGGTGAAGGAGGGCACGTCGATCGCCGGGCGGCGGGTGGCCGAGGTGGCTTTGCCGCCGGGCTGCCGCCTCGCCGGCCTGGTGCATGACGGCGAGCCGCAGGATCTACGGCTTGCCGAGCGCTACCGTGCCGGAGATTTCGTCTATGTCCTCGCCTTCCGCCAGGCCCTGCCGCAGCTGGAGCGGATGTTCATCCCCACCAGCGCGCAGGCCGAAACGGCCAAACGCCAGTTCTTCGGCGAGTTCGTGCTCAAGGGCGATGCGCGGCTGGAGGACATGGCCCTGGTCTACGGCATCAGCGTGCCGCCCGAGTACAGCGGCAAGTCCCTGGCGCAACTGTTCGGCGAACATTTCCACGGCCGTCAGGTGCCGGGCGATCGCCTGCCGCTCGGCAGCATCGAGCTGGTGATCAAGGAGATGCAGGGCGAGCAGGTGGTGAGCGTGGGCGTCAAGCTGCCGCACTGAACGGGATCAGGACATGCTGCGACTGTTGCAGGACTTGTTGAGCGCCATGCGCGAGAGTGCGCTGACATTGGCCCCGTTGGCGGTGGTCTTGCTCGGCTTTGCCCTGATTCTGGGGGCGGCTTTGCCGCCATTGGGTGAACTGCTGACCGGCGGCTTGGTGCTGGTGGTCGGTCTCGCCCTGGTGGTGAAGGGGCTGGAATTCACGCTGTTTCCCCTGGCCGAGGGCATTGCCCATGACTTCGTCAGCAAGGGCAGTCTGCGCTGGTTGCTGCTGTTTGCCTTCACATTGGGCTTCAGTGCCACCGTGGCGGAGCCGGCGCTGGCGGCGGTGGCCGTACAGACGGCACAGGCCGCCGTGGCGGGGGGGCACATCGCCGCCGCGGATGCCGCGGCCTTTGCATGGGGTCTGCGGCTCGCCACGGCGCTGGGCATTGCGCTGTCCGTCGTCCTCGGCATCGTCCGCATCCTGCGTGGCTGGCCGCTGCCGCTGCTGCTGCTGGCCTTGCTGCTCCCGTTGTTGCTGCTGATCCTGGTGGCGCCGCCGCTGATGACCACCCTCGCCTTCGATATGGGTATCTCCGCCATGTCCACGCTGGCGGTGCCGGTGGTGGTGGCGTTGGGGATTGGCTTGGCCGCTAGTCTGGCCCAGCGTTCATCCCTGATTGATGGCTTCGGTATGGTGGCGCCGGCGCTGCTGCTGCCGCCCCTGTGCGTACTGTTGTGGGGCTGGTTGCGATGATGGTGCAGGCCGGAGAGGCGCTGCTGGCCGTCATCAGCGATCTGCTGCCGATCGTCCTGGTGCTGGCGGCATTTCAGGGCCTGGTGCTGCGGCGGCCGCTGCGCCGTCCCGTACAGGTCGCCATTGGCCTGAGCCTGCTGGTCATCGGTCTGGCGCTGGTCCTCTACGGACTGGAGTACACCGTGTTTCCGCTCGGGCGCGAGGTGGCCGGCGCCCTGGCGGCCGCCGCGGTGGAGGCGACGGCGGTGAGCCTGTTGCAGCTCTATCTGTTCCTGGGTGCGCTGGGTTTTGCGGCGGCACTGGCCGAGCCGGTGTTGACCACGGTGGCGCACCGCGCCTCGCAGTTGTCGGGCGGCGCCATCCAGCCCTGGGGGCTGCGCCTGGCCGTGGCGACGGGGATCGGCCTCGGGGCCTGTCTCGGCCTGCTGCGCATGATGCTGGGCGTGCCGCTGTTTCCGCTGCTCACCGTGCTGTTCGTCGTGCTGTATCTGCAGGCACGGGTGACACCGCGTCTGGTGGTGAATCTGGCGCTGGATACCGGAGTGGTAACCATCTCTACGGTAACCGCGCCCCTGCTGGTGGCGGTGGGCATCGGTGTGGCGCTGCAGCTGGACGGGGGCAGCGCCGCCGATGGTTTCGGTCTGCTGGCCGTCACCGCGGTGGGACCGGCGCTGACGGTCATGGGTTACGCCCAGTTGGCGGTTTGGCGTGGCAAGGCGTGATGGACGTTTTCTGACGAGGAGGTGGGATCATGCATTTCAAGCTGTTGATAGCCCTGGTGGAGGATGACAAGACCGACGCGGTGCTGAAGGCGGCGCGCGAGGCCGGCGCGACCGGCGCCACCGTGGTCAGCCAGGCGCGCGGCGAAGGACTGCGCCAGGCCAAGACCTTTTTCGGTCTGTCCGTGGAGACACAGCGCGACATGGTATTGTTCCTGGTGGAGGAGCATCTGGCGCGCAAGATACTGGAAAAGATTGCCGAAGTCGGCCAGTTCGACGACACGCCGGGTACCGGCATTGCCTTCCAGATCGATGTCGAAGATGCCGTGGGGGTGGCGCAGCAGGTGCGGACGCTGACCGCGGTAGTGGAGGGGGAGCTATGAGCGAACGCAATGTGGTGCGGGTGCGCGAGGTGATGAGTACCCGCTTCGAGACCATCGACGGCATGGCCACGGTGAGCGAGGCCCTGGCGCTGATGTGCAAGATCGAGGCGGAGTGCCTGATCGTCGGCAAGCGCCATGAGGATGACGAATACGGCATGCTGCTGGTATCCGACATTGCCCGCCATGTGCTGGGCAAGGACCGCGCACCGGAGCGGGTCAATGTCTACGAGATCACCGCCAAACCGGTGATCGCCGTCGACCCGCAGATGGATATCCGCTACTGCGCGCGGCTGTTAACCCGCTTCGATCTGAGCCGGGCGCCGGTGATCGAGAACGGCACGGTGGTGGGTATCGTCAGTTTCACCAATCTGGTGTTCGGCGGGCTATGCCGGTTCTGACGCCGTTGGCGGGAGATCTGCACCACCGCCTGGCGGAGACGCCGGGTATCAGCCTGGTGCTGTTCACCGGGCCGGCCTGCGGTGCCTGCAGGCGCCTGAAGCAGATATTGGCCGAGCAGCGCGCGCTGTTTGCCGACATCCATCTGTTCGAGGTGGATGCCGGGCGTGACATGGCGCTGACGCACGAGTTCGGCGTGTTTCACCTGCCGGCCATGTTTCTGTTCCGCGACGGCGAGTATCACTGCGCACTGCACAGCGAGGCGCAGCCGCAGCGTCTGCGCGCGGCCATCGATGCGGCCCTGGCGCGGCCGGCCGAGGAGGCGCCGTGATTCTGGCCATCGATACCACGACCGGCCTGATCGCGCCGGCGCGCCAGGTACCGTCGCCCAACTGCGACGACCGGCCGGCGGACATGGCGCCCGAGCTGATCGTCATCCATGGCATCTCCCTGCCGCCGGGCGAATTCGGCGGGCCGTGGATCGACGCCCTGTTCACCAACACCCTCGACCCGGCCGCCCATCCCTATTTCCGGGAGATCCACCGGTTGCGCGTGTCGTCGCACCTGCTGATCCGCCGCGACGGCGAGCTGGTGCAGTACGTGCCGCTGCACCGGCGGGCCTGGCATGCCGGCGTGTCCACCTACTGCGGCCGCGAGCGCTGTAATGACTTTTCCATCGGCATCGAGCTGGAGGGCAGCGACGATCAGCCCTACGCGCCGGGGCAGTATGCGGTGCTGGCCCGCGTGATTGCCGCCCTGCATGCCGCCTATCCGTCGCTGGCGGACGGGCAGATCGCCGGTCACAGCGACATTGCCCCGGGGCGCAAGACCGACCCCGGCCCCTGTTTCGACTGGCCACACCTGCGCGCCATGCTGGCGGCGGAACGGAAGGTCGTGGTGTAGTGTCGTCCGGCCGCCCGGGATGCAAGGTGGTGTCCCGCCAAATGATGGCTTGCAACTCGCGGCCTGAAACTCGAAACTAGGCTCATGGCTCTTCTCGCGATATTGCTAGGCGTCTTTCTCGAGCGTTTCCTCGGATCGCTGGAGGAGATGCGCCGCTTCGGCTGGCTGGACCTGCTGGTGCAGCAGGTGCGGCGTCAGCCCTGGGCCGATGGCCCTGCCGGTGTTGCGGTTGTGGTGCTGATCCCGGTGGCGGCGGTGCTGCTGCTCGGCGCCCTGTTCCACGCCATCGGCTGGCCGCTGTTCTTCCTGTTTGCCGTGCTGGTATTGCTGTACAGCTTCGGACCGCGCGATCTGGAGGCCGAGGTGGAGGCCTTTCTCGATGCGCGCGAGCGCGGCGATGAGGAGTCGGCCATGCTCTATGCCAGCGACATGCTCGGCAACACGACGGTGGACAGCTCCGGCAAGCTGACCCGCGTCATGCTGGAGACCATGCTGGCGGAGGCCAACGAGCGTTTCTTCGGCGTGGTGCTCTGGTTCATTCTGCTCGGACCGGTCGGTGCGCTGCTGTATCGCGTGGCGGTACTGGCACGGCGTGGCAGTGCCAGCGAGGCCTCCGGTTTCGCCGCTGCGGCGCAGCGCCTGCACCAGATCCTGGCCTGGCTGCCGGCACGCCTCACTGCCCTGGCCTATGCCCTCAGCGGCAGCTTCGTCGACGCCATGCACTACTGGCGCGAGGAGGCAGGCAAGTGGCTGGAGGACAGCCGCTTCATCCTCATCGCCAGCGGCTTCGGCGCCCTGCGCTACCAGCCGGCGGAGGACGACGGCGTGGCCCCGGACCTGGCGGAGGAGGACAGCTACATCCGCGAGGCCCTCGCCCTGATCCGCCGCGCCGCCTTGGTCTGGCTGGTGGTGCTGGCGGTGTTCACCCTCGCCGGGCTGCTCTGATTTTTCCTGCGCCAGCACGGCGTGAAGTTCCTGTCTCCGTTCCCGTCATGAAACACCTCATCCTCGGCGGTGCCCGTTCCGGCAAGAGTCGTCATGCCGAGCAGCTGGCCGCGCAGGCCGGCCGCGACGTGGTGTATGTCGCCACGGCCGAGGCGCTGGATGAGGAAATGGCCGCACGTATCGCCCATCACCGCGTCCAGCGCCCGGCCGGTTGGTCCCTGGTCGAGGAACCGCTGGCGCTGGCCCGGGTGCTGCACCGTGAGGCGGCAGCGGATCGCTGCCTGCTGGTGGATTGCCTGACCCTGTGGCTCGGCAACCTGCTGGCACAGGGCGATGAACGCATGGCACAGGAAATGGATGAGTTGTATGCGGTCCTGCCGGAGTTGCCGGGCGATGTCCTGCTGGTCAGCAACGAGGTGGGCTGGGGTATCGTGCCCGACAATCCCCTGGCGCGGCGTTTCCGCGATGAGGCCGGTCGTCTGCACCAGCGCCTGGCACAGCTGTGCGACCGTGTCACCCTGGTGGCGGCGGGACTGCCCCTGAGCTTGAAGTGAGAAGGCCGTCGCGCTTTCACACCACCGGTTATTGATCCAAATCTTTTGCATTTGCCCCGGCTTGGGTGACAATGCGCCTCCCCGGAAATTTCCACACAGGATATATGTCAATGTCTGATGCCTGGCTGCACCAGCCCGTTGCCGCGCCCGATGAATCCGCTGTTGCCGCCGCCCAGGCGCGGCAGGGCATGCTGACCAAGCCGCCCGGGGCGCTGGGGCGGCTGGAGGAGCTGGCAGTTGAGTTGGCCGGGCTGCAGCGGCGCGAGCGGCCGCGACTGGAACAGGTGCGCATCGTGGTGTTCGCCGCTGATCACGGTGTGGCGGCAGAAGGCGTGTCGGCCTTTCCCCAGGCGGTGACGGTGGAGATGATTCGCAACTTTGCCCGCGGCGGCGCGGCGATCTGCGTGCTGGCGCGGGTCGTGGGGGCGACGCTGGAGGTGGTCGACGTGGGGGCGGCCAGCGCGGTGGAGCCGCTGCCCGGTGTGGTGAGCCGCCGGGCCGGCGACGGCAGTGCCAACTTCTGCCGCAAGCCGGCGATGAGCGCCGAGCAGCTGCACATCGCCCTCGCCGCCGGGCACGAGGCGGTGGGGCGCGGCCTGGCCGCCGGCATGGATCTGTTCATCGGCGGTGAAATGGGTATCGCCAATACCACGGTGGCCACCGCCCTGGCGTCCGCGGCCCTGCAACTGGATCCTGCCCTGGTGGCCGGTGCCGGCACCGGTCTCGATGCAGCGGGGATCGGCCACAAGGCGGAAGTGGTGCGGCGTGCGCTGGCGCGCCATCGCGAGGAGCTGGAACAGCCCCTCGATATCCTGCGCTGTGTCGGCGGTTTCGAGATAGCGGCCCTGACCGGTGCCTATATCGCCGCGGCCCAGGCCGGCGTACCGGTGCTGGTGGATGGTTTCATCACCACCACCGCGGCACTGATGGCGGTGCAGATCAATCCTTCCGTGCGGCCGTGGCTGCTGTTTTCCCATCACTCCGCGGAACGGGGCCACGGCCGCCTGCTGGCGGCCCTGGAGGCGCATCCCTTGCTCAGTCTGGGCCTGCGTCTGGGGGAAGGCAGCGGCGCGGCCGCAGCGCTGCCGCTGCTGCAACTGGCCTGTCGCCTGCACGGCGAGATGGCCACCTTTGCCGAGGCGGGTGTAAGCGACAAGTAGACCGCACCGGGGTGGTTTTGGCTTTGGTTGCGTGCAGCGCCGGCGGCTTTCTTTACCTTTTCACTGGACTATTGTTACTGATAAGGATTATCCCGATACCGTGGTGTTTGCGCGGTATGTGATAGTTGCGGCGCAGCCGGCATGGCCGTCGTGTGTGATTCGCCATGTTTCCACAACAATAGAGAAAGGCCAGTGTCATGTGGCATCTGTTTCATACCATCAAGGGCTTCATGCTGCTCGCCGCCCTGGCTGGTTCCCTGTTGCTGTTCGCCGGTGCCTATGGTGTGGTGGCCTCCCTCTATGATCGCACCGTGCGCGAGGATGCCCGCGAGGTTTCTGCCGTGCTGGCCGGGCAGACCTTTGATGCGATGTTCCAGGTGATGCGCAAGGGCTGGACCCGCGCCGAACTGGAAGAATTCCTCGCCGCCATGCGCGGCCGCTTCGCCGACACCCCCTACAGTCTGGAGATCTACCGCGGCGAGCGTGTCGAGGCGCTGTTCGGACCCATCACGCAGCCACCGCCGGATGATGCCATCCGCCAGGCCTTCGCCGATGGCCGCAACGTGGTGCATGAAGACGAATCCGGTCTGCGCCATGTTTACCCGTTGCGCGCGCGCCAGGAGTGCCTGGGGTGCCATGCCAATGCCGCCCTGGGCGATACCCTGGGGGTGATCGATCTGCATCAGGATCTGCGCCCGGTGCTGAAGCGTGCCCGTGCCGGCTTCATGGCGGCACTGTGGCTGGTGGTACCGGTGATGCTCGTGGGGGCGTTCATGGTGGCGGTGTTCATTCATGGCCGCATCGATCATTCGGTGCAAGTGCTGCGCGGCCGTGTCGGGCAGGTCAACAAGGTGTCCGATCTGGCGAATTTCGCCATGGACGACTCGCAGGTCGGCTTTCGTGAGCTGGACGATATCCTCGGCGAGGTGCGCGCCCTGGTGACGCGGCTGCGCGAATTTGCCGTCGACAAGGACTTGCTGGAATTCGAGATCCGCCTGCTCGAACGTTTCGTCATCACCTCCGAGGTGGTGCGTGACTGGCGCGAGTACGTCAATCACCTGTTGCTCGAGATCAACAAGGTGATGGAGGCCTACGTGCTGTTCTCGGTCTTCAAGGTTGAGGAGGAGGTTTTCAATCTGGAGATCTTCTGGCGCAACCGTCCGTCACCACACATGACCCAGGTGCTGGAGCGCAGCGTGCGCGCGGTGTTGCAGCGTCACCCCTATTTCAAGGGCATGGCCACTGTGGAGGTGAATCACAACGTGGCCGATGCCGGTCGTGACATGCCGCTGCTGTCCGAAGCGGACATCGAGTTGCAGAGCAAGAGCCTGTTTGTCGAGACACCCAAGATAGGAGGCATCGTCGGCATCGGTGTGCAGGTCGGCGTCGGCAAGGATCCGATGCGCCTGCTGGTGATGGAGAGCATTCTTGCCACGCTGCTCAATGTGGTCGGTTCGGTCAAGGCCATCTACAAATACACCAAGGAGCTGGAGT
The DNA here is from genome assembly GCA_040755915.1 of Pseudomonadota bacterium. Taxonomy (GTDB): domain Bacteria; phylum Pseudomonadota; class Gammaproteobacteria; order Thiohalomonadales; family Thiohalomonadaceae; genus Sulfurivermis. Next base: position 56,742 of record JBFLWM010000015.1, on the reverse strand, counting down.
ACTACGCCACGCGTGACCCGCTTACCCATCTCTACAACCAGCGCGCCTTCTGGGAGTTGCTGGAGTATGAAATGGATCGCGCCCGGCGCAAGGGCGATCGCCTCGGCCTGCTGATGATCGACATGGACAACTTCAAGGGAATCAACGACACCTATGGCCATGGCTTCGGCGATGCTTTCCTGCAGTCCTTCGCCAATTTGCTCAAGCAGGTGTTCCGCCACGGCGACGTGGTGGCGCGCTACGGCGGCGATGAGTTCGTGGTGCTGTTGACCGACACACCGGAGAACCAGGCCTGGACTGCGGCACAGCGCCTGGTGGACGAGACGGCGCAGCTGAGCCTGAGTGCGCCGGATGGCAAGCCCGTGCGGGCGACGATTTCCATCGGCATTGCATTGTGCCCCGATCACGCCGAGGCGGCACGTGATCTGTTCCTCATCGCCGACAACCTGATGTATCGCGCCAAGAACGAGGGCAAGAACCGCGTCATGCTCGCCGGCAAGGACGATGTGGCGGAGATCTACCGCGGCATCGGCGCGCAGAGTTTTGCCATCCTGGCTGCATTGGAAGAACGGCGTTTCGTGCCCTATTTTCAGCCCATCGTTGCGACCGGCGACGGCGTGCCATTCGCGTGCGAGGTCCTGAGCCGCATGGTGGGCGAGGATGGTGCGGTGGCGGTGGCCGGTGAATACATCGATGTTGCCGAACGCATGGGCGTGGTGCACAAACTGGATTACCAGGTGATGGAGCATGCCTTCGAGGCGGTGCGCCGTACCGGCTATGCCGGCAAGTTGTTCATCAACCTGTCGCCCAAGGCGCTGATCCTGGCCGAGTTCATGCCGACGGTGGAGCGGCTGGTGGAGCAGAGCGGCATCCAGCCGGCACAGGTGGTATTCGAACTGACCGAACGCGAAACGGTGCGCAATCTGGCGCTGCTGAAGGCCTTTGTCACCGAGTTGAAGGCCCATGGCTTCCAGTTCGCCATTGATGACTTCGGTTCGGGATTTTCGTCCTTCCACTATCTCAAGCACTTCCCCATCGACTACGTGAAGATCGACGGCGACTTCATCATCAACCTGATGCACGACGAGCGGGATCAGGTGTTTGTCAGCCACATGGCTGCCATGGCGCGGGACCTCGGCATCCAGACCATCGCCGAATTCGTCGAAGACGGTGAGGTACTGACCCGGGTGCGCCAGGCCGGCATCGATTACGTGCAGGGATACTTCATCGGCCGGCCGGGAACCGGCCTCGGCTAGGACACATCGCCGGCGGAGGGGGCATGCAGGGGCAGAGCGGGCGTATGTTGACTGCGGGCAGGCGCTGGCCCGTTGTGCTGGCGCTGCTGGCGGCTACTGTCCTGGGGGGCGTGCTGGGGGCCTGGTTCGCCGGCGCTGCACCGGGCGGCGCTGTGGTGCCGGCTGTCGCGGCAGGTCTGTTGTCCGGCGTGGCGGTGCTGCTGGGGTATCTGTGGTGGCGGCTCAGTTCCCGCCGGCCGGATACCGCCGCCATACGGCATCTGGAGGAGGCGCTGGAGCGGAGCCGCGCCGCCGAGCAGGTGTTGCAGCGGCGCGAGCAGTTCTATCTCACCATCCTGGAGGATATTCCGGAGATGATCTGCCGCTGGTATCCCGATGGCCGCATCAGTTACGTCAACGAGGCCTACTGCCGTCACTTCCAGGTATCGCGCGAAGAGTTGCTGCAGCAGGGCGGCATCCCGCTGTTTCATCCCGGCGCCAGCCGTCTTGATGCCGCACTGTACCGGGCACAGCCGGTGGTGGTGATGGAATTCCCGGTTCCGCAGGTGGATGGCACGCAGCGCTGGGAGCGCTGGGTGGACCGCGCACTGTTCGATGATGACGGCGCAATCCGCGAGTTCCAGTCGGTGGGGGAGGACATCACCACGCGCAAGCACGCCGAGCAGGAGACGGCGCGGCTGCTGGAGGAGAACCGGCGCCTGGCGCGCATGGCCCTGGCGATCCAGGAAGAGGAGCGGGCCAATCTGGCGCGCGAGCTGCACGATGAATTGGGGCAGTCGCTTACCGCCATCCGTGCTGAGGCGGAGTGTGTGTTGCAACTAAATCGTGATCGCAGCGCGCTGATCAGCGAATGCGCCAGTTCCATCAACGCCGTCGCCGGCCAGGTGTACGTCACGGTGCGCAGCATGATGCGGCGTTTGCGTCCGTCGTTGCTTGACGATCTGGGGCTGGTGGCCGCACTGGAGGAACTGCTGCGCCAGTGGCACGGCCACCATCCCGAGCTGGTGGTGGAGAGTAGGCTGTCTGCGCCGCCGGCGGTGTCCCATGCGGTGGAGCTGGCGGCCTATCGCATTGCCCAGGAGGCGCTGACCAACATCAGCAAGCATGCCGGTGCCAGCCGGGTGATGGTGACGCTGCGTCCGGCGGCGGGTCGGCTGGAGTTGTGTGTGCGCGACGATGGTCTCGGTATCGACAGGCATTCCGATGGCCGCGGTTACGGCCTGCTCGGCATGCGCGAGCGCACGCTGGCAGTGGATGGGGAATTTCATGTCACCACGGCGCCGGGCACGGGAACCACCATACGTGCCGTGCTGCCGTTGCTGGAACGGGAGGTGCAAGATGAAAGGTAATCCAATCCGGGTTCTGCTGGTGGACGATCATCCGGTGGTGCGCGCCGGTTTTCACCGCCTGCTGGAGGTCAATGAAGGCATGGTGGTGGCCGAGGCAGGCAGTGGCGAGGAGGCGATTCAGCTGTATGCCGCCACCACCCCGGATGTGGTGGTGATGGATCTGGCGATGCCGGGCATCGGCGGGCTGGAGGCGGCACGCCGCCTGCTCGCCCGTGACGGTGAGGCGCGTATCCTCGTGCTCAGCATTCATGACAACGAGGCCATGCTGTCGCGCGCCCTGCAGGCCGGTGTGCTGGGCTATCTGAGCAAGCAGTCGGCTCCGGCGATCCTGCTGGAGGCGGTGCACGCCGTGGCCGAGGGGCGCATGTACATCGATCCCGATCTGGTGGGGCGCGCCCTGGGCGGCGGCCGTGACGGGCTGCTCGATCGGCTTACGCCGCGGGAATTCGAGGTGTTCCGCCTGCTGGCCGAAGGGCATTCGGTCAACGAGATCGCCAATCTGCTGTCCATCAGCCCGAAGACGGCCGGCGTGCATCACACCCGCATCATGCACAAGCTGGAGGTGAGTACGTCGGTGCAGTTGGTGCGGCTCGCATTGCGCCACGGCGTGATTGTACCGTGACGAATCCCCGACGCTGTTGCTTGTAGGTTTTTTTACGACATGCGCCATGCCGGGCTCCGGCATGGCCATGGCCCGATGCTTTGACTTGTTCCAAATCCAAATCTCCTCCGGCGTTGTGCGGCGCCACAAAATACGCCATCTGCTTATTTCCCTCTTCATGTGCAACAGGCATCTTGCCCGCATGGTCGGCGGCGGGTGCCGCCGCGTCGGTATTGAAACGGGTAGTGATGAGTAGTGAGCGAATTTCCGCCCTGGTAGCGGATGACCATCCGGTGGCACGTATCGGCATGCGGCGCCTGCTGGAGATAAACGGTATTGGTGTCGTGGCCGAAGCCGCCACAGGAGAAGAGGCCTATCGCCTGTACGACATCCATCGCCCCGACATGGTGTTGATGGACATGCGCATGCCCGGCATCGGCGGGCTGGAGGCGGTGCGTCGCATCCGCCGACGCGATAGAGCTGCGCGCATCCTGATGCTGAGCGTCTCGGAGAGCGCGGCACTGTTTCAGCAGGCGCTCGGTCTGGGGGTGGCGGGCTATCTCACCAAGAGCGCGGCGCCCGCCGAGATCGTCAGTGCGGTGCGCCGCGTGGCCGCCGGTGGCAAGCATTTTGATCAGGTATTGCTCGGGCAGCACAACGGTGCAACAGGCGAGGCGCCGCGCCCGTTGCTGCAGGCGCTGACGCCGCGCGAGTTCGAGGTGTTCCGTCTGCTGGCGGAAGGGTATTCAGTTACAGAAATTGCGGGTATTCTGTCGATCAGCCCAAAGACAGCGGGTGTCCACCACACCCGCATCATGCACAAGCTGGGGATCCGTTCACCGGTGCAGCTCGTGCGTCTGGCCTTTCAACAGGGAGTGATCACGTTGTGAATATGACAATAACTACTGCGGGGGAGAGACGGCATGAGCATACTATCGTGGTTGAGGAGTGTTACCCAGGGCAGCGATGACGTTGCCGATACCATTGCCCTCCAGCCGATGCAGTTCGCAGCCGGCGAGGAGGAGTTCCGCGGCCTGAACATGAAGCAGGCACTGGACGCGCACATCGCCTGGACGCGGCGCGTCGAAAATCATCTGAAAGGCAGCGACGACAGCCGTTACGAGGTTGCCGAAGTGGCCGCCGACCATCTGTGTACCCTCGGCAAGTGGATTCATGGCCCCGCACAGCGCGAGTTCGGCCCGACGGCGGAGTATGCCGAATTGCGTCGGGTACATGCCGATTTTCACATCGCTGTCGGTGCGGTGCTGAACGATGTCGACAACGGCACCGTCACCGATGCGGAGCAGTCCTTGAAGAAGGTACGCCACAAGTCGGGTGAGGTGCAGCTGGCACTGATCCGTCTCTACGCGGCGGCACGGTCGGCGGGCATGCACTGAAGCAGGCGCCGCGCAGGCGCTGTCCACCATGCAGTTATTTCGACTCTTCCTGCTGTTTGCCCTGGTGCTCACGGCACTGCTGGCGATCCCCGCCGGCGTGGTGCTGTGGGACAACGGCACGCGCCTGGGCGAGGTGCGCGATGCCGAGGTGCTGTTGGCGCGGCTCCGGCAGTTGTCGACGCAGTTGCAGGCGATGCATGAGCAGGAGTACGCCGCACTGCGTGGTCAGAGTGACGCCCATCCCGAGGTGCTGCGGCTGGACGGACACATGGTGTCCGCTGTCAGTGCGGTATCTGCCACCACTGCGGCGAGTATGGTGTCCGAGCTGCCGGAGTCCACCGCGCAGCTGTTGCAGCAGGCCGAGCAGGAGGTGGCGGCGGCGCACCTGCCGGCACCGTTGGCCCTGCCGGTGACGGCATGGCTCGATCTGTTGCGCAGCGTCGATTTGGCAGCGCGTGAGCGTGCCTTGGGCTGGCAGCTGGCGGACGGCGGCAGCGAGGCGACTCTGGTGACGCTGTTCGAGCTGTGCGGCCTGGCGGTGCGGCTGGACGACGTGCTGCAACGGCGCCTGGTGCGGGAGCTGCCGCCGGCGCTGTCGCTGGCTACCGCTTCCATTGTCCACGGCGTATCCGCGCCGGAGCCCGGCAAGTGCGCCCAGGCCGGTGATGACGCGGCACCGGCCTCGCGCCACATGACGGCCACGGCACGTCATGCGGCGTTGCTGACGGTCGAGCGGCAATATGGCCAATGGATCAGTGACGAGACGCAGCAGCTGTTGCTGCAGGCCTGGCTGCGCGGCTTCGTCATCGTCTGCGCCGGTGGTGCCGCACTGCTGGCCATGTCGCTGTTCGGTTTTGGCGTGCTGCGCTTTCATGCCCGCCCTGTGCTGTCCCTGTCGCGGGTCCTCCATGCCCTGCGGCAGGATGCGACGGCAACGGCGCGCGCCGCTGCCGGTGGCAGTGGCGAGATGGCTGCGCTGGGCAGTTCCATCAATGAACTGGTGGATCGCTGGCAGGCCCACGATCACTATCACCGTCTGGCCGACAGCGTGTTCGAACATGCCTTGGACGGCATCCTCGTCACCGACGGCGCCGGCATCATTCAGGCGGTGAATCCGGCGCTGGGACGCATGCTGGCCTATCCGGGACGCGCCCTGATGTATCGCAATGTGCGCCTGTTCAAATCCGGTTGTCACGATGCGGAATTCTATCGGTCGATGTGGCAGGCGATCTCGCAGCAGGGGCAGTGGAGCGGCGAGATCTGGAACCGGCGCGGCGATGGTGGCCTGGCGTTGCTGCGTTTGTCCATCGCGGCGGTGCGCGATGCGGCGGGAGAGCTGTTGCACTACGTCGGCATCTACAGCGACGTCACCGAGCAGCATCGCGCCGAAGAGGCCCTGCACCGCGCCCACGATTACCAGCGCACCATTCTTGCCGCGCTGGGTGAAGGACTGTACTGCGTCGATGGCGAGGGGTTCCTGCGCTTCCTCAATCCGGCGGCGGAACGCATGCTGGGCTGGCGCGAGAGCGAATTGCTCGGCCGCAATGCCCATGACGCCTTCCACGGCAAGCGGCCCGACGGTACGCCGCTGCCGCGCAGCGAGTGCGCCATGCTCGGGGTATTTCGTGGCGGCGCCTCCTATCATGGTGAGGAAATGTTCACCCGGCGCGACGGTCGCAGCTTTCCGGTGGAATGCCATTCCACGCCACTGTACGAGAACGGCACCATCACCGGCGCCGTGGTGGCGTTCACCGACATCAGCCGGCGCAAGGAGGACGAACAGCGCATCCTGCATCTGGCCTACCACGATGGCCTGACCGGGCTGGCCAACCGCAGCTTCCTGCTGCAGCATCTGCGCCTGCTCATCGCCCAGGGGCACCGCCACCCCATGCCGCTGGCGGTGCTGTTCCTCGACCTCGATCGCTTCAAGCAGGTCAACGATTCACTCGGTCATCATATCGGCGACACCTTGCTGAAGCAGGTGGCGGCGCGCCTGCGCGGCGTGCTGCGCAGCGGCGACATGCTGGCGCGCCAGGGTGGCGACGAGTTCATCGTGGTCTGCAGCGCCGAGCCGGACGGTGGCGCAGTCTGCCCGGCGGCACTGCGTGTGGCGGCAAAGATCCATGCCGTGCTGGGGCAACCCTTCAGCATCGACGGGCAGGAGCTGTTCATCGGCGCCAGTATCGGCATCAGCTGCCTGCCGGAGCATGGTGTCGACGCCGACATTCTGCTGCGCCGTGCCGACCAGGCCATGTACCAGGCCAAGCAGGCCGGGCTCGATACCGCCATCTATACCCCGGGAGGCGAGCGCTACGTGCAGGACCGCCTGACGCTGGAGACGCGCCTGCGCGGGGCGCTGGCACGCAACGAGTTGCGTACCCTGGTACAGCCGGTGGTGGAGCTGGCCAGCGGCCGCATCATCGGCGGCGAGGTGTTGCTGCGCTGGAACGATCAGGGGCGGCTGGTTGCGCCGGAACAATTCATCCCGCTGGCGGAGGAGACCGGCCAGATCATCGCCATCGGCGCCTGGGTCAATGCCGAGGCCTGCCGGCTGGCGGCCCAGTGGCGCGCCCTGGTGCCGGATTTCGTGCTGGCCGTGAACCTGTCGCCGCGCCAGCTGTTCGAGCAGAGCCTGCTGCGCGACCTGTGCAGTGCCATGGGGAGTCATGGCCTGGCGGGGGATGCCCTGGAGCTGGAGATCACTGAAACCGTCACCATGTCGCTGCCGCGGCGCGCCCGCCGCAGCATCCACTGGTTGCGCCAGCGCGGTCTGCGCCTGTCCATCGACGACTTCGGTACCGGTCATTCCAGCCTGAAGCGCCTGCAGGAGATCACCGCCGACCGTCTCAAGATCGACCGTTCCTTTGTCCAGGGACTGCCGGAGGCGGGCCACAGCGTGACCATCGTGCGCAACACCATCGCCCTGGCCCATGACCTCGGCATGGAGGTGATTGCCGAGGGTGTCGAGACGGACGCCCAGCGCCGGCTGCTGCAGGAACTGGGCTGCGACCTCGTCCAGGGATTCCTCTACAGCCGCCCGGTCGAGCCGGAGGCCTTTACCCGTCTGCTGCAGAGCGGCCTCATCTCGCCGGAGGACGGCGGCAATCCGGACAGTACGCAGCCACAATAGACCGGGCTGCCGCGCCACGGCGGCGTGGTCTGCCCCTGGGCAACGTGTGGTTGCGCAGCCGCTTCGCGCCGAACTCCCGGCCCGGTTTCTCCCGCTTGTAATTTGTGTGCCGGGTTTGTAGGGTGCGCGCATGTCCGACCACATCACCACGATTGTTGATCTGATCCGCCACGGCGAGCCCGTCGGCGGGCGCAAGTACCGCGGCCAGGTGGATGATCCGCTGAGCGACAAGGGCTGGCGGCAGATGCGCGAGGCGGTGGGTGAGCATTGCCCGTGGCAGGTCATCGTCAGTTCGCCGCTCGCCCGCTGTGCCGCCTTTGCCGAGGAGCTGGCGGCACGCCACGGCCTGCCGCTGCAACTGGATGCGCGCCTGATGGAAATCGGCTTCGGCGCATGGGAAGGGAAGACTGCGGCCGAGTTGATGGCCGACGACCCGGAGCGGCTGGCACGTTTCTGGCGCGATCCGCTCAACCATACGCCGCCCGGCGCGGAAACCCTGTATTCCTTCCGGGATCGGGTCATCGCCGGCTGGCAGGACTTGCTGCTACAGCACGCCGGCCAGCATGTGCTGGTGGTTGGTCACGCCGGCATGATGCGCATGATCATCCGCGAGGTGCTGGAGATGCCGCTGGACAAGTTGTTCCGCCTGCAGGTCGGCAATGCCGCCATTACCCGCATCCGTATCGACGGCTGCGGCAGCGAGGCCCTGCCGCAGCTGGTGTTCCACGACGGCCGCTTGTGACGGCATTGCCGGGGACGTGTGCGCGGCAGCCGCGCCAGATATAATCCCGCTGCTGCATTCCTTCATTCATCCCTGGTCTCCGGCCTCCCTGCGTCATGAACAGCTTCCTCATCGCCCTGCAGTTCCTCACCCGTTTTCCCGTGCGCCTGGCGGCGCCGCCCGCGGCCGAGGCGCGCGGCCGTTCGCTGCTGGCCTATCCGCTGGTGGGCGGCGTCATCGGCCTGTTGCTGGTGGTGCTCGACTGGCTGCTGGGGACCCCGGACCCCTGGCTGGAGGCGGCGTTGCTGCTCACCGCCTGGGTCATCGTCACCGGTGCGCTGCACCTGGACGGCCTGGCCGACAGCGCCGATGCCTGGCTCGGCGGACGCGGCGATCCGGCGCGTACCCTGGAGATCATGAAAGACCCGCGCAGCGGTCCCGCCGGCGTGGCGGCGGTGGTGATGCTGCTGCTGGTGAAGTTTGCCGCCCTCACCGCGCTGCTGCGCGCCGAATTGTGGCAGGTGCTGTTGATCGCGCCGATCCTCGGCCGCACCTTGCTGATATGGCTGTTCCTTTCCACGCCCTATGTGCGCGAGAACGGCCTGGGCAGCGATCTGGCGCGCCATCTGCCGCGGGAAACCGGTTGGCTGGTGCTGTGTCTGGTGGCCCTCGCCATGCCGCTGCTGTTCGGCTGGCAGGGGCTGCGCCTGCTGCTGATCCTGGCGCTGGTCGCCTGGCTCATGCGCCATCTGATGCTCAAGCACATCCATGGCACCACCGGCGATACCGCCGGCGCACTGCTCGAGGTGATCGAGGTCACCTGCCTGGTGGCGCTGGCTTTGTAATAATCAGTTACAAGTTGCAAGCTGCAAGTGACAAGAAAAAACAATTCTTTGTCCTTCGCTTGAGACTTGCAACATGCAACTTGGAACTTTTTCTATGTCCACCACCTACCTGAAAGACTACACGCCCTATCCCTTCCGCATCGCGAAGATCGATCTGCACTTCGAGCTGGAAGAGACGCGCACCCATGTCACGGCGCGTTCGCACTGGCAGCGCGTTGCCGCCGGGCCGTTGCGCCTCGACGGCCAGGAGCTGGAGCTGATCGCGATCCGGCTGGACGGCCGGGTGCTGGGTGCGGATGAATACACGCTGGATGCCGACGCGCTCACCATCGCCCAGGTGCCGGACCGCTTCACGCTGGAGATCGAGACGGTCATCAATCCGGCGGCCAACACCGCGCTGGAGGGACTGTACGTTTCCGGCGGCAACTTCTGCACCCAGTGCGAAGCGGAGGGTTTCCGCAAGATCACCTGGTTCCCCGACCGCCCCGACGTGATGACGGTTTACACCACCACCCTGATCGCCGAACAGGCGAAGTATCCGGTGCTGCTGTCCAACGGCAACCGGGTGGCGGAGGGCAGGCGCGACGACGGTCGCCACTACGCTACCTGGCATGACCCGTTCCCCAAGCCCTGCTATCTGTTCGCCCTGGTGGCCGGCGATCTCGACTGCGTGACGGACAGCTTCACCACCCTGAGCGGGCGTGAGGTGGCGCTCCATCTGTATGTGCGCAGCCACGATCTGGACAAGACCGCGCATGCCATGGCCTCGCTCAAGCGCGCCATGGCCTGGGACGAGCGGGCCTACGGCCGCGAGTATGACCTCGACATCTACATGATCGTCGCCGTGTCCGACTTCAACATGGGGGCGATGGAGAACAAGGGCCTCAATATCTTCAACTCGCGCTACGTGCTGGCGAGTCCCGACACCGCCACCGACGCCGACTATGTCGCCATCGAGGGCGTCATCGGTCACGAGTATTTCCACAACTGGTCCGGCAACCGCGTCACCTGCCGTGACTGGTTCCAGCTCTCGCTCAAGGAAGGCTTCACCGTGCTGCGCGATCAGCAGTTCACCACGGCGATGCTCGACAGCGCGGTGCCGCGCATCGATGACGTGCGCCTGCTGCGTGCGCACCAGTTCCCGGAAGACGCCGGTCCGCTGGCCCATCCGGTGCGGCCGCAGAGCTATCAGGAGATCAACAATTTCTACACCCTCACGGTGTACGAAAAGGGCGCCGAGGTGGTGCGCATGCTGCACACCCTGCTCGGGCCCGAACTGTTCCGTAACGGCACCGACCTGTATTTCAGCCGCCACGATGGTCAGGCGGTCACCACAGATGATTTTGTGCAGGCGATGATGGATGTGTCGGGACGGGACCTGGCGCAGTTCAAGCGCTGGTACGAACAGGCCGGCACGCCGCGCATCAGCGTGCAGCGTGCCTACGATGCCGCGCAACAGACCTACACATTGATCCTGCGCCAGGCCTGTCCCGCCACACCGGGGCAGGAGCACAAGCTGCCGTTCCATATTCCGCTGCGCATGGCGCTGCTCGATGGCAGCGGCACTCCCTTGCCGTTGCGCCTCACCGATGATGCGGCGGCGGTTGGCGGCGAGCGGGTGCTGGAGCTGACGCAGGAGGAGCAATGCTTCACCTTTGTCGACGTGCCGGGTGAGCCGGTGCCGTCGCTGCTGCGCGGCTTTTCCGCGCCGGTGAGGCTGGAGCTGGAGCTGAGCGATGACGAGCTGGCCTTTCTCATGGGCCATGACAGCGACAGTTTCAATCGCTGGGAGGCCGGCCAGCAGCTGGCCCTGCGCGTGCTGTTGCGCCTGATCGAGACGCAGCGCGCCGGTGCGGCCCCGGTGTTGGATGCGGCCCTCTCCGCCGCCTTCGCCCGCACGCTCGCCGACACCGCGCTCGATCCGGCGCTCATCGCCGAGGCGCTGACCCTGCCGGCGGAGGAGTATGTGGCCGAGTTCATGGCGGTGGTGGACCCGCAGGCGATCCATCAGGCGCGGCAGTTCCTGCGCCGCGCCCTTGCCGCCGCCCATCGCCCGGCGCTGCTGGCCGCGTATCAGCGCCTTGCCGATACCGGGCCGTACCAGAACGATGCCGTCGCCATGGGCAGACGTCGACTGCGCAACGTCTGCCTCGGTTATCTGGTGGAATCGGGTGACGCGGAGGCGCGTGGTCTGGCCGTGGCGCAGCTGCAGGCGGACAGCAACATGACCGACGTGCAGGCGGCGCTCACCGCGCTGGTGCACAGCGGGGCGCCGGAAAGCGGCGCAGCCCTGCTGGCCTTCCATGCCCGCTGGCAAAGCGAGGCGCTGGTGCTGGACAAGTGGTTTGCCATCCAGGCCACCGCACCGCTGCCGGACGTGTTGGTGCAGGTGAAAAATCTGGCGGCCTCCGCCGATTTCACTATCCGGAATCCCAACCGCGTGCGCAGCCTGGTCGGGGCGTTCAGTGCACGCAATGCCGTGGGCTTCCATGCTGCCGATGGTTCCGGCTATGCCTTCCTCGCCGATTACGTCTGCGAGCTGAATGCGCTCAATCCGCAGATTGCCGCGCGCCTGCTCACGCCGCTGACGCAGTGGCGCCGCTACGACGCCGCACGGCAGCAGCTGATGCGCGCGCAGCTGCAGCGCATCGGTGCGTTGCCGGCGCTGTCGCGGGACGTGGCGGAGGTGGTGGAAAAGAGCCTTTAGGTGCGGTTCCGCCGCGACGTGTTGTGTCGCGGCAGGGCTGCCCCTACACGGGGGCGGCGTAGAAGCGGTAGCTGTTCTTGCCGCCCTTCTTGGTTTCGTACATCGCCATGTCGGCGTGGGTGATGAGGGTGTCGGGGTCTTCACCGTCCTGCGGGAACAGGCTGATACCCACGCTGGTGGTGACCTGCACGCGGTTGCTGCCCAGGTAATAGGGCTTGGCCACTGCCTCGATGATCTTCTGTGCCACACGGCTGATGTCGTCGTCGGCCGCCAGGTCCGGCACCGAGACGGTGAATTCGTCGCCGCCGAAGCGGGCCACGGTATCGGAGGCGCGCAACACACTGCTGAGGCGGCGCGCCACCTGGCGCAGCAGTTCGTCACCGGCATGGTGGCCCAGTTCATCGTTCACCTGTTTGAAACCATCCAGATCGAGGAACATGATCGCCACCTGGCGCTTGTTGCGTCTCGCCCGCAGCAGGCCCTGGCGCAGGCGATCGTAGAACAGCATGCGGTTGGGCAGGTCGGTGAGCAGGTCGTAGTGGGCGAGGTGATAGAGCCGCTCCTCGTTTTCCTTCTCGCTGGTGATGTCGGAGAACACGGCGACGTAGTGGGTGATGACGCCCGCTTCGTCACGCACACCGGAGATGGTGAGCCATTCCAGGTAGTGCTTGCCGTCCTTGCGCCGGTTCCAGATCTCGCCTTCCCACTGCCCCTCGTTCTGCAGCGTCAGCCACATGTGGCGGTAGAAGGCCTCGCTCTGGCGTCCCGAGCGCAGCAGCGCCGGCGTCTTGCCGATGGCCTCTTCGGCTGCATAGCCGGTGAATTCGGTGAAGGCATGATTGACGCTGAGGATCACGCCGTTGGGGTCGGTGATGAGCACGCCCTCGGTGGCGTTCTCGAACACCTTGCCCATCAGCAGCGAGATCAGGTTCATGTTGTGCTTGAAGCCGCTGCGCAGCTGGCCCAGCTGCTGGCGCATTTCATCGCTCAGTTGCAGCAGCCGATCGTAGGTGGCGACGTCGAAGGGTTGGCCCTCCTGCTGCGCCAGCAGCAGTTCCTGTGCCGCCTTGTGCATCGCCTCATGCACCGGGCCGATGGTTTCAAATTCGGGCAGCTTGAGCAGGGCGGGGTTGTCGATGCCGTGGTACCAGCGGCCGAAATGGCAGAGCAGATGCGGTGCTGCCGCCAGGTCGGCGGCATCGGGTGTGCCGTGACACAGCAGGGTGCGGCTGATGTTGTTGACCCAGCGCGTGTGGTTCTCCACCGCATGCTCCAGCTCGATGGCATAGCTGTCCAGCTCACTGGTGGTCAGACGTTGAAACAGGTTCTTGTCCATGTTGGCCTGGGGCTGAACAGTGGTCATTCCTGCCGGCGGGAAATCATTTCCCGGCAATGGCGGCGTCCATCTGTGCCACTGCCTCGTTCCACTCCTTGTTTGCGGCTCCACCCTGTACCATCAGCTCCATCAGTGCATAGGCGAGCTGGCGGGTGTCGGGATTCATCTCTTTCAGTTTGGTCAACAGGTAGGCATGGCCGCCCTGTGGAATCGACAGCGTCTTGATCAGCGCATACAGCAGCAGCGACTGACCGGAACGCGGGTCGGCCTGGATGCGGTCACGGGCGTTGTGCAGCGGGCTGATGTCCATGGGATGTCGGAAACCGGTTGATTCCCCGTAGTTTAACCCAATTCACGCGTATAATCGCGGCACCGGCACCGCCGCCGGCTGAGCAGCAGAACCGGATGAATTTCTACGACGCCATCAATTCCCATGTCGCCTGGAAGGTGCATTTGCAGAACCATCTGCTCGGCATCAGCGACGCGGCGTTCGATGTCCATACCGTCGGGCAGGACAATCTGTGTGCGCTGGGGCACTGGCTGTATGCCAACCTGGCCGCCTGGCAGGATCAGCCGCTGTATTGGGAGGTCATCAAGGCACATACCGCCTTTCACCGTTGCGCCGGCGAGATCGTCCACCTGCACGATGCCGGCAAGACGGAGGAGGCGGAGCACCTGCTGCATCACGAGTACGCCGAATTGTCCCACCAGCTGGTGCATGCCCTGCGCGAGTTGAGCCGGATCAGCAACGGCAACTGAGCATGTGGCTGGCCCTCACCGGTTTTTGTGCCGTCCTGCTCGATCTGTGGTTGGGCGAACCGCGGCGTTATCACCCGCTGGCCGGTTTTGGCCGCCTCGCCTCCGCGCTGGAGGTGCGGCTCAACCGGCGCCGCCGCACACTGGGCGTGCTGGCGCTGTTGCTGGCGGTGCTGCCCCTGGTGCTGTTGGCGGCCGCATTGGCCCATCTACCCCACGTTGGTGTGGTGGCCGAGGTGCTGTTGCTGTATCTCGCTATCGGTGCAACCAGTCTGGCGCAGCACGGCCGTGCCGTGGCGGCGGCGCTGGCCGGCGGTGATCTGGCGCTGGCGCGGCAGCGCGTGGGCTGGATGGTGAGCCGTGATACGGCAGCGCTGGATGAGGCAGGCGTGGCCCGTGCCGCGACGGAGTCGGTGCTGGAAAATGGCAATGATGCGGTGTTCGGTGCACTGTTCTGGTTTGTCGTGCTCGGCGCGCCGGGGGCGGTGCTGTATCGCCTGGTGAACACGCTGGACGCCATGTGGGGTTATCGCAGCGAGCGTTATGCCGCCTTCGGCTGGGCGGCGGCGCGCCTGGATGACGTGCTCAACTGGATGCCCGCGCGCCTCACCGCACTCAGCTACGCCCTGCTCGGCGCCGGTCGCCGCGCACTGCGCTGCTGGCGCCGGCAGGGCCATCGTACGGCGAGCCCCAATGCCGGCGTGGTGATGGCGGCCGGTGCCGGCGCCCTTGGCCTGCAGCTGGGCGGTCCGGCCATCTATCACGGCATCGTCGAAGAGCGGCCGTTGCTGGGCGAAGGGGTGGCGCCGGGGGCCGCCGATATCCTGCGTGCCATCCGTCTGGTGCAGCACAGCCTGTGGTTGTGGCTGGGCGTGATCGTGGTGCTGGGTGCGGTGCTGCAGGTGGCGCGTTGAGGCAGGGCGAACAGAGGGGCTTTGCAGGAACAACGGCATGACGATAGCCACTGCATTGCCACACGGCGGCCGCCTGCGTCAGGCGGCACGCGACCACGGCATTCCGCTGGCGCAGTGGCTCGACCTGTCCACCGGCATCAACCCGGCGGGCTGGCCGGTGCCGCCGCTGCCGGCGGCCTGCTGGCAGCGCCTGCCGGAAGACGACGACGGTTTGCTGGACGCGGCCGCCGCCTATTACGGCACTGCGCACCTGCTGCCCTGTGCCGGATCGCAGCAGGCGATCCAGGCCCTGCCGCAGCTGCGTGCACCGGGGCGTGTCGGCCTGCTGCAACCGAGCTACGCCGAACATGCCCATGCCTGGCGTCTGGCAGGGCATGAGGTCGTGGCACTGGCCGCTGACGACATCGAGGCACGGCTGGCGCTGCTCGATGTGCTGCTGCTGGTCCACCCCAACAATCCCGGCGGCGAGCGTTTCACGTCCGAACAACTGCTCTCCTGGCAGGAGCGCCTCGCCGTACGCGGCGGCTGGCTGGTGGTGGACGAGGCGTTCATGGATGCCACACCGCAGCACAGCATTGCCACCGCGGCAGGCCGCGAGGGGCTGGTCGTGTTGCGCTCGCTGGGGAAGTTCTTCGGCCTGGCCGGCGCCCGTGTCGGCTTCGTGCTGGCCTGGCCGCAGTTGCTGCAGCGCCTGATGGCTGTGTTCGGGCCGTGGCCGGTGAACCATCCGGCACGCGAGGTGGCACGTCTGGCATTACTGGATACGGCCTGGCAGCAAGTCATGCGCGGGCAACTGTTGCAGCAGGGGGCGCGCCTGCACGCGCTGCTCACCGCGGCGGGGTTGCCGCCGCACGGCGGCACCGCCCTGTTCCAGTACCTGCGTCACCCCGCTGCCATGCGCCTCCATCAGGCGCTGGCGCAGCAGGGCATACTGGTACGCCGCTTCGACCAGCCGGCGGCGCTGCGTTTCGGCCTGCCCGGCAGCGAGGCGGAGTGGCAGCGCCTGCACAGCGCACTTTCTACGGTGGGAGCGGGGGATGAATAGGCTATTCGCCGGGAGGACTCGGCTCCTACCTTGGCGTGACCGAGGAGCAAGCGATGCTGCACACGATGCGTGACTACGCCTACCGTCGTCCCTATCGTTTCTTTGCCCTGCTGGCCGTGCTCGGCGTCGGCATCTACTACACCCTGCAGGCCCTCGATACCGAACAGCGCGACAGCCACGGCCGCACCCTGCTGATCCAGGCCGCCGAGGCCGGCGACATGGCGGCCGTGCAGCGCCTGCTGCGCCGCGGCGCCGAGGTGGACGCCTGCGATGACTGTCGCTGGACCGCGATGATGAAGGCCGCCAACAACGGCCATACCGCCATCGTGCAATTGCTGCTCGATCATGGCGCCGACGTGAACGCGCAGGACAAGGGCGGCTACACGGCGCTGATGGTCGCCGGCGCCAACGGCTATGTCGATACGGTGCAGCTGCTGCTGGCGCGCGGTGCCCGTGTCGATGTGCAGGATCAGGGCATGGGCTGGAGCGCGCTGATCTGGGCGGCGAAGGAAGGCGAGGTGGATGTGGTCAAGCAGTTGCTCGCCGCCGGTGCGCAACGGGAACTGCGCGACGGCGAGGGCATGAGCGCGCTGGACTGGGCTGAGCGCGAACAGCGTGCGGCGGTGATCGAACTGTTACGACGGGGTATCAAACCTGCCCAGTGACGGCCTGATACATAACATTGCTGTGCTCCCCCCGGCTTGGCACAATCGGGCCAAGACTTAGGGAGGAGCCACAATAATGAACCAGGCCGAACGCATCTTCCGCATCCACCGCGAACTAAAGCCTGGCAAGCGCGTTACCTTCCAGCGCTTGCGTGAAGCACTCGAGGTTTCATCCGCCACCCTGAAACGCGATATCGCCTATATGCGCGATTTCATGGATGCGCCGATCCTCAACGAACGTGACGGCAGCGGTTACTGGTACGACCCCACTGCCCTGGAATTTGAACTGCCCGGCCTGTGGTTCAACGACTCCGAACTCTACGCCCTGCTTGCCAGTGAACAGTTGCTGGAAGCGGTACAGCCCGGTCTGCTCACCCCTTACATCGGCCCGCTGCGTGGTCGCATCCGCAAACTGCTGGAGCAAAGCGGCCATAGCGCCGATACCGTCACCAGCCGCGTGCGGCTTCAGGCCGCCGCACGTCGCCCAGTGGATGCGGAGCATTTCGGCGCCGTTGCCGGTGCCGTGCTCAATGGCCGCATCATTGACATCGAATACCACGGCCGCGAAAAAGGCCACGCCACCCGCCGCCGGGTCCATCCCCAGCGCCTGCTGCATTACCGCGACAACTGGTATCTGGTCGCCTGGTGCGAACAGGCGCGGGATCTGCGCACCTTCTCCCTCGATCGCATCCGTCCGCTCACCACTCACGCGGATGCGGCTCGCACCCTGCCCGACACCGACATCGACCGCCTCGTCGGTGCCACATTTGGGATCTTCACCGGCGAGGCCAAGGCGTGGGCCATCCTGCGTTTCTCGCCCCATGCCGCCCGCTGGGTCGCCGACGAAACCTGGCACCCGGACCAGATCGGCCAGTGGATTGACGGTGTCTACGAACTCCAGGTGCCCTATTCCGACGACAGGGAATTGTTGATGGACATCCTCAAGTACGGGCCGGATGTGGAGGTGATCGCGCCAGAGTCCTTGCGCCGGACGGTCGCCAACCGGGTGCGCGAGATGGCCGCACGGTATCGATAGCAGATGGGCTCAACTGGTGAGCCCGCAGGAGTGGTATACAGTCGCGAACGGACAGCCGAGGACCGATTGACGGCGAGAATCAAAGATGAGGTCGAGCAAATCGTCGGCAGGCGCATCGTAGGCGTAGTCATTAAGCATAGAGACAAGCCCGAGGCGGCAGTGACGAGCCAATTGTTCCTTCTTTTTGAGGATGGCAGCTATTACGAGTTCTACACCTACAACTGCTCCATCAGCACAACCGGTGGCGTAGTGCAGGGTGGCCTCAATGAGGTTCTGGCCTACATGGGCGACACGCTTAAACCGGTTTTTGTGAAATATCAGGGGTGAGCCCGTGGCAAAGGTGATAACTCAGCCGACAACGCTCGGTTCGGCCCGCATCTACCAGATCAAGGTCACCCTGAAGTGGAGCAAGCCGCCCATCTGGCGCTGCCTCCAGGTCCGCGGCGACACCAAACTGGGCAAGCTGCACCAGATATTGCAGATCACCATGGGCTGGTGGGACGAACACCTCCACGCCTTCGAGGCCGGCGGCGTCGCTTACGGTGAACCCAACCCCGACTTCCCCAGTGATCTGCGCCAAGAGCGCAATGTCCGCCTCGACAAGGTCGCCCAGGAGGGCGACACCTTCCGGTACGAATACGACTTCGGCGACAGCTGGGTACATGAGATTATGGTGGAAAAAGTGCTCGACCCCGAGCTCGGTGTGCGCTACCCCCGCTGCCTTGCCGGCAAGCGCGCCTGCCCGCCGGAGGACTGCGGCGGGGTGCCGGGTTATGAACGCATGCTGGAAATCGTTGGCAACCCCAAGGACGAAGAACATGAGGAAATGGTCGAATGGCTGGGGGAAGAGTTCGATCCGGAGGTATTCGATTTGGAGGCGGTGAATGAGGAGTTGGGGGAGGTGCGGTGAGCACGGAAGCGATGAATATGGCGAAACCGCCAGGAACTGAATCCGTTTTGTACCCCATCGCTCATGCGGCGCAAAATCCCGATGGGACCTGGCGCGACCCCCATGACCTGATGGAGCACCTGCTTGGAGTCGCCAGTATGGCGGCCGAATTCGCCACCCAATTCCATGGGGCGGAGTGGGCCCATCTTGCCGGGTTGTGGCACGACCTGGGCAAATTCCGTCTGCGTTTCCAGCGTTATATCCGTCTGGCCAGTGGCTTCGAGGCCGATGCCCATATCAAGGGTGAGGCGGGCAAGGCACCACATTCCACGGCAGGGGCCTTGCTGGCATGTGACAGGTTTGGTGTGAAAGGCCGCGTGTTGGCCTACCTGATTGCGGGGCACCATGCAGGCCTGTCTGATTGGAATTCGGAAAACTCAAGCCTGCAACATCGTCTCGAGCTGGGGGATAGCCGTAAGGAACTGGAAGAAGCGGTGGCGCAGCCCGCTGCCGCTGGCGTGCTCGATATCGGCGCGTTCACCGGTGATCTGCGCAACATATCCGGCGGCAAGGAGGGATTCGCCCTCTGGGTGCGGATGCTGTTCTCCTGTTTGGTGGACGCCGATTTCCTCGATACAGAGGCTTACATGAGTCCGGAGAACAGCAGCCGGCGCAACGATTGGCCGGGGATATCCCGGTTGCTCGAACTGTTCGATCAGCATATGGCTGTATTTGCCGCGCAGGCCGCAGCGACTCCGGTCAATACGCTGCGCGCCGAGATATTGGCTCAGTGCCGCGCCAAGGCCATCGAGTCTCCTGGCCTGTTCTCCCTGACGGTACCCACCGGCGGCGGCAAGACCCTCTCCAGCATGGCTTTCGCTCTTGAACACGCCAAGCTCTATGGCAAGCGCCGGGTGATCTACGTCATCCCCTATACCAGCATCATCGAGCAGACGGCCGACATATACCGAGCCGTCTTCGGCGATGCCGTGGTCGAGCATCACAGCAATGCCGAAGCCGACCCGGAACGGGAAGATCACAAATCGCGTCTTGCCTGCGAGAACTGGGACGCCCCCATCGTGGTGACCACCAACGTCCAGTTCTTCGAGTCCCTGTTCGCGGCGCGTACCTCACGTTGTCGCAAGCTCCACAACATCGTCGATAGCGTGGTGGTACTGGACGAGGCACAACTGCTTGACCCGCACTTCCTCCAGCCCATCCTCGACGTGCTCCGGCTGTTAACGCAGCACTACGGCGTATCGGTGGTGCTCTCGACCGCCACTCAGCCGGCGTTGAGTACGCGGGAGTATTTCGATGCGGCGAAAAGCCGCCGTGGCCTGGATGGAGTGCGCGAGATCGTCGCCGACCCCGATGCACTCTACCGTGAATTGAAGCGTGTTGAGGTAACGCTTCCGGCGGATTTGAATGCGCCGACGAGCTGGGATGCGCTGGCGGCAGAGCTTGCCGAACACGAGAACGTGTTGGCCATCGTCAATACCCGGAAGCATGCCCGCGAGCTGCACCATCTCATGCCGCCGGGCACCCTGCACCTTTCCGCACTGATGTGCGGCGCCCATCGTTCGGATGTGATTTCTGACATCAAGGTACGGCTCAAGGTGGGGCAGCCCTCGCGGGTGGTCAGCACGCAATTGGTGGAGGCCGGTGTCGATCTGGATTTTCCTGTGGTCTACCGCGCCCTGGCCGGACTCGACTCCATCGCCCAAGCGGCGGGCCGCTGCAACCGCGAAGGGCGCCTCAATGCCGTTGGGCAGTTGGGCATCGTCAAGGTGTTCGTGCCGCCGCAGCCCGCACCACCGGGTCTGCTGCGCACGGGCGAGGATGCGTGCAAATCGGTGCTCTATGGCCAGGAGGGTGAAGTGCTAGACCGCCACCTCTTTGGCCGCTACTTCGAGCGGCTCTACCATGATTGCGAACTGGATGCCGAAGGCATCGGCAGGCTGCTGGAGGCCGATGGCAGTACGCTGGCGGTCAATTTCCGTACCGCTGCCGAACGCTTCAAGCTCATCAAGGATGGTGACACCGCTCCGGTTGTCGCTCTCTACCGGGGACGTGATGGCAATGAAAAAACTATCGATACCTTGCTCGGGAGCCTGCGCAAGGATGGCCCGCAGCGTTGGCTGATGCGCAAGTTGCAGCGTTACACCGTCAATGTCCGCTTGCGTGATGTTCAGCGGCTCCAGGCGCAAGGCGACATTCAAGAGCTGATTCCAGGACTGTTCGTTCAGGTTAATAGTTTGCTTTACCATCCGGTAGTCGGTCTGCAAATGGAAGACGTGGCAGCCCCTGCGGCTGGTTGCGTCGTATGAGGGAGGGATATGAAAACCTATTGTCTTGAAGTCTCCGGCGACTTCGCCTGCTTCACCCGGCCGGAAATGAAGGTGGAGCGGGTGAGTTACGACGTCATCACGCCATCGGCTGCACGGGCGGTATTCGAGGCGATTCTGTGGAAGCCAGCCGTCCGCTGGCATGTGCGCAGGATCGAAGTGCTCAAGCCAATTCAGTGGATATCGCTACGCCGCAACGAGGTGGCCAGCGTGGTCTCCACGCGCAACGTGGAGACGGCGATGAAGACCGGAACTGGCGACCTGGCGCTCTACGTCGAGGATGATCGCCAGCAGCGTTCCGGCCTGTTCCTGCGCGATGTGGCCTACCGGCTGCATGCCGATCTGGAATTCCTTGCCGAACGTGACCCGCAGGCCAACGCCACCAAGTATTACGAGATGTTCGAACGGCGCGCGGGCAAGGGGCAGTGCGTCAATCAGCCCTATCTGGGTTGCCGGGAGTTCGCCGCTGCCTTCCGCCTGGTGACGGATGCCGTTGCCGAGCCGCCGCCCATAGGAGAGACGCGTGATCTGGGTTTCATGCTCCACGATCTGGATTTCACCAATCCAGCCGATCCCATACCACGCTTCTTTCGCGCCAACCTCGTCAACGGCGCGGTTGAGGTGCCCGCCTGGAACAGCGAGGAGGTACGCGGATGATCCTGCAATCTCTCTACCGGTATTACGATCGCTCGGAAGATCTTCCCCGTGAGGGATGGATTCGCCGTGGTGTTGATTATGTGATTGTCCTGAATGAGCAAGGCGAGTGTGTCAATCTCCAACTTGTTGGTGAAGAACGGAAAGGGAAAATTGTTCCCCGCGAACTATTGGTGACGGCCATCGGTAAACAGGCAATGAAGCACACCAATAGCGGCAAGGATGCAAATCTCCTTTGGGATAACGCTAGCTTCGTGTTGGGAACAGGGAGTAAGGGAACTATCAAGATCAACAGCTTTATCGAAACGATTGACTCATGGCTAGTAGGAGTGGGCGATCCTGGTGTGAAAGCGGTTCTCAGCTTCTGTCGTGAGCTGCAAAATGATCCTGCTCTCTCAAGTTTGTTAATTGAACGCTTTGGCGCCAAAGAGGATTTCGAAAGGCGCGACCCTGTGCTGGTGTTCCAGTTAGTATCCGACATTGAATACATCCACCAGCGGCCTGCTGTTCGAAGTGCCTTTGAAACTTCACTTGCTGCGTCCAGGGCAGATAGTGAACTGCGAGGAAATTGCCTTGTTACTGGTGCGGTTGATGTTCCTCTGGCGCCTAACGAGTCGGTAATCAAGGGTGTGTGGGGCGGACAGCCCGCAGGCTGCAATATCGTTTCGTTCAACGCGCGCGCTTTCGAGTCCTACGGAAAACGTGAACGCAATGGTGAAAACGCGCCTATCAGCGTTCAGGCCTCCTTTGCCTATACGACAGCTTTAAATCATATGTTGTCATCCTCAAGGCGTATCCAGGTGGGCGACGCGTCCACGGTGTTCTGGGCCGAGGCGCCCCATGATCTGGAAAGCATGGTGCCCGACCTGTTCGGCGAACCGCCAAAGGACGATCCGGATCGTGGTGTCGATGCCTTGAAGGCGCTCTATCGCTCGGTCGATTCAGGCGCGTTCTCCGTGGGTGCTCCTGATTCCCGCTTTCATGTATTGGGGCTGGCCCCCAACGCGGCGCGCATCAGCATCCGTTTCTGGGAGACGGCCACGGCGCTGGACTTGGCGCGGCGCCTGCGTCGCCACTTCGACGACATCCAGATCGCCCGTGCGCCCCACGACCCGGAACACCTATCGCTGTTCCGCCTGCTGGTATCCTGCGCCGTGCAGGGCAAGGCGGACAACATCCCGCCCAATCTCGGCGGCGATGTCATGCGCGCCATCCTGGAGGGTTTGCCCTATCCGGCAACGCTGCTCAATGCCGCGGTGCAGCGCTGCCGTGCGGAGCAGAAGGTGACCTATCCACGGGCCGCTGCCATTAAGGGCTGCCTCAACCGGCAGATCCGCCAGTTCAACCGTTCACGCAATCAACAAGAGAGGGAGTTCACGACAATGCTCGATACCCAGAATCCCAGTCCGGCCTATCGGCTGGGCCGGTTGTTTGCCGCGCTGGAGAAGATCCAGGAGGAGGCCGCTGGCGGTCATGGAAAATTGAATGCCACCATCCGCGACCGCTATTACGGCGCCGCCTCCAGCACGCCGGTGGCAGTTTTCACCACCCTGCTGCGCCTCAAGAATCATCACATCGGCAAGCTCTCCCAGGGGCGCGCCGTGCAGATGGAAAGACTGCTGGGCGAGATCATGGACGGGGTGAACGATTTTCCCCGCCACCTGCCGCTGCCCGAGCAGGGACGTTTCGCCCTTGGCTACTACCACCAGCGCCAGGCCTTTTTCACCAAATCCGAAACCACCGATACCCAGGAGGGAACCAAATGAGTCTGACCAACCGCTACGACTTCGTGCTGCTGTTCGATGTGAAGGACGGTAACCCCAACGGCGACCCCGACGCCGGCAACCTGCCGCGCCTCGATGCCGAGACCGGCTTTGGTTTGGTGACCGATGTATCGCTCAAGCGCAAGGTGCGCAATTTCGTTGGCCTCGTGAAAACTGATGGGCAGGGCGCTTCGGTTACAGGTTTCGATATTTATGTTCGTGAGAAGGCCGTGCTGGAGCGGATGCATCGCACTGCCTACAAGGCAATCGGTGCCGAGGACGAACTTGCGGATGACGGTAAAAAGGGTCGTAAGGGTAGCGCGGAGAGCGTTAAGAAGGCACAGCAATGGATGTGTCAGAACTTCTACGACGTGCGCACCTTTGGTGCGGTGATGTCCATCGGCGTCAACTGCGGTCAGGTACGCGGTCCGGTGCAGCTCACGTTCGCCCGTTCCATCGACCCCATCGTGGCGCAGGAGCACTCTATTACCCGTATGGCGGTAGCCACCGAAGCGGAGGCGGAGAAGCAGGAGGGAGACAATCGCACCATGGGTCGCAAGCACACCGTGCCCTATGGCCTCTATATGGCCCACGGCTTTGTTTCCGGCTTCCTGTCCAAGCAGACCGGCTTTTCTGAAGAGGATCTGGAACTGCTCATGCAGGCACTGGAGCAGATGTTCGAGCACGACCGCTCCGCCGCCCGCGGCGAGATGAGCACGCGCGGCCTCTATGTATTCAAGCACGATTCGGAGTTGGGCAATGCCCCAGCCCACACGCTGTTCGAGCGAATCACGCCCAAGCTGAAGGACGGCGTGACGGTGCCGCGCAGCTTCTCCGATTACGAGGTTGCCGTGGACGATAGCGGGCTTCCGAACGGCGTCAGCCTGATACGCCGCATTGGGTAACGATGGCCGGTGAAGAGGACACCATCGCCATTTCCGCCCTCCAGCACTGGGCCTACTGCCCGCGCCAGTGTGGATTGATTCATCTCGAACAGGCGTTCGCGGACAACATCCACACGGCGCGGGGGCAGGCGGTACACCATCTGGTGGACGCTCCCGGCTATGAGATCAAGACCGGGGTGCGGGTGGAGCGGGCCTTGCCTATCTGGTCGGAACGGTTGGGACTTATCGGCAAGGCCGACGTGGTGGAGTTTCACCCGGACGGCACGGTCTATCCGGTGGAGTTCAAGCATGGGCGCAAGAAGCAGGCTATCCATGACGACCTCCAGCTTGCCGCTCAGGCGCTGTGTCTGGTCGAAATGCTGGGCAAGCCTGTGGAGCAGGGTGCCATCTACCATGCCAGCAGCCGGCGACGGCGCGAGGTGACGATCACGCCGGCGTTGATCTGCCTGGTGGAGGAGACCACGGCAGCCATTCGCGCCATGCTCGCATCGGGCGTACTGCCTCCGCCGGTCAACGACGGCCGCTGCCGCGAATGTTCACTGAAGGAGATATGTCAGCCGGAGGCGGTCGCCATGCGGGAGCGTCAACGCCGTGTGACGGCAGAACTGTTCGAGGTGTCGGACATGGAGGTCATTCCGTGAACAAGCGGGTAAGGCATTGCCCCGGCGTTAGCACCTCCACGCCGCATTCGGGCGGGAAATGGCGGCCGTTACCGGTGACGATGGGACAGGCGGCGGCCAGGGCGAGGGCGATGAAGGGGGCGTCATCGGGGTCGGGGAGCTGTTCGATATTCACGGGTACCGGTTGCAGATGCAGGGCGAGCGCAGCCAGATCGTCGAGTAGGCTCTCCACCAGGGAAGAGGAGAAGCGGAAGCGTGCGCGGGTAAGCACCTCCCGGTATTCATCGAGGATTTCC
Organism: Pseudomonadota bacterium; assembly: GCA_040755915.1. Classification (GTDB taxonomy): domain Bacteria; phylum Pseudomonadota; class Gammaproteobacteria; order Thiohalomonadales; family Thiohalomonadaceae; genus Sulfurivermis. The sequence goes on along the minus strand of JBFLWM010000015.1, from coordinate 31,512 downwards.
CGGCAGACGAGCGGGCGCAACGTTTGGGCGCGGATTTCCTCTACGACCCGAGCCGGCACGCCGCCTGGGTTGATGAGGGCCGAAACCAGGATATTGGTATCAACGACTACCAGCATTGCGTTCGCGCCGTTCCTTGCGCATCGCCGCGATTTCAGCGTCGATCTCGTCCATGGTCATCTTGTCCAAACCCTGTTCCAGCGCCTGTTGCTGCATCTTTCTGACCGTCGTGGCGAAACGTTCGGCGCGGATGGCGCGCAGCGTGGCTTCCACCTCCTGCGGTTCGGTGTGGACGAGCACGGCGAAGGGCTTGCCGTTGCGGGTGACGACAATCTCCTCGCCGGCCTCCAGCTTTTCCCACACCTTGGCCGATTCGGCGCGCAGCTCGCGGGCAGTAACGAAGTCCATAACCAACTCCTGTACACGAATGTGTACACAATATAGACCCAATGTATACCGTACTCAACACCCTCTATGTCATGACTCCCGGTGCCTACGCCCACCTGGAGAACAATACGGTGCGTATCGACATCGAGCGCGAAAAGCGCCTGCAGGTGCCCTTGCATCACCTGGAGGGGCTGGTCTGCTTCGGCAACGTCATGGTGTCGCCGTTTCTCATGCACAGGCTGGCAGATGAAGGCAAGTCATTGGTTTTTATGGAGGATTCCGGCCGGTTCAAGGCGCGTCTGGAGGGGCCGGTATCGGGCAATATCCTGTTGCGGCAGGCGCAGCACCGGGCCGCGGGAGAGCCGAAAACCACATTGGAAATCGCCCGCGCCCTGGTCGCCGGCAAGTTGAAGAACAGCCGCTCGGTTATTCTGCGTGGTGCCCGCGAGGCGGCGGATCAGGCGGAGGCCAAGGCACTGGCCCGTGCCGCCGACGATTTGGCCGCTTCCCTGCGCGGGGCGAAGGAGGCGCCCGACCTCGATACCTTGCGGGGTGTTGAGGGGGAGGCGGCCCGCGGCTATTTCGAGGCCATCAATCTGGTGGTCAAACCTCAGGCACGCGACGCCTTCGTGCTCAATGGGCGCAGCCGCAGGCCGCCCCGTGATCGCTTCAATGCCCTGCTGTCCTTTCTTTACTCCATGCTCATGAATAGTTGCCGATCAGGGCTGGAAAGTGTCGGCCTCGATCCCCAACTGGGATTTCTCCATGCTGTGCGCCCTGGTCGTGCGGCGTTGGCGTTGGATCTACAGGAGGAATTTCGCTCCATCCTTGCTGACCGTCTGGCGTTGACACTGATCAATCGCGGCCAAATCAATGCCGACGATTTTGATGAGCGGGAAGGCGGTGCCGTCATGCTCAATGACCAGGGGCGCCGCAAAGTGGTAACGGCCTGGCAGGAGCGTCGGCAGGAAGAGGTGCTCCATCCACTGGTGGAGAGCAAAATGCCCATCGCCCTGCTGCCGCTGACCCAGGCACGCTTCATGGCGCGTGCGATACGCGGCGAAATAGAAGGTTATCTGCCTTATTTGGCGAAGTAGGGGAGGAGGGAATGCTGATCATTGTGACCTACGACGTCTCCACCGAAACCGCTGCAGGTCGTCGTCGCCTGCGTCGTGTGGCAAAGGCGTGCGAGGGCGTGGGGCAGAGGGTTCAGAAATCGGTATTCGAGTGTGAAGTCAACGAAATGCTGTTCGAGCAACTGGAGCGGACGCTCGTCGCAGAAATAGATGAAACGGAAGATAGCCTCCGTTTCTACCGCATCACCGAGCCAGCCGAGCTTCGTGTGAAACAATATGGGAAGTTCAGGTCGGTCGATTTCGATGGGCCGCTCATGGTATGACGCGCGAACCTCAAGCAAAGCGGGATTTGCTGTGGATTCGCGCACACGCTAATACATTGTTCTTTAACAATTTGGTAAGCTGCATCTCTATGAGTGCGGGGGCAATCCCTTCTCTTGGAGCATGGTCCGCGCATTCATATGTTTTTCCGTATTTGTGGCGCAACGTTGCGATTACGGCGCATCACCCGCTCACCAGAGCGGGTGCGGATTGAAACCCAGCAAGTCCATCCCGGGGAGCCATCTAGCCGTAGCATCACCCGCTCACCAGAGCGGGTGCGGATTGAAACGTCATGATTGTTGCGCTTGTCGTGCCTATGCTGGGCATCACCCGCTCACCAGAGCGGGTGCGGATTGAAACAGCGCCCGGCTCACATGGTCTGCGGACAGCGCGCTGGCATCACCCGCTCACCAGAGCGGGTGCGGATTGAAACGACTACGCCACCGCCCGCGAGGTGTGGGGCTGCAAGCATCACCCGCTCACCAGAGCGGGTGCGGATTGAAACATAGACGCGAACCCGGGCCTCACCACCGGCATCCGCATCACCCGCTCACCAGAGCGGGTGCGGATTGAAACCATGCAATTTTTCATCGTTCAGCATGTAGCGAAGTGCATCACCCGCTCACCAGAGCGGGTGCGGATTGAAACAAGCGTTTCGGCTCCAAGATTTAAGGGGGCCATCGCATCACCCGCTCACCAGAGCGGGTGCGGATTGAAACCGGTACCGGAGCGCAGCAAATGCGATCAGGCCAAGCATCACCCGCTCACCAGAGCGGGTGCGGATTGAAACGCTCACGCGGCGGCTGCTGGCGCGGATACCTGAAAGCATCACCCGCTCACCAGAGCGGGTGCGGATTGAAACGTTGCCCACCACCAGGCCAAGGGCACGCGGTCGAAGGCATCACCCGCTCACCAGAGCGGGTGCGGATTGAAACAACGTGCTGCAGCCGTCCATGGCTTGCAACAAAATGCATCACCCGCTCACCAGAGCGGGTGCGGATTGAAACAGGTCAACCACGGCGCGACGATGCGCCGTATTCGAGCATCACCCGCTCACCAGAGCGGGTGCGGATTGAAACTGACTCTTGAGAGAACCGAAAATACACCGTTTGTGCATCACCCGCTCACCAGAGCGGGTGCGGATTGAAACATCGAAAACGAGGAGGTGTGAACATGCGTACTGCAGCATCACCCGCTCACCAGAGCGGGTGCGGATTGAAACCCGGCGTCACTGGTGCGCGGGTACGGATTCTCACGCATCACCCGCTCACCAGAGCGGGTGCGGATTGAAACCTGATTTTGTGCTCCGGGTCATGATGGTGATCGCGCATCACCCGCTCACCAGAGCGGGTGCGGATTGAAACAGCGTACCGCCGACCGCCTCGCCGAGCGTTTCGAGGCATCACCCGCTCACCAGAGCGGGTGCGGATTGAAACGACGCCTCCACCGGCGTCTCGCCGCCCATGTTCACGCATCACCCGCTCACCAGAGCGGGTGCGGATTGAAACGTCAGCCAGACCAGCATGGAAAACGACGACGTGTGCATCACCCGCTCACCAGAGCGGGTGCGGATTGAAACCCCGAGCTGGCCGCTTTCGTTGACGAGCTGCGGCGCATCACCCGCTCACCAGAGCGGGTGCGGATTGAAACACTCCAAGCAATGAAGCCAAGCGACGACATGCACGCATCACCCGCTCACCAGAGCGGGTGCGGATTGAAACTATATAGTAGTCCATATAATTACGTGGGTCAGTCCCGCATCACCCGCTCACCAGAGCGGGTGCGGATTGAAACTGATTTCTTGAACCCGATCCGCGCTGCCCACTGTTGCATCACCCGCTCACCAGAGCGGGTGCGGATTGAAACGACAACGCGCTGGATTTCGCCAACGTACCGACCGCGCATCACCCGCTCACCAGAGCGGGTGCGGATTGAAACCCACCAGCCCGCGCGCCACAAGGCCGCGCGCACGGCATCACCCGCTCACCAGAGCGGGTGCGGATTGAAACCTTTTCTCGCCCTCGTGCTCCTCTCTGCCTTCTCGCATCACCCGCTCACCAGAGCGGGTGCGGATTGAAACGCTGTCGGCGCCGGCCAATATAGACGCTCCATGGGCATCACCCGCTCACCAGAGCGGGTGCGGATTGAAACAGTTCGCCACGGAAGAAGTGGATACCGAATACGAGCATCACCCGCTCACCAGAGCGGGTGCGGATTGAAACTGCGGCACGGGGTCAACATCGGCGTGAAAAGTGATGCATCACCCGCTCACCAGAGCGGGTGCGGATTGAAACTGCACGGCCTCATTGCCGGAAAGCTGCGCGGCCTGCATCACCCGCTCACCAGAGCGGGTGCGGATTGAAACATCGCGCAGTTTGTCTAGATAATCATCAACCGCTTGCATCACCCGCTCACCAGAGCGGGTGCGGATTGAAACTGCGGCAGATGGTGATGTGCGTTACTACCTAAACGGCATCACCCGCTCACCAGAGCGGGTGCGGATTGAAACACCGATACCCTGGCGGATGCCGTGATGACCGGAAGCATCACCCGCTCACCAGAGCGGGTGCGGATTGAAACACCAACGTGTCGGATGACGACGCCACGCTGTTCCGCATCACCCGCTCACCAGAGCGGGTGCGGATTGAAACAATGTCAATCGGCTGGCCTGCCGCCTTGGCTACCGCATCACCCGCTCACCAGAGCGGGTGCGGATTGAAACGGATGCTGACCCGTAACAAGTTCGGCGGGGTGGCGCATCACCCGCTCACCAGAGCGGGTGCGGATTGAAACATGAGGAAATGACCATGGTAGTCAACGATGGGAAGCATCACCCGCTCACCAGAGCGGGTGCGGATTGAAACGGCACGCGGGCAATAGACCGTCACGCCGTCGGTGGCATCACCCGCTCACCAGAGCGGGTGCGGATTGAAACCTCGCGGAATCGGATCGCCGGTAGAGTGTGCCGATGCATCACCCGCTCACCAGAGCGGGTGCGGATTGAAACCGCCCTGGTCGCATCGCTGTCCACCAGCCTCGGCCTGCATCACCCGCTCACCAGAGCGGGTGCGGATTGAAACCTTGCCGATCTTGGTGTCGTTGAAGTTGACGAAGGCATCACCCGCTCACCAGAGCGGGTGCGGATTGAAACCCAGGTGACGCGGATCAGCGTCGGCGCGGCCCCAGCATCACCCGCTCACCAGAGCGGGTGCGGATTGAAACACCGCAGGAACCGCGATAGCGACGATGACGAAATGCATCACCCGCTCACCAGAGCGGGTGCGGATTGAAACCGGCTCTACAACACCGAACGCGCGCCGGGCGCCGGCATCACCCGCTCACCAGAGCGGGTGCGGATTGAAACATCTTCGCCAGCTCGGCCCAGGGCGGCACCACCACGCATCACCCGCTCACCAGAGCGGGTGCGGATTGAAACTTGATGACACGGCTGCGCACCGTCTCCGCCGTACGGCATCACCCGCTCACCAGAGCGGGTGCGGATTGAAACAGTTTGCCCTTGCCCTTGGTAGCGGTCTTTTTACGCATCACCCGCTCACCAGAGCGGGTGCGGATTGAAACAGTAACTTGCGCCGAATCCGACCCCACCGAGGGCGGCATCACCCGCTCACCAGAGCGGGTGCGGATTGAAACACAATGTTTGCTCCTTATTTTCCGACTAGATAGAGCATCACCCGCTCACCAGAGCGGGTGCGGATTGAAACTGCTCTCTGCCCTCTCTGGCGGCGCTCGCGCCTCGGCATCACCCGCTCACCAGAGCGGGTGCGGATTGAAACAACCTGGACCTGAAGGCCGTAGACAAGGCGATGAGCATCACCCGCTCACCAGAGCGGGTGCGGATTGAAACATGCCTGTATCCGCGCCAAGAACTCAAGCGAGGCGCATCACCCGCTCACCAGAGCGGGTGCGGATTGAAACCAGTGGGCCATGATTACGATAACCGCAGAGGTGTGCATCACCCGCTCACCAGAGCGGGTGCGGATTGAAACCGTGTGGTGGGCGATGTGCGCGCCACGGCCACGCGCATCACCCGCTCACCAGAGCGGGTGCGGATTGAAACACCGCGCCGCGTGCTGCATCCTGCGCCACACCGCGCATCACCCGCTCACCAGAGCGGGTGCGGATTGAAACAGGGCGGGAGTTGGCCGGCCAGGAATCAGCGGGGGGCATCACCCGCTCACCAGAGCGGGTGCGGATTGAAACGCTTGCCAAAGTAGAAAGCCATAACAGCGCCGAAAGCATCACCCGCTCACCAGAGCGGGTGCGGATTGAAACATCGCGGCGCGCCACCATGAAAGTATACCCGGCGGCATCACCCGCTCACCAGAGCGGGTGCGGATTGAAACGAGATAGCCATGGCGCAGGGAGGCACGTACCTGATGCATCACCCGCTCACCAGAGCGGGTGCGGATTGAAACTTTCTTGGGCCGTGCCCCCGACTATCGAGGTCGTGCATCACCCGCTCACCAGAGCGGGTGCGGATTGAAACACTGGCTGCGCATCAGCTGGCCGACGCTGGCGACGCATCACCCGCTCACCAGAGCGGGTGCGGATTGAAACATGGTGGTGCGCGGCGACTACAGCCAGGCCAGCGGCATCACCCGCTCACCAGAGCGGGTGCGGATTGAAACACGCCGGAGGACCACCTGCGCCTGGCGCAGTCCGGGCATCACCCGCTCACCAGAGCGGGTGCGGATTGAAACAACGAGCAGATACCGCTGGAGACCCCATGCCCGCAGGCATCACCCGCTCACCAGAGCGGGTGCGGATTGAAACAACGAGCAGATACCGCTGGAGACCCCATGCCCGCAGGCATCACCCGCTCACCAGAGCGGGTGCGGATTGAAACTTTTGTCCGGGGCGGCCTACGCGTTGAGCCAGGCGCATCACCCGCTCACCAGAGCGGGTGCGGATTGAAACAATCATGATCCGGAGGTGATGGCGTGACGCTACCCGCATCACCCGCTCACCAGAGCGGGTGCGGATTGAAACTGGTGACGCCCTCGGTGTAGATGTTCAGGGGCGGTGCATCACCCGCTCACCAGAGCGGGTGCGGATTGAAACACGTTTCAGTCGCTCCAGTTCGGCGGCGGCGGCCGCATCACCCGCTCACCAGAGCGGGTGCGGATTGAAACTCCCGTTCCGGGCGGCGTATCCATGACCGAAGCCGCATCACCCGCTCACCAGAGCGGGTGCGGATTGAAACCCGCGTCACCGTCACCACCTCGGGCTTGCACATCCAGCATCACCCGCTCACCAGAGCGGGTGCGGATTGAAACGCCTTGAAGGTCGCCAGTACCTCGCTCACCGGTTTGCATCACCCGCTCACCAGAGCGGGTGCGGATTGAAACCCCTTGCCGGTGGCGAACTTATTGATCTCTCCGACGCATCACCCGCTCACCAGAGCGGGTGCGGATTGAAACAGGCATGCGCGCTCGCCATTGGTCGGGTAGTGGTGGGCATCACCCGCTCACCAGAGCGGGTGCGGATTGAAACTCGTCAAGCTGGAGACGACCTACCAGCAAGACCCCGGCATCACCCGCTCACCAGAGCGGGTGCGGATTGAAACCGTGATGACGTGGTGAAGGCGCTGGCCGAGGGCGCGCATCACCCGCTCACCAGAGCGGGTGCGGATTGAAACTCGAACAGCTCCTTGCGGTTGCGCAGCCCCATCGCATCACCCGCTCACCAGAGCGGGTGCGGATTGAAACAGTGACAGCCTGTTACCATCCGTTAGAGGCCGCGCATCACCCGCTCACCAGAGCGGGTGCGGATTGAAACTGAAAAAACGAATACACTCGGCTGCACATATTGCGCATCACCCGCTCACCAGAGCGGGTGCGGATTGAAACACAGGATGGGTGGAGCGCAACGACGCCCATCATCCGGCATCACCCGCTCACCAGAGCGGGTGCGGATTGAAACGACCCAGGGAGCGCTGTCGGCTGTGATGGCCAGCTGCATCACCCGCTCACCAGAGCGGGTGCGGATTGAAACCGCAAGTGGTATGACAGCGTTGGTCGTGATATTGGCATCACCCGCTCACCAGAGCGGGTGCGGATTGAAACTATTGCGGCGACGACATGGCGCCGGAGATCAACCGGCATCACCCGCTCACCAGAGCGGGTGCGGATTGAAACGCGGTTGTAGGCGCGCAGTGCCTCAGTGGACTTGTGCATCACCCGCTCACCAGAGCGGGTGCGGATTGAAACAATCACGCCTTGGAATCCATCGGCACCTGCGTAATGCATCACCCGCTCACCAGAGCGGGTGCGGATTGAAACGGGATCTGTTACGACAAAATGACGGAGGAGGATAAGCATCACCCGCTCACCAGAGCGGGTGCGGATTGAAACCAGTCGCCGCTGTTCCGGTTGCCGCTGTTCCGGTGCATCACCCGCTCACCAGAGCGGGTGCGGATTGAAACTGCCGACGGCGCGCGCCGCCGGTCTGCGCGGGCAGGCATCACCCGCTCACCAGAGCGGGTGCGGATTGAAACCCCTATGGCGTGGACCATGCCTGGCAGGCCGGCGGGCATCACCCGCTCACCAGAGCGGGTGCGGATTGAAACTGCGTGCCGGTCAGGGCATAGGTCGGGCTGCCCGCGCATCACCCGCTCACCAGAGCGGGTGCGGATTGAAACAACTCAACTACTTCTTGGGTAGACTGCCGAACGTCGCATCACCCGCTCACCAGAGCGGGTGCGGATTGAAACGGCAGCGTGTCGGTGGCTGTGTGGTGGATGACCACCGCATCACCCGCTCACCAGAGCGGGTGCGGATTGAAACATCCATGCCGGATTCCTTGAGCAGTTGACGGCTGCGCATCACCCGCTCACCAGAGCGGGTGCGGATTGAAACCGGTCTTAGCCCCCAGCATGTAGCTGAGGCTTGGTGCATCACCCGCTCACCAGAGCGGGTGCGGATTGAAACTTGAGTTGTACCGCTGACGGGTGCGGGGAGCAAAGGCATCACCCGCTCACCAGAGCGGGTGCGGATTGAAACCTGAATCTGTCCGCGCAATGTGAGTGTCTGCGCCTCGCATCACCCGCTCACCAGAGCGGGTGCGGATTGAAACATGCGCCAGTCCGACCAATATCAATCACCCGATGTGCATCACCCGCTCACCAGAGCGGGTGCGGATTGAAACTGCAGCACCTCAAGTACATCCCCGCCGCTGTAGAGCATCACCCGCTCACCAGAGCGGGTGCGGATTGAAACCACGCCCCAGGGAAATCTGGCGGCAGCGCACCGAAGCATCACCCGCTCACCAGAGCGGGTGCGGATTGAAACCGCACATAGGGCAGTGGTACTCCCGTTTTCCGCCTGCATCACCCGCTCACCAGAGCGGGTGCGGATTGAAACAACACAAATCTGCTTGCCATCTTTGGAGACGCAGTGCATCACCCGCTCACCAGAGCGGGTGCGGATTGAAACTTTCAGGCGGTGGCCGATGAAAAGGCGGTACCGCGCGCATCACCCGCTCACCAGAGCGGGTGCGGATTGAAACCACTTCCTGCACCAGTTCCACGCTCAACCCTCCACGCATCACCCGCTCACCAGAGCGGGTGCGGATTGAAACCACGAGGCCAGCGCCGCAGTAGTCGGGTATTCGGGCATCACCCGCTCACCAGAGCGGGTGCGGATTGAAACCGGCAACGGCCCCGGCGTCAACCACACGCACATTTGCATCACCCGCTCACCAGAGCGGGTGCGGATTGAAACCCATATTCCCAGGGCGGGTCGGCAACAATGGTGCGGCATCACCCGCTCACCAGAGCGGGTGCGGATTGAAACTACACCAGCCTGCTTGGTATCCCAGGTTATGAGGGCATCACCCGCTCACCAGAGCGGGTGCGGATTGAAACGAGCGAATCAATCGCAACATGGAGGTCGCCGATCAGGCATCACCCGCTCACCAGAGCGGGTGCGGATTGAAACAAGTAATGGGCTTCCGCCAGGTCTTCGACCGAAGGCATCACCCGCTCACCAGAGCGGGTGCGGATTGAAACGACAGTAGGTAGTCGGGGACGCTGCGGGCGTCGGGATGCATCACCCGCTCACCAGAGCGGGTGCGGATTGAAACAGCAAGTGCGGAGGCGGCTCCGGCTCTCATCGGCCGGCATCACCCGCTCACCAGAGCGGGTGCGGATTGAAACAGTCCTGCCTTGCTGCTCTTACGCTTCTTTGCCGCATCACCCGCTCACCAGAGCGGGTGCGGATTGAAACGCTGTCGACGGCCTGCTGCGCGGCGATGCCAAGGCGCATCACCCGCTCACCAGAGCGGGTGCGGATTGAAACTTCATCAGGCCGGCGAATACCTGTTGTGCAGGGTCGCATCACCCGCTCACCAGAGCGGGTGCGGATTGAAACCAGGACATCGGCGAAGCCCTGCTCAACAGCACCCGCATCACCCGCTCACCAGAGCGGGTGCGGATTGAAACTGATAAATCACTGCACCCTGTGCGACCGATTTTTGCATCACCCGCTCACCAGAGCGGGTGCGGATTGAAACTATGGGGCCTGGACACTCCGCAAGCGGGTTGCCCTGCATCACCCGCTCACCAGAGCGGGTGCGGATTGAAACCGTCACACCCTGGCCAAGCGGATCATGCGCCGCAGGCATCACCGGCTCACCAGAGCAGACGCGGATTGAAATAACGACAAGACGTGACGGATAAAGCCCTGTTTTGTCGAAAGCCAGGGTGCGGCGAGGACTCCATTGAGTCCGCGGGGATGTGTCATATTGCGTTGAGTTGGTCTGCTTATTCCTGGCCTGACATCCTGTAGATATTCAATGGCTTAGTTTGGCAATCTCGCGCAGTTTCGGCACGGCCAGGCCGAATTGATCGGCGTGCTGCAGGGCGCGGGCAAGGCGGGCGGGGGCGGAGCGTCCCATGCACTTGTGCCGCAGATCACCCTCGATGCCTTCCACCATGCCGGTGATGAGCTGGTCGCGCGGCAGTTCCGCGCCGATCAGCCGGAACTGGATGTCCATCACCTCGCCGGCCACCTCGCGCGCCAGCGCCTGGTGCCGGTGCCACAGCGCTTCGACGTCGGTGCCGGCGGGCAGGGCGAGGCCGGCGATGTTGGTGGTGAGGATGTAGACGTTCTTGCGCACCAGTTCGAAGGCGAGTTCGTCGCTGCTGCCCAGTTCCCATACCGGTATGTCCAGCGATTCCAGCGCGCGCTCGATGATGGGGGCGGCGGGGCCGTACACCGGCGAGGGCACCAGCACCTTGTAGTCCTGTCCCTTCTTCTTCTCGAACCACACCGCGATCACCGTCGGGTTGTCGATGCCGTGCGGCTGCCAGTCGCGCGGCAGCAGCTCGTTCTGCAGCAGGCCGAGGCGATCGCGCCAGGCGGCGGGAAGCTTGGCCAGTACCGGCTGCAGGTCGTTTTCGCCGACGGTGACCAGCACCAGCAGGGGTTGCGGCACGGCGGCGGCGACCTTCGCCATGTCCATCTGCCGCGTGACCGGCACGAGCGGATGGCCCTGCCGGAGCAGGCCGCGGCTGAATACGCCGGCCATTTCGCCGGTGCCGATGAGGATGACGGGATGATCCATGGTGTAACCCTTGTGTTGGTGCCGCTATATCGCAGGAGCGAATCGTATTCGCGACGGACGGCACCAGGTGCACCCCCATCGCGAATACGATTCGCTCCTACACAACCTGGTTGCCGATGCGCACGTCGTAGCGGAGATTCTGTTCCATCACCTGCAGCAGGCGATCGATGTTGGGGTGCTTGCCGGGGTGGGCGCGGGCGTCCGGCGTGTGCTCGGCATACAGCGCCAGTCCTTCCTCTGCCGCCGCGGCATTGATGCTGCCGTGCTTTTGCCACAGGGCGTGATAGACGCGCAGCGAGCCGGCCTGGCCCGGTTTGTTTTCGATCACCGCGGCGACATCGCCGCTGTCGTGCGCGATCAGTTCAAGGTGCGCGATGCCGTCGACGGCGGGCAGGGTGGGCAGGATTTCCGCAAAGTTGGTCATGTTTTTCTCCGGCGTTGACTGGCACGTATTGTACGGAAAATGCCCGCAGGGTGTGCACCGCGCACCGATGGGCGATCTCAACCGCCATGGTGCGCACCCTGCATCGACAGCAGGGCGGCGAGGTCGAGGTGTTGTTCCGCCGCGTCGGCGAGGCGATCGATCTGCGCCTCGCGCTGCGCCGGATAGTCGGGGCTGCGCACGTCATGCAGCCCGGCCCAGCGCAGCAGTGCGTCGCAGGCGGCGGGTTCGTCGAACAGGCCGTGCAGGTAGGTGGCCATCACCTGGCCATCGGCGGAGCGCGCGCCGTCGGGGCGGCCGTCAAGGATACAGGCCGGTCGTTGCAGGGCGGGGCCATGGCTCACGCCGCAATGGATCTCGTAACCGCTGAGCACCGCCTCGCTCCCGGCGAGCACACCGCTGACGCGGCGCAGCTGCTTCTCCGTCTCCAGCGTGGTTTCCAGATCGAGCAGGCCGAGGCCGGCACTGGAGCCGGTGCGGCCTTCGATGCCGTGCGGGTCATGAATGGCGCTGCCCAGCATCTGCAGGCCGCCGCAGATGCCGAGCACCTTGCCGCCGTAGCGCAGATGACGCAACAGTTGCGTATCCCACTGCCGGGCACGCAGGAAGGCGAGGTCGTCGCGCACGCTCTTGCTGCCGGGCAGGATCACCAGGTCGCTCGGCGGCAGCGTCTCGCCCGGTGCCACGAAGTGCAGCTCCACCTGCGGATGCAGGCGCAGGGCATCGAAGTCGGTGTGGTTGCTGATGCGCGGCAGCAGCGCCACGCTGACGACGAGCTTGTCGGTGCTGTTGGCGCTCCAGCGCAGGCGATCGCCGAGACCATCCTCCGCTTCCAGGTGCAGGTCGTGCAGCCAGGGCAGCACGCCGAATACCTGCTTGCCTGTTTTCTGCTCCAGCCAGTCGAGGCCCGGCTGCAGCAGGGCGATGTCGCCGCGGAAGCGGTTGATGATGAAGCCGCGCACGCGCGCGCGTTCGCTGTCGCTGAGCAGCTCCAGCGTGCCGACGATCTGGGCGAACACGCCGCCCTTGTCGATATCGGCCACCAGCACCACCGGGCAGTCGACTGCTTCCGCAAAGCCCATGTTGGCGATGTCGCGCTCCCGCAGGTTGATCTCCGCCGGGCTGCCGGCACCTTCCACCATGATCGCGTCATATTGCGCACGCAGGCGCGCATACGATTCCAGCACCGCGGCCATCGCGCGCGGCTTGTACTGGTGATAGGCCACGGCATCGAGATTGGTGAGTGCGCGGCCGTGGATGATCACCTGGGCGCCGGTGTCGCTGTTGGGCTTGAGCAGCACCGGGTTCATGTCGGTGTGCGGCGGCAGGCCGCAGGCCTGCGCCTGCACGGCCTGGGCGCGGCCGATCTCGCCGCCGTCGATGGTGACCGCACTGTTCAGCGCCATGTTCTGCGGCTTGAACGGCGCCACGCGCACACCGCGCCGGTGCAGCACGCGGCACAGCGCCGCCACCAGGGTGGATTTGCCGGCATCGGAGCCGGTGCCCTGGATCATCAATGTGCCGTTCATGTCTCCTGCTTCAGCTCGGTAGGATTGATATCGGATGCGGTGCACCCTGTGGGATGGAGAGATACATGATACAAGTGACAAGGCACAAATGAATGAGCCCGTTGCGTTCGTGTGGTTTCTGAATGCAAACCACGGTGCACTCAGTGCGCTCCGTCCCTTGCATCTGATTTGATGCGTCGCGCACGCACCTCATCCATTTGCGCACACAGCCGCGTGGCGCCATCCAGGATGCGCGGGCCGTGGCGCTGCAGGATATCGGGCGGAATGAAGTACAGATTGTCGTCGCGCACCGCCGGCAGCTGCGTCCAGCGGCGCCAGTCGTCCAGCCAATCGGGGCGTGATTCGTTCATGCCGCTGGCGACGATCATTTCCGGCACCGCCTGCAATACCGCCTCCTCCGACACCGTCGGCGTGGCGGTACCAAGCGCACCGAAGACATTGCGGCCACCGCACAGGGAGATCACCTTGCCGATGAGGTGCCGATCGTTGACGGTCATGAGTGGCTGATTCCAGACCTGGTAGAACACCGTGACGGGTGACTGTTGCGCATGGCGCCTGCGCAATTCGGCCAGGGTGTGGCGGAAACGCGCTGCAGCGCCGCCGGCCTCGCTTTCGGTTGCGCCCAGGCGCCCGAGGTGCTCGATGGTGACTGCGATGGAGTCCAGTTCACGCGGATCGCTGACGTACAGCACGAGGCCGAGACGGCGCAGCGCGTCGAGCTGCGCCGGATGGTTTCCCTCGTGCCAGGCTATGACCAGATCGGGGGCCAGGGCGGCGATGCGCTCCACATCGAGGTTGTTGTAGCCGCCGACGCGCGGGATCGCCCTGGCCTCGGGCGGATAGTCGCTGTAGCTCACCGCGCCTACCACGCGCGCGCCGAGGCCGGCGGCGAACAGCGCCTCGGTGGCGTGCGGCGCCAGGCTGATGATGCGCTGCGCCGGTTGCGCCACGGTCACGCTGTGACCAAGGTCGTCGGTTACGGTGAGCGGCGCAGCCTGCGCGACAACAGCGAGGCAGCACAGCAGCGCGACAATCAGGCGCCGTGTGGTGGTGGATTTGCCCCGGGCAAGGCGGTGCGCGTTCAAAATTCGACCCCCGCCTGCGCCTTGATGCCGGCCTTGAAGGCATGCTTCACCTCGCGCATCTCGGTGACGGTGTCGGCCAGTGCGATCAGTTCATCCGGCGCGCCGCGTCCGGTGATGATCACATGCTGCATCGCGGGACGTTGCTGCAAGGCGGTCAAAACCTCATCCAGCGGCAGGTAGCGGTATTTCAGCACGATGTTGAGTTCGTCCAGCACCACCAGGTCGATGGCCGCATCGCGCAACAGGTCGGCTGCGATCGCCCAGCCGCGCCGTGCCGCGGCCTCGTCCTGGGTGCGGTTCTGCGTGTCCCAGGTGAAGCCGTCGCCGGTGATGTGAAACGGCACGGCGGTGTGCTGCCTGAAGAACATCTCCTCGCCGGTGGCGCCGCGTCCCTTGATGAACTGGACGATGCCCACCTTCATGCCGTGGCCGAGGGCGCGCAGGGCCAGGCCGAAGGCGGCCGAGCTCTTGCCCTTGCCATTGCCGGTGTTGACGACGAGCACGCCGCGCTCGCCGGTGGCCTGGGCGATCCTTTCCTCCACCACGGCCTTCTTGCGCGCCATGCGTTGGTTATGGCGCTGGTCGTCAGCGTGGCTCATCGGCGGTTCCACAGGTGCTGTTGTTGTTGCAGTTCGGCCAGGCCTTCCAGCAGCACCGGTGCCGGGTGGAGAAACTTTTCGCCGTCCAGGTGCACGATCTGCAGCGGGGTCTGCGGCATGATCAGGGCGCACTGCCTGCTTTGCGTGCGCTCGAACACGAACAGCAGCTCCGGTTGCAGCGTGTTGATCAGTTCATTGAGTGTGGCGACCTCTTCACCCGATTTGATATGGCGGATCGTCGCTGCCGTTTCGACGTTGACGAAACCGGCGTGGCTGAACAGGTCGCTCAGCCAGCGCTTCCGGCCGAAGGCGTAGGGTGTGCCGGAGCAGGCTGAGAGCAGCAGGATCTTTTTGCCATGGCCGTTTATTGCCGCGGCCTGTTCCTGCCATCGACGGTGAAAGGCGCTGACGCGCTGCTCGATGTCGCCCATCCCCGCTGCGTGGCCGATGATGCGCAGGTTGTCCTCTATCTGCGCCATGCTCTCGAAGCCGTCGAGGCGGAAGCCGCGCGCGCCCGGCGGCGTTGCCGCGGCCAGCTTTTCCGCCGTGGTCCAGTCCGAGGTGAACAGCAGGTCCGGCGCCAGGGTGAGGATGGCAGCGGCATCCGGATCGAGCACGCCGCCGGTGTGCGGGCGGTCGAGGCTGTCGTAACGGCTGACGCCGACGATACACGGCTCCAGGCCGAGCCAGTGCAGCGTCTTGGTGATGTAGGGCGACTGGCTGACGATGCGCGGGCAGTCGTGGGGGGCGCCGCTCGCGGCGGCGGTGAACAGTGACAGGGCGAGGGCGAGCAGTATGCGGCGCATGACGGGCTATTCGGGCTTGGGTTTCGGCTGCCACAGCACCTCGCTGCCATGCTCGAAACGCGCCAGCACGCGGGCGATGACGAACAGCAGATCGGACAGGCGGTTGAGGTAGGCGAGGCTGTGCGGGTTGACGGCGTCGCTGCGCATCAGGCTGTAGACGCGACGCTCGGCGCGGCGGCAGATGGTGCGTGCCAGGTGGCCGTGGGCGGTGGCGCGGCCGCCGGCCGGCAGGATGAATTCCTTCAGCATCGGCAGTGCGGCATTGTGCTGATCGATGTGCCGCTCCAGCGCCGCGACATCAGCGGCATCGATGATGGTGTAGCCGGGTACCGACAATTCGCCGCCGAGGTCGAACAGGCGGTGCTGGATCTCGCCCAGCAGTTCGTCCATGCCCGCCGGCAGGGTTTCCGCGCGCACCAGGCCGATGGCGCTGTTGAGTTCGTCCACCGTGCCGAAGGCCTCGACGCGGATGTGGTCCTTCTCGACGCGGCTGCCGTCGCCCAGGCCGGTGCTGCCCGAGTCGCCGGTGCGGGTGTAGATCTTGGAGAGGCGGTGTCCCATCTCAGCTTTCCTCCAGGCGGTAGACGACCGGCAGTTGCAGGTCGAGGGCGGCGCGCAACTGGCCGCTGTCGAGGGTGATCCTGTGCACCTTGCTCAGGGCGCCGAGGGCGGCGCGATCCAGCAGCGCATGGCCCGAGCTTTGCGCGATGTGTATGGCCTCGATGTCGCCGTCGATGCCGATGCGAAAGCCGAGCAGCACGATGCCCTGCCAGCCGCGCCGCATGGCCTGGGATGGATAGTGGAAATGGCGCGCCAGCTCCAGGTTGATGCGCGCGGCGATGGCGGCGCTGTTGTCGGGGCCGGGGTGAGCGGCGGCTACGGCGGGTTCCGGCACTGGTGATGCCGGGGTGTCCGCGGGCAGGGTGGGAATGGCGTGTGTTGCAGCTGTCTCCGGCGTGGGGCGTGGTGGTTGCGTCGGTTGTTTCTGCACGGCGGGTTGTTGCGGCGTTACCGCGGCGTGCCGGGGTGGCCGCACCGTCGGCGTGGGAGTCGGCGGTGGCGCTACAGGCTGCGCGCGCTGCTGCGGTGCCGTCACGATGACGGCAATGTGTTGCGGGGCGGCACCGATATCCGTTTCCGGCAGCGCACTGCGCCCGCCGGCGAGCAGCAGGCCGTGCAGCAGCACCGACAGCAGCACGCTGCCGCCCAGCACCATGTGCGGGGCGGCGTGGCGGTCGGTGCTGCTTCCGTTGCGCATCACGGCCGGTAGCTGACGCCGACGAACAGGGTGCGACCGGCGGTGTTGTAGCCGTTCACTTCCTGATAGGGCTGATCGAGCAGGTTGTCGACGCGCGCCTCCACGCGCCAGTCCTGTTCGATGTCGTAATGCAGCGCGGCATTGAGCACGCCATAGCCGGCGACCTCCTGCGTGTTGGCGGCATCGGCATAGCGCCGGCCGACGGCCCGCCAGTCGAGGCGGCTGTGCAGGCGGCCGTGCTGACGCTCCAGTGCGATGCGGGCGTTCTCGCGGGCGCGGTTGGGCAGGCGCGCATCGGTGGCGCTGTCGCGGGCGTCGGTGAGATCCAGCGTCACGCCGAGCTGCCATGCGCCGAGCATGCCGCTGACGCCGAATTCCAGGCCGTCGATGCGGGCGTTGCCGACGTTGTTGGGCTGCCAGGTCCACGGCGCGATCTCCACCCACTGGATCAGATCGTCGATGGTGGTGCGATAGGCGCGCAGTTGCCACTGGCCGCCGGGAAACGCATTCTGCACACCGATTTCGCTGGAGGCGGACTGTTCCGGCTTCAGATCCGGATTGCCGTTGGAACCCCAGGCATCCTGATAATAAAGGTCGTTGAAGGTGGGCGCCTTGAAGGCCGTGCCGTAACTGGCCGTAAGGCGCGTGCCGTCATCCAGGCGGTAGCCCCAGGCGAGATTGCCGGTGTTGTGGGTGCCGTAGGCGTCGTTGTCGTCGTGGCGCAGGCCGAGCAGCCAGTTGTGCCGTCCCTGTTCCAGTTGTCCCTGGGCGAACAGGGCGGTGTTGTCGCGGCGGGTGCGGCTGTAGGTCGCGGTGGTTTCCACCTTGTCCACCATGTGATCGGCGCCGAGGGTGAGCAGCAGGCTGTCGCCGGCCTGCACGTCGTGCTGCCAGCTCACCTGGTTGCGGCGGGTGCGGAATTCATCACCGGCCACGCCGGCGCTGAAGTTGCGCGATTCATCGCGGCTTTCCCCCACGCTCAGCCGGCTGTACCAGATGTCGCTGAGGGCGATGTCCCAGCGGGCGTTCAGCGCCTGCTGCACCGATTCGCTGGTATAGCTCTGGCTGGCGAGCCAGCCGTCGTACTCGTTGTAGCCCTCGCTGCGCAGGGCGCTGACGCTGAGGCTGTGGTCGGGGGCGTAGTGGTGATCGATGCGCGCACTTGCCGCACTGCGGCGGTAGCCGTCGCGATCCGGATCGTTGCCGTCGATGCTGTTGAAGCCCTGCGTGGTGAGGCGGCTGACATCCAGGGCATAACGGGTGTTGTCCTGTTTGCCGCCGAGGCCGGCGCTGGCACGGTAGGTGTCGTGACTGCCGCTGCCGACGGCGGCGCGCAGGCGCGGCGCGCCCTGGCCGCCGCGGGTGAAGATCTGGATCACGCCGCCGATGGCATCGGCGCCGTACAGGCTGGAGCGCGGGCCGCGCACGATCTCGATGCGCTCGATGGAGTCCAGCGGCAGGTCTTCGAAGCTGACGCTGCCCATCGTGGCCGAGCCGATGCGCATGCCATCGACGAGTACCAGCACATGATTGGCGTTGGTGCCGCGCAGGTGGACGCTGCTGCTCTTGCCGTAGCCGCCGTTGCCGGTCACCTGCACGCCGGGCAGACCGGCCAGCAGCTCGGTGACGCTGCGCGCCTGGCTGGCCGCGATGGCCTCGCGGTTGAGCACGGTGACGGCGGCGAGGCTGTCGTCGACGGTCTGCGCGGTGCGTGTGGCGGTGACGATGACCGGCGCAATGGTTTCGCTGGCATGGATGGATACGGATGTGCCGCCGGCAAGCAGTGCCGCGGCCAGTGATAGTGTGCGTTGCATGTTTCCCTCCCGCGCTCACCCGCGCGTGATTGAAGTGGGTGTAAACCCAGTGCGTGAGGGGGAGTGGGAGAGTCGAGAGGTTCGGCTCGCCATGCCGCCCGCCGCAGCACTGGAACGTGACGCGTCAGGCCGGTCTCCGGGCTCGCGGTGCGGGATGTGATCCCCGGACAGGCCGCCTTCCCACGCTTGCGCGCAGTGGCACAGTGGCCCGCCCTCACCGCCTACCGTTGCGGGGGCAGCGCCGGAATTGCAGACCAGGAAGGTCTGCGCACCGGCTTCCCGTTTCATCCCCGCGGACGAGCGTCCGCGGGAACACCTGAAACGTGGGCGCACTTTACGCGCCGCGGCTGGCGCCGGTCAAGGCGATGCAGGGGCCGTGGCGCGCCCACCGCCGCTATCTTCTTGCTACGATAGGCAAACTTCCCAGCGCCGCTGACTCATGGCCCGTCTTCGCATCCTGTTCTCCCTGTTGCTGTTCCTCCCCGTCGCGGCCTGGGCCGCGCTGACGGTGGAGGTGCGCGTGGAGGGCATCGACGGCGCGTTGTACGACAACGTGATGCAGAATCTGACGCTGGCGGCGGAGCGCGAGCATCCGCTGCTGGAGCCGCATCGTCTGCAACGCCTGCACCAGCGCGCAGCGGAGGAGATCCGCCTGGCCCTGCGGCCCTTCGGCTATTACCGGGCCGAGGTAGGCGCCGAACTGGGCGAGCGCGACGGTGTCTGGCTGGCGCGTTATCAGGTGGCGCCGGGGGCGCCGGTGCGGGTGCGCGAACTGTCTTTGCAGGTGGCGGGTGAGGCGGCGGCAGACCCGGCCTTCCAGACCTGGCAGGCGGCCTTTCCGCTGCGCGAGGGTGATGTGTTGCAGCATGCGCTGTACGAGCGCGCCAAGCGCGACCTGCTGCAACTGGCGCGCGATCGCGGCTACTTCGAGGCGCAGCTTGTGCAGCAGGCGCTGGAGGTGCGGCTGGCGGACGACAGCGCGCGGGTGGTGCTGCATCTGGTGAGCGGACCGCGCTACGACTTTGGTCCGGTCAGCTTCGATACGGTGGCGCTGAACGACGAGCTGCTGCGCCGCTATCTCACCTTCCGTCCCGGCCAGCCCTTCGAGGCGGAACGCCTGTTCGAGCTGCAGCGCGCCCTGGCCGACAGCGACTATTTCGAGTTCATCGAGGTGCGTGCCGGGCCGGAAACCGCCGTGGCGGGCCGCGTGCCGGTGGAGGTGCGCCTGCGCCTCAAACCGCCCACCCGCTACACCTTCGGCCTCGGTTACGGCACCGATACCGGGCCGCGCCTCAGCCTTGGTCTGGAGCGGCGGCGCGTCAACAGCGCCGGCCACCGCTTCACTGCCGAGGCCACGGTGTCGCAGATCCAGACCGGCGTGCGCGGCGTGTACCGCATCCCCCTGCAGCGCAATCCCAATACCGACTTTCTCTCCTTCAGCGGCGGCTGGGAGGAGGAGGTTCTCGATACCAGTCACCGCGAGACCCTCACCGTCGGCACCGGCCTGACCATGCAACTGGGGCGCTGGCAGCGCACCTATGCCCTGACCGTGCAGAACGAACGCTACAGCGTGGCCGACCAGCAGGACACCACCACCCTGGTGCTGCCCAGCCTCAACCTGCTGCGGGTGGAGGCCGACGACCGCCTGTTCCCGCGCGAAGGCTGGCGCCTTGGCGCCGAGCTGCGCGGCGCCAGCGAAACCCTGGGCTCCGACGCCAGCCTGCTGCAGGGCATCCTGCGCGCCAAGGCGGTGCTGCCCCTGGCCGGCGGGCGCTTCATCACCCGTGCCGACCTCGGCGCCAGCCAGACCCCGGACTTCGAGCGCATCCCCGCCTCGCTGCGTTTCTTCGCCGGCGGCGACAACTCCATCCGTGGCTATGCCTACAAATCCCTCGGCCCGGTCAACGCCGACGGCGAGGTGGTGGGCGGCCGCCACCTGCTGGTGCTGTCCGGCGAGTACGAGTACTACTTCGGCCCGATCTTCGGCGCGGCCCTGTTCTACGACGCCGGCAATGCCTTCGACGATGATGACTACGCACTGAAGCGCGGCGCCGGCGCCGGTCTGCGCTGGCGCCTGCCCTTCGGCGCCCTGCGCCTGGACGTGGCCACCCCGGTCGGCGGGGGGACGACAGACTGGCGGCTGCACCTGACCGTGGGGCCGGACCTGTGAAGCGGCTGCTCAGGTGGTTGCGCCGGGGCACGCTGGTCCTGCTGCCCCTGCTGATCGCCGCGGCCTGGTGGCTGCTGGCCAGCGAGGCCGGCCTGGCCTGGGCCTGGGGCCGGGCGGCGGCGGCGCTGGAGGGACGGCTGACGGCGGAGCGGGTGAGCGGGCGCCTGCTCGGACCGGTGCAGGTGGCGGGGCTGCGGCTGGAACGCAACGGCGTGCGCCTGGAGGTCGATACGCTGGCGCTGGACTGGCAGCCGGTCTGGCTGCTGGCGGGGCGCCTGGCCCTGCAGGACGTCACGGCACAGGGCGTGCGCGTGGAGGTGATGCCGGTGGACGGGGCGCCGTCTGCGCCGCAGTCCGTGGTCCTGCCGCTGGCCCTGTCGGTGGAGAACGCGCGGCTGCGCGAGTTGACCCTGCGGCGGCCGCAGGCCCTGCCGCTGCAGGCCGATGAGCTGCATCTCACCGCCAGCTGGCGCGGCACGCGGCTGCGGCTGGCGCCGTTGCAGCTGCGCGGCCCCTGGGGTGAGCTGTCCCTCGACGGCAGGCTCGCCACCGGCGCCGGCCGGGCGTCGGACCTGAAGGCGCAGTGGGCGCTTGCGCTGGCGCCGGAACGGCTGGGGCTGGAGCCCGGTGCTGCCGTGGCCGTGAAGGGGACAGGCCGTATCGACGGCACCTTCCGGGAGCCGCACCTCACGCTGCAACTGGAGACTCCCGCCGCCTTCAGCGCCAGCGCCACCCTGGCCTGGCAGGAGGCGCCCCTGCGCTGGCAGGCGCAGTTCGAGTTGCCGCCCGTCGACCCGTCCCGCCTGCACACCGGTTGGCCGGCCATGAGCCTGGGTGGCCAGGGACAGGTGACGGGCAGCGGCGGCGGGTTGGCCGTGGTGCTGGAGGGCACGGCGGCACAGGCGCAGGCCGGGCGCTGGGCCTTCAACGGCGCGGCCGGTTACGGGGTCGCGGGGTTGCAGCTGGAGCGGCTGGTGCTGCGGCCGCTGGACGGCGGGGGCGAGGTGCGGTTGCAGGGGGCCTGGCCCGGCGGCGCGGCGGCGGCCGAGGTGACGGCGCAGTGGGAGGGGCTCGTTCACCCGCGCCTGTCCGGCTGGCGCAGCAGCGGCCGGCTGGAGGCGGCCGGCCTGCCCGGCGACTATCGCGGCAGGCTCAGTCTGGAGGCGGTGGCGGCAGGCATGCCGCCCGCCAGTGTGAGCACTGACTTCGCCGGTGATCTCGCCGGGGTGAAGTTTTCATCCCTGGCCGGGCAGTGGCTGGCGGGCGACTGGCGCGGCGAGGCCACGCTGGGCTGGCGCAACGGTCTGGCGTGGCGCAGCCGCCTGCGGGCCGACGGGGTCGACCCCGGCCAGCTGGATGCGCGCTGGTCGGCCACACTGACCGGCGAGGCGGATGTGAGCGGTCACTTGCGTGATGGGCCCCAGCTGAATGTGGCGCGGCTGGAGCTGCGTGGCGGTGGTGCCCGTTTCAGCGCCCGCGGCGGGGCCGGCAAGGCCTGGGATCTGCGCTGGCAGCTGGAGGCAGCGGACCTGGCGAGGTTGTGGCCGCAGGCGGCTGGCCGGATCACCCTGAGCGGGCGGGTGGAGGGGGCGGAGCAGACGCCGCGCCTGCGCCTGGAAGGCAAGGGGACCGAGCTCGTCTGGGCCGGGACCGCCCTGGCCTCAGCCGCTATGCAGGCGGATATCGATCTGGCCGGTGTCCATCCCTGGCGGCTGGAGACGCAGCTGGCCGGGCTGGCGTACGGCGGCCGGCAACTGGAGGCCGCCCGGTTGCAGGCCCGGGGCAGCGCCGCGCAGCATGACATCGACCTGTCCCTGCTGGGGGCGGGCAATACGCTGGAGGTGGTGGCGCGCGGCCGCTGGGCGGAGCGGCGCTGGGAGGGTGAGCTGCAGCGCGGCCGTCTGACCTCGGCGCAGCTGGGAGAGTGGCAGGCGGCGCCGGCGACCCTGAGCTGGGGGGGCGGGAGCGGCCATTTGCAGCCCTGGTGCTGGAAGGGCCGGGGTGAGGTGTGTGTCGGTGGCGAGAGTGCGGCCGGTGAATGGCAGGCCAGCGGGGCGCTGGCCGAGGTGCCGCTGGCCCTGCTGGAGCCCTGGCTGCCGCGCAGCGACCTGGCGGTGAGCGGCCGGGTTGGCGGGGCGGTGGTGGTGACGGGGAGCGCCGGCGAGGTGCGGCAGCTGATCGGCCGCCTGGGCACGGCGGAGGCCCGCCTGCTCTACCGCCTGCCGGAGGGCGCGGTGGAAACCGCGCTTTCCACCCTGCAACTGGACGTGGACGGCGACGCGGCGGGGCTCGGCGCCCGTTTGCAGGCGATGGCGGCGGACGGTGGCGGCGAGCTGCATCTGAGCCTGCCCGGCTGGCTGCCCGGCCAGCCGCTGCGCGAGGCCCAGCCGCTGCGCGGCCGCCTCGACCTGGCGGCCGAGCGGCTCGACTGGCTGACCTATCTGGAACCCAACCTGCTGCGTCCGGCCGGCCGCTTGCAGGTGCATCTGCAGCTGGCGGGGACCCTGGGCGACCCGGCGCTGCGCGGCGAGCTGGGGCTGCGCGACGGCAGCGTGCTGTTGCCCGCCGCCGGTACCCGCCTGACCAACATTCACCTGGAGGGACGTTCCAGTGACGGCCGCAGCCTGACCCTGCACGGCAGCGCCCGTTCCGGGCCGGGGCAGCTGACGGTGGACGGGCTGCTGGTGGCCGACCGCCTGGACCGCTGGCGCGTGGAGCTGGGCCTCAAGGGCGAGCGATTCGAGCTGGTGCGCCTGGTGCAGGGGCGCGCCCTGGTGTCGCCGGACCTGAAGGTGGTGCTGGAGGCCGGCGGTACCGGGCAGCGCGGCGTTGCGGGGCAGATCAGCGTAGCAGGCCGGCTGGAGGTGCCGCAGGCCGACATCAACCTGCCGCGCCTGCCCACGGCGGTGGATGTGTCGCCGGACGAGGTGATCGTGGATGCCGTCGAAGAGGAGGCGGCGCTGCGCCGCTGGCGCCTGGCCCTGGACCTGCGCCTGGTGGCCGGCGAGCGCGTGCGCCTGGAGGGCTACGGTTTTTCCGGCCGTCTCGCCGGTGCGGTCAGCCTGCGCGGCGAGACGCCGGGGCTGACCCGAGCCCAGGGCGAGCTCAACGTCCATGACGGCCGCTACGAGGCCTATGGCCAGAATCTGGTGGTGGAGCGCGGCCGTCTGCTGTTCGTGGACAGCCCGCCGGACAATCCGGGGCTGGACGTGCGCGCGGTGCGCCCGCTGCCGGAGCAGACCCAGGTGGTGGGCGTTGAGGTAAGCGGGCGGCTGAAGGACCCGCGCCTGCGTCTGTTCTCGGAGCCGGTGCTGGAGGAGAGCGAGACCCTGGCGTGGCTGGTGCTGGGGCGCCCGCTCACCGCCACCTCGCGCACCGAGGCCGATGCCCTGTACCGTGCCGCCTTCGCCCTCGGCGGCGAGCGTGCCGCCCGCGGCATCGCCCTGCAGTTCGGCCTGGACGAGGTCACCCTGGAGCAGGGGGCGACCAGCGACGAGGCGTCCGTGGTGCTGGGCAAGTATCTGAGTCCGCGGCTATACCTTCAATATGCCGTGGGGCTGTGGGAGACCGCCAACCGCTTGCGCCTGCGCTACCAGCTCTCCACCCACTGGAGCCTGAAGATGGAACAGGGGGCCGAGCAGAGCGGCGCCGACCTGCAGTACGTCATCGAGCGCTGAGCGGGAGGCGGGCGGCCTGTGAGCCGCATCTCGGCGCCGGCCCGGCGCTTCGGGGTAGAATTATCCTTGGAGAAAAAATCAAGGAATATGTTAAAGTTACAGCCATAAGTTGTCGTAATGGTTTAGGTGTGGCTCGTAACTATGGACAGAGTATCGCGGATTATGGAACAGGGCATGCCGACTGCACTGCGTGGCGCCACCCAGCCCCTGGGGCGGGCGGGCGGTCTGCATTCGTCGGTGCGCCAATTCCTGGTGATCAATGCCAAGGGCGGCTGCGGCAAGACCACCATCGCCACCAACCTCGCCAGCTACTACGCCCGCCAGGGCCGCGGCACGGTACTCATCGATCACGACCCGCAGGGCTCCTCCATGCAGTGGCTGTCGCTGCGCAGCAACGAGGCCAAGCCGATCCACGGCGTCTCCGCCCACCGCCCGGTGGTGTCCGGCGTCACCCGTTCCTTCCTGATGCGCATCCCCGACGGCGCCGAGCGCGTGGTGCTCGATGCCCCGGCCGGCGTGCAGGGCCATCAGCTCATCGAACTGATGCGCGAGATCGACGCCATCCTGATCCCGGTGCTGCCGTCGCCCATCGACATCCATGCCGCCTCGCGCTTCATCCAGGACCTGCTGCTGGTGGCCAAGGTGCGGGCGCGCAACATCCGCGTCGGCGTGGTGGCGAACCGCGTGCGCGAGAACACCAAGGTCTACCAGTCGCTGGAAAAATTCCTCAACTCCCTCAACATCCCCTTCGTCGCCCGCCTGCGCGACACGCAGAACTACGTGCGTGCCGCCGAACTGGGCGTCGGCATCCACGACCTCAAGCGTGCCGGCGTGAACCAGGACCAGCGCCAGTGGGAGGCGCTGATCCGCTGGCTGGAGCACGGCTGAAGCAGGTCAGCGCGGATAGCCGCCGGGCCGCTGCGGCCGGTGGCGGTTCTGGTGCGCCTCGAACTCCTCACGGCTGAGACGGCCGTCGCCGTTGCTGTCGATATCCTTGAATTCCTCCGCCTGCGCCAGACCGCGCATCGGCCGTCCTTCGCCGGCGCGTGCGGCGATGCGCTTGTTGCGCGCATCGACGAACTCCTGCTCGGTGACGGCGCCGTCGCCGTCGGCATCGAACTCGGCGAAGGTGGGCATGGGCGGCAGCGGTGGCAGCGGTTGCTGCGCGGCGGCAGGGAAGGCGATGCACAGCAGGAGGAGGAAGGGAACGGTCGGTTTCATGATCGCAACTCCGGTAGAGGGGAGTCCCAAGTATGGCCGGGTACGCACCGGCATGCTTTGTCGGCGATCAACTGGCGGGCAGATTCAGGCGCTGCGGCCGCGCTTGCGCGGCACATAACCGACCACGCTCTTGACGATCTCGCTGTAGGGCAATGCCGCCAGCCCGCCGAAGTCCGCGGCGGCGGCGGTGACCAGGCTGTAGACATCGGTGACCGGCCCTTCGGCGGACGGCTCCTGTGCCGTGCGCAGGCCGAGCAGGCCACCGCACTGCACCTTCATCTCCTTGCCGTGCGGCAGCGGGCCTTCCACGTGGGTCAGCTTGAGTGAGAACAGCGCCTTGCTGCGCAGCAGCGGCAGCAGTTCCAGGCATTGCCGGCGGGCGGCCTCGGACGTGCACGCCATGGCCTCGCGCTCGGCGATGTTTACCTTCTGCGCGCGCGAACAGCCGGCGCAGCGCGACAGCAGCGCCTTGGCGAAGACGCAGGGGCTGTCGTTGTAGTTGCGGTAGGTGGCTTTGAATTCGGTTTCGTCCATTATTAAAACCAGTTGCAAGTGACAAGAAGAGGCAAACAATCCTGCTTGTCACTTCAATTTCTTCAGCAGCGGCTCGATGAGGTCCATGGGCAGCGGGAACACGATGGTGCTGTTCTTGTCGGCACCGATTTCGTTCAGGGTCTGCAGGTAGCGCAGTTGCAGCGACTCGGGCTGGGTGGCGAGGATGGCGCCGGCCTGGCGCAGTTTCTCGGCGGCCTGTTCCTCGCCCTCGGCCAGGATCACCTTGGCGCGGCGCAGGCGTTCGGCCTCGGCCTGCTTGGCGATGGCGCGGATCATGCTCTCGTCGATGTCGACGTGCTTGATCTCCACGTTGGCCACCTTGATGCCCCAGGCGTCGGTCTGCTGATCGAGGATGCGCTGGATGTCGGCATTGAGCTTGTCGCGCTCGGCCAGCATGTCGTCCAGCTCGTGCTGGCCCAGCACCGAACGCAGCGTGGTCTGCGCCAGCTGCGAGGTGGCCTCATAGAAGTTCTCCACCTGGATGATGGCCTTCTCCGGGTCCATGACGCGGAAGTAGATCACTGCGTTGACCTTGACCGAGACGTTGTCGCGCGAGATCACATCCTGGCTCGGCACGTCCATCACGATGGTGCGCAGGTCGACGCGCTCCATGGTCTGGATCACCGGGATGACGATGATCAGGCCCGGCCCCTTCACCTTCCAGAAGCGGCCCAGCATGAACACCACGCCGCGCTCGTATTCGCGCAGGATGCGGATCGCCGACAGCAGCAGGATGGCGATGAAGCCGAACAGCAGATAACTGAAGTAGCCGATCATGGTTCAATCCTCCGTTGCTTTTCGTTCCGGCACCACCCGCAGGGTGAGCCCGTCGCGCCCGGTGACGCGCACCTTGTCGCCGGCATGCAGCGGCACGTCGCTCTGCGCCTGCCACAGCTCGCTGTGCACGCGCACCCGGCCGCCGGCGTCGATCACCTCGCCCGCAGCGCCGAGCATCTCCTCGGCGCCGCTCACCACCGGCCGGTGCCGTGCCTTGAGCGCCATGCCGACCACCAGCACGAACAGGCCGGCGGAGAGCAGGGCGAAGGCGCCGATGAGCGGGCGCGCGACGGCGAGACCGGGGATGTCGCTGTCGAACAGCATGATCGAGCCGATGACGAAGGCCGCCACGCCGCCGAGGCCGAGGGCGCCGAAACTGGGCACGAAGGCCTCTGCCACCATGAGGGCGACGCCGAGCAGGATCAAGGCCAGCCCCGCGTAGTTCACCGGCAGCACCTGGAAGGCGAACAGGGCGACGAGCAGGCAGATGGCGCCGACCACGCCGGGAACGATGGAGCCGGGATTGGCGAATTCGAAGATCAGGCCGTAGATGCCGATGAGCATCAGGATGTAGGCGATGTTGGGATCGGTGATGGCGGCGAGCAGCCGGTTGCGCCAGTCCGGCGCCACGGTTTCCAGCACCAGGCCGTCGGTGTTCAGCGCGCGCGCGCCGTCCGGCAGTTGCACCGTGCGGCCGTGCAGCTGCCGCAGCAGGTCGTCCACGTCGGCGGCGAGGATGTCGATCACCCGGAGCCTGAGCGCCTCCTGCGCCTCCAGGCTGGCGGCCTCGCGCACCGCCTGCTCGGCCCAGTCGGCGTTGCGGCCGCGCAGCGAGGCGAGGCCGCGGATATAGGCCACCGCGTCATTCACCACCTTGCGCTCCATGGCACTGCCGGCCGGGGCCTTTTCGTCCTTCTCGCCGTCTGCGCCCGGCGCGGCGGGCGGCGTCATGCCGGCCGGGGCGATGGACACCGGCGTCGCCGCGCCGAGGTTGGTGGCCGGCGTCATCGCCGCCACGTGGCTGGCATAGAGCAGATAGGTGCCGGCGCTGGCGGCGCGGGCGCCCCGGGGATGCACATAGGTGACTACCGGCACCGGGGAGGCGAGGATGTCCTTGATGATGTCGCGCATGGCCGAGTCCAGCCCGCCCGGCGTATCCAGCCGCAGCAGCACCAGCTCGGCACGCTCCGCGCTGGCGCGTTGCAGGGCGCGCTGCACGTAGTCCACCGTGGCCGGGCCGATGGCCCCGTCGATATCCAGGCGCAGGCCCTGCGGCGCGGCCCAGGCCGGCGCCAGCAACAGCAGGAACAGCAGGGAATAAAGCCGGCGGCAGCGCATCTTATCGGTAACATCCTTGCGACGGGCCCAGCCCCAAGGATATGCCGCCGATCCCGTGCCCGCCACCGCGCCGGCACCCCGATGATTTCACGAGGAGCCCGATGAAACACATTTCCGCCCTGGCCGCCCTGCTGTTCTGCTCCAGCGTCATTGCCGCCGAACGCGGCCCCGCCGTGCCCGACTATGCGGCGGAACAGGTGGCGCCGCGCACCTACGTCATCCACGGCCCGGTGGGCTACCCCACGGCGGAGAACCAGGGCTTCATGAACAACCCCGCCTTCGTGCTCACCGCCGCCGGCGTGGTGGTGATCGATCCGGGTTCCTCGGTGCAGACCGGCGAAATGGTGCTGCGCCAGATCCGCAAGCTCAGTCAGCAGAAGATCGTCGCCGTGCTCAATACCCACGTCCACGGCGACCACTGGCTCGGCAACCAGGCCTTCCGCGAGGCCGACCCGGCCGTCGCCATCTACGGCCATCCCAACATGATCGCCGGCATCGAGGCCGGTGTGGGCGACAGCTGGGTGGCCAACATGGAGCAGCTTACGGCGGGCGCCACCCGCGGCACCCGCGTGGTCGGCCCCAATACCGCGGTGCAGGACGGCGACCAGGTCGAGGTGGGCGGCATCACCTTCCGCTTCCGCCACTTCGGCATCGCCCACTCCAACTCCGATCTGATGATCGAGGTGCCGCAGGAGGACGTGCTGTTCCTCGCCGACAACGCCACCAACCGCCGCATCATCCGCATGGACGACGGCAGGTTCGCCGGCAACATCGCCACCCTGGAGGCGGCGATGAAGCTGCAGGCGCGCGTGCTGGTGCCCGGCCATGGCAAGACCGGCGACTGGGCGCTGGTGCGTGCCTACCGCGACTACCTGGCCGAACTCAAGGCGGCGGTGAAGAAGTACTACGACGAGGGGCTGGCCGATTTCGAGATGAAGCCGCGGGTGGCCGCCGACCTGGCGCGCTTTGCCGACTGGCCCGGCTTCGACGACGAGCTGGGCAAGCACATCAGCCTGGCGCTGCTGGAGATCGAGGAAGAGTCGTTCTGAGCGGTCGCCTCTTGCAATTTCAGGCGGTTCGCCCACAATTCGCGCCCAGTGAACCGATAACGCGGAGACCCTGGACGTGAAGCGACTGGAGCATGGTATCGAAGTGCTGGTATTCAACAGCCGCTGGCTGCTGGCGCCGTTCTATCTCGGCCTGGTGGCCGGCATCGGCATGCTGCTGGTGAAGTTCGGCCAGGAATTCTTCCACCTGCTGCCCCATGTGCTGGAGTACAAGGAAGCCGACTTCATCCTCGCCCTGCTCACCCTGGTGGACATGTCGCTGGTGGCCAACCTGCTGCTGATCATCGTGTTCAGCGGCTACGAGAACTTCGTCTCCAAGATCAACACCGCCGGCCATGAGGATCGCCCCGACTGGATGGGCAAGGTCGACTTCTCCGGCCTCAAGGCCAAGGTGATCGCCTCCATCGTCGCCATCTCGGCCATCGAACTGCTCAAGGCCTTCGTGCACATCGGCTCCGGCGGCGCCGGCGCCGAGACCGCGGCCTGGGGCTGGACCGAGCAGGACAAGGCGCTGGCGTGGAAGGTGGTGATCCATGTGGTGCTGGTGATCTCGGGGGTGTTGTTTGCGGTGATGGACAAGATCGGTGCGGCGTCGCATGGGGATGCGAGTCACTGAGCTGTCCCTCGCCTGTAGGAGCCGAGTCCCCTCGGCGAACAGCAGTTGTAGGTGACACACCCACCAGACGTTTAGTCCAGGGAGATAGGTAACACCTACGGGTGTGGTGCGCTGCGCGCGCTGATTTTCATGCGGGGAGCCGCCCCGGGCGCGGGTCACTTTCTTTGTCCCGCCAAAGAAAGTAACCAAAGAAAGTCGGCCCGACTCCCGCGCCGCTATCGCGGTCCCCTGTGCTTCTCGCCCGAATCGGCGCTCGCCTACGCGTCCTCCTGACGCGAAGGCGAGGCCCCGCCATCCCTGGCGGCTCCCCTGCGGGCTTGTCCCGATTCGGGCTGCGATGCTCGGCGCGGCAGACGGGGTTTCAACCCGGCTCGCCTGCGGCATCGCGCACGCACAAAGAACCCGAATGTAGGTTGGGCTGAGGTACGAAGCCCAACAGAACAGCCGCCGTGCCCGCACTGTTGGGCTTCCTGCGTCAGCCCAACATACGTGCTATGAGTTGAAGCTTCACTGTCCGAAAAGAAAAAAAATACCAAACTGATGCGAGTATCCATGAACCAGCGAAAAAACCGATAGAAATCGCAGTCGACATCAAGTACGTACCGAAAAGACTAGAACTCGCGTCTGGGGTTGCTATAACCGTTTTGAGCACAAGAAAAGAAATCAATACTGAGATCAGCGAAGCGCCAGCGGAGATTTTCACTTTTCTCCCAGCTAGTGCACTAGATAATCGTTCTAATGGAAGGTGAGTCAGATATTCAACTGCTTCAAGTTTTTCATCCAGTCTGGCCTTTGTTAATGCTGCATCCTTGCCATTATTTGATCTCTTATCAAACTGACCAGACTTTGTAAGTCGCAAACCTTTCTCAAGGTTCTTTTGATGAGTTCGTGCGAGTTCGGGTGCTTCTCGCATTGCGGTATCGAGCATTCCCTGCTCAAAGTCAGCGAGGGAGTAATCATCAATGTTTTTTGTTAGTTTTGGCGATTTTCTGAATAAAAGATATGCGTAATAAATTGGCGCTAATAGGAGTGCGCCAATCAGGGCTGCGCCAATAACATTCCATATTAAGGATGCTCTGAATAAGTAACCAACCATGAGAAAATCGTCGCTCCCAGCGAGTCATCACGCGCCGAATCGCACCGGCAAGGCCGGTATTTGCTCATCCCTGCGGCCTTTTGGCCGCGTTTGGCG
>JBFLWM010000014.1:0-42698 GCA_040755915.1 Pseudomonadota bacterium | reverse complement strand
AGGCGGGGCGGGCGAGGTTGGAGATTTCACCCTCCACCCACAGCAGGGGGAAGCTGCCTTCCAGCACGGCGCGCGCCTCGGCGTTCAGGCGCGAAACGGTGTAGATGTCGCGATTCGGGGTGTCGGGGGGGGGGCTCATGGCGGCATGTTACCCCTAATGGGAAGAATTTCTGCCTTTGGGGGGGCGGAACGGCTACAATTGCCGCCCTATATACCCAGGAATACATACGCGAACACATGTCAAAACGCAGAAGCAAGCAGGATCCCTTCCAGGAGCGCGAAGCGCAGAAGTACGAAAACCCCATCCCCAGCCGTGAATTCATCATGCAGTTGCTGGAGGATCAGGGGGTTCCCCTCGACCACGAACAGATTGCCCAGGCCCTCGCCCTGCACGATCCGGTGCAGCTCGATGCGCTCGCCCGCCGCCTGCGCGCCATGGAGCGCGACGGCCAGCTGATGCGCAACCGCCGCGGCGGTTACGGCCTCGTCAGCAAGATGGACCTGATCCCCGGCCGCGTCATCGGCCATCCCGACGGCTTCGGTTTCCTGGTGCCGGATGACGGCAGTTCCGACCTGTTCCTCACCGCGCGCGAGATGCAGGCGGTGTTCCACGGTGATCGCGTGGTAGCGCGTGTATCCGGCCTCGATCGCCGCGGCCGCCGCGAGGGCGCCGTGGTGGAGGTGCTGGAGCGCAACACCGACCGCGTGGTGGGACGCTACCGCGTCGAGGGTGGCGTCGGTTTCGTCATCGCCGACAACAAGCGCATCGTGCACGAAATCCTCATCCCGGCGGAGCAGGCCTACGGCGCGCGCGCCGGCCAGCTCGTCACCGCCCAGATCCTGGAACAGCCCACCCGTTACCGTCAGGCCATCGGCCGCGTCATCGAAATCCTCGGCGACCACATGGCGCCCGGCATGGAGATCGATGTCGCCATCCGCGCCTACCAGCTGCCGCAGGAGTGGTCACTGCTGGTGGAGGACGAGGCGGCCAAGCTGCCGCCGGTGGTGCCGGAAGAGGCCAAGCAGGGCCGCGTCGATCTGCGCAACATCCCGCTGGTCACCATCGACGGCGACGATTCCATGGACTTCGACGATGCGGTGTATGCCGAGCCGCGCGGCAAGGGCTGGCGCCTGGTCGTCGCCATCGCCGACGTGTCCCATTACGTGCAGCCGGGCAGCCCGCTGGATGCCGAGGCGCGCGTGCGCGGCAACTCGGTGTATTTCCCCGGCCGCGTCATTCCGATGCTGCCGGAACAGCTGTCCAACGGACTGTGCTCGCTCAATCCCAACGTCGATCGCCTGTGCATGGTGTGCGACATGGAGGTGAGCGCCACCGGCGTGCTGGGCAACTACAAGTTCTATCCCGCCGTGATGCGCTCGGCGGCGCGCCTCACCTACACCAAGGTGGCGGCGATGCTGGTGGACCGCGACGAGGCGCTGCGCGCCCAGTACGGCGACCTGGTCGACCATCTGGAGCACCTGTACGCCCTGTTCCGCGTGCTGCTGGCGCAGCGCGAGCGGCGCGGCGCCATCGACTTCGAGACCACCGAGACGCGCATCGTGTTCGGCGAAGGCAAGAAGATCGAGAGCGTGGTGCCGGTGGTGCGCAACGATGCCCACCGCCTGATCGAGGAGTGCATGCTGCTGGCCAACGTGGCCACCGCCGACTTCCTGGCCAAGGCCAAGGTGCCCATCGTCTACCGCGTGCACGCCACACCCACCGAGGAGAAGCTCACCAACCTGCGCGAGTTCCTGCGCGAGTTGGGCCTGTCCATGGGCGGCGGCGAGCGGCCCGAGGCACGGCACTATTCCGAACTGCTCAGGCAGATCGCCGGCCGTCCCGATGCCCACCTGATCCAGACCGTGCTGCTGCGCAGCATGGCCCAGGCGGTGTATTCGCCGGACAACCTGGGCCACTTCGGCCTGGCCTACGAGGCCTACACCCACTTCACCTCGCCCATCCGCCGCTATCCGGACCTGCTGGTGCACCGCGCCATCCGCCACGTGCTGTCCGGCAAGCGCCCGGCGGCGTTCCGCTACAGCCATGACGACATGATGCTGCTGGGCGAAAGCTGTTCCATGACCGAGCGCCGCGCCGACGAGGCCACCCGCGACGTGGTGGACTGGCTCAAGTGCGAGTACATGCTGGACAAGGTGGGCGAGGCCTACGACGGCATCATCACCAGCGTCACCGGCTTCGGCCTGTTCATCGAACTGGCCGACATCTACGTCGAGGGCCTGGTGCACGTCACCGGCCTGCAGAACGACTACTACCACTTCGACCCGGCGCATCACCGCCTGGTGGGCGAGCGCACCAGGCGTATCTATCGCCTCGGCGACAAGCTGCGTGTGCGCGTGGTACGCGTCGACCTGGACGAGCGCAAGATCGACTTCGAGCTGGTGCTGGAGGAGGGCGAGCAGCCGGCCGCACCCAAGGGCCAGCCCCAGGCCGAGGGCAGACCGGCGGGCAAGAAGGGCCGCTCCCGTTCCCGCAACAAGTCCCGCCAGCCGCAGCCGCAGGAGCAGCAACCCCAGGCCCAGGTACAGGCGCAGCCCCAGTCTCAGCCGCCGCAGGGGGGGCAGGAGGGCGGGGCGCCATCCAAGTCCAAGAAGCGCCGCCGCCGCCGTGGCAAGAAGCGGGCGCCGGCGGCGGAGTAGCGCCGGGGTCATTTCCTTCGGTTGGCGTTGTATCGCGGATACGATCCGCTCCTACGGCGGTTGTAGGAGCGGATCGTATCCGCGATTAGACGCGCGACATGTCGTTAAACGTTTCCTGACCGGGTTTTGGAACCATGGCAGCAACAGAACTGGTATTCGGCCTGCACAGCGTTGAGGCCGTATTGCGGCATCCCGACAGCGTGGTCGAGCTGTGGCTGGACTCGGGCCGGCGTGATCAGCGCCTGCAGGTCCTGGCCGCCGCCGCCGAAGCCGCGGGGCTGCGGCCGCACTGGGTCAAGCGCCAGGAGCTGGACAGGCTGACCGGCGGCGACCGCCACCAGGGTGCCGCGGCGCGGGTGCGCCAGGCCGAGGCACGCAGCGAGGCCTTTCTCGATCAGCTGCTCACCGAGCTGGAGGTGCCGCCTTTCCTGCTCATCCTCGACGGCGTCACCGACCCGCACAACCTCGGCGCCTGCCTGCGCAGTGCCGATGCCGCCGGGGTGCATGCGGTCATCGCCCCGCGTGACAAGGCCTGCGGCCTGACCCCGGTGGCGCGCAAGGTGGCCAGCGGCGCTGCCGAGACCGTGCCCTTCGTGCAGGTGACCAATCTGGCCCGCACCCTGCGCCTGCTCAAGGACGCCGGGGTGTTCCTGGTGGGCGCGGCAGGGGAGACCGAGACCGCGCTGTATGACGCCGACCTGCGCGGTGCCCTCGGCATCGTGATGGGGGCGGAGGGCAGCGGCCTGCGCCGCCTGACCCGGGAACACTGTGACGTGCTGGTGCGCATCCCCATGACGGGCAGCGTGGAAAGCCTCAATGTCTCCGTGGCCACCGGCATCTGCCTGTTCGAGGCCCTGCGCCAGCGCAGCCGTTAGCCGCCAGGCCGCGTTTTTTCTGGCCTGCAGCCCTAGACCCTGCCTTCGGGACCCTTTATAATCCCGCGCCTTTAATACCGCCGCTGTGGCGGTATTACTCCTTGCCTCGGCGGAGTCCATGCCAAGGCTGTCCAAACCGTAAGGAGTGACAATGAAGCACTACGAAATCGTGTTTCTGGTCCATCCGGACCAGAGCGAGCAGGTTCCTGCCATGATCGAACGCTATCGTTCGACCATCGAAACCGCCGGCGGCAAGATTCATCGCCTGGAAGACTGGGGCCGCCGCCAGCTGGCCTACCCCATCAACAAGGTGCACAAGGCGCACTATGTTCTGATGAACATCGAGTGCCCGACCGAGACCATGAAGGAGCTGGAGTCCGCCTTCCGCTTCAACGACGCCGTGATCCGCAACCTCATCCTGATCATGGACGAGGCGGTGACCGAGGCCTCCCTGCTGGCCAAGTCGCGCGAAGAGCGCGACGACCGTCGCGAGCGCAGCAGCCGCGACGACATGGCTGATGACGAAGCCGACGCCGAAGAGGCCGCGGCCGAGTAAGGCTGCGCCACGGACACTACCAGGAGATCGAACATGTCTCGTTTCTTTCGCCGTAAGAAGTTCTGCCGCTTCACCGCCGAAGGCGTGAAGCACATCGACTACAAGGATCTGAACACCCTGAAGGGCTACGTGACCGAGAGCGGCAAGATTGTGCCGAGCCGCATCACCGGCACCAAGGCCAAGTACCAGCGTCAGCTGGCCCTGGCCATCAAGCGCGCCCGTTATCTGGCGCTGCTGCCGTACACCGACTCTCACGACTAAGCCCCCAACCTGCGGAACGCCGCGATGAGGTTCCTGGCGAACACCATCATGCGCGGGCCGATGGCGGCGATTCTGGTGACCAGCGTCACCGCCATGTTGGGATTGTTGTTGCCGCCGCTGGGCTATCTCAGTGCAGCGGCGGTGGGTTTGGTAACCCTGCGTCTCGGCGTGGCCGAGGCGGGCAAGGTGGTGGCGGGCTCGATTGTCGCCACCGCCGTGCTGGGCGGACTGCTGGTGGGCAACCCCATGGCGCCGCTGGCCTTTCTGCTGGCGCTGTGGCTGCCGCTGCTGGTGACGGCCTGGAGCCTGCGCCGCACGGCCGATCTGGCACGCAGCCTGTGGCTGGCGGCCCTGTTCGGTGCGATGGTGGTGCTTGGCTTCCACGTCGGCGTGGACGACCCTGCCGGCTGGTGGCGCGAGTTCCTCCGCCGCATCGTGGAGCAGGCCCCGGCCGAGCAGCAGGCGGTGTTGCTGCCGGTACTGGACGAGATGGCCGGTTTGATGACCGGCATGATCGGCGCCGCGGTGACCCTGGGCGTGGCCCTGAGCCTGTTCCTGGCGCGCTGGTGGCAGGCCGTCCTGTACAACCCGGGCGGTTTCCGCAGCGAGTTCCATGCCCTGCGGCTGGGGCGTGTGTCGGGAGGCCTCACCGTGTTGCTGCTGGCGCTGGCGTGGCTGCAGCCGGCCGGGCTGGGGTTGCTGATCGACCTGTTGCCACTGGCGCTGCTGCTGCACCTGCTGCAGGGGGTTGCGCTGGTACACGCCCTGGTGGCGCGCAGCAGGGCCAACGTGGGCTGGCTGGTGGCGATGTACGTGTTGCTGCTGCTGCCGATGGTGACGACGCAACTGGCGCTCACCCTCGCGGTGGCGGGTATGGTGGATAACTGGATGGATTTCCGGACCCGAGTGGGGCGTGGACAATCCGAGTAGCAATTTTGAAGTGGCGCCGCACAACAGGGCGCAATTTAAGTCGAGGTAAACACGATGGAAGTCATTCTGCTGGAAAAGGTTCGCAATCTGGGCGCCCTGGGCGAGAAGGTCAAGGTGCGTTCCGGCTACGGCCGCAACTACCTGATGCCCCGCGGCATGGCCGTGATGGCCACCAAGGAAAACATCGAGAAGTTCGAGGCCCGCCGTGCCGAGCTGGAGCAGGCGGCTGCCGCCAACCTGGCCGCTGCCCAGGCCCGTGCCGCCAAGCTGGCGGAGCTGGGTGCGGTCACCATCGCCCACAACGCCGGTGACGAAGGCAAGCTGTTCGGCTCCATCGGCACCGCCGACATCGCCGAGGCCGTCAACAAGGCCGGCGTCGAGGTGAAGCGTCAGGAGATCGCCATGCCGGAAGGCCCGATCCGCCAGACCGGCGAGTACGAGATCGAGCTGAACCTGCACACCGACGTCACCCAGGCCATCAAGGTCGTCGTCGTCGCTGCCTAAGCCATGATGCATGCCCGCCCCCGCTCAGGGGGCGGGCATGGATTTTGCGCCCTTCCTCCAGGCCTGCGCCTGGGGCACTCTGGGAACCCCCTGGTCAGCCGGCACACCGAACGCCATGCAGAAGCTCGCCATTTCCCACGGGCAGGACGCCACCGCGGCGCTCAAGGTTCCGCCCCATTCCATCGAGGCCGAGCAGGCCGTGCTCGGCGGCCTGATGCTGGACAACAGCGCCTGGGACAAGGTGGCCGATCTGGTGGGCGAGGACGACTTCTATCGTCGCGACCACCGTCTCATCTTCCAGGCCATCCGCCTGCTGGCGGAGAGGGGCGACCCCTGTGATGTCGTCACCCTGGCCGAATGGCTCGACAAGAAGGGCCAGCTCGAAGACGCCGGCGGCATCGCTTACCTCGGCAGCCTGGCCGGCAACACCCCCAGCGCCGCCAACATCAAGTCCTATGCCGGCATCGTGCGCGAGCGCTCGGTGCTGCGCCAGCTGATCCGCGTCACCAACGATATCGCCGACACCGCCTTCAATCCGGACGGACGTTCGGTATACGAGCTGCTGGACGAGGCGGAGAAGAAGGTCTACCAGATTGCCGATCAGGGGGCGCGCACGCGGGTCGGCTTCGCCGGCATGAAGGATCTGCTGGTCAAGGCGGTGGACAAGATCGACCAGCTGTTCAGCATGGAGAGCCCGATCACCGGCGTCGCCTCCGGCTACAGCGACTTCGATGAAATGACCGCCGGCCTGCAGAAATCGGACCTGGTCATCGTCGCCGGCCGCCCTTCCATGGGCAAGACCACCTTCGCCATGAACATCGTCGAGCATGTCGCCATCAAGGAACAGAAGCCGGTGGCGGTGTTCTCCATGGAAATGCCCGGCGAACAGCTGGCCATGCGCATGATGTCTTCTCTCGGCCACATCGATCAGAAGAAGGTGCGCACCGGCAAGCTGGACGAGGACGACTGGCCGCGCCTGACCTCGGCGGTCAGCCTGCTGGCCGAGGCCCCGATCTTCATCGACGACACCCCGGCGCTCAGCCCCACCGAGGTGCGTGCCCGCGCCCGCCGTCTGGCACGCGAGCAGGAACACGGTCTCGGCCTCATCGTCATCGACTATCTGCAGCTGATGCAGGTGCCCGGTACCAGCGAGAACCGCACCGGCGAGATCTCCGAGATATCGCGCTCGCTCAAGGGGCTGGCCAAGGAGCTCAGCTGTCCGGTGATCGCCCTGTCGCAGCTCAACCGCTCGCTGGAGCAGCGTCCCAACAAGCGCCCGGTGATGTCCGACCTGCGTGAATCCGGCGCCATCGAGCAGGACGCCGACTTGATCGTCTTCATCTATCGCGACGAGGTGTACAACCCGGACAGCCCGGACAAGGGCACAGCCGAGATCATCATCGGCAAGCAGCGTAACGGTCCCATCGGCACCGTGCGTCTGACCTTCCTCGGCCAGTACACCCGTTTCGAGAACTGCGCGCACGGAGGGTACGAGGAGTACTGATGCGCGCCACCCAGGTCGTCATCGATCTCGCGGCGCTGCGCCACAACCTGGCCCGCGCCCGCGCCGCCGCACCCGCCAGCCGCATCCTGGCGGCGATCAAGGCCAACGGCTACGGCCACGGCATGCTGCGCGTGGCCCGGGCCCTGGATCAGGCCGACGGTTTCGGCGTCGCCTGCCTGGCCGAGGCGCTGCAGTTGCGCGAGGCCGGCATCCGGCAGCCCATCGTGCTGCTGGAGGGTTTCTTCGGTGCCGACGAGCTGGAGGCCATCGCCCGCCACCGTTTCATCCCCGCCATCCACAATGCCGCCCAGCTGGAATTGCTGGAGCAGGCCGTGCTGTCCGAACCCATCGCCGTCTGGCTGAAGGTGGACAGCGGCATGCACCGGCTGGGTTTCCCTCTGGCGCAGGCGCAACAGGCCTGGCAGCGACTCGCGGCCTGCCACAATGTCAGTGCCGTGGTCGGCTGCATGACCCACCTGGCCAATGCCGACAACCTCAACGACGATTTCACCGCCCGCCAGCTGGCCGACTTCCGTCAGCACACCGCCGGCCTGCCCGGCGAGCGCTCCATCGCCAATTCCGCCGCCCTGCTGGGCTGGCCCGGCTCCCATGCCGAGTGGGTACGTCCCGGCATCATGCTGTACGGCGTGTCGCCCCTGCTGGGGGGGCGCGGTGAGCAGCACGACCTCAGGCCGGTGATGACCCTGCGTTCCGAACTCATTGCCGTGAATCATCTCAAGCGCGGCGAGGCGGTCGGCTATGGCGGCGCCTTCGTCTGTCCCGAGGACATGGTGGTGGGCGTGGTGGCCGCGGGCTATGGCGACGGCTATCCGCGCCATGTCGGCAACGGCGTGCCGGTGCTGGTCAACGGCCGCCGCGTCCCCCTCGTCGGCCGCGTTTCCATGGACATGCTCACCGTCGACCTGCGTAGCCAATCCGAGGCCCGACCGGGCGACGCGGTGGTACTGTGGGGCGCAGGGCTGCCGGTGGAGGAGATCGCCGAGCACGCCGGTACCATCCCCTATGAGCTGCTGTGCCGGGTGATGCCGCGCGTCGACGCGGTCGAGAACGGCGCGTAATGAGCGGCGGGCCGCAGGTCGGCGTCGGTGCCGTGGTGGTACATCAGGGCAGGGTGCTGCTGGTGCAGCGCGGCCGCCCGCCCGGCGCCGGGCTGTGGGCGATACCCGGCGGCAGGCAGCGTCTCGGCGAGACCCTGCAGCAGGCGGCGGAGCGCGAAATTCTGGAGGAGACCGGCGTGACGATCCGCGCCACCCTCCCTGTCTACACCTGCGAGCACATCGAGCGCGATGAGCAGGACGCGCTGCGCTATCACTATGTCATCGTCGATCTGGCGGCGGAATATCTTGGCGGCGAGCCGCGGGCCGGCGACGATGCCAGTGCCGCACGCTGGGTGGCATGGCATGACCTTGGCAATCTGCCGTTGAACGCCAGTTCGCGCCTGGCCTTGCGGACCCTGTTTCCTGCCGAAGCGGGGCCGTATCTGCCATGACCAGGACCACTCTGATGAGCCTGTTGCCGTTGTCACTGCCGCTCTCCGCCTGCACCGTCGAGGTGGGCAAGGCCGGCACCATCCTGTTGCTGGTGCTGCTGCCGGCGGCGCTGGTGTTTGCACTGTTGTGGGGGCTGCGCGCGCGGCGGCAGTCGCGTGCCGCAGGCAGGGAAGAGCGGCGCAACTATCCGGACTTCGACGACAAGGAGTAGTTGGGGAGCAGCCATGGCCAAAGGAAAGACCGTCTATACCTGCACCGAATGCGGTGCCCAGGCCCCCAAGTGGGCGGGGCAATGCGGCGAGTGCGGCGCCTGGAACAGCCTGGTGGAAACCATCGCGGCGCCGCCGGCGGAGCGCAAGGTGCGCCATGCCGGTTATGCCGGTACTGCCGGCACCGTGGCAGTGCAGAGCCTGCAGGAAGTCTCGCCGGAGGAGACCGCGCGCCTGCCCACCGGCAGCAGCGAATTCGACCGTGTGCTGGGCGGCGGCCTGGTGGCCGGCTCGGTGGTGCTGCTCGGCGGCGATCCCGGCATCGGCAAGTCCACCCTGCTGCTGCAGACCCTGGCCACCCTCGGCGCCGGCCAGCGCACCCTGTATGTCACCGGCGAGGAGTCGCCGCAGCAGGTAAGCATGCGCGCCCAGCGCCTCGGCCTCGACGCCGGCCACGTGCGCCTGCTCACCGAGACGCGGGTGGAGGATATCCTGGCCACGGCGCAGCAGGAGCGGCCGCAGGTGCTGGTGGTGGACTCGGTGCAGACGGTGTACACCGACCTGCTGCAGTCGGCTCCCGGTTCCGTGGCCCAGGTGCGCGAGAGCGCCGCGCAGCTGGTGCGCTACGCCAAGCAGAGCGGCACGGCACTGTTCCTGGTCGGCCACGTCACCAAGGAGGGGCAGCTGGCCGGGCCGCGCGTGCTGGAGCACATGGTGGACACGGTGCTGTATTTCGAGGGCGATTCCGGCAGCCGCTACCGCGTGGTGCGTGCGTTCAAGAACCGCTACGGCGCGGTGAACGAGCTGGGCGTGTTCGCCATGACCGACAAGGGGCTGAAGGAGGTGACCAATCCCTCGGCCATCTTCCTGTCGCGCCACGACGAGGAGGTGGCGGGCAGCGTCATCATGGTCACCATCGAGGGCAGCCGGCCCTTGCTGGTGGAGGTGCAGGCGCTGGTGGACGAGAGCCACCTGTCCAATCCGCGCCGCGTCACCGTCGGCCTGGAGCACAACCGCCTGGCCATGCTGCTGGCCGTGCTGCACCGGCATGGCGGTATCGCCACCTATGACCAGGATGTATTCGTCAATGTGGTGGGCGGCATGCGGGTCACCGAGACCGGCGCCGATCTCGCCACGCTGCTCGCCGTGCTGTCCAGCCTGCGCAGTCGGCCCCTGCCGCAGGGGCTGGTGGTATTCGGTGAGGTGGGGCTGGCCGGGGAAATCCGTCCGGTGCCCAATGGCCAGGACCGCCTGCGCGAAGCGGCCAAGCACGGCTTCACCCGCGCCCTGGTGCCGGCAGCCAACAAGCCGAAGCAGGCGGTGGAGGGATTGGAGATTATCGGTGTGCGCCGCCTCGATGAGGCATTGCAGCAGTTCTGAGGCTAGCGCCCCTGGGACAGTTCGGTGAGTTCGCGTTCGAGCAGGGCTTCATCGCCCAGGTTGAGTTCCACCAGGCGCTTCAGGTGGGTGATGCTGTCGAGCTCGATGTGATCGCAGCGGAAGCCGAGGTGGCCGTTTTCGCAGTGCACCACGGTACCGTCCATGCAGATCACCACCTCGCCGTCCAGCTGCAGCTCCAGCTGGCAGTTGCTGGCGGAATCCGCCTCCCAGTCGGCGGGGCAGACAATCAGTGCGCCCTTGAGAGAAATGTCGAGCAACCGGCTGTCCCAGCGGTCGCCGCCACAGAACAGCGCGGCGTGGCCGTCCATGGGAATGCGCTGGAAGTGGCGTTTCTCTTTCATCAGTGCAGGGTAAACAGCATGCGCACGTTGCCGATCTGGATGACATCGCCGTCGTGCAGTGGCCAGGCCTTGTCACCGATGGCCTGATCTCCGACCCGCGTCGGCGCACCTTCCAGGTGACTGAGGAAGAAGCCGTCGTTGCGGTGGGCGATTACCGCCAACTGCACCCCCGGCTTGCCCAGATTCATCAGGTTGCGCTTGAGGCTGATGGTCTTGCCCATGTTCTGGCCATTGAGGATCTGCAGGAAGGCATGACGGCGGACATGGCTGCTCTCCTGCTCCGGCGCATCGGTTTCCGCCGGTTCGGCTTCTTCTTCCGCCATCTCCTCTTCCAGCGGTACCGGCGCCAGCACGATCTCTTCCGGCGCATCGGATTCCATGACCGGTTCCAGCGTCAGCTTGAGGTTGTGCTTGCCGACACGGATGTCATCGCCGTTCTTGAGGGTATGTTCACCGCTGATGCGCGTGCCGTTGACGAAGGTGCCGTCGGTGGTATCGAGGTCGCGCAGGATGGCCGTGTCGCCATGCAGGGTCAGACGGGCATGGTGCGCCTGGATGGCCAGACTGTCGACGAACACGGTACAACCAGGATCGCTGCCAATGACGGTCTCGCCTTCGCGCAACGGGAAGTACTTGAGCAGTTTACCCTTGAACGAAAGGGTCAGTTTGGACACGCAGGCCACTCCGCTAAATTGTTCTTGCCGGCTAGTATAGCCATGCCGGCATGGTTAGTGTACATCCCGCCAGCGCCATGCATCGGCCCTCTGCTACCCTTGGTCCGCTGAGTCGGCGAGCGTCTTTTCCCGGAAGTTGGGATCGATGCGTACGGTCTTTACCGCATTCGCCGTGGTTTGCACGATTTCCAGCGGATAGCCGGCAAGCAGCAGGCTGGTGCCGGCCTCCGGGATGGTCTCCAGATACTCGATGATCATGCCGTTCAGTGTCTTCGGCCCGTCGGTGGGCAGGTTCCACTGCATCAGCCGGTTCAGGTCGCGCACATTGGCACTGCCTTCCACCAGGTAGGTACCATCCTCCTGGGGATGGATGTCCTTGCTGCGGGCCGCCGGATCGGTGGTGAACTCGCCGACGATCTCCTCGAGGATGTCATCCAGCGTGACCAGTCCCTGAATGTCGCCGTACTCGTCCACCACCAGGGCGATACGGCGGCGCTGCTGCTGGAAATGGAGCAGCTGGGTGTTGAGTGCGGTGCCCTCCGGAATGAAGTAGGGATCGCGGATCACCTTCATGAAGGCGTCGCGGGTCAGCTCGCCATGCTTGTGCACGGCCAGCACGTTGCGCAGGTGCACGATGCCGAGCACATTGTCGATGCCGCCCTTGTATACCGGCAGGCGGGTGTGCTGGCTGCTGCTGATCTGCTGCAGGATGTCGTTCCAGTCGTCCTCCAGGTCGATGCCGGTGATCTCGTTGCGCGGGATCATGATGTCTTCCACCGTGACCTTTTCCAGGTCGAGGATGGACAACA
Source organism: Pseudomonadota bacterium (assembly GCA_040755915.1). Classification (GTDB taxonomy): domain Bacteria; phylum Pseudomonadota; class Gammaproteobacteria; order Thiohalomonadales; family Thiohalomonadaceae; genus Sulfurivermis. Next base: position 30,465 of record JBFLWM010000014.1, on the reverse strand, counting down.
GCATCTGCTGATGGCGTTGCGGGATCATGTTGCCCGCCTCGTGTACCACGGTGCGCAGCTCGTCACTGGACAGGTGCAGCTTGGGGGCGTCGGCGGTGGAGATGCCGAACAGGCGCAGCAGGCCGTTGGCGATGGCATTGACCGCCCATACCAGCGGATACAGCACCCTGAGCAGGGGTTTGAGCACAAAGGCCACGGCGAAGGCGACGCGTTCCGGATGCAGGGCGGCCACCGTCTTGGGGGCAACCTCGGCAAAGATCAGGATCACGAAGGTGAGCACGCCGGTGGCGATGGCGATGCCCGCCTCGCCGAACAGCTTCAGTCCCAGCAGGGTGGCGGTGGACGAGGCGAGGATGTTGACGAAGTTGTTGCCCAGCAGGATCAGCCCGATGAGACGATCCGGGCGCTGCAGCAGGTCATGGGCGCGGCGTGCCCCGGGGTGGCCGGCCTTTTTCACCAGATGGCGCAGGCGGTAGCGGTTCAGGCTGAACAGGCCGGTTTCCGAGCCGGAGAAGAAGGCGGAGAGGAAGATGAGGACCAGCAGGGTGCCGACCAAAAGGCCGGTTGGTATGTCGTCGATCAAGAAGGGATAAATCCTGTGTTATTAAAGTTTTTTGATTACAAAGGGTTGCGTGGGGTGTTGTCAACCCTTGCAGAGCGCCGGGGGCTGCCGGCTAGCGGTGCAGGATCAGTTCCAGGACCAGCTTGCTGCCCAGGTAGGCGGTCATCAGCAGGACAAAACCGGCCAGGGTCCAGAAGATGGCCTTGCGGCCACGCCATCCCGAACGCCAGCGCCCCCACAGCAGGACGGCGAACACCAGCCAGGCAATGACCGAAAGCACGGTCTTGTGTACCAGGTGCTGGGCGAACATGTCTTCCAGATACAGCACACCGGACAGCAGGGACAGGCTGAGCAGCACAAAGCCCAGGCCGATCATGTGGAACAGCATGCGCTCCATGGTTTCCAGCGGCGGCAGGGCGCGGATGAAGCCGCCGGGGTGGCGGTTGCGCAGGTGACGGTCCTGGATGGCCAGCAGCATGGCCTGCACGGCGGCCAGGGCCAGCAGGCTGTAGGCCAGGATGGAGAGCAGGATGTGGGCCTGCATCTCGGCGCTGAGGCGGGACAGCAGGTTGGGGGCGGCAGGCCAGACGGTTTGCAGTACCAGCGCCAGCGCGCTCAGGGGCAGCACCACGCAACCGAGATTTTCCACCGGCTGGGTGAGGGCGGCGAGCAGCAGCAGCAGGGCCACCAGCCAGGCGATGAGGGAGACGACATGGAAAAACTCCAGGTCCAGGCCCTGCGGCAGGAAGATGACCTGATACACCAGAAAACCGTGCAGGGCGACGCCCGCCAGGCCCAGCAGCAGGGCCGGCATGCGCGAGCGTTCGCTGGCTGCCGCCCCCAGCGCCAGGCGGCGCAGCAGCAGCATGGTGGCTACGAAATAGAAGGCGACGGCGAGAAAGGTGAGGGCAATGGTCATGGTGGTCAGGCTTTCAGTCTGGCGGGCATCATCGCATAACTGGCGGTGGCGTTGAAGCGCATCACCGGGAAGAGACGTGATTCGGCTCACGTCCTGGCTAGAGTGTCCGCCGGGCTTGCCTTATTCTCTGATGGGCGGCAGTGTGCAAAGGCGGCATATCGTGCTACAAAAGCAGCCGAATCATGGTGCTAGAACCGTGACTGCGGGCGCACACAGGGAGTCCGCCGCAGGAGAGGGTGTTGGGAGACTGGGGTATGGATATTCGGGTATTGGGTTGCAGTGGCGGCATCGGAGCCGGTCTCCGGACGACCTCTTTCCTGCTGGACAAGGACATTCTGCTGGATGCCGGCAGTGGTGTTGGTGATCTGACGCTGGAGGAGATGGCGCATATCAAGCACATTTTTCTCACCCACTCGCATCTCGATCATATTCATGCCATCCCGCTGGTGGTGGACTCGGTCTTCGATCGCATCGATGCGCCGATCCTGATCCACGCCTTGCCCGATACCATTCGCGCCCTGCAGCAGCATGTCTTCAACGGTGTCATCTGGCCCGACTTCACCCGTCTGCCGCACCCGGAGCGGCCGGTGCTGCGTTTCCAGGCCCTCACCCCCGGCGAGGTCATCTCCCTGGGACAGCGTCGCTTCGAGATGATCCCGGTAAACCATATCGTGCCGACCGTGGGTTATCGCATCACGACCCCGGAGGGGGTGTTTGCCTTCAGCGGCGATACCACCACCAATGACACCTTCTGGGATGCCCTCAATGCCGGTCCGCGACTGGATCTGCTGATCGTTGAGGCGGCCTTCCCCAATTCCGAGCGGGAGTTGTGCCGTATGGCGCGGCATTACTGTCCGGACCTGCTGGCCGAGGACCTGGTCAAGCTGCGTCACCGCCCGCGCATCTGGCTGACCCACGCCAAGCCCGGGGCGGAGGAGCGCATCTATCAGGAAGTACGCACCCTGCTGGCCAACTATGATGTGGGCCACCTCACCGGCGGCGAACGCTTCACGGTATAATCCCCGCCTCATCCCCGGCGGGAGTGCTCCCGCCCGCATTGTGGAATCCGTTACATGTTTGACAGCCTCAGCGAACGGCTGACACGGACGCTGCGCACCCTGCGCGGCGCCGGTCGCCTCACCGAAGACAACATCAAGGACACCCTGCGCGAGGTGCGCATGGCCCTGCTGGAGGCCGACGTGGCCCTGCCGGTGGTGCGCGACTTCATCGAGCAGGTGCGCGTGCGCGCCGTGGGCCAGGAGGTGATGTCCAGCCTCACCCCAGGCCAGGTGCTGGTGAAGGTCGTTCACGACGAGCTGGTGCGCCTGATGGGCGACACCCAGGCCACGCTCAACCTCAACGTCCGCCCCCCTGCCGTGGTGCTGATGGCCGGCCTGCAGGGCTCCGGCAAGACCACCACCGTGGGCAAGCTGGCGCGCTGGCTGAAGGAGAGCCAGGAGAAGAAGGTTCTGGTGGTCAGCGCCGACATCTATCGCCCGGCGGCCATCAAGCAGTTGCAGACCCTGGCCGGCGAGATCGGGGTGGAATTCTTCCCCAGCGAAACCACCCAGGACCCGGCGGCCATCGGCCGCGCTGCGGTGGACTATGCCCGCAAGCACTATCTCGACGTGGTCATCGTCGACACCGCCGGCCGCCTGCACATCGATGCCGACATGATGGCGGAGATCCAGCGCCTGCACGGTGCGCTGGAGCCGGCCGAGACCCTGTTCGTGGTGGACAGCATGACCGGCCAGGATGCCGCCAATACCGCCAAGGCCTTCGGAGATGCCCTGCCGCTCACCGGCGTGGTGCTGACCAAGACCGACGGCGATGCCCGCGGCGGTGCCGCCCTGTCGGTGCGCCAGATCACCGGCAAGCCCATCAAGTTCCTCGGCGTGGGCGAAAAGACCACCGCCCTGGAGCCGTTCCATCCCGACCGTGTCGCCTCGCGCATCCTGGGCATGGGCGACGTGCTGTCCCTGGTGGAGGAGGTGCAGGCCAAGGTCGACCGCGAGCAGGCGGAGAAGCTGGCCAGGAAGATCAGCAAGGGCAAGGGCTTCGACCTGGCGGATTTCCGCGACCAGTTGCGCCAGATGCAGAACATGGGCGGCGTGGCCAGCCTGCTGGACAAGCTGCCGGGCATGGGACAGGTGCCGGCGGCGGTGAAGAATCAGGTGAATGACAAGGAATTCAGGCGGCTGGAGGCGATCATCAACTCCATGACGCCGCAGGAGCGCCAGCATCCCGACCTCATCAAGGGCTCGCGCAAGCGCCGTATCGCGGACGGTTCCGGTACCCAGGTGCAGGACGTCAATCGCCTGCTCAAGCAGTTTGCCCAGATGCAGAAGATGATGAAAAAGATGTCCGGCGGCGGCATGGCCAAGATGATGCGCGCCCTCAAGGGGCGTATGCCGCCGGGAATGCCCTTTTAAAATCAATAAGGTACGGGGCGTTGGACAGGGTGCGAGGTTGGATTGCACTCCGCGCACGTTATCGACATCCAAAGCGCACCCACGTAGCGGGCACCTCTGTCATATCTCGCACCTTTTGCCTCGTACCTGTTCTTTTTTTTTCTTGTCTGGCATAGAATATGCGGCTTTCCGCCGTGGGCCGCTGAAGTCAGCGGCCCCGTTTGTTTGTGTACACGAGGATTTTTTACACAATGGTTACTATCCGCATGGCACGTGGCGGCGCCAAGAAGCGCCCGTTCTACCACATCGTCGTTACCGACAGCCGCAACCGTCGTGACGGCCGCTTCATCGAGCGTCTGGGTTTCTTCAATCCCATCGCTGCGGCGAGCGAGGAGAAGGTGCGCATCGACCGTGCGCGCGTCGACTACTGGCTGTCGCAGGGCGCCCAGGCCTCCGAGCGCGTTGCCAGCCTGCTGAAGCAGAGCGCCTGATACCGTTCCCGCCATCGCCGCGCGGCTGAGTGCGCTGATGGTTGAGTCCGGACAGGACAAGCCGATTGTGGTGGGCCGCATTGCCGGCCTGTTCGGCGTGCGCGGCTGGGTGAAGGTTTTTTCCCATACCCAGCCGCTGGACAACATACTTCGCTACAGCCCCTGGCTGGTGTTGCGCGACGGCCAGTGGCAGCCGATGAAGCCGCTGGACGGCCGCATCCACGGCAAGGGCATCGTCGCCCATATCGAGGGCTGCGATGACCGTGATGCGGCGGCGACACTGGTGGGGTGTGACATCGCCATTGTCCGCAGCCAGCTGCCGCGGGCGGCGGCGGGGGAGATTTACTGGGCCGACCTCATCGGCCTGAAGGTGGTAACGCTGGAAGGCGTCGAGCTGGGGGTGGTCGATCACCTGCTGGAGACCGGCGCCAACGACGTGGTGGTGGTGCGCGGCGAACGCGAACGCCTGCTGCCCTATGTGGAACAGGTGATACGCGAAGTGGACCTGGACGGCGGCCTGCTGCGGGTCGACTGGGATCCCGAATTCTGATGCGCATCGACGTCGTCACCCTGTTCCCGCCGATGTTTGATGCCCTGACCGGGCACGGCGTGACCGGGCGGGCGGTGAAGCGGGAAATATTGCGCCTGGCGCTGTGGAACCCGCGTGATTTCACCTGTGACAATCATCGCACGGTGGATGACCGTCCCTACGGCGGCGGTCCCGGGATGGTGATGCTGGCGCAGCCGCTGCGCGAAGCGGTGCAGGCGGCAAGGGCGGCAGACCCCGAACCGGCCCGCGTGGTCTATCTGTCGCCCCAGGGGCGGCCGCTGGATCAGGCGGGCGTTGAGCAGCTGGCACGGCACCGCCGTCTCCTGCTGGTGGCCGGGCGCTACGAGGGCATCGACGAACGCTTCATCGAGGCCGAGGTCGATGAGGAGTGGTCCATCGGTGACTATGTCCTCTCCGGCGGCGAGCTGGCGGCGATGGTGCTGATCGACGCGGTGGCACGGTTGCTGCCCGGCGTGCTGGGCCACGAGGCCTCCGCTGCGCAGGATTCCTTCGCCGGCGGCCTGCTTGACTGCCCGCACTATACCCGCCCCGAGGTATGGGAGGGGCAGGCGGTACCGGCGGTGCTGCTGTCCGGCGACCACGCGGCGATTGCGCGCTGGCGCGAACGGCAGGCCCTGGGGCGCACCTGGCTGCGCCGGCCCGACCTGCTGGCGCGGCTGGAGTTGAGCAGGGAACAGCAAAAATTGTTGGCCGATTTTATCGGCGAGCATGAACAAAATTGATTCTATGTGTATAATGCGGCGGATTTTTCCGGAGAACGTGTCATGAGCAACATCATCGAACAACTTGAAGCCGAACAGATGAACCGCGAGGTGCCGGAATTCGGCGCCGGCGATACCGTCGTGGTGCAGGTGAAGGTGAAGGAAGGCAACCGCGAGCGTCTGCAGGCGTTCGAGGGTCTGGTGATTGCCAAGCGCAATCGCGGCCTGAACTCCGCGTTCACCGTGCGCAAGCTGTCCCATGGCGAGGGCGTGGAGCGCGTGTTCCAGACCTACAGCCCGGCCATCGCTTCCATCGAAGTGAAGCGTCGTGGCGACGTCAGCCGCGCCAAGCTCTACTACCTGCGTGGCCGTACCGGCAAGTCGGCCCGCATCAAAGAGAAGCTGTAAGCTGCGCCGTCCTGCCCGCCGCACGCGAGGCAGGGGCTACCGTCACGGTGCCATGGTTGTGCTGATGAAAAGCGGATGCCGCCCCCGGGGTGGCATCCGCTTTTTGCATTGGTTGCTTCTGTTGCCGCTGCTGGCCGCCTCCCCGGCCGGGGCGAACTCGCTGGCGCAGCTGGAGGACCTGGCGGCGGGCGGGGCGCCGCGCCTGGCGCTGGCGCTGCTGGAACAACAGCAGCCTGCCTGGCAGGATGATGCCGCCGGCTGGATGGCGTGGGAGCGCCACCGAGTCCAGTTGCTGGCGGCCGGTGCCGAGTGGCAGGTTCTGCACGATCGCACCACGCAACTGCCCGCCGATATTCCCGCCGATTTTTCCCGTTGGACACAGACCTGGCGCGCCCGCGCCCTCGTCGAGCTGGGGCAGGGCGAAGCCGCCCGCCGCCTGCTGCGTCCCCTGCTGTGGGGCGGCAACGGCGTTCCCCTCGAAGTGACGGCCTGGCGTCGTCTGGTGATCCAGAGCTACCGTGCCGATGGCCGCGGTGATGATGCCTATGCGGCCATGCTGCGCTACCGCCACGATTACGGCCGCGGCGGCCAGGAGGATGCCCTGCTCAGCGCGCAGGTGCTGCTGGGGCAGGGGCGCGCCGCCGATGCCGCAGAGGCATTGCACGGCCTGGAGCTGCGCGAGGCCCGTCCGCTCCTGCTGCTGGCGCGCCTGCGCAGCGGGCAGTGGGAGGCGCGGCGTGTCCAGCGCGAGGCCCGCGCCCTGTTGCAGGAGAAGGATTTGCCGCTGACCCTGCGCCAGCAGGCTGAGGCCGTCGCCGCCGAGGCGGCGCAGGGGGCAGCCGACCCGGCGGCGCAGGCCATCGCCCTGGAACAGGTGTTTTCCCGTATCCGCCAGGTACCCCTCGACCGCGAACTGTTCAAGCTGACGGCCGATGCGTTGTGGGACGCCTATCTCGCCTATGCGCGCCAGGTGGGCAACCGCGAACAACTGCTGATAGGCGATGATGCCGCCTGGGTGGCCAAGGCGCAGGCGGCGGGACGCATGTATCCCATTCGTGTCCGTTCCATTCATGCCCTGCTGGCCCTGCACGGTGCCAGTGCGGCGGCACGTCAGCAGGCCCATGCGGCCCTGGTGCAGAACCTGTTGCAGCAGGAAGGGGGGGCGGAGCTGCTGCACCAGCTTTATCTGTCCAGCGCGCGCTATGCCGAGGCCGGCAGCATTCCCGAGACGGTACGCCGGACGCTGCTCGACCCGGTGATCGCCGCCGGCGATCTGCCGCTGGCGGCGCGCCTGATGGCGGGCCTGGACGAGCCGCCGCCGGGCATCGACCGGGTGATGTGGCGGCTGCGCCAGGCGCGGGTGCTGCTGCTGGGCGGGGACTACGCCGAGGCCGGTAAAATCCTGCAAGAAATGGTGGCCAACAGTGCGGAACTGTCGCGACCGGAGCTGGATCGCCTGATTCAGGTGCTGTTCGACCTGCAGACGGTCGGCGAGCATGATGCCGCCTATCGCCTGTTCGAGGCCCTGCAGGCCCAGGTGACGGATGTGCAGCTCAGGCGCGAGCTGTGGTACTGGATGGCCGACTCGCGGCTGGCGCAGGAGCGGCCACTCGAGGCTGCGGCACTGTATCTGCGTTCGGCCATGGTGCCGCAACCGCTGTCGCTCGACCCGTGGGGACAGACGGCGCGTTACCAGGCCGCCCAGGCCCTGGCCAAGGCCGGGTTGACGACCGATGCCCGCACCCTCTACGAAGACCTGTTGCGTACCACAGACGACCCGGGACGCCAGGCAGTATTGCGACGCGATCTGCAACAGCTGCTGCTGGTACGCACGCCATGAGCGGTCCGTGGTCCGCCGTGGTGGCCACGCCGTGGCCGGAGCACTGGCATTTCGCTATTCGTTGCGCCGACGGCGCGGTGCGCGAAACCGGGTTTCTTCCCGCGTCCACGCCATTGCAGACACCACAGGATGATTGTGCCCGTACCGCGGCGGCAGCGGTGCAGGCATACTTTGCCTCTTCCCGCCGGCCGTTCCGGTTGCCGCTGGCGGCGGGAGGCACCCCTTTCCAGCAACGGGTCTGGCACGCCCTGCAGGCCATCCCCCCGGGACGGCCATGCAGTTACGGCGCGCTGGCGGCGCAGCTCGGCAGCAGTGCCCGCGCGGTGGCCGCGGCCTGCCGCGCCAACCCGATTCCCCTGTTGATACCCTGCCACCGCGTGGTGGCTGCCCACGGCCCTGGCGGTTACATGGGGGCTACCGATGGCGCGCCGCTGCAGCTGAAAAACTGGCTGCTCGCCCATGAAGCCGGTGTCTGAACAGCCTTCGTCAGCGTTGCTGGAGCGTTTTCTCGACGCGCTCTGGATGGAGCGTGGCCTGAGTGACCATACCCTGGCAGCCTATCGGCGCGATCTGCAGGGGCTGGCACGCTGGCTCGAAGAGCAGGGGGGGGCGACGCTGGAGGGGGCCTCGCGGCAGGATCTGCTGGGTTATCTGCACAGTCGCGTCACTGCCGGGGCGCAGCCGCGTACCACCGCACGGCTGCTGTCCAGCCTGCGTCGCTTCTACCGTTATCTGGTACGCGAGCAGTTGCTCACCGACGATCCCAGCGCCCGTATCGACAGCCCCAAGCTCGGCCGCGGTCTGCCCAAGGCCTTGACCGAGGCGGAGGTGGAGGCGTTGCTGGCAGCGCCGGATACCGAAGACCCCCTGGGGTTGCGCGATCGCGCCATGCTGGAGGTGCTCTATGCCAGCGGCCTGCGCGTGTCGGAACTGGTGAGCCTGGAGATGTACCGCGTCAGCCTGCAGCAGGGCGTGGTGCGTATCCTGGGCAAGGGCAGCAAGGAGCGCCTGGTGCCGCTGGGCGAGGAGGCGGTGAGCTGGCTCGAGCGCTACCTGGGCACGGCGCGGCCCCAGTTGATGCAGGGGCAGGCGACGGCCGCCCTGTTTCCCACCCGGCGCGGCGAGGCGATGACGCGGCAGGCCTTCTGGTATCTGATCAAGCGCTACGCCCGCCAGGCGGGCATCACTTCGCACCTGTCGCCGCACACCCTGCGCCACGCCTTTGCCACCCATCTTCTCAATCATGGGGCCGACCTGCGCGTGGTGCAGATGCTGCTGGGCCACAGCAGCCTGTCCACCACCCAGATCTATACCCATGTTGCCCGCGAGCGCCTGAAGGCCCTGCACGCACGGCATCATCCGCGCGGCTGATTGGGCTATCATGTCAGCTGTACGACACGTGGAACTGGAGCTGTAGCGATGCTGGAAGTCGAGCGTATCAAGGTTGATGTCAGCGCTCTCAAGCACGGCATGTATGTGGCCGAGCTGGATCGGCCCTGGCTGGGGACGCCATTCCTGTTTCAGGGGTTTCCCATCACCAAGGACGAGGAAATCGCCCAGCTGCAGTCCTGCTGCCAGTTTGTGCTCGTCGATGCGACCCAGTCGGTCGGCTGGGAGCCGGACATGCGCCTGTTGCGGCGCATGGACGAATATCTGGTGCTGGAAGAACCCGAAGAAGAGGCGCCGACCGCGCGTCCCACGCCCCGGTTCGCCACCCAGCGCGTCAATGTCGCCGGCGAGCCACGACAGGGATGGAAGCAGGAAACCGGTTCGTTCCTGAGCGTGCTGCAGCGTGCGCGCGAAAGTTATGGCCGCACCCATGACTACATCAATCGCGTGCTGGAGGATGTCCGCCTGGGGCGGGCCATTGACCCGGCCGATGCCCGGCAGGTGGTCAACGAACTGGTCGATTCCATCATGGCCAATGAAAGCGCCCTGGTGTGGCTCACCATGCTCAAGCACCGCGACGAATACACCTCGCAGCACAGTATCAATGTCTGCGTCATGAGTCTGGTGTTCGGCCGTCATCTGGGTCTGAGCGAGCAGGACCTGCGCGAACTGGGGCACGGTGCCCTGCTGCACGATATCGGCAAGATGAAGGTGCCGCTGGATATTCTCAACAAGACGACCCGGCTGACCGATGACGAGATGGTGGAGTTGAAACGTCATGCGGGCTATGGCTATGAGCTGCTCAAGGACAGCGAACACATCGGTGCCCGTGCGCTGGATATCGTCCGCTCCCATCATGAGCGGGTGGATGGCAGCGGCTATCCGCGTGGGCTCAAGGCGGCGGAGATCGGGCAGTTCCCGATGATCGTCTCGGTGGTGGATGTCTACGATGCCATCACCTCGGATCGTGTCTACCACATGGGCATTTCTCCCCATGAGGCGCTCAACCTGATGTATGGTTGGACGCCGAACAGCTTCCTGCGCGACATGATAGAAGCATTCATCAAGTGTCTCGGCATCTATCCCATCGGCAGCATCGTCGAGCTGGAGACCGGCGAGGTGGGTGTGGTGATGACCATGAATCTGGCGCAGCGCATGCGTCCCATCATCACCCTGGTACTGGATGCGGAGAAGCGCCCCTATCCGGTGCGCAAGCTGCTCAATCTGGCGCAGTATGCCGATGAAAGCTGGCCGATGAACATAACGCGAATTTTGCAGTCTCATTCCTACGGCATCGATGTACGCAGCCTGGTGCTGGAGGGGGTGACCGAAGAAGTGGCGGCTGCCGGCTGAGGCAGCCATTGATCGAGTTGTATTGAGCGAGGAATCCATGCCGTCTTTCGACATTGTTTCGGAAATTGACAAGCACGAACTGGCCAACGCCGTCGACCAGACCAACCGCGAGGTGGACAACCGCTTCGATTTCAAGGGTTCCGACGCCAGGGTGGAACAGGAAGCCGAAGCACTGCTCCTGCAGGCGCAGAACGACTTCCAGATCAAGCAGATGAAGGAAATCCTCTACCAGCGCCTGGCCAAGCGCGGCATCGATATCAAGTGCCTGCAGGAAGATGACATCGAAACCGCCAACATGCGCTGCCGTCAGCGCATCAAGGTGCGCCAGGGCATCGACAAGGATTTGGCCAAGGAGATCGTCAAACGCATCAAGGACAGCAAGATCAAGGTGCAGGCGGCGGTGCAGGGTGAGCAGGTGCGTGTCACCGGCAAGAAGCGCGATGACCTGCAGGAGGCCATTGCCCTGCTGCGTGGCGCCGAGCTCGACATGCCGTTGCAGTTCAACAATTTCCGCGACTGATTACATCACAGGTAGTCCTCATGTTTCGCAACCTGATTTTGGTCTTTCTTTCCCTGTTGTGCGGAGCAGCACCGCTGCACGCCGAGGATGCCGTACTGGCCAAGCTGCGCGTCGTGGCCGCCGAGTTGCTGCCGGGGCAGCAGGTCGATTCCATCACTCCGTCGCCGGTCGCCGGTCTGTACCAGATCGCCTATGGCCCGCGTCTGTTCTATATCTCCGCCGATGGCCGTCACCTGATCAGCGGTGATGTGTTCGACCTGCAACAGGATGCCAATCTGACCGAGGAGTGGCGCACCAGGGCGCGCGCGGCGGCCCTGGAGTCCAGCAAGGGTTCGATGATCCTGTACCCGGCCCAGGGCAAGGCCAGGCATACCGTGACGGTATTCACCGATATCGACTGTACCTACTGCCGCAAGATGCACAGCGGCATCAAGGAAATGAACGACCTCGGCATCACCGTGCGCTATCTCGCCTTCCCGCGTGCCGGCATTCCCTCACCGTCCTATGACAAGCTCGCCTCGGTGTGGTGTGCCGCCGATCGCAACAAGGCGATGGACCTGGCGAAGAATGAAAACAAGGTGGACCGCAACGTGTGTGCCGGCAACCCGGTGGCCGAGCATCTGGCGCTGGGGCGTTCCTTCGGCGTGAATGCCACGCCCACCCTGGTGCTCGACGACGGCAGGGTGATTCCCGGTTACCTGCCCCCGGAGCAGCTGGTGCAGGAACTGGACCGATTGCGCCAGGCCAGGAGGTAACAGCCAAGCGAAAAAGAAGAACGGGGCCTTGCGGCCCCGTTCTTTTTTCCCAGTTCCGGTATTGGTCTCAGTGCATCGCCGTGAACATCAGGCGGCGGTAACGGTTCACCAGATCCCCCTGGCCACCGAGCAGGTCGAAGATCTGCAGCATGCCCTTGCGGCCGGCGTCATCACCCCAGGTGCGGTCACGTCGCAGCAGTTCCAGCAGTTGTTCCAGCGCACCCTCAATATCACCGGCCAGCACCAGGCGCGCGGCCAGCTGGTGGCGTGCCTGACTGTCCTTCGGGTTGGCGGTCAACATCTGTTGCAGCGTGTCGATATCCGGTGCGCCGGTGGCGGCCGCGGCGAAGGTGAGGCGCGCACGCAGTGCCTCGGCCTGCGGTGACAGGGCCACGTCGGCGGGCAGGCTGGTGAGAAGCTGGCTGGCTTCGTCGGTGTTGCCGCCGATGGCGAGCAGTTCGGCCAGCATCAATGGCGCCCGCTTTTCTTCCGGCATTGCCTGCATGACCTGACGCAGGATCGCTTCGGCCTGCGCGGCATCACCGCTTTCCCAGGCCTGCTGCACTGCGTTGAGGTATTTGTCGGCCGGCTGCTCCATGTGTTTGTCGAGGAAGGCACGGACCTGCGACTCCGGCAGGGCGCCGCTGAACTCGTCGGCGATGCGGCCGTCGCGGATCAGCTTCACGGTGGGCACGCTGCGCACGCCGAACTGATTGGCCAGGGCCTGCTGCTCGTCGATGTTGACCTTGGCGAGCAGGAACCGGCCCTGATATTCCGCCGCCAGTTTTTCCACGATGGGCAGCAGCGCCTTGCACGGCTGGCACCAGGCGGCCCAGAAATCCACCAGCACCGGTACCTGCATGGAACGTTCGACCACGGCGGTGAAATTTTCGGCGGTGACGTCGATGATGTATTCACTGTTGCTCATGGGATGGCATGCCTTCGTGTCGGAGTTAAATGCAGGATGAATGATCTAGGGCGGTTTCAGGCGATTTCAACGGTCTGCCGCGTCGCGGTGAACAGCAGCAGCGCGCGTACTGCCTTGCCCGGCCACAGTCGGCGTGTCCCCTCGATGTACCAGGCCATTTGCGCGGAGTAAGGAGCAGCCAGTTCGGGCAGGTGGCCGGCGGCGGCCTGGCGATGGGTCTTGTAATCGACGATCACCACGGAGTCATCGGTCAACACCAGACGATCGATCAGGCCGTATACGGTACAGCCGGCATGATCGTATTGCAGCGGCACCTCGTTCCAGGCCTCCCGGTAGCAGGCAGGATCGAACAGCTGGCGCAGCGGCGGTGCGTTCAGCACATCCTGCGCCTCCTGCCACCAGGCGATGAATTCGTCGTCATCGGCCGGGTGTTGCAGCTCGGCGGCGACGTGTGCGCGCACCTGGTTGGCGTCGCTCCCGGTGCTGAGCAGTTCCAGCATGCGGTGGATGGCGATGCCGCGCAGGCGGCCATCCTCGTCACCGCCGTCGCCGCCCGTGCGCTGCACGCTGCGGCTGGGGGCGATCTCGCGTGCCAGCGGCGGCACCTGGAGTACCTGACGCAACGCCGCTGGCGGCAGCGGTGCGGCGGCCAGTGCTGTTGTGCGGATCTCTGCCGCGGCATGCGGCATGGCATTGGATTCGATGGGCTCCGTGATCGCCTGCTGCAGCGTGCCGTACCAGCCCAGATCGCTGCCCCGGTTGGGGCGACAGCCGGTGATGTACAGCAGTTGCCTGGCGCGGGTCAGCGCCACGTACAGCAGATTGGCGGCCTCGCGCTGTTCCGCCTGCTGTTCCTCCGCCAATTGTTGGCGTGTAAAGGCATCCTGCTGGTCTTTTCTGCCCACCAGCAGGATATGTTGCGGTGCCTCCGCCTCGGCCGGCCAGCCCACCTGGGCATGCCAGGCACGGTCGTTGCCGCCGCTGGCGGTGGCATCGGCGAGAAACACCACCGGCGCCTCCAGTCCCTTGGCGGCATGGATGGTCAGCAGGCGCACGCGGTCGGTGGCGCTTTCCGCCGGCGCCTCGTCCGGTGCCTCGTCCTGTTCGCGCATCTCGCCGAGGCGGGCGAGGAAGCGGGTCAGGCTGGGATAGCGGCCGTGATCGATCTCCAGCGCCAGTTCGATGAAGCGGGTGAGATTGGCGCGCAGGCGCGCGCGCAGATGTGACGGGAAGGCCGCCTCGTAGCGGGCGATGACGTTGCCCTCGCTGTACACCTTGTCGAGCAGGTCGTGGATCGGCAATGCACCGGCCAGGCCATGCCAGCGGCCCAGGCAGTCGGCGGCGCGGCGCAGCGGCGTGCCTGCCGCCGCTTCGACTTGCAGCAGACGCTCGAACCAGGCGCTGCGCTGGCCCTGGGCGAGGGTGATCAGATCGTCGTCGCTGCAGGCGAACAGCGGCGAGCGCAGCACCTGGGCCAGGGCCAGGTTGTTGTAGGGCGTGATGAGCGTTTCCAGCAGCCGCACCATGTCGTCCACTTCCGCGCTGTCGAGCAGGGTGCCGCGATCGGCGCCAAGATAGGGGATGCCGGCCTCACGCAAGGCCTGTTCATAGGCGTGCACGTGGGTGCGCTTGCGTACCAGCAGCATCACGTCGCCGTAACGCAGGGGGCGCGCCGCATCGGCGTGGCCGACCAGGGTGCCGTCCTGCAGCAGCGTGGTGATGGTGCGGGCGATCTGGCGGCCTTCTTCCAGGTGACGCTGATCTTCAACAATGACACGGGGTTCGTGCAGCGGATTGCGCAGCGTCGTGCGCGGCGGAGCCGCCTCCGTTTCGGGCGACTCGATCAGCGGCAGCACCTCCACCCGTCCCCACAGCGCCTGGTGGTGGGTATCGTGCGGCGTGTAGGCATCCAGCACGCCGGCCAGCGGGCCGTCGGCGCCGAATACGCGGTTGACGCACGCCATCACCGCCGGCGCGGAGCGGTAGGAAACGTGCAGCGGATGGGCCTCGGCCTGCAGGTGTTGCTGCAACCAGTGGTGGGCGGCATGGAACAGGCGCGGTTCGGCGCGGCGGAAACGGTAGATGGACTGCTTGCCGTCGCCGACCAGGAACACGCTGCGCGCCCGCTCGCCAACGCCGGCTGCCATTTCCTGCAACAGCGGCAGCAGCAGGCGCCATTGCGTCGGATTGGTGTCCTGGAACTCGTCCACCAGCAGGTGATCGATGCGCTGGTCCAGCTTGTATTGCACCCAGTGCGCGTTGTCGGCCGCGGTGAGCAGGCGGTAGGCGCGCCATTCCAGGTCGGTGAAGTCGAGCAGGCGCTGTTCCTCCTTGAGACGCTGGTAGTGTTCCAGCAGGCGGCTGCCGGCGCGGTACCAGGCGCCGTGCAGGATCAGCGTCTGCCGGGCGGCGAGGGCATCGCGCACCTCGGCGAGCCGAGTACACATCAGTTGATGCAGTTCGAGGAAGCGCGTCTCGCCGGCAAGGCCCATCTTCTGTGCCTGGGTCTTGCTCTCCTTGCGCGCGCGCGGCTCGCCCTTCTGGGTCAGGAATACCGCGCTCAGCGCGGCGTGGCGCTGCGCGATGTCGGCATCGTCCGCCAGGAGGGTGGCGTACAGGGCGAGGTGCTCCTCGTTGGTCTTGGTGGCATGCAGGGCCAGCAGGTCACGGAATTCGCGCAGCAGGCCGAGATTCTGCGGCGTGAACAGCTCCCTCCGTGGATCACCATCGGGGTCCACCTGCAACGACTGTCGCAACCGTGCCGTGGCGTGGCCACAGGCATCATCATGGCCGGCGGTAAAGGCCCACCAGTCGCTGCGGTGGGCCAGAAAACTGTCCAGTGCAGCGCGGACGCTGCTCTGTCCACCGCACAGTTCCAGCAGCAGAGCCAGGTCGCGCGCCGGCTGGCCGTCGCGTTCGGCGCTGGCCTCGCTTACCAGTGCCTCCCAGGCCGCGGCGCGCAGCTCGCCGTCCTTTTCGATCAGTTCGAAGCCGGGCGGCACGTCCGCCTCCAGCGGGAAGCGGCGCAGGATCTCCTGGCAGAAGGCGTGGAAGGTGGTGGTGCGCAGCGGCCGCCCGGCGTGCAGCAGCTCTTCGTACAGGCCGCGCGCCCGTGCCCGTGCCTCTGCTGTCGGGGCAATGTGCATCGCCGCCAGTTCGTCGCCCAGGGTCGCCTCATCCAGTGCGGCCAGGCGCAGCAGGCGTTCGGCGAGGCGCGTCTGCATCTCCGCCGCCGCCTTGCGCGTGAAGGTGATGGCGAGGATGCCGTCGGGCGCGGCGCCCTCGAACAGCAGGCGCGTCAGGCGTGTCACCAGCAGCCAGGTCTTGCCGGTGCCGGCAGAGGCCATGACGGTGGCGTTGACCGCCGGATCGCTGGGGTGGTGTGTCGTGGGTTCGGTCATGGCGTCACTGCGGCGCAGAAATTTGTAGGAATTTTCTGAAAGCGCTGTAAGCGTGCCTGCGGCAAGGCTGTGGTCGCGCGGCGATCACTTGCGCTGCCGTGTGCTGCAAGTGCTTGTCGACAAGACGTTTGTTTTCGCGGGGGGATAAAATTGTTGCGTGGCAAATTGCGAATCTGTGAGAGGCATCGCGCTTGTCGGGGTGGGGGGCTCTGCTACCATTACGTCCGTGCGTGGCGCAGGAGCAGAACGCATGGACCACAGGAGAACCTTCGCACGGATGTGAAGGAGGCAGGATGCCACAAGTAGGGACACCCAGGGCGGCCGCAAGGCCGCCCTTATTTTTTTGTCTTGTCGTAATTCCGTTCATTGCGCCGTGACCTCTTCGTCACAGGCCGCGCGCCGGCACACGCCGGCCATGTCGCACCACCGGCAGGTCCGGCTGTCGCCCCAGGCGGGGAGTGACTGTCCTGCGGCGAGTTCCGCAAACAGGGCACGCAGGCGTTCGGCATTGGCATCGCGCAGTGCTGCCAGCTCATCGCCCTGCAGCGTCGCCCGCGCCGCCACCCCCTTGCTGTCCAGCGCCACATACTCCACCTGGCTGAGCGCCGTGTTGCTGAGCAGGGCGTAGAAGGGCAGCTGCACCGCCTCGCCCTCCTGCACCTCATCCTCTTTCGGCACGGCACCGGTCTTGTAGTCGATGACGCCACCGCCCGCGGCACCGGCATCGAGGCGATCGAGGCGTCCCTTGAGCGTGAGTCCCGGCAGCCAGTCCTCCTGCCGCAGCGTCACCTCCGCCTGCTGCGGACGCCAGCCCTGCTGTTCACGCGCCAGCTCCCAGTCGATGTAGAGCGGGATGATCTCCTGCCAGCGCAGCAGCCAGCCCCGGTGCAGCAGGTTGTTGGCAACATCGTCGGCGAATACCTGCTCGGCGATGCGGTGCAGCAGGGCGGCGGCCTCGTCACGGTTGGCCGGCGTGATGATGCGGCCAAAGGGACCGGGCAGGCCCTGCACGCCATGGTGGAAGGCCTGCAGCGAGCGGTGCACGCGCTCGCCGTAGTCGGCCTTCTCCAGCGCCTCGCGGATCGCCTCCGGCGGGGCGAGGCCGAGGCCGCGGGCGGCAAAGAACTGGTAGGGGCAGTCGATGAGCTGCTGGTAGCCGCTGGCCGACAGGGTTTTGGGCAGCAGGGCGGCCGGCAGGGATGGCCGCGCCAGCCCCGGCGGTGTGGGCAGGGTCGGGGTGTCACAGCGGAACACCTCCGCCTGCGCATCGCTGGCCCAGGCGGCGAGCTGTGGATCGCTCAAATCATCGTTCCAGGCCAGGTGATGGAAGGCGCGCAAGACCTCCAGCCAGGGGCTGGGCAGGACGTCCTCGCCATCCTGCTGGCGACGCAGGGTGAGCGTCACGTGCGGTGCCGCCTCCAGCAGGCGGCGGAACTGCAGCAGGCGATCGTGGCGCCGCTCCTCGGCGGTGGGCAGGCCGAGTTCGCGGCGCACCGCCTCGTTGAAGAAGGGGGAGGGGGGCGGGGCGCCGGGCAGGTATTCGCGTTCGGCACCGGCGATGATGATGGCGTCGTAGCGGCCGAGACGGCTCTGCTCCAGGCCCATCAGCTGCACGCGGCTGCCGCTCACCGGCGGACGGAAGTTGTAGCGTTCCAGGGTGCGGCCCAGCCAGGCGCGGAACTCGCTCCAGGCCAGTGGCGGTGTGTCCTGCTCCACGGCAGCGGCCATGGCCGCCAGTTCCTCCAGCAGGCGCGCCCCGGCGGCGTCCCCGGCGAAGCTGACGCTGAGGCCGAGGCGGCGCAGGGTTTCCTCCAGGGCGGAGAGCAGGCGGTCGGGGCGTTGCGGGTAGGGCGCCAGCAGGCGCAGCGGGGTGGCGGCATGTTCGAGCTGGTCGAGCAGGGCGGCGATACGCTCCAGCTCCGGCGCCATTTCCGCCGGCAGCAGGTGCTGGCGCTCGCGCAGTTGCTGGCGATAACGCGCCAGGCCGCGGCCGATGTTGCCCTGCAACACCACGCCCTGTTCCAGGCGATAGACGTCATTGAGGCGCGCGGCGCGTTCCGTGCCGGTGAACATGAAGGGTGACTTGAGCAGGTCCAGCATCGCCTGGTAGGGAAAATCCTCTTCCACGCATTGCAGCCAGCGTTCCAGGGCGGCGGCGGCGCTGGTGGTGGACAGTGCCCAGCCGGCGGCGTCCTGGACCGCCACTTCGGCGCGCTCCAGCAGGGCGCGCACACGGCGGGCGAGGCGGCGGTTTTCGGTAATGACCGCCACGCTGTCGCAACCGTCCAGCAGCCGCAGCCGTACCTGCAATTCCACCGCGCGCGCCTCCTGTTCGGCGCCGTCGGCGGCATGAATGACGAGGCGGCCGCTGGCGGGGGATGCCGGGTGGCTCGCGGCGAAGGCGCGGGCACGCTCGGCCAGCGGGACTTCCTGCGGGCACAGCGCCTGGTCCAGCAGCGCGGCATAGGGGGAGTCCGCCGTGACCCCTTGCTCGACGATCCGCACTTCCGCGTGCCGCTGCAGCGCGGCCAGCCACTCCTCCTCGGCACGGTTGGCGGGCCGGAAGCCGGCCAGATAGAGCGGACCGTCGATGTGCTGCAGGCTGGCAGCGAGGCGCAGCAGGGTGGCGCCGGGGCGGTCGATGACGCCGCGTGCCTCCATCTGCTGGTGCCAGGCCTGCCACAGGGTGTGCACCACGCGCGCCTCCAGGGTGAGGGCGCCGAGGGCACGGCTGTCCGGCCCGTAGCCGAGGATGAGGCGCTGGCGGAACTCCTCCAGCGTCGGCGGCAGGCCGATGTGGTTCAGGGTCAGTTCGTCGAACAGTTCGAGCAGGCTGTCGGCCAGGGACCACAGGTTGCCGTGGCCGAACAGCCGGCGATGTTCGCGCAGCGCCTCCACCAGCAGCAGCTCGCGGCCATGGTCGCTGATGACGTCTTGTCCCGGCGCGTGGCCGACGAGCCAGTCGCCGAGGGTGAGGATGCGCGGCCCGAGCAGGGCGTGGTGACCGCGTGCCGCGGCGCCGGCCAGCAACAGGCGGCGCAGGCGCGGCGCCGCCTCCTGCGCCGGCAACAGCACCGTCACGCCGGCCAGCAGCGGCAATTGCCCGGCCTGTTCGGCCAGGATCCGGTCGGCCAGGGCGGCGAGGGGATCGGTCGTGGCCGGGGGCGGGGAGGGCGTGTCCATGGCCGCATGTTACCGCGTCAGGGGCATGGGTTGTGATAACCTGTGCCCGGCTGTAGCAGACAGACTTATCGCAACAAATCGCCAGGAGTACGCGATGAGAAGAATAATAACCTGCCTTGTCGGCCTGCTGGCGCTGGCCGCTGCCGCCGTGGCGGCGGAGCCGCGTCCCCTCGCCATCGGCTTTGCCCAGGACACCCTGGCGAACGACTGGCGTCTGGCCCAGGCCGAGGGGCTGCGGGCGGCCCTGGCGGGCCAGCCCGGGGTTACCCTCACCATTACCGACGGTCACGGTGAAACGGCGCGGCAGATCCGCGACATCGAGGATCTGGTGTACGGCAAGGTGGACGTCCTCATCGCCAGCCCGCGCGACGGCGTGGCCATGACCCCGGTGCTGGCGCGTGCCTACCGCAGCGGCATCCCGGTGGTGCTGCTGACACGGCGCATCGACACCAACGATTACACCAGCTTCATTGCCCCCGACGATGCCGCCATCGCGCGGCGCGCGGCCCGCTACATGGCGGCACAGCTCAAGGGCAAGGGCCGCATCCTGATGCTGCAGGGGGTACCCACCGCCACCACCGCCATTGCCCGCACCGAGGCCTTCCTGGACGAGCTGAAGCAACATCCGGGGGTACAGGTCAGTGCCATCAAGCCCGCCAATTACCTGCGGGCCGATGCCATCCGCGCCGTGGAGGAGGCCGTGCGCGAGGGCGTGCCCTTCGACGCCATCTACTCCCAGAGCGACAGCATGGCCGCCGGCGCGCGCATCGCCCTGCGCAAGGCGGGGCGCGACCCGGCCAGTCTGATCATCGTCGGCATCGACTACATCACCGAGGCGCGCGAGGCGATCCGCCGCGGCGAGCAGACCGCCAGCTTCACCTATCCCACCTGTGCCGCCGAGGCCGCCCGGGTGGCGCTGGCCATCGCGCGTGGTGAAAAGGTGCCCAGGCAGGTGGTGGTGGAATCCGTCATGGTCACGCGCGACAACGTCGAGCAGGTCGCACCGATTTTCTAGGAATCCTTCATGGCCTTCATCTACGGCATCAAGTTCCGGCTGCAGCTGCTGCTGCTGTCATCCATCATGCTGGTACTCATGGTGGTGGGCGTCGCGCTGTCGCACCTGATCGAACAGTTTCACATCACCACCGCACAGCAGCAGTTCGGCGAGGTGTTCGCTACCATCGATGCCGAGTTGACGCTGCAGGAGACACACCTGCAGAACAATGTGCACATCCTGGTACAGCGTGATGACCTGATCGCTGCGGTCAACATGATCCACCAGTACGCCACGGTGGAAGACTACCAGCCGCTGATCTACGACGTGGAGAAGAAGCGCCTGGCCGACATGCTGCGCAACCAGGCGCGTGCCGGCGAGGTAGGGCAGATCGCCGTCTATGATGGCCGCGGCGACCTGCTGGCCTTCTTCTCAGCCGCCGATGCGGCGGTGAGCGGATTCGTGTCGTGGGAGGCGGGGGCGCCGGTGGTCTACCTGCGTGATGAGGCCGGTGAAGGCACATGGCAGCGCGGCGTGCTGCCGCAGACGCTGGAGTTGCGGCGCGATGCCGACGACATGCCGGCGGCCATGTCCTACCGGCGCTGCCTGCGCGGCTTTGTGCAGGAAACCGTGCAGCCGGTATTGCGCACCTATGCGGACGGCAGCCGGTTCACCGTCGGCCTGGTGAGTGCCACCAATTTTTTCCGCCAGGACTTCGCCACGGCCATGCAGCAGCGCAGCGGAGTGGATTTTGCCGTGTTGTTCGATGACGGTGCGCGCCTGGGCGGTTTGCACACGATCCTGGTGACGCAGCTCGATGCCGTTCCGCTGTTGCGCCGCGCCGGGGAGACGGTGCGGGTTGACCTGGCGCACGACGACTATTTCCTGGCGGCGCGCCTGCTGCCCCTGGAGCGTCAGGCGCGGGCCTATCTGGTTGCCGCGGTTGAAAAGACGGTGGTGCAGGGCGAGATCAGCCGTACGCAGCTGGCGCTGCTGGGGGTGCTGGCGCTGTCGGCGCTGGTGATCATGCCGGTGGGCACCTGGCTGGCTAACCGCACCATCTCCCGCCCGGTGGACCATCTGGTGGATGGCGCCGAGGCCATCGAGCGCGGCGATTACGGGCGCCGCGTCGAGGTGGCGAGTCGTGACGAACTGGGGCGCCTGGGCCGCGCCTTCAACGGCATGGCCGATGCGGTGCAGAGCCGCGAGCAGGCGCTGCGCGACAGTGAACGGCTGTATCGCCTGCTGGTGGACAACCTGCCGCAGCGGGTGTTCTACAAGGATACCGAGCTTAAGGAAGGTCTGAATAAGTCCTTCCTGGACTTCTCAGACCACGCAAATCGAAAAGTGCGATTTTCGATTTGCTTCATTTTCCAACGAGTTATCGTCGTTGAAAAATGGCGGCACATCCCTGTGCCGCGGAAGCTCTGAACTTGTTCAGAGCTTCCTTAACTATGTCTCCTGCAATCGCCAGTATGCCGATGACCTGGGTGTTGCCACGGAGGCGATCACCGGCAAGAGCGATTTCGATTTCTTTCCCGCGGAACTGGCCGAGGCCTACCGCAGCGTCGATCGCCAGGTCATCGCCAGCGGCGAGCTGGATGAGCGCGAGGAACCCTACGTCAAGGATGGCGAGACCCGCTACATCCATACCGTGAAGACGCCGCTGCGCGACGAGCGGGGGCGCACCCTCGGTCTGCTTGGCGTCTTCTGGGACGTGACTGCGCAGCGCGAGGTCGATGCGCAGCTGCGTCAGGCGGCGGCGGTGTTCGAGAGCACCGCCGAGGGCGTGATGATCATCGGCGTCGATGGCCGCATCGTCGCCGTGAACAACGCCTTCGTGGCCATCACCGGCTATAGCCAGGACGAGGCGCTGGGCAAGACCATCACCCTGCTGCATGCCGATGCCGAAGGTGACACCCTGTTCCAGGGCGTGTGGCCGCAGGTGCACCAGACCGGCCAGTGGCAGGGCGAGGCGCGGGCACGGCGCAAGAATGGCGAAAGCTTCCCGCAGTGGATCACGGTCAGTGCGGTGCGCGACGAGCGCGGCGCGGTGACCCACTATGTGCTGGTGTTCACCGACATCACCGTGCTGAAACGTTCGCAGCAGCAGCTCGATCACCTGGCCCATCATGACCCGCTCACCGACCTGCCCAACCGCGTGCTGTTCAACATGCGTCTGACCCATGCGCTGTCCCACGCGCGGCGCAATGGCCAGCGCGTCGGCGTGCTGTTCCTCGACCTGGATCGCTTCAAGGACGTCAACGATACGCTGGGCCATCCGGTGGGTGATGCCCTGCTGCAGCAGGTGGCGCAGCGTTTCCAGCAGCGCATGCGCGAGACCGACACCATTGCCCGTACCGGCGGCGACGAATTTATCGTCATTGCCGAGGATGTGGCCGCCGCCAGCGATCTGGCGCAGGTGGCGCAGAAGCTGCTGGATGTATTCCAGGAGACCTTCCACGTCGGCGGTTCCGACATCCACCTCGGCGCCAGCATCGGCATCAGCCTGTTCCCCGACGATGGTGATGACGCCGAGACCCTGGTGAAGAATGCCGACATCGCCATGTATCGCGCCAAGGAGCGCGGTCGCAATATCTTCCAGTTCTATACCGCGGCGCTCACCGCCAATGCGCTGGAGCGCTTTCAGCTCGAGGTGGCGCTGCGCCAGGCGCTGGAGCGCGACGAGATGGTGCTGTATTTCCAGCCCAAGGTGAACCTCGCCGACGGCAAGACCTATGCGGTGGAGGCGCTGGTGCGCTGGCGCCATCCCGAGCTCGGGCTGGTGGCGCCGGACCGCTTCATCGGCCTGGCGGAGGAGACCGGCCTCATTCAGCCCATCGGTGCCTGGGTGCTGCGCACCGCCTGCCGGCAGATGAAGCAGTGGCTCGACATGGGCCTGCCGCTGGAGCATGTGGCGGTGAACCTGTCCGGGGTGCAGATCCTGCGCGGCGGCATCGTCACCACGGTGTGGCAGGTGCTGCAGGAGACCGGGCTGGCACCGCAGCACCTCGAACTGGAGATCACCGAAAGCGTCATCATGGGGCATGCCGAGGAGACCATCCGCGTGCTGGACGAGCTGCGTGCCCTCGGCGTCAGTCTGGCCATCGACGACTTCGGCACCGGCTACTCCTCGCTCAGTTATCTCAAGCGTTTCCCCATCGACACCCTCAAGGTGGATCGTTCCTTCGTGCGCGACATCCCCAACGACGCCAACGATGCCGCCATCATCCGTGCCGTCATCGCCCTGGGCCGCAGCCTGCAGCTGGATATCGTGGCCGAGGGCGTGGAGACCGCGGAACAGCAGGCCTTCCTGCTGCAGGAGGGCTGTACCACCGCCCAGGGCTACCTGTTCAGCAAGCCGGTGCCGGGCAACTGGATCACCGAGAGCCTGCAGAAGCAGCGTTGAGGCCGTGACGGCGCGACGGGTGACCGTCGCGCCGTGTGCGCCCGGTCACACAATTCCCTTGCGGCGTTTAAGGAAACCTTAAGCCGCCCCCCCCTACGCTATTCCCCACACTGCAATGGGAGGGAATGGACATGGGCATCCCGGTAACCGAACTGAATCCCCACGGGGCACATCTGGAGCTGCTGCCGGCCGGCGCCGGCGGACGGGCCGAACTGGAGGCCTTCGTCCACGACACCTACGCCCGCGCCTACGGCGCCGATGTGCGCGAATTCATGCCGCTGCTCATCGCCCTGCGCAGCGCGGCCGGTGAACCGCTGGCGGTGATGGGCGTGCGCAGCGCGGCGCAGCAGACGCTGTTCCTGGAACAGTACCTCGATGCACCGGTGGAGCAGGTCATCCACAGCCGCGGCGGCTGCGCGGTGCGGCGCGAGCGGGTGGTGGAGCTGGGCAACCTGGCGGTGGCCCACGCCGGCGCGGCGCGCTGGATGATCGTGGCGCTGAATGCCTTCCTGCGCGGTGCCGGGGTGGAGTGGGTGGCCCTCACCGCGGTGCCGGCGCTGCGCAACGCCTTTGCCCATGTCGGCATCGACCTGACCGAGCTGGCGCAGGCAGACGGCGCGCGCCTGGGCGCGGCGCGCGCGCGCTGGGGGAGCTACTACGACAGCAAGCCGGTGGTCCTGGCCGGCGACGTGGCGCAGGGCTTCGAGCGCCTGCAGCAGGCCATGCAGCTGGAGCAGGCCTGTGCCCTGCTGCGCGGCCTGTGGGAGCAGTCGCTGGCCGATGGCCGCCTGGCGGGTGCCTGGCGATGAGCGCGGTGCTCGCCGCCGTGGCACGTCACGCCGTGCAGACGCCGACCGCCCCGGCGGTGCAGGGCGGTGGCGTGACGCTGGACTACGCCACCCTGGCGCGGCGGGTGGAGGTCGCCGCCGCGCAGCTGCGTCAGGCCGGTGTCCGTGTCCTCGGTCTGGCACTGGACAATGCGCCGGCCTGGGCGGTGATCGACCTGGCGGCGCAGCGTGCCGGCGTGGTACTGCTGCCGCTGCCGTCCTTCTTTTCACCCGCGCAGCTGCGCCACGCCCTGGAGAGCAGCGGCGCCGATGCGGTGCTGTGCGAAGACGCCGTCATGGGGGCGTTGCTGCCGTGGGAACGCAAACAACCCTTCAATGTGGCCGGGCGTGATCTGCATCTGCTCACCCGTAAGGTGCCGGATGCCCCGGCACTGCCGGCCGGCACCGCCAAGATCACCTACACCTCCGGCACCACCGGTCAGCCCAAGGGCGTGTGTCTGGCGCAGGCCGCGATGGATGCAGTGGCCGCCTCGCTGGCCGAGGTCAGCGGCGCCCGGGCCGGCGATCGCCATCTCGCCTGCCTGCCCCTGCCGACCCTGCTGGAAAACATCGGCGGCCTGTATGCGCCGCTGCTGCTCGGTGCCTGCAGCGTGCTCGCACCGCTGGCCGAGGTCGGCCTCGCCGGTGCCAGCGGCCTGGACCCGCGCCGCCTGTATGCCGCCCTGCGCGAGCAGCGCGCCAACAGCGCGATCCTGGTGCCGGTGCAGCTGCAGGGCCTGCTGGCCGTGCTCGCCGCCGGCCTCCCGCCGCTGACCGACATGCGCTATCTGGCGGTGGGCGGCGCCGCCGTGTCGCCGCGCCTGCTGGAGGAAGCGGACGGCTGCGGCCTGCCGGTGTATCAGGGCTACGGCCTCAGCGAGTGTGCCTCGGTGGTGGCGGTCAACAGCGCCGGCGCCAACCGTCTCGGCGCGGTGGGCAAGCCTTTGCCCCATGTACAACTGGAATTCGCCGCCGACGGCGAGATACGCATCGGCGGCGCCGGCTTCCTCGGTTATCTCGGCGGCGGCGAGCCCGCCGGTGACGGCCTGTGGGACAGCGGCGACCTCGGCTACCTGGATGCCGACGGCTTCCTCCACCTCACCGGGCGCAAGAAGAACATGTTCATCACCGCCTTCGGCCGCAACGTCGCGCCGGAATGGGTGGAGGCGGAGCTGACGCGCCACCGCGCCATTCCGCAGGCGGCGGTGTTCGGCGAGGCGCGGCCGTGGAATGCCGCCGTGATCGCCTCCGCTGCATCCGACAGCGAAATCGACGCCGCCATCGCCGCGGCCAACGCCGAGCTGCCCGACTACGCCCGCATCCGGCGCTGGCTGCGCGCGGCAACGCCTTTCACCCCGGCCAACGGCCAGGCCACCGCCAACGGGCGGCCGCGCCGGCAGGCCATCCTGGACGCCTATGGCGCCCGTCTCGACGCCCTTTATGCAACCACTGCCAAGGAGGTAACGGCATGAGCTTCTTCCAACAACTGGTGAGCGCCACTGAAAACGAGCGCAACGAACTGCTGGCCATTCCGCTGATCAACGACGCCCTGCGCGGTGCGGTGTCGCACGACAGCTATCTGGCCTTCCTCGCCGAGGCCTATCACCACGTCAAACACACGGTGCCGCTGCTGATGGCCTGCGGCGCGCGCCTGCCGGAACGGCTGGAGTGGCTGCGCGAGGCGATTGCCCATTACATCGACGAGGAGAAGGGCCATCACGAGTGGATCCTCAACGATATCCGTCATGCCGGCGGCGACGACAATGCCGTGCGTCACGGCCAGGCGTCCCACGCCACCGACGTGATGGTGGCCTACGCCTACGACACGGTGATGCGCCGCAACCCGGTCGGCTTCTTCGGCATGGTGCTGGTGCTGGAAGGGACCAGCGTGGCGCTGGCGCTCAATGCCGCAGCAGCGATCAAGCAGTCGCTCGGCCTGTCCGACAAGTGCTTCTCCTATCTCACCTCGCACGGCGAGCTGGACAAGAGCCACGTCGGTTTTTACGAGGAACTGATGGACCGGCTGGACGACCCCGATGATCGCGCCGCGGTGATCCACTGTGCCCGCGCCATGTACCGCCTGTACGGCGACATCTTCCGCAACCTGCCGCACGCACCGCGCAAGGAGGCCGCATGAATCTCGAAGGCTGTCGCATCCTGCTGACCGGCGCCAGCGGCGGCCTCGGCGCCGCCATCGCCGAATCTCTCGCCGCGCGCGGCGCGCGCCTGGCCCTGGCCGGCCGCCGCCGTGATGCCCTCGATACGGTGGCGCGCCGCCTGCGCAGCATGCCGGCCCAGGCCCATGTCGTCGAAGGTGATATCACCGATGCCGCCCAGCGCCGTGAGATGGTCGAGTCGGCGCGCGCGCAACTGGGCGGCATCGACGTGCTGATCAACAACGCCGGCGCGCTGGAGTTCACCCTGTTCGCCGAGCAGGACCCGGCCACCATCGAACGCATCGTGCAGACCAACCTGCTCGGCCCGATGCTGCTGACGCGGGAGGTGTTGCCGCACCTGCTGGCGCAGGGCGAGGGGCGCGTGGTCAACATCGGCTCCACCTTCGGCACCATCGGCTTTGCCTGCTTCACCAGCTATTCGGCCAGCAAGTTCGGTCTGCGCGGCTTTTCCGAGGCGCTGCGCCGCGAGCTGGACGGCAGCGGCGTCGGCGTCACCTATGTCGCGCCGCGTGCCGCCCGAACCGCCATCAACAACGGCACGGTGATGGCCATGGCGCGCGAGGTGAAGATGAACATGGATCCGCCCGAGGTGGTGGCGCAGGCCGTGGTGCGTGCGTTGCAGCAGGATCGCGACGAGGCCTATGTCGGTTTCCCGGAATCCTTCTTCGCCCGCCTCAATGCACTGCTGCCGCGCCTGGTGGATCGCGCCCTGCGCGGCCAGAACGCCGTCATGCGCCGCTACGCGCAAAGCTGAAAACACGCCACAAGGAGAACGCCATCATGCTGAAGAAACTGTTCATGGTTCTGCTGCTGTGCCTCGGTGCCATGCAGGCCCACGCCGCCGGGGACGCGCAACTGGTGCAACTGATCCGCGACTGGGACAGCGCCAACTTCACCCTGCAGGGCGATGCGAAGGAGAAGGCACTGGCCGACCTGGCCGAACGTGCCAAGGCCGTCAGCGCCGCCATGCCGAACCGCGCCGAACCGCTCATCTGGCAGGCCATCGTGCTGTCCAGCTATGCCGGCGCCAAGGGCGGCCTCGGTGCGCTCAGTCTGGTGACCGAGGCGCGCGACCTGCTGCTCAAGGCCGAGCAGATCGATGCTGCAGCCCTGCAGGGATCGGTGTACACCTCGCTGGGCAGCCTCTATTATCAGGTGCCCGGCTGGCCCATCGGTTTCGGCGACGACGACAAGGCACGCGCCTATCTGGAAAAGGCGCTGCAGATGAATCCCGACGGCATGGACCCCAACTACTTCTACGGCGATTTCCTCATCGCCGAGCACGACTACAAGAAGGCCCTCGCCGCGCTGGAGAAGGCGCTGGCGGCGGCGCCGCGGCCGGGGCGCGAGGTCGCCGACGCGGGACGGCGCAAGGAGGTCATGGCGGCGATCGACCTGGCCAGGAAGAAGATGAACGAACCGATCTACTGATCCTCTATGCGATTGCTGCTGGTTGAAGACGATCCCCTCCTGGGCGACGGCATCGGTGCCGGCCTGCGCCAGGAGGGGTATGCCGTGGACTGGGTGCGCGACGGCGAGGCGGCGGTGCAGGCCTGTGCCTCGGATCGCTTCGACCTCATCGTGCTCGACCTTGGTCTGCCGCGCCTCCCCGGCATGGAGGTGCTCAAGCGCCTGCGCCGCGACGGCAACGACACGCCGGTGCTGATCCTCACGGCCTATGATGCCGTGGCCGATCGGGTGCAGGGACTGGACGCCGGCGCCGACGACTATCTCACCAAGCCCTTCGACATCGACGAGCTGGCGGCGCGCCTGCGTGCCCTGGCGCGCCGCCGCAGCGGCCGCGCCACCACCGCCATCGAGCACGGTGCGCTGGTGCTCGACCCCGCCGCCCATACCCTTACCTGCAACGGCGAGCCGGTGGAACTGCCGGCGCGCGAATTCGCCCTGCTGCATCTGCTGTTGCAGCATGCCGGTGAGGCGCTGTCGCGCAGCCGGCTGGAGGAGGCGCTGTACGGCTGGGACATGGAAGTGGAGAGCAACACGCTGGAAGTCTATATCCATCACCTGCGCAAGAAGCTGGGGGCAGACTTGATC
Organism: Pseudomonadota bacterium; assembly: GCA_040755915.1. GTDB lineage: Bacteria > Pseudomonadota > Gammaproteobacteria > Thiohalomonadales > Thiohalomonadaceae > Sulfurivermis. The sequence continues at coordinate 1,571 of JBFLWM010000014.1, read as the reverse complement.
CGCACCGTGCGCGGCGTCGGCTACATGGTGCTGAAATGAATTCGATACGGCTGCGCCTGCTGTCGTTGCTGATGGCCATCTTTCTGGTGATGTGGCTCGGCATTGTGTATGTCACCTGGTGGAAGACGGCGCACGAGGCGGAGGAGGTCTACGACGCCCACCTGGCGCGGGCCGGTCATGTGCTGGCCGGCATGGTGCTGCATGAGCTGGAGGAACCGGCAACCGGCGGCGTGAAGCCAAAGCCCACGGCGCATGATCTGCAGGAAGAGGTCGCGGAGCTGGAGAAGCTGTTCTTCGATCAGAAATATGCTGCCAAACTGGAGTTCCGCATCTGGCTGCGGGGCCGGCCCTTCCTGCAATCCTCCGGCAGTCCACCGTCAGAGCGGCCGCAGCGGGCAGGATTTGCGGACATCGCCGATGCGGGCGGGGCGTGGCGCAGTTACGCCATGCACGTGGCGGAGCCCGACCTGATGGTGCAGGTGGTGGAGCGCCATGCCGTGCGCGAACCCATGATCAATGAAATCACCGAGCAGGTCCTGGTTCCCATCATCCTGGCCCTGCCGATTCTGGTGTTCGCCATCTGGGGGGGGATCGGCCGTGGCCTGAGGCCGCTGCGGCAGCTGGCAGGTGAAGTGGAGCAGCGTTCCGCCACCCAGCTGGATCGCTTTGGCCGCGACACCCGTGTTCCGCGGGAGGTGCAGCCGCTGGTCACCGCGCTGAATGACCTGCTGGCGCGGCTGGAAGAGGCCTTTGCCCGCGAACGCCGTTTCACCGCCGATGCCGCCCATGAATTGCGCACGCCGCTGGCCAGCCTGAAGACCCAGGCGCAGGTGGCGCTGCGCGCCAAAGACGATGAGGATCGCCGCCGCGCCCTCACGGCGATCCTGAGTGGCGTGGATCGCGCCAGTCACCTGGTGGAACAGCTGCTTACGCTGGCGCGTCTCGATCCGGAGCAGGGACCGGGCGAAGTCATGACGGTGGCGCTGCGCGCACTGGCGGAGGAGGCCATCGGCCTGTGCATGCCGCTGGCGGTCGGCAAGCAGATCGATCTCGGTCTGGGGGCCGCCGAGGCGCTCGACGTACAGGGCAATCCGCTGGCCCTGCTGGTGCTGGTGCGCAATCTCATCGACAACGCCGTGCGCTATACGCCGTCCGGCGGCCAGGTGGAGGTCAGCCTGCGCCGCGAGGGGCGGCACGCCGTCGTCGCCGTGGCCGACAGCGGGCCGGGGATTCCCGCCGCCGAGCGGCAGCGGGTGTTCGAGCGTTTCCATCGTGGCCTCGGTCATGATGCCCAGGGCTGCGGGCTGGGCCTGTCCATCGTGCTGCGCATCGCCGAGATGCACGGCGGCGAGGTGCGGTTGGGCGCGGCGCCGCAGGGCGGCCTGCTGGCCGAGGTGTGCTTGCCGGTTGGATAAGGTTCGACGCGGTCGTGCCTCTGTAGGAGCGAATGGTATGCGCGACAGGGGTGGCTGCGATTGGCGGTGTATCGCGGATGCCATCCGCTCCTACGCGGGTTGTGCCTTTTGTAGGAGCGAATGGTATTCGCGACAGGGGTGGCTGCGATTGGCGGT
>JBFLWM010000013.1:0-20579 GCA_040755915.1 Pseudomonadota bacterium | reverse complement strand
GGTAACGTGATTAAACGGCGGCGGCATACGATATACTCCTATAGCTTAGAAAATTACTGGTAATTAGCACGGGACCCCTCATGGAGGAGATGCAATACATCGCCGAGCAGTGGCTCAAGGCCTACGCCTACACCGTGGCCACCAGCAACATCGACGCCCACCTGGACCTGATCTCCCGGCGTCTGCAGGTGGTGGGCATCAGCCGTGACGGCTTTCTGGAATACCGCGAGTGGGCCAAGCGGCGCCGCAACGACATGGAAAAGCGCCGCCTGCTGCGCGTCGCCTACCACAACCTGGTGATGGGCCAGTGCAGTCCGGGGCGCATGCGCTTCACGGTCGAGGAGACCATCAAGAGCACCCAGGGCGAGACCTACGTACTCAACAAGGAGGTGGTGCTGAACCTGGAGACCGACGGCAAATGGCGCGAGGTGGAGGAGTTCGTTCACAATGTGCGCCTGCTGCCGCCCGAGGGACACGTTCCGCTCCACTCCGCCCCCCAGACCCCGGCCCGGCCGGGCAAGACCGAATGAGATCATGAGCAACTACCGCATCGAAAAAGACAGCATGGGCGAGGTGCAAGTCCCCGCCGACGCCCTGTACGGCGCCCAGACCCAGCGCGCCGTGGACAACTTCCCCATCTCCGGCCAGCCGCTGCCGCGCCCGCTGATTCGCGCCCTCGGCCTGATCAAGGCCGCCTGCGCCGAGGCCAACCGCGACCTCGGCCTGCTCGACGGCCATGTAGCCGAGGCCATCGGCGCCGCCGCCCTCGATGTGGCCGACGGCCGCCACGACAAGCAGTTCCCCATCGACATCTTCCAGACCGGCTCCGGCACCTCGTCCAACATGAACGCCAACGAGGTGATCGCCGCCCTCGCCGCGCAGCGTCTCGGCGGCAAGGTGCACCCCAACGATCACGTCAACATGAGCCAGAGCTCCAACGACGTGTTCCCCACGGCGATCCACGTCGCCGCCTGCCTGGAGATCGAGGAGCGCCTGCTGCCGGCGCTGGAACACCTCGCCGTCACCACCGAAGGCCGCGCCGCGGAATTGCAGGACGTGGTGAAGACCGGCCGCACCCACCTGATGGACGCCATGCCGGTCACCTTCGGCCAGGAGATCTCCGGCTGGGCCGCGCAGCTGCGCCACGGCATCGAGCGCATCCACGCCAGCCTGCCGCGCCTGCGCGCCATCGTGCAGGGCGGCACCGCCGTCGGCACCGGCATCAACGCCCCGGCCGACTTCGGGCCGCGCGTCGCCGCTGCGCTGACGCGCCAGAGCGGCGTCGCCTTCACCAGCATGGACAATTATTTCGAAGGGCTGTCGTGCCAGGACGCGGCGGTGGAGATGAGCGGCCAGCTGAAGACCCTCGCCGTATCCCTGATGAAGATCGCCAACGACCTGCGCTGGATGAACTCCGGCCCGCTGGCCGGCATCAGCGACATCCGCCTGCAGGACCTGCAGCCGGGCAGCTCGATCATGCCGGGCAAGGTCAATCCGGTGATCCCGGAGGCGGTGATGATGGTGTGTGCCCAGGTGATGGGCAACGACGTGGCGATCAACGTCGGCGGCCAGCACGGCAACTTCCAGCTCAACGTCATGCTGCCGATGATCGCCCGCAACCTGGTGGAGAGCGTGCACCTGCTGACGGGCGCCTGTCAGGTGCTGGCCGACAAGGCAATGGCCAACTTCACCGTCAACGTCGAAGGCGTGCAGGCCGCGCTGGGCCGCAACCCGATCCTGGTCACCGCGCTGAACCGCGTCATCGGCTACGAAAAGGGCGCCGCCATCGCCAAGCGTGCCTACAAGGAGAATCGCCCGATCCTTGATGTGGCGCGCGACGAAACCGGCCTGAGCGAGGACGAGCTGCGCCAGCTGCTCGACCCGGCGCGCCTGACGCAGGGCGGCGTCGGCTGAGTTCAGCGCACGCGCGCCTGGCGCCGGGCCAGGCGCGCCAGTTTCTCCACCCCCTGCGCCAGCGCCGCCTCGTCGAGCTGGCCGCAGCTCAGGCGCAGGTGATGACGGTAATCGCCGCGTGGCGAGAAGATCACACCCGGCGTCACCGCCACGCCCTCACGCAGTGCCGCCTCATACAACAGCACGCCGTCCATGTGCTCCGGCAGTTCCACCCACGACACGAATCCGCCCTGCGGCTGCGTCACCCGCGTCCCCGCGGGAAAACTCTCCAGGATCTGCCGCCGCAGCCGTTCGCCGCGCTGCTGATATATGCGCGCCGCCTGCGCCACCACGCGGGCATAACCGCCGTGCTTGAGATAGGCGGCGAGGGCGAGCTGCGGCAGACCGGCGGTGGCGATGGTGCCGAGCAGCTTGAGATGCTCCACCTCGGCCGCATAGCGTCCCGGCAGCACATAACCGAGACGCAGGCCGGGCGCCAGGGTCTTGGAGAACGATGAGCAGAGCAGCACGCCGCCGCTGCGATCGAACGACTTCACCGTCGGCAGGCGCGGTGCGTGAAAGGCGAGGTCGCCGTAGATGTCGTCCTCGATGAGCGGCACGCCGCAACGCTCCACCAGCGCGGCGAGGCGGCGGCGATGGGCCAGCGGCATGTTGCTGCCGAGCGGATTGTTGAAGCTGGGGACCAGCAGGATCGCGGCGACGCGCTGCGTGTCGAGCGCCTGCTGCAGGGCGTCGAGGTCGATGCCGTCGCGCGGATGGGTGGGCAGTTCCAGCGCCAGCATGCCCAGCGCCGCGATGGTTTGCAGGATGCCGTAGAAGGTGGGCGACTCGATGGCGATCACATCGCCGGGGCGCGCCACCGCGCGCAGGGCGAGCGCGATGGCCTCCATGCAGCCGTTGGTGACGATGATTTCATCCGGGCGGCAGCGGCAGCCGTCATGCGCCAGCAGACGCGCGATCTGCGCCCGCAACTCCGGGTGACCGGCAGGTACCTCGTAGCGCCCCAGGCTCAGCGGATCGTGCCGCGCCTGCCGCCCCAGCTCACGCAGCAGCGGACGCAGCGGCAGCAGCTCCGGCCCCGGCACCACGGCGCCGAGATTGAGCACGCCGGGCCGGCGCGCCTGTTGCAGGATATCCAGCGCCAGGCGTGCCACGGTGATGCTGCCCGGCGCGTGCGACGGCCGGCTGATATCGGGTTCGCAGGCCGCACCGCATACCGCGGCACGGGCGAAATAGCCGGACTTGGGACGCGCCTCGATCAGGCCGTCGGCCTCCAGCTGGCGGTAGGCCTGCAGCGCGGTGCTGAGGCTGACGCCGTGGCGCAGGCATTGCGCCCGCAGCGAGGGCAGCCGTTCACCGGCGACGATGCGCCCGCCACGGATGGCCGCCGCCAGCTCCTGCGCCAGCCGCGCATAGGCGAAATTCCCTGCCGTCGTCATCTGTTATGGTCCGTATTAGACATTTCTGTATCTGTTATGGTCGCACGTCCTGACCTAAGCTCAAACCCGGACCACTACAGACAGGGAATGCGCCATGGAACTCACGCTCTACCAGGTCGATGCCTTCGCCGATCGCCTGTTCGCCGGCAACCCGGCGGCGGTCTGCCCGCTGCAGGAGTGGCTGCCCGACGCCACCATGCAGGCCATCGCCGGCGAGAACAATCTGTCGGAAACCGCCTTTTTCGTTGCCGAGCCGGAGGGGCTGCGCATCCGCTGGTTCACGCCGTCGTGCGAGGTGAAGCTGTGCGGCCACGCCACCCTCGCCTCGGGCTACGTCTATTTCCATCACGTCGCGCCGCAGGCCGGGCAGGTGGTGTTCAACTCGCTCAGTGGCCCGCTCACGGTCAGCCGCCACGGCGACCTGCTCACCCTCGACTTTCCCGCCACTCCGGTGGAGCCGGTGGCCGCACCGGCCCTGCTGGAGTCGGCGCTGGGCGCCCGGCCGCTGGAGGTCTACGCCGCCGACGACTGGCTCGTCGTGCTCGACAGCGCCGAGCGGGTGCGCAAGCTGCAACCGTCCATGGCGCTGCTGCGGCAACTGGAACGGCGCGGCGTCATCGTCACCGCGCGGGGCGACGACTGTGATTTCGTCTCGCGCTTCTTCGCGCCGAAATACGGCATCGACGAGGACCCGGTCACCGGCTCGGCCCACACCAAGCTGACGCCGTACTGGGCGTTGCAACTGGGCAAGGCGCAGCTGCGGGCGCGCCAGCTGTCGGCGCGCGGCGGCGAACTGCAGTGCGAGCTGCGCGGCGCACGCGTGCTGATCAGCGGCCGCGTCGTGCCCTATCTCACCGGCAGCATCAACCTGGGGGGCGGCACATGAGCCGCGATGACGGCTACGTCACGGCGGACTACCTGCGCAAGGCGGCGGAGCGTATTCGCGCGGTAAAGGAAAAGAGCTATGCGCAAATGCGCATCCAGCCCGGCCACACACTGCTGGATACCGGCTGCGGTCCCGGCATGGACAGCGTGCCGCTGGCACGCCATGTCGGGAGCAACGGCCGGGTCTATGCGCTGGACAACGATGCGACGATGCTCGAACAGGCAAGGCAACATGCCGTGAACGCCGGCGTCAGCGAACGCATCACTCACCTGCACGGCTCCGCACTCGCCATCCCGTTGGCGGATGGGTGTGTCGATGCCTGCCGTGCCGAACGCCTGTTGCAGGTACTGCCAGCGGATGTCGAACGGGGCGTGGTTGAAGAGCTGGTGCGGGTCACCCGACCCGGCGGCCGCATCGTCATCGTCGATACCGACTGGGGCAGCGCCTCGGTGGATTTCAGCGACGCAGCGCTGGAACGCACGCTGATGCAATTCTTTGCCCGCCACATGCGCCCCAACGGCTTTGCCGGCCGCCGCACCCCCGCACTGCTGCAGCGACATCCGGTAGGCGACCTGCAAATCGAACAGCTGCCGCTGTTGCACCAGCGTCTGGAGGACACGCCATTCGGCGACTGGCTGCTCGATGCCGCCGTGGCCGAACGCTGCATCACGCCAAGCCAGGCCGCCGCCTGGCGCGACGAACTGTCGCGCCGTGAGGCCGATGGCAACTTCTACGCCAGCGTCAATATGGTGATTACCGCCGCCACCCGCAGCTGATCGGCGGCCGATTGGCAAACTCCCGCGACAGTGCTCTAATCCCTCCCAGCCGCGGCCGTGCGCCGTCGCCATCCTGGAGGGAACCATGACAAAGACCATTGCCATCCTGCTGCCGCTGTTCACGCTGGCCGGCTGTAAAACCCTGGACTCCGCACTCAACACCGCCGACAAGGCCTTCTCGGTCGTGGAAAGCGGCACGGTCAGGACGCTGCGCGACGCCGCCGACAGCGATGATGCCGGCGAGTTCATGAAGCAGAAGCTGAAGGACCGGCGCGAGGACTACAAGGACAACCCGCACCTGCTGACCCAGGATATCCGCCAGGTGCAGAGCGATTTCAATCGCCTGATGGATCTGCTGCAAATCAACGTCAACAAGAACTGGGGCAGCGACTCGCGCCTGCCCGACCGCGTGCATTACGTCAAATACACCCAGAACTACCAGAGCCGCGCCATCGTCGATTTCGATCGCGGCAGCGTCACGGTGGAAACGCTGGAGACGGACAAGCCGAACCGGGCGTTGAAGAATGCCATCGTCACCACGCTGCTGACGCCGGACGACCCGCGTGCCGTCGACCTGTTCAGCGACAAGGAGATCGAGCTGACCAGCAAGCACGATCCGTATCTGCTCAAGCTGGTCGTCGATCACAACAACCAGCCGGTGCGCACGCCGCAGCAGGCCGAGGCCTTCGCTGCCCACCTGATCGCCGCCGGCACCAAACAGCGCAGCGTCGAGGTCAAGGACGGCACACGCCAGGCCCGCTATGTCACCATCCCGATGGTGAGCAACTTCTCCAGCGCACAGGCGGAAAAATACCGCCCGCTGGTGGAGAAATACGCCGCCCGCTACAAGATCAGCCCGAGCCTGGTCTACGCGATGATCCGCACGGAAAGCAACTTCAATCCCTTTGCCGTCAGCCATGCCCCGGCCTACGGGCTGATGCAGCTGGTGCCGACCAGCGGCGGCCGCGAGGCCTATCGCAAGGTGAAGGGCCAGGACGGCATCCCGAGCAAGGACTATCTGTTCGATGCCGAAAACAACATCGAACTCGGCGTCGCCTATCTCAATGTGCTGAACACCGAGCAGATGAACATGGTGCAGAACCGGATCGCGCGCGAGTACTGCGTCATCTCGGCCTACAACACCGGCCCCGGCAACGTGCTGAAGGCCTTCTCCCGCGACCGTGTCGAGGCGGTCAACGCCATCAACAGCCTGCAGCCGCCCCAGGTCTACGAAAAGCTGCGCGCCCAGCTGCCCTACGAGGAGACGCGCCACTATCTGGCCAAGGTGGTGGGCTATCGCCGCGACTACGTCGTGCTGTCCGACTGAACCGCGCCGCGGGTCTATACTCCTGACTATCCCAGCCAGGAGCCGACATCATGGCCGAGCATCCCCTGCATTACCACGCGGTGGACATGGACGAGGGCGCCGGCGCGCACGTCAAGCGCCTGTTTCCGGTGGCCGGACTGCGCCACGTCGATCCCTTCGTCCTGCTGGATGAATTCTTCGTCGGCCCCGAGGGCGGCTTTCCCGAGCACCCGCACCGCGGTTTCGAGGCCGTCACCTACCTGATGAGCGGCGCCATGCGCCACCGCGACAACCTCGGCAACGACAGCATCGTGCAGGCCGGCGGCGCCCAGGTGTTCACCGCCGGCCGCGGCATCATCCACTCCGAGGCGCCGGCCGGCGAGGAAACCGCCCATGGCATCCAGCTGTGGATCAACATGGCGAAGATCCACAAGGATCTGCCGCCGGCCTATCAGGCCATTGCGGCGGAACAATTGCCGCTGCAGGAACTGTCCTGCGGCCGCGTGCGCACCGTCATCGGCCCCGGCTCCCCGATCCACCTGCACAGCGCCGTCAGCTACCACGACGTGCAGCTGGATCAGGATGGCGAATTTCACCTCGCCGTGCCGGCGCACCATGCCGGCCTGCTCTATGCGGTGGCGGGCGAGCCCGAGGTGGCGGAGGAATGCCTGGAGGCCGGAACGGCGCTGCTGCTGGCCGGTGCCTCCGTCATCACGGTCTACGCCAGCGCGCCCTGCCGCTTCGTCTGCGTCAGCGGCCAGCCGCACGGCGAGCCCATCGTGCAGAACGGTCCCTACGTGGACTGAACAAAGGAAAGGGGTTACATGCTGCAGGAGTTGCCGAGGGTGCGTCAGCATGGCACCGAACCGCGCCGCCGCTGGTTCAGCGGCGGCGAATTCGATCTCATCGTATGGCTGGATGCAGAGGAGGCGATCATCGCCTTCGACCTGTGCTACGACAAGCAGCGGCACGAGCATGTCTTCCGCTGGCGCGCTGCCCAGGGCCTGAGCCATTTGCGCGTCGATGACGGCGAGCAGCGCAGCGGCCGGCACAAGATGACACCCATCTACGTCACCGACGGCCACTTCGACGCCGCCGCAGTCGCCCGGCGCTTCAGTGCCGCAGCTGCCGCTGTGCCGTGGGGGATACGCGACTTCGTGCTGGACCGGCTGGCACCGCCCGGCAGCGCCGCACCGCGCGACCGCGGCTCGTAGGATGCGGTCAGTGCCGCACCGGTTCCTCGGTGTCCATTTCATGCAGCACGAACGGCCCCATTTCCATATGCAGCGCCGTCACCTGCCGTCCCAGCAGCTCCACCTCACCGCTGCTGCGGTTGTCGCCTTCGTTGCTGAATTCGAAACGGAAACGGCGGCGCCAGCCGACGCGGCCGGAGGGATCGCGGCCGAGACGCAGCCGCACCAGTGCCACGGTCTCATCCAGCAACTGCACCTCGTGCCGGGCACAGGCACGGCGCACCACCCGCAGCGCCGCCTCGCGGGCGCGCATCGAGTCCAGCCAGAACCACACCACCGCCAGCAGCGCGGGCAACAACCAGAATTCCTGCATCAATGTTTACGCACCGTTTCCATCTGCACGCCCCAGCGTTCGTGCAGCTCAGGCAGATTATCGGCATGGGTGATCAGCACCACCTCATCGTCCTCGTGCAGGCGGCTGTCGTCCTCCAGCGGCACGAACTTGCCGCCGCGGTACAGGCAGACGACGCGGCTGTGTGCCGGCAACTTGAGATCGGCCACCGGCATTTCATCATCATGGCGCACCACGAAGGTGAAGATGCGCGCCTCGTCCTTGATCACGCCGGACAGGTCGAGCAGGTTCATGCCCTGGAACAGATCGGCCAGATAGCGGCCGATGGTGCGCGAGGGGATGATCATGTCCTCCAGGCCCAGTTCGATGCAGATGTGTTCGAACTCGGGGTCGTCGATCTTGGTGACGATGCGGGGGAACCCGAGTGAGCGTCCCACCAGCGAGGCGAGGATGTTGGCCTGATCGTTGCCGGTGAGACAGAACAGAAAGTCGGTGTGCGCCGGATCGGCCTCGCGCAGCAACGCCGGCTTGCTGCCGTCACCGAGCAGGAAACCGCAGTCCAGCTCACCGGCCAGGGCCTCGATACGTTCCTTGTTGCGCTCGATGATCACCACCTCATGGCGCCGGCGCAGCAGAAAACGCGCCGTCATCACCGCCAGCGAACTGGCCCCGATAAATACCGCTCTCATGATATTTCCGTCCTCTTGCCCAGCCAGGTGCCGGGAAACAGCAACACCAGCAACGCCACGATCTCCACACGCCCGGCCAGCATATCGAAGCACAGCACCGCTTGCAGCAGCGGCGGCAGCCCCGAGGCACTGAGGCCGCTGGACAGCCCCACCGTGCCGGCCGCCGACACCACCTCGAACAGCGCCGCCAGCGGCTCATAGCCCAGCAGCACGAAGGGCAGCCAGGAGGCGGCCACCACCAGCAGGAACAGCAGGATCAGCAGCAGCGCCCGCTCGGCATCGTCACTCTCCAGCAGGCGCGTGCCAAGGCGCGGCTGCAACACCGCATGCTCGGCCAGACGGCTGCGCCACAAGGTCATCTGCAGCAGGCGCACAAGAATCAGCACCCGCAACAGCTTGACGCCGCCGGCGGTGGAGCCGACGCTGCCGCCGCCGAGCATGGCGAAAATCAGCAGCAGCTGTCCACCGGCCGCCACACCGGCAACGTCGAGCGAGGAAAAGCCGGCGGTGGTCTGCGCAGAAATACCGAGCAGAAAGCCGTGCCACAGCGCTTCATGCCAGACCATGCCGCTGCCGGCGAGAACCGACGCCATGGCCGTGCCCATCACCAGCAGCAGAACCAGCAGGGTACGCAATTCCACATCACGCCACGCTTCGGCCGGCCCGCGCATGAATCCCATGTAGTACAGCGGCAGCGCCACCGCGCCGGTGATGCACAATCCGGACACGATCAGCTGTCCCGCGGCCGGAAGCGCCGCCAGGCTGGCGTCGGAGCTGGAAAAGCCGCCGGTGGAAACCGCCGCGAGCACGTGGTTCAGCGCCGTGAACATATCGACGTTCGCCCACAACAGCAGGAACAGGCCCATCAGGGTCAGCAGCACGTATACCAGCAGCATGCGGCGCGCGTAGTGCCGCGTGGTGGTGGCGATGTTCTCGGCGCGCAGTTCCGGATCGACCAGGTGATGAGAGGCAAGGCTGTGGCCGAGCAGCAGTGCCACGGTGAGCACCACGATGCCGAGACCGCCGTACCATTGCATCCAGGCGCGGGTAAACAGAAAGGCCGGCGGCATGCCCTCCACCGAAGCCAGTGACGACAACCCGGTGGTGGTGACGGCGGACACAGCCTCGAACAGCGCGGCAGAAAAGCCGATGCCGGCGGCCATCAGCGGCCAGGTCATCAGCAGGGCGCTGCCGGCAAAGGCCAGCGCGGTGATCACCAGCGCCTCATTCACCTGCAGACGTGCCGGCGCCGACAGGCGCGACAACATGGCTCCGGCCGTGCCGGTGATAACCATCACCCACAGCAGGCGCCAGGCAAATTCGCCGTCCTGGAACCACAGCGCCGCCAGCAGCGGCGGCAGGGTCAGCACGGCCAGGGCCAGCGACAGCTGGCCGAGATACTTCAGCACCACCGGCAGACGCACGGCATAACTGAGGGCAAGCACTGTGTCGTCACGGGCCAAGGCGGTTTCTCAAGTTCTGGCAGGCAATACCGATACGGTCACTGCCGTTGCAGGCATTTTAGCTGCACGGCGATGGAAATACCCACCGCAGACCGATATCATGAACGCCATACACCATACCAACGGGGGCACTATGCAGGCAGCCCAACTCAGCGGAGACCAGCTCGATTACTGGGTCGCCAAGGCGCTCGGCATACCAGCCTTCCGCCAGGACGGCGCGCTGCTGTACAGCCCCGGCCACAACCTGCCGCCGCGCAAATGGAACCCAACGCGCTACTGGTCACAGGGCGGTCCCATCATCGAGGAACAGAAGATCGACCTCAACTGGGACACCGAAGGCACGCTGGAATGGTCCGCCTCCATCGATCCCGACATCCTGGCCCATGGCAGCAGCGTGCTGGAGGCCTCGATGCGCGCCTACGTGCTGTCGGTGTTCGGCGCGGAAGTCCCCGATGAAGAATAGATACAAGAGGAAAGTTGCAAGATAAAAGTGATGGCGTACGCGCGGCGAACACCTTCCCTTGTCTCTTTCCTCTTGCATCTTGTATCTCCCCTCAAGAGAAGCACTGACTTAAGAAACGCCCATGACCACGCTGACCCTGACCCGTCCCGATGACTGGCACCTGCACCTGCGCGACGGTGCCGGCCTTGCCGCCGTGCTGCCGCACACCGCCGCGCAGTTCGGCCGCGCCATCGTCATGCCCAATCTCAAGCCGCCGGTCACCACCACGGCACAGGCCCTGGCCTATCGCGAACGCGTCCTTGCCGCCCTGCCCCCGGGCAGCACCTTCCAGCCGCTGATGACGCTGTACCTCACCGACATGACGCCGCCGGAGGAGATCCAGCGCGCCAGGGAGAGCGGCGCGGTGTTCGCCGTCAAGCTGTACCCCGCCGGCGCCACCACCAACTCCGACTCCGGTGTCACCGACCTGCGCAAGTGCGAGGCGGCGCTGCGCGCCATGGCCGAGTTGCAGCTTCCCTTCCTGGTGCACGGCGAGGTCACCGACGCCGACGTGGACATCTTCGATCGTGAGCGCGTGTTCCTCGAACGCGTGCTGGCCCCGTTGCTGGAGCGCATGCCCGACCTGAAACTGGTGGTGGAACACATCACCACCGCCGAGGCCGCGCGCTTCGTGCTCGGCGCGGGTCCCAATGTCGGCGCCACCCTCACCCCGCAACACCTGCTGATGAACCGCAATGCCATGCTGGCAGGCGGCATGCGCCCGCACCACTACTGCCTGCCGGTGCTGAAGCGCGAGAGCCATCGCGAGGTGCTGCTGGAGGTGGCGACCTCGGGCAATCCGAAGTTCTTCCTCGGCACCGACAGCGCACCGCACGCGCGCAAGACCAAGGAATGCGCCTGCGGCTGTGCCGGCATCTACAGCGCCCACGCCGCCATCGAGCTGTATGCCGAGGCCTTCGAGCGCGCCGGCCGGCTGGAACGGCTGGAAGGCTTCGCCAGCCATCACGGCGCCGACTTCTACGGCCTGCCGCGCAACCGGGACACCATCACCCTGCGCAAGGAAAGCTGGACCGTGCCCGACAGCTACGCCTTCGGCGACGACGTGGTGGTGCCGCTGCGCGCCGGCGAGACCGTCGCCTGGAAGCTGCAAGGCTGAACACCCGGACGCGCGGTTATCGGTCCGCAAATGAACGCGAATGGACGCCAATAATGCGCGACGGCCCTGTCTGATTTGCGTTTATTGGCGTTCATTTGCGGACTGAGCCGTTGTCATTCCAGTCGCGCCGCGGCGCTGAATTGGGGTATCCTGCGCCCCCATGACGATGTCCGAACACAAACCGGCCCTGGCCCGGCGCTTTCGCGGTTTTCTCCCGGTGGTGGTGGATGTGGAAACTGCCGGCTTCAATGCCCAGACCGACGCCCTGCTGGAAATCGCGGCCGTCACCCTGCGCATGGACGAGTCCGGCCTGATCTATCCGCACGAAACCCACCACGCCCACGTCGAGCCCTTCGTCGGCGCCAACCTGGATCAGCGTGCGCTGGATTTCACCGGCATCGACCCCTACCACCCGCTGCGCCTGGCCCTGCCCGAGCGCGAGGCGCTGGAAAAGCTCTTCGACCCCATCCGCCGCGAGGTCCGCGAACAGGCCTGCACCCGCGCCATCCTGGTCGGTCACAATCCCTTTTTCGACCTCGGCTTCGTCAATGCCGCCGTGGCGCGCACCAAGATCAAGAAAAACCCCTTCCACGCCTTCAGCAGCTTCGACACCGTCACCCTGTCCGGTCTCGCCTTCGGCCAGACCGTGCTGGCGCGTGCCGTGCAGGCCGCCGGCCTGAGCTGGGACTCCACCCAGGCGCATTCCGCCCTGTACGACGCCGAACGCACCGCCGAACTGTTCTGTGCCATCGTCAACCGCTGGCGTGCCCTGGAATTCGGCGGCGAGTCCTAGCGCCGGCGGCGTCCCGACCAAATAAAAACGCCGGTTGCCGCGACGGGCAACCGGCGTTCTTCACGACGGCAAAGATCGTTACTGCGCGGCAGCGGAATTGGCAGCAGCTTCCTGCGTCATCTTCTGCAGCTCGCCCTTCTGGTACAGCTCCAGGGTGATGTCGCAGCCGCCGATCAGTTCGCCGTTGATGTAAATCTGCGGGAAGGTCGGCCAGTTGGCATAGCGCGGCAGGTTCTCGAAGATCTCGCGGTCCATCAGCACATTGACGTAGGCAAACTCGACGCCACAGGCGGACAGTGCCTGGGCGGCGCGGCTGGAGAAACCACACTGCGGCATCTGCGGCGTGCCCTTCATGTAGATGATGATGGGATTCTGTTTTACTTGCTGATCAATACGTTCCAGTACGTCCATAACAATTCCTCACAAATCCTGGGTAAAAATGCCAAGCGCATAGTAAGCGTAGATGGGGTTCGCCGTCCCGTGTTCAAGTCCGCCTACCCCTTAAGGGTTACCACCAGGCCTCAGCCTGCACGCCATAAGTCAGCCCCGAGGTCCTGTCGCCAAAGGGGCCGGCACTGCCACCGGCCAGTACGCCGCTGCTGTCCGCTGCCATCGCCGCCTCGTTCCACTGCGCGTAGGTGATGAAGGCACGCAGCACCGGGCGCGAAAAATAGCCGCGTCCCTTCGACAGCTGCGGCGCGACGGTGAGTTTGGTCAGGTCGCGCTGTGCGCCGTTATCCGGCCGGATCTGGTCGTACCCCAGTTCCACCGCCAGATTGAAGTGATCGGTGAAGTAGTAGATCGGGCGCACGCCGAAGGACCACCAGGTCTGCCCGAGATAGTCACGACGCTCATACACCAGCGTCGCCTGGCCCGACCAGTCGGCGTGGGGCTCGAAGTGAATCTGTTCCACCAGACGCCAGGCACGGGCATCGCTGGCCAGGGTGTCATCGGCGTCGCGGCCCAGGGTGGCGCCGGCGCCGGCACCGAATTGCAGGGCAAGGGTATTGGAGCCGCCCCACACCCCGCTCTGCTTGTGCACCAGGTGCAGCATGTAGCCGTGGTGGCCGTCGAGGGTGCTGCGATTCTCATCGCTGCGGCGCAGATCGAAACCCAGCGCCAGCTTGCCGTTCTCGTTCACCGGCAGATCGTACCAGCGGAAATCGTGCGAACTGACGGCACGATCCTTGAACGTCGTGCCGCCCAGTTCGTTGCTCGTGTCGACCCAGCGCATGAAGGCGTAGGAAAACATTCCCGGCCCGGCCGGCACGTCCTCGACCCCGGCGCCGGAGCCGCTGTTGTCCCAGTAGAAGAAATCGGTCATGTGCACATCGGTGCGGCGCAGGCGCTTGCCGACCCAGAAGCGGCTGTCCTTGAGTGCCCCGCCCACCACGCCCTTGCCCTCGGCGTAGATCTCGCGCATGGCCGTGTTGTAGGACTCAAAATCCCGTTCCGCCGCCGCTTCATAGGCGAACTGCACCGCCACCCTGTACTGCGCCCCGTCGGCGGCAGGAGGCAGTGCCTGCGCCAGGGTCAGGCTGCCATAGGCCTCGCATTCGTTGCCGAGGCGGTATTTGCTGGCCGCACCGGGCAACTTGAAACACACCTGGTCGCCTCCCTGGCTGTTGCTGCCGGCACCAACGCGGAAATAGCCGTGAAAATCGAACCCCTCCAGCGACGCGGCATGCGCTGCGGCCCCCCACAACACCCCCGCCAGTACTGCCGCCATTACACGCATGCTCGTCCCTCAGTAATACCGATCCACGTTGCGCTGCAGCCACAGCTCCAGCAGCGCCAGGTGCCACAGCTTGCTGCCGCGGAGGTAGGTGAAGTGCTGCTCCGGCTCCGCCAGCAGCTTGTCCACGTAGGCGCGGTTGAACAGGCCGCGCTGGCGGCAGGCACTGGAATCGAGGATGTCGCGCATGAAATCGAGGAACGGGCCGCGCACGTACTTCAGCGCCGGCATCGGGAAATAGCCCTTCGGCCGATCGATGACGCCGTCGGGGATCAGCCCGCGGGCGATCGTCTTCAGCACATGCTTGCCGCCGGAACCGAGCTTGAGCTCGGGCGGCAGCTGCATCGCCAGCTCCACCAGCTCGTGATCGAGGAAGGGCACGCGCGCCTCCAGTCCCCAGGCCATGGTCATGTTGTCGACTCGCTTCACCGGGTCGTCGACGATGAGCGTGGTGGTATCCATGCGCAGCACGCGATCGATGAAGGTGTCGGCACCGGGCTGGGTAAGCAGCTTCTCGATCAGCATGCCGGTGTGATCCTCGCCGCGATACGGCTCGGCCACGGTGTCGAGGAATTCGCCGTGCGGACGATCGAAATAGTGCCGGGCAAAACGTTCCAGATCGGTGCCGCCCTCGGCATCCATGCGCGGATACCAGAAATAGCCGCCGAACACCTCGTCGGCGCCCTGGCCGCTCTGCACCACCTTCACCTCCTGCGCCACGCGCTCGGCGAGCAGATAGAAGGCCACCGCATCCTGCCCCACCATCGGTTCGGCCATCTGTTCCACCGCCTCGGGCAGACGCAGCAGCACCTGGTCATTGGGAATGGCGTACTTGTGATGGCGCGTGTCATACATCGCCACCACCTGATCGGAATATTCGAACTCGCTGCCCTTCTCCTCCGGCACATCCTCGAAGCCGATGGAGAAGGTGAGGATGTCCTTCACGCCCTGCTCCGCCAGCAGCCCCACCAGCAGGCTGGAATCGAGCCCGCCGGACAGCAGCACGCCCACCGGCACGTCGGCGATCTCCAGACGGCGCTTCACGGCCTTCTTCAATGCCGCATGGATCGCCTCGGTCCATTCCTGCTCGCTGCGTGCCTCGCTCGGGCGATGGGCGTAGAGCTGCCAGTACTGGCGCTCGGCGCGCCGGCCTTCCTTGTCGATGGCCAGGGTGTAACCCGGCGCCAGCTTGCGGATGCCGTTGAGGAGGGTGCGTGGCGCCGGGACGACGCCGTGCAGGGTGAACTGGTGGTGCAGGCCGAGCGGGTCGATGCTGACGTCGGCGCCGCCGGCGGCGAGCAGGGCCTGCATGTTGGAGGCGAAACGGAAGGTCTTGCCGTCGTGGCTGTAGTACAGCGGCTTGATGCCGAGGCGATCACGCGCCAGGAACAGGCGCTGGCGCCGGATATCCCATATGGCGAAGGCGAACATGCCGTGCAGGTGCTCGACGCACTGCTCGCCCCAGGCGGCATAGGCCTTGAGGATGACCTCGGAATCACCGTCGGAGAAAAAGTTGTAGCCGTGCTCACGCAGCTCCGCGCGCAGGTCGCGGTAGTTGTAGATGGTGCCGTTGAACACCAGCACCAGGCCGAGGTCGTTGTCGACCATCGGCTGGTGGGAGCGCTCCGACAGGTCGATGATGGCCAGGCGGCGATGTCCCAGCGCCAGCGGGCCGTCGGAATAACTGCCCTCGTGATCCGGGCCGCGCCGCTCCAGACGATGCAGCATGCGCCCCAGCACCGCCAGGTCGGGCACGTGGCCATCCAGTCTCAATTCACCGCAAATTCCACACATGGCTGTTTTATCCGTCGGCGTTCACGCCTGTTTGTCCGTCATGCCCGATCGGTCACGATGCGATCGCGACCGCCCTGCTTGGCCAGATACAGCAATTTGTCACACAGGACTATCCACTCCGCCAGCGACTGCCCCTCGCGCAGCTGGGCCACGCCGCCGCTGACCGTCTGGGTGAATCCCTCGATAAACGACGCGCCGCGCATCTGCAGGCGGATCTTGTCCGCCAGTTCGGCCGCACCGAGCACATCGGTTTCCGGACAGACAAGCAGAAATTCCTCGCCCCCCCAGCGCCCGAACACATCGGACTTGCGGATGGTGTTCTGCACCAGCTGCGCAAAGGCCTGCAACACCACGTCACCGACCTGATGGCCGTAAGTGTCATTGACCTGCTTGAAATTATCCAGATCGAAGATCACCACCGACAGCGGCCGGTTGTAGCGCTGGGCATGGGCCGCCTGCTGCGCCAGCACGGCATCGAGCTTGAGGCGATTGTATACACCGGTCAGCTTGTCGGTGATCGCCAGACGCTCCAGTTCACGGTTGGTTGCCCGCAACTGTTCCTCTGCCCGCTGCAATTGCTGGTTGGCGACGTGCAGGCGGCGGTGCAGACGCCGTGTGCGCCAGCCGTCCAGCGCGACGAGGGTGAGGACCAACAACAGACCGATGAAGTACGGTGCAACCCGGGTGAAATCGAGCCGCGTTTCATAGTCCAGCCGCACCCATTTGTTGTAAATGGCGGCACGCTCTTCCGGCGTGATGGAGTCCAGCCCCTTCTGCAGTATGTTGCGCAGCATCGGCCAGTCGCTGCGCACCCCCATGGCCAGGTCGAATGCCACGGGAAACTGGCCGGACACCTTCAGATTGGACAGGCCATGCTGCTTGATCAGGAAACTGACCGAGGCCAGGTTGTCGACGAAGGCAAACATCTCACCCGCTGCAACACGCTCCAGCCCATCGATGGTGGTGTCGACCACGCGCAGATCCAGTTCCGGATGATTGCGCTCCAGCCATTCGTGGGAGGCATAGCTGCGCACCACGGCGACCGGCTTGCCCCGCAACACGGCGGCGTCGGCGATATAGTCCGCATCGGTATTGGTCACGATCACCATCGGCGAACGGATATAGGGTTTGGTGAAACTGGCATACGCAGTGCGCTCCGGCGTGCTCGCCGCCATCGCCAGGATGTCCAGTTCACGCTTGTACATCATGTCCAGCACCCGCGACCAGGGCTGGCGCGTTTCCACCTCGAAGGTGACGCCGAGACGCTGTGACAACAGAGCGAGATAATCGGCGGCAATGCCGCCATGCCGCCCCTCGGCAGTGACGAAATCCAGCGGATACCAGTCGCGATCGACGCCGACGCGCAGCACGCGATGCTGTTGCAGAAAGGCCTGCTCTTCGTCACTGAGCAGCTGTCCTTCGCCCGGCGGGCGATCGAAGAACACGCTCTGCTCCGGCGAGAACTGTCTGTCGAGCAGACCATGGCGCGCATAGATGCCGACGATGTGCTGCAGCCGTCCGGTGTCCAGCGTGCCCAGCGGCACGGTAAAACGGTCCACGGCCTGCTCCAGCGCATGGGCCTCGTACAGCAGTGCCGCCAGGGACTTGCGCTGACTGTATTTCGCCCGAATCAGCCGAGCGATCTCCTCCTTGTGATCCAGCGCATATTCCCAGCCGCGCAGCACGGCGCGACGCATGGCCTTGACCCGCTCCGGGTGCTCGCGCGTCTCGCGTTCCGAGGTGAACAGCATGTCGCCGTACAGATCGATGCCGTAATGCGCCGGATGGATGAGGTGGACGTCGAGTCCCTGTTCGCGCAACAGGAACGGCTCGTTGCTGCTGTAGCCATGCATGGCATCGGTCTCGCCGCGCGCCAGCACACCATAGTCCTCGCCGAACGGCTGGCGGATGAAGCCCTGTTCGAACACCCCCTGTTCGGCGAGCAGCGCCATGATGGGGAACCCATCGGTCTCATTGCTGTACAGGCGGACCCGCCGCCCGATCAGATCCTGCGGCGCGACGATGCCCGAGGAGGCGAGCGTGATGATCACATTGGGGGAATGCTGAAAGATCGGCGCGACGATGCGCAGGCCGGCGCCCTGCTGCTGATAGAGCAACAGCACCGAGTCGGCGATGCTGTAATCGACCTCACCCTTGAGTACCTGCTGGACGTTGTTGACCTGCGGGTCGCGCTCGATCAACCGGACCTCAAGCCCCTCGGCGGCGAAATAGCCGCGCTCGATGGCGGCGTAATAGCCGGCGAACTGGAACTGGTGATGCCACTTGAGCAGCAGACGCACCTGCTCCGCGGCCGCCGCCGGCAGCATGCCGGCCCACAGCAGGAGCAACACGAATGAAAGAAGGACTCGCTTCATCGCCGGGCAACTTCCACAGACCATGACACCCCGACCACGCCGGTGTCAGCAGGAAAGCACCATTCAGCGCGCAATGCGCAGCTGATCCACCACGTCCCTGACGCCGGCGGTATCCCGCACCAGCCGCACCACGCGGGCAGCCACCTCGGCACTGGCCACCACGCCATCCAGCGTCACCACCCCGTCGCGTGTGCTGACGCGGATATCACCGGCACTGACGCCCTTGTCACGCACCAGCGCCCGGTTAACTGCGGCGGCCAGCAGATTGTCGGTGCGCGCCTCCTCGTAGCTGCGGCCATCCTCGGCACGGCCGCCCTGACCGGCACCCATCATGCTGCCGGCGGCGCAGCCTCCCAGCAGTATCGCCATCCCCAGCACCGTCACCGCGCGCATACGCATGCTCGTCTCTCCCAAGAAATCATGTTGTTGCCGGGGATATCAGCGCTGCCCCCAGCCACCGCCGCCCGGCGTGGCTATGGTAACCCGATCGCCGCCTGTGACGGTGATGCTGACCTTGCCCGGCAACGGCATGTCGTTGTGGCGGTTTTCTCCCGCCGCACCGGGACTGCCGCCGGCCAACCCCCAGGGCGCATGACGCCGCCGCTCGGTGAGCAGGGTGAGCTGGGCCGGGGCGAGAAATTCGAATTCGCGCACGATGCCGTCACCACCGCGGCGCTGCCCCGCGCCGCCCGAGCCGCGCCGTACCGCATATCGCGTGACGCGCAGCGGATAGGCCGACTCCAGTGCCTCGATGGGCGTGTTGAGGGTGTTGGTCATATGGGTCTGTACCGCATCCAGCCCGCCACCCCCGGCGCCCGCCCCCATGCCGCCGCCGATGGTTTCATAGTAGTCCCAGTCGCGGCGGCCGTTCCTGGCGCCCATGGCGACGTTGTTCATGCTGCCGTGGCTCGCCGCCGGAATCCGTAGCGGCAGGGCCTGGGCCAGGGCGCCGCAGATCACGTCCACCACCCGCGTGCTGGTCTCCACATTGCCCGCCGCCACCGCCGCCGGGCGCCGGGCGTTGAGCAGGCAGCCCTCCGGCGCGCTGAGTTCGATGGCGCGGAAGGCACCGGCGCAGGCCGGCGTCTCGCGCGGCATCAAACAGCGAAACACGTAGTACACCGCTGCGGCCGCCACCGACAGCGGACAGTTGACGTTGCCGGCCACCTGCGGCGCCGTGCCGGCGAAGTCCACCCGGACCCGGCCGGCCGCCACCTGCACCCGCGCCATGATGGTGATGTCCTGGCTGCCGACGCCGTCATCGTCCAGCACATCGCCAAAGACATACTCTCCGTCGGGGATCTTTGCCAGCGCGCCATGGGCCAGGCGCTCGGCATAATCATTGAGGGCCGTCAGTGCGGCACGATAGGCGCTGGCCCCCATGCCCTGCACCAGTTCGCGCAACCGCGCCAGGGCGGTGAGGTTGGCGCTCACTTGCGCCGCGAAATCACCGGCCGCCTCGTCGCGCCCGCCGGCCAGCCGCGCCAGCAGCGCGGCATCGGTGCGGCCGTCACGCACCAGCAGCGTCGGCGCGATCACCAGCCCCTCCTCATCGAGGGAACGCGAGATGGGCATGGAGCCGGGGGCGTGGGCGCCGATATTGGCGTGGTGGGCGCGATTGGCGACAAATCCCGATATCTCGCCGTCGAGCAGCAGCGGCGCGATGACCGTGACATCGGGCAGGTGGGTGCCGCCGAGAAAGGGGTCGTTGACCACCACCATGTCGCCGGCGCGCCAGTCGATACCGCTGACGATGCCGCGCATGGCGTAGGCCATGCTGCCGAGGTGCACCGGGATGTGCGCCGCCTGGGCACACAGCTCGCCTGCGGCATCGAACACGGCACAGGAAAAATCCAGGCGGTCACGGATGTTGGGCGAGAAGGCTGCGCGGCGCAGCGCCGCCCCCATCTCGTCACAGACGGCCTCGATACGGCTGGCGAACAGCGACAGTTCTATGGCATCCATGGCGCCGGATGGTAGCCCATCCCATGACAAATCGCAGCGGGCGGGAGAAACTCCACAGAAATTCTAGTGTCACACGCCATAAGTCCCTATCATATGCCCCTCGAACGGTCCCGGACCCAACCCATTTCCAACCCAAGCTCCAAGGAGTCTGTCACGTGAACACCAAGCGCAGAATCTTTCTCAAGGGCACCCTGGCCGGCAGCGCTGTTGCCGTAGCCGTTGGCGCCGGCCTGCTCAATCCCCGCCAGGTGCTGGCTGCCTGGCCCAAGGCCGCCTTCGA
>JBFLWM010000012.1:0-53310 GCA_040755915.1 Pseudomonadota bacterium | reverse complement strand
CCCGGCGGCACCGTGCAGCGCGCTCTGTGCCGGCTCGTAGTCCGCCACCTCGCGCCAGGGCTCCAGCGGTGCGGCACGCACCTCGATCTTCACCTCAGCCTCCGGTCACCGGCGGAAAGAAGGCCACCTCGTCACCGTCATGCACGGTGGCATTCTGATCGGAATACTCCATGTTGATGGCCACCAGCACGTTGCCGGGCATGGCCTTGCCGCCCGCGGCCTGCAACCAGACATCGGCCGCCGTCGCCACCTCGCCGATCTCCACCGTGGCGCCGTCGCAGCCCAATTGTTCCTTCAGGCTGGCAAAGAATTTCACCGCGACAGTCATGGTTATGGCCTCCGCTCAATTGCGCCCCAAACTGCCGAGAGCCTATCATGGTTGCCCGGAACGGACCACTTGGCGACGACCATGAGCGAACTTACCCATTTCAACCCTGCCGGCGCCGCCCATATGGTCGACGTAGGCGCCAAGGCGATCACCGCGCGCACAGCCGTCGCCGCCGGCCGCATCACCATGCTGCCGGCCACCCTGGCGCTGGTGCAGCAGGGGACGGCGAAGAAGGGCGACGTGCTCGGCGTGGCGCGCATCGCCGGCATCATGGGCGCCAAGAAGACCGCCGAACTGATCCCGCTGTGCCATCCCATCGCCCTCACCCACGTCGACATCGAATTCGAACTGGATGAGAGCAACAACGCCGTGCACTGCCGTGCCACCTGCGAAACCGCCGGCCAGACCGGTGTGGAGATGGAAGCGCTCACCGCCGTGCAGGTCGCCCTGCTCACCGTGTACGACATGTGCAAGGCCGTCGACCGCGGCATGACCATCGACAACGTGCGCCTGCTGGAAAAGAAGGGCGGCAAGTCCGGCCACTGGCATCGCGAAGAACCCACTGCCTGAAAATACGCCATGATGAACGACAACGAATTCGGCCCCAACTTCTGGCTCGGCAATGCCGTCCTTGCCCTCGCCCTCGTCATGCTGCTGTTCATGGGCTCGATGTGGGAATCCCTCGGTGTCATGGCCATGGTGGTATGGGCCGCCGTGGTCGCGCTGGGCGTATATCTGGTGATGACCAAGCCGCCACGATAACCGCCGTGCACCAGCACGACGCAACGGCAAGGCAACACGCCCCATCATCGCCCACCGTCCAGGCCACCCCTTGCGCCAATACTGGCCGTGAGGCTGGCCCGGCTTTTGCTCGGTAGCTGCCATCGCCCCGATGGAGTGTCACACCGATGCAAAACACCAGTCCCAATCCCGGCAGCATAGTGTCCCGTGAACGCGTGCGTCTGATGCTGATGATGCGACGCATGGTGCGCGAGGAGTTTGGCGTTACCGTGCAGCTGGGCGACGACGACGCCACCGAGGAGTTGCTGGCCTTTGCCGATCGCGCCCGCAATACCCTGCTGCGGCAGATGGGCCGTGAACTCGAAGCGCTGGCCGCCACGGCAGCGGCACCCGAGGTGGCAGCCGTCGAACCGGCAAGCCTGTGCTATCGCGGCGTGCCGCTGGCCGAAACCACCCCGGCCGCAGAAACCAAGCCGGCAGCACCGGTGCGGCGCATCTATCGCGGCCAGGTGATTGGCTGAACGGATGCCCGCGGCGCGGCGTCCGGGCTACACTGGGGCCCATGCACGACCACAGTCATCCGCACCATCACGGCCACCCTCATCATGCCCTCGGCACGGCCCTGCTATTGACACTGGGCTATGCCGGCGTGGAGGCCGCCGTCGGCCTGTGGTCCGGCTCGCTGGCCCTGCTCGGCGACGCCGGCCACATGCTCACCGACGCCACCGCCCTGGGGCTGGCGGCGCTGGCGGCGCGGCTGGCGTTGCGTCCGCCCTCTGCGCTGCACTCCTACGGCCTGTCACGCATCGAGGTGCTGGCGGCGCTGCTCAACGCCCTGTTCATGCTGGGGGTGGTGGCGCTGATTGCCTGGGAGGCACTGCAACGATTGCAGACGCCGGCGCCGGTGCAGGGGCTGGCGGTCATGCTCACCGCCGCCATCGGCCTGCTCATCAACGGCGCGGTGGCCTGGGTGCTGCTGCGCGGCGACAACAGCCTCAATGTGCGCGCCGCACTGCTGCATGTGATGGGCGACCTGCTCGGCTCGGTGGCGGCATTGGTGGCCGGCGCGGTGATCTGGCTCACCGGCTGGACGCCCATCGACCCACTGCTGGCCCTGCTGATCTGCGCCCTGATCCTCTATTCCACGCTGAACATCCTGCGTGAGGCGCTGCACGTGATGATGGAAGGAGTGCCGCTGCACCTGGACCTGACCGAGGTCGGTCAGGCCATGGCGGGGATAGCCGATGTGCGCTCGGTGCACGACCTGCACATCTGGACGCTGGGTTCCGGCCGCATCGCCCTTTCCGCCCACATCGTGCTCGACCACCTCGCCGACTGGGAGCGGGTATTCCCGCAACTGGAACAGCTGCTGCACGAGCGCTACGACATCGATCACCTCACCCTGCAGCCGGAAACAGCGACCTTCCCGTTGCGACCGATGCCTTATACGAGGCACGAGGCACAAGACGCGCAGAACCCGACGCAGGCTGGGCGCCCTGCGCCGGTCACTCGATGCGGCACGCCTCCTCGAAGCTGAGACGCGGCCCGCGCGGATACAGCTTCTCGCGCACGCCGTAGCCCAGGGCGCAGATGAACAGCGACTTCACCTTGCCGCCGGGGAAGAACTCCGCATCCATTTTTGCATTGTCGAAGCCGGACATCGGGCCGCAGTCCAGCCCCAGGCTGCGCGCGGCGAGGATGAAGTAGCCGCCTTCCAACGCGGTATTGAGGGTGGCGCTGGCGGCAATCTTGTCCGGCTTGCCGGCATACCAGGAACGGGCATCGGTGTGCGGAAACAGCCGCGGCAGCTTCTCGTGGAACTCCAGGTCCATGCCGATGATCGCCACCACCGGGGCGGACATGGACTTGTCCACATTGCCCTCCGCCAGGCAGGGCTTGAGGCGCGCCTTGGCCGCCGCGCTCTGCACAAACACCACGCGGGCAGGACAGCTGTTGGCGGCGGTCGGTCCCCACTTCATCAGGTCGTAAAGCGCACGCAGCTGCGCCTCGCTCACCGGACGGTCCTGCCAGTGGCTGAAGCTGCGGGCCGCGCGGAACAGGGTGTCCAGGGCAGTATCGTTCAGGGGTTCGTTCATCGCTGGCTCCTTCGCTGAGTTGTCGTGTGGTAACCGGATGGCGGCGGCACGCGGCTCGACACGCGCGATGCGGCTGCGCATACTCGCGCCATGTCCCACATTACGCCTCCCCGCGATGAAACAGAATTGCTCGCCCGCGCGCACCGCCTTGCCGGCCGCACGCTCGGCGACATCGCTGCGGAACTGAGAGTGGCCGTACCGGCCGATCTGCGCCGCCACAAGGGCTGGGTGGGACAGCTCATCGAACAGGCCCTCGGTGCCACCGCCAGCTCCCTTGCTGCCCCTGACTTTGAGGCCATCGGCGTGGAACTCAAGACCCTGCCGGTAGATGGCCGCGGCCTGCCGCGCGAATCCACCTATGTCTGCACGGTGCCGCTGGAAACGGCGGGGGAAGACTGGGAGCACAGCTGGCTGCGGCGCAAACTGGCACGCGTGCTGTGGCTCCCGGTGCAGGCGGACAGGGAAATTCCGCTGGCCGCGCGCCGCGTCGGCAGCGCCCTGCTGTGGAGTCCGTCAGCGGCAGAGGAGGCGCTGCTGCGCCGCGACTGGGAGGAGCTGACCGAACGCATCCTGCTCGGCGAACTGGAGCAGATCAGCGCGCGCCACGGCGAGGTGCTGCAGATCCGCCCCAAGGCGGCCAACAGCCGCGCCCTGCGCCACGCCGTGGGGGTGAATGGCGAGCGCGTACTCACCAACCCGCGCGGCTACTACCTGCGTGCCGCCTTCACTGCCGCCATCCTGCGGCAGCACTTCGTGCTGCCGGGATAGGCGGCTCAGCCCACGCCGAGGCGCTGGCCGTAGCGGGAATAGAGGCGGGAATCGAGGTAGCGGTTGTAGACGGTGCGGCCGTCGCCGTCGAAATCGACGAACTCCACGCCGATACGGAAGCAGCGCTCGCTGCCGTCATACACCGACCGCACCACACGCACGCGGGCCATGACACGCACGTACTCGTCGGTTTCGGTATCCAGGGCACTGAAGAAAACGCGCAGCACATCCCCACTGTCGGCGCTGTATTCGCTCAGCAGCTGCATGCCGCCGAGGGAGATGTCGTAGGTCCACACATAGTGCACCCCGCCGCCGGACAGCATGACACCTACCTTGAAACGGATTTTTACACGGGGACTGGCGCGTCGTTCCTGCATGGTTCCAACTGGTTATCGTGCAACAGCCTGGCGCGCGGCCAAGCGTAATAAAGAAGAGACACTATCTCACACTGGGGCGACGCGCTGCAGAAATTCCTTCACCAGCTCCCAGGAACGGTTGGCGATGGCCTCGTTGTAACGCTCGCTACCGGGGTTGACGAAGCCGTGACCGGCATCGAAGGTGTGGGTCTCCACGGTCTTGCCGGCGGCGGCCATGGCCTTGTTGAAGCTTTCCATCTTGTCCGGCCAGGTGCGCTCCTGCTGGGCATAGATCGCCAGCACCGGGCCACCCAGCTCGCGCAATGCCGCCACATCGGTGACCATGCGGCAGTAGAACAGGATGGCGGAGGTCACGGTGTCCGGATCGAGCAGCGCCGCGAGCAGCGCCTGACGCCCACCCAGCGACCAGCCCAGGGTGGTGACGGTACGGCCCCCCTGCTTGAGGTACTCCAGCGCCGCCAGCAGTTTGTTGTCGGCCAGGTCCTGGTCCAGGTTGCGCATCAGCTCGCCGGCCTGCTCGGCATTGCTGGCCTTCTCGCCGTCGTACAGGTCGATGACCATCGCCTTGTAGCCCAGCGCCGCAAGGCGGTCGGCCCACTGCTGGTTGTACTTCAGCACCCCCCACCAGTCATGGATGATCAGCACGGCATGGCGGGCCGTGTCCGGTCCGGTCACGTAGGCTTCGGCCTCGTTGCCATCATGCGTTTTCAGAACCATCGTCGCCATAGCAAACACCACAAGAGTCGGTAGGCCGGTCCCTGCCGTCGGGAAATGCCGCGGTGCATCCACTGCCGTCGGCGGCGCCTATTGTAGCTGCGCCGCGGTATGAGTCCATCCCGAAATTTTCCCCGGGCGACCAGGCCCTAGCGCATTGACCTGGCGATGGCAATAGGTCTGCAATGTGCAGGGGGATATCCTACTCCTCGTGGGCCACGCTGCGGATCAGGTAGCCGCCGGACTTGTCATCCCGCGCCATCTGCAGCAGTTGGCGCGCCGCCATCTCGTCCAGCAGTTTGCTGAAGGAACGGAAACCGTAATAAGACTCGTTGAAGCCGGGCTTGCGCCGCTTCAGGGCCTGCTTGACCATCGAGGCCCAGATGGTTTCTTCCTCGCCGCGTTCGGCGAACAGCGCCTCCACCGTCTCGGTCACCAGGTCGAAGGCCTCCTGCACCTTGTCTTCCTCGTCGCGCGGCACCTCCTTGCTTTCCGCGCTCTTCTTCGCCGCCTTCTTGCGGCTGCGGGTCTTTTTCTTTTCCTGCTCGCGCACCAGATCGTCGTAGAAGATGAACTCGTCGCAGTTGGCGATGAGCAGGTCCGAGGTGGACTTCTTTACGCCGACGCCGATGACCAGCTTGTTGTTCTCGCGCAGCTTGGACACCAGCGGCGAGAAGTCCGAATCACCGGAGATAATGACGAAGGTATCGACGTGGGACTTGGTGTAACAGAGGTCGAGGGCATCCACCACCATGCGGATATCGGCGGAATTCTTGCCCGACTGGCGCACATGGGGAATCTCGATGAGTTCAAAGGAGGCCTCGTGCATGGGCGCCTTGAATTCCTTGTAGCGCTCCCAGTCGCAATAGGCCTTCTTCACCACGATGCTGCCCTTGAGCAGCAACTTCTCCAGCACCTTGCCGATGTCGAACTTGTCGTATTTGGCATCGCGCACGCCGAGGGCGACGTTCTCAAAATCGCAGAACAGGGCCATGCTCTGCGTGGCGCCGATAGTGGCCATGACAATCTCCTCAATCCTGATAGTGCAGTGCCAGCCACACCGTGGGCTGCTGCGTGCTGGTCCATTCGACCCGATGACGGGTCCCGGCGGGGATGTTGAGATAGTCGCCCGGCCGCAGCACCACCGTATCGCTCTCGCCGGCGAAGCGCAAACCGGCATTACCGGCCAGCAGAACCACCCACTCGTGATCGGGCTGGTCGTACCAGAAATCCGGCGGTGACGCCTGGCCGCGGGAGACGATGCGCTCGACACGCACGGCGCGTCCCTGCAGCAGGGTGTCGAACACCTCGTCCGGCAGCTGGGCAGGAATATTGGAATACAGATTCTGTACCTTCATTGCACACACCCGACCATCGTCACGACGCCCTCAGTGTAGCCGGAAAAAGAAAAAGCCGGCCTTGCGGCCGGCTTTTTCACTGCCGGAAACCGACCTTACCTGGCGTCAGTCGCCGGTGCCGTCGCAGCGGCTGCAGCCGGCTCCGTCGCGGTGGCAGCCGCCGGCTCGCCGGCCGGCGCCGCAGCGGTGTTGGCGGGTTCCTGCGCGGCGGGGGCCGCTACCGCCGGAGCAGCCGGAGCCTGGGCTGCTTCTTCCTTCTTGCCGCAACCATACACGGAAAGGGCCAGGATAGTGGCCAACGCAATGGCAACGTTACGCATGTTCTTCAATACCTCAATACGAAAAGTTAGGGATGTACAGGTCATGCCTGGACCAAAACCCATCTCATAAATTTGCCGGCCTATCCGCCGGCCCGTGGGCCACGCTGGAATTTATGAGATGGGTTCTGGGGCTGCAGGCGGCGCGTATTCTGGGAGAATGGCACGGGCGCGGCTACGGTTTTGCGACGCAAAAAAGGAAATATATTTTTTCGCTTGCCGTTCAATCAGATAGCAAAACACCCCCTTACCAGGTGGAAAAACAGCTGTTAGCATCGCCGGCTTTTTGCGCCGCGCATCCACCAGCAAGCCTGCGATTTCTCCTGTTTGCCGCCTGTCAAGAGGGTTCCAGGCGGAAGAAGCGGCGGATCTTGCGCAGCATTTCCGATTCGCCCTGGATGACGTGCGTGCCATGTGCCTGCTCATCCAGTGCCTGGCGCGCGCTGTCCAGACCACCGCGGCGGCTGGCCATGACGTGGGAAATTTCTTCGGCCAGTGCCGGTCGCGACTGGATGATGCTCTCGAACGAGGCCTTGTCCAGACGGTAGCATTCGACATCACTGCGCGCGATCACCGTCGCCGTGCGCGGCTCACCGGTCATCAGGCCCATTTCGCCGAAAAAGCCCGGCCCCCGTGCCGCATCGATCACCCCCAGCGGACGCTGTCCACCGGCCGCCTCCAGCACCACCTCCGCCTCGCCTTCGGTCAGGATATAGAGCCAGTGCGCCACCGCCCCCTGCTGGGTGATCACGTCACCGCGCACGAAGGGGGTGTACTTGAGGCGCTCGGCCACCAGGCGCAGCTCATCCTCTGTCAGTGTGCGGAACAGATCCACCTGGTGCAGGAAGGCGAGACGCTGCTGCAACTCGCGTGCCTGGCGCAGCGCCTCATGCTTGGCGCTCTCCTTTTCGACATGCACGTATTGCTCCGGGATGCACGGTTCAATGCCCGCCCGCTGCAAGGCAGCATAGATATGCTGGCGCACCGCCGAGTCCGTCGGGTCATCCACCGCCAGATCGGTAAGCCAGTAACGCACCGCATAGCGCGCCGCGCTGTCGGAAAAATCCATCATCACGCAATTGGGCAGCGGCTGGTGCGCCACATTGGGAATGGCCGTATGACGCAGTGCCCGCTCCACCACGTCGATCACCCGTGCCGGCGGTACGCCGTAGGAAATGTTGAACCACACCCAGCGCCGCCACTGCTCCGGCTGCCCCTGGCGCCGTCCCAACACCACGAACTTGCCCTTCATCAACTGGCTGTTGGGGATCACCACGGTTTCCCAGTTGCGCGTCTCCACCGAGGTGGAACGCCAGCGGATGTCGACCACCCGGCCGGTAACATCATCCACCTTGATCCAGTCACCCACCTGCAGGGAGTCATCGAGTTGCAGCGCGATGCCGCCAAGGATGTTGCCCAGGGTGTCCTGCATGGAAAACGCCAGCACCGCGGTGATCACCGCCGAGGTGGCGACGATACCGGACAGATCCAGCCCGGCGTAGCGCAGGCGCACCATGGCCCACACCAGATAGGCGGCGATCACCGCCATGTCCTCCAGGATGCGCGGCGGCGCCAGCCGCAGCAGCGGCAACAACCAGCGGAACAAGGCCAGACCGGCGAGACGAATCGCCGCCATGCCCTCGATGAGCAGGAACAACTCGCGCAGAGACGCAGCCGCCGCATCCAGCCCGGAGGCAAACAGCAAGGCACTGAACAGCAGGCCGACCAGACTGACGGCAAACAGCAACAGCGTATTGAACAATGTCGGCCGTGCCGCCGGTACGGCACGCAGCAGAATCAGCGACAGCAACACCACGGCGAGCAGCAACCAGCCTAGCCCCTGATGCCCGGCATATTGCACCAGCACACCCCAGTCCCACGCCGTCTCTGTCATGACTCCAGCCTCCCTTTCACCTCGTACTGTTATAACCCAGCCGGCGACTGCTAGGATAGGCACACCCCCACAGGAGCAGGATGACGATGACGGAACCACATACCGCACAGGCCTGGCTGCCCGGCCCCCATCCCGGCGCGCTGGAGGCGAGCATCATCAACGGCGTGGAGTGGCTGCGCCTGATCGTCGAAACCACCGGCGCCCTGATCATCGCCCTCGGCATCGTCTTTGCCGTGCATGGTTTCGTGCGGGCATTGCGCTCCAGCCGCGAGGCGGACTTCACCGCCGTGCGCCTGACCTTCGCCCGCTACCTCAGCCTGGCGCTGGAGTTCCAGCTCGGCGCCGATATCCTGTCCACGGCGATTGCTCCGAGCTGGGACCAGATCGGCAAACTGGGAGCCATCGCCGTGATCCGTACCGCACTCAACTTCTTCCTGCAACATGAAATGCGCGCGGAACAGCATGAGCTGTACCTGCCCGGCAACGACAATCCCGCCAAGCAATAAACTGGAGTAACCATGGCACGCGTCAAGATATACAGCACGGGCACCTGCCCCATCTGTGACAAGACCAAGACCCTGCTCAACAAGTGGGGCATCGACTACGAGGAGGCGCGCATCGATCTCGAGCGCAGCCTGCTGCAGGAGTTTTCCCGCGTTACCAATGGCGCGCGTACCGTGCCGCAGATCACCATCGACGAACGCTGGATCGGCGGCTTCAACGAGTTGACCGAAATGCACATGGAAGGCGAGCTGGACGAACTGATGGCGGAGTAGATGATGGACGCTCGCATCGACTGGCAGCAGACCTGGGCCGCACTCTGGCGCCACCACCGCCAGGCGCTGCGTGCGGCGCGTCACCTCGACCCGATCCGGCTGGAGCAGTTGCTGGGTATCGAGCGGCAGAAACAGGCCCTGGTGCACAACACCGAGCGATTCCTCGCCGGCCAGCCGGCCAACAATGCCCTGCTGTGGGGCGCGCGCGGCACCGGCAAATCATCCCTCATCAAGGCACTGCTCAACACCTACGCGCCACGCGGCCTGCGCCTCATCGAGGTGGACAAGGACGACCTGCTCTACCTGCCGGAGATCGTCGACGACATCCGTGAGCTGCCGCAGCGGTTCATCGTGTTCTGCGACGACCTGTCCTTCGAGGCCGGCGAGCGCAGCTACAAGGCACTGAAGTCGGTCCTGGAGGGGTCCATCGAGCTGCCGCCGGACAACGTGCTGGTCTACGCCACCTCCAACCGCCGCCATCTGATGCCCGAGTCGATGCAGGACAACCTGGCCTCGGGGCTGGTGGAAGGCGAACTGCACTACGCCGATGCCATCGAGGAAAAGATCTCGCTGTCCGATCGCTTCGGCCTGTGGCTGTCGTTCTATCCGGCGACCCAGGATGAATATCTGGCGATGGTGGACAGCTACTTCACCGATTACCGCGGTGATCGCAGCGAACTGCACCATGCCGCCCTGCAGTTCGCCCAGAGCAAGGGCGGCACACGCAGCGGGCGCACCGCCAGACAGTTTTTCAATGCCTGGGGAGAAAGGCCGGCAACGTCATGACCGGATCAACCGCGGCCCTCGCGCTCGCGGCGCCGCTGCCGCGCTTCCTCCGGCCGGTTCTTCTCCTCCTTGCTGAAGGCGAAACGGCCGAACAGCACGCAGCCCTTCATGCCCGGGTCGCAGGCGCGTCCCGGCACCTTGAGACACTCGCCATTGCTGTCGTGCGGACAACCCCAACCGCTCATCGCGTGTTCACCCCTCCACTGTCTCCGGCGGCACCACCTTCAGCACCTCTTCGATGGTGGTGAGTCCGTTGGCAACCTTCTGCGCGCCGTTGAGGCGCAGCGGTCGCATGCCGTCGCCGATGGCCTGGCGGCGCAAGCGGCCGATGTCGCAATCGGCGCTGATCAGCTTCTTCACGGCCGGTGTCAGCGCCATCATTTCGTACACACCGACGCGGCCACGGTAGCCGGTCTGGCGGCATTCCAGGCAGCCCACCGGGCGATAGACACTGGCCGGCTTGTTCACCTTCCACGGACTCACCAGCGACAGCCACAGGTCCTCATCCAGCGGCGCCGGCTCCTTGCAGTGCGGGCATAGCGTGCGCACCAGGCGTTGTCCCAGCACGCCGAGTACGGTGGCCTTGAGCAGATAGGGCGGCACGCCGATCTCCAGCAAACGAGTGATCGCCGCCGGTGCGTCGTTGGTATGCAGCGTGGAAAATACCAGGTGGCCGGTGAGCGCCGCCTGCACCGCCATCTCGGCGGTTTCCCTGTCGCGGATCTCGCCCACCATGATGATGTCCGGGTCCTGGCGCAGCAGGGTGCGCACGCCGCTGGCGAAGTCCAGGCCGATGTTGTGCTGCACCTGCATCTGGTTGAAGGATGGCTCCACCAGTTCGATGGGGTCTTCGATGGTGCAGACATTGACGTCCGGCGTGGCCAGTTCCCTCAGCGTGGTGTACAGCGTCGTGGTCTTGCCCGAACCGGTGGGACCGGTGACCAGGATGATGCCGTTGGGCTCGGCGATCATCTGCTGCCAGATTTCAGACTCCGCGCTGCTGAAGCCGAGCGCCGCATAGTCCTTCACCAGGACTTCCGGGTCAAAGATGCGCATCACCAGCTTCTCGCCGAAGGCAGTGGGCATGGTGGACAGGCGCAACTCCACCTCGCTGCCCTGCGCGCTGCGCGTCTTGAGGCGGCCGTCCTGCGGGCGGCGCTTTTCCGACACGTCCATGCGGCCGAGGATCTTGATGCGCGAGGTGACCGCCGCCGCCACCGAGGCGGGGATCTGGTAGACCATGTGCATCACGCCGTCGATGCGGAAGCGGATGTTGGTCTGCTCGCGGCGCGGCTCGATGTGGATGTCGCTGGCGCGCTGGGTATAGGCATACTGCAGCAGCCAGTCGACGATGCTGACGATGTGCTGATCGTCGGCATCCAGCTTGCCGGCACGGCCCAGCTCCATGAGCTGTTCCAGATTCTGCACCCCGGAACGCTCACCCTGGCGATTGTCTTCACTGGCGGCGCGCACCGAATGGGACAGGGTGTAGAACTCCACCAAGAAGCGGCCGATCTCCTCCGGGTCAGCCAGCACGCGCACGATGCGCTTGCCCAGGATGCGCATCAGCTCGCGTTCCCACTCGCGCACCTCCGGCTCGGCGGTGGCGATCACCACCTCGTCGGCACGCACCTCCAGCGCCAGAATGTTGAAACGGCGGGCATAGGCGTAGGACATCACCGCGGTCACCGCCGGCACGTCCACCTTGAGCGGATCGATGCGGCGGTAATCCATCCCGCTGCGCCCGGCGAGCCACTCGGTGAGCAGGGGCAGATCGAGCACGCGCTGCGGCGCACGCGCATCGGGCCACTTGTGCTGGGCGATGGTGATGAGCGGATGCTGCTTGCGCTGCATTACCGGCCCCACGGCCTTCAGGGTGCGGCCCCGCTCGGCGTCCAGCAGGCCGTCGGCCATCAGCATGTCGAGCACGCGGCCCAGTTCAAGGGGTTGATCGTGGGGCAGGGTCTTGGCCATGTCAGCGCCTGGTAAAGGTCAGAAAGTAGTTGCTGCGCAGCAGGTCCGGCTGCGCGGTCAAGGTGAAACCGGCGGCTGTCACCTCCGCGATCACCTGCGCTTCGCCGGCGCGCACGTGGCCCATCACCCACGACGAGCTGAAACCGGACTCGCGGCGGAAGTCGATGATGATCAGGCGGCCACCGGGCCGCAAGGCCTGGTGGATGGAGGCCAGCATGGCCTGCGGGTATTCGAAATGATGATAGGTGTCGCAGACGAAGGCGAGATCGATGGAGTTGGGCGCAAGGCGCGTGCTGCGCTGCTCGCTCACCACGCCGACCACGTTGCCGCGTCCCTCGGCCCGGGCGCGCGCCTCGATGCCGGCGACGAATTCCGGTGCGATATCCACCGCGTACACCCGCCCCTGCTCCCCCACCTCGCGCGCGAACAGCAGGGTGAACAGGCCGCTGCCGGCGCCGATATCGGCCACGGCCATGCCCGGGCGCAGCGTGCTGGCGGCGAGGATGTCCATGCGCCGCGCATAGACTTCGCGTCCGGACTGCTCGAAGGTGCCGCGCCACTGCTCGAAATCGGGGTTTTCATAATGGCGGTTGATGCCGGGCGCCACATTCTCCTCGGCCTGCAACAGGCCGGGCGCCAGCGCGACCAGCAGCCAGCACAACCACAGCAAATGACGGGATAGGCCTTGCATGTTCCTGCCTCAGGCGAACTCACCCAAGGGACGATAGCAGAACACGTAGGCGCCGTGGGCCACATCCACCAGCAGAGTGCCACCGCGGTTCTCCGCATAGGCCACATAGCCCGGCGTGGCGCAGTGGCGATGGCACTCGTTCACCCCGGCGGGCGATTCCAGGTCACGGCCGCGGTCATACCACGACAGCAGCAGCGGTCCGTCCACCCGTTCCTCCGCCAGAGCATCGGCCAGACGCTTGGCACGGTTGAAATCCAGCCCTGCCTCACCGCCCTCAATCAGCACCCGTTCCATACACCCTCACTTTGACAGGCCGCCATTGACGGCTATGCTTGTGGCTATCCTGAGCGTTTCGCTCAACATATTTCATCCGACCTCTGAACGGAGGACGCCATCATGAAACACATCGAACTTACCCTCCGCGGCCTGCCGGTGGACTATCAGATGGCCAACGCCATCGCCCGCGCCGTGGCGCTGCAGCTGGAGACCGAACCCACCCTGGTCGCCTGGCACGACGCCCCGGAGGGGCGCATGTCGCCGGTCATCGAAGGGGCCGACGTGCAGAGCCGCTGGCAGGACTACGGCGAGGCCCACGGCGGCGACTTCGCCGTCAGCGTCAACGGCGACTACGACTTCATCTTCGCCGACAGCTCGCGCTATGAAACCCTGGAGCACAGCCCCTACGTCGCACTGCGCGACAGCCAGGGTCACGAGTTCCTCTGCCTGGCGGAAAATCTGCGTGACCCCAAGAACCCGCGTCAGGAGGCCTGCTTCTCCGTAGAGGAAAGCAGCATGGGCGGACTGCATGAAGGTTAAGGCAGATAAAAGGTACCGGAGGAAAGATACAAGGGAGTGAGCTCGCTGTGCGAGTGCTGTTTGAAATTCAAACAACCGTGCGAACAGCACACTCATTTCCTTGTATCTAGTATCTTTAGTCTTGCATCTCCCGGCCGAGGGCGGCCTGTACACAGCGCAGCACGCCATAGCCGTAACGCCCGTCGAACATCTCATACACCGGCTTGAGCCGCTTGCCACCATCCTGCGCCAGCAGGGCGTCGGCGATGGTATCCACCTCACCCTGCGCCAATCCCGTCGCCTCGTGCAGCTCCAGCTGTCCGGCGGCAATGGCCCTGGCCAGGTGGCTGTGCACGGTATCCACGGTGAGGCCGCGCTGCTGGGCGATGGCCGTTGCGTCCATGCCGAGGCGGAACAGCTGCAGCGTCTCCTCCACCGTGTCGCGCCGTCCTTCGTCCGACGCCGCGTGTTCCTGCAATACATCGAGAAAGCCCTCGCCGTAGGCCTCCAGCTTGCGTGTGCCGACGCCGGAGATCTGTGACAACTGCGTCAGCGTTGTCGGGCGTACCGCCATCATCTCCATCAGCGTGGCGTCGTGGAAGATCATGTACGGTGCCACGCCCTGTTCCTCGGCCAGCAGACGCCGCTTCGCGCGCAGCGCCTCCCACAGCGCCTCGTCACTGCCCGCCACCGCTGCGCCGCCCTTGCGCCGGTTGCGTGGAGCCTTGGCCGGTTTGACTTCGCGGCGCAGCAACACCGTCTCCTCGCCGCGCAGCACCGGACGGCAGCGCTCGGTGAGCTGAAGCGCGCCGTGACCCTCGATATCCACCGCCAGGAGACCGCGGGCAATGAGCTGGCGGAACACGCCGCGCCACTCGTTCACATTCAGCTCCTGGCCGATGCCGAATACCGACAGCTGGTGGTGGCCGAAGCGCTGCATGCGCTCGTCGTTCTTGCCGAGCAGCACATCGACGAGATAGTTGACGCCGAAACGCTGGCCGGTGCGGTGCACGCAGGACAGCGCCTTCTGCGCCGCTACCGTGGCGTCCCAGGTCTGCGGCGGCTCCAGGCAGGTGTCGCAGTTGCCGCAGGGTTCATGCAGCTGATCGCCGAAGTAGCGCAGCAGGGCCTGACGACGACAGCTGGTCAGTTCGCACAGACCGAGCATGGCATCCAGCTTGTGATGCTCGACGCGCTTGTGGCTCTCGTCCGCCTCGGACTGCGCCAGCATCTGGCGCAGGGTAATCACGTCCTGCAGGCCGTAGGCCATCCAGGCGTCGGCGGGCAGACCGTCGCGGCCGGCGCGGCCGGTCTCCTGGTAATAGGCCTCCACACTCTTGGGCAGGTTGAGGTGGGCGACGAAGCGCACGTCGGGTTTGTCGATGCCCATGCCGAAGGCGATGGTGGCGACGATGATCACGCCCTCCTCGCGCAGAAAACGCTCCTGGTGCACACGCCGCGTCTCCGCCGGCAGACCGGCGTGATA
Source organism: Pseudomonadota bacterium (assembly GCA_040755915.1). Lineage (GTDB taxonomy): Bacteria > Pseudomonadota > Gammaproteobacteria > Thiohalomonadales > Thiohalomonadaceae > Sulfurivermis. The sequence goes on along the minus strand of JBFLWM010000012.1, from coordinate 38,209 downwards.
AGGCAGCGCGGTCAGCCCCTGTTCGGCGAGCCACTGCGCCACCTCCTCCACCCGCTTGCGCGACAGACAATAGACGATGCCCGCCTCGCCGTCGTGCTCGGCGCGGATGAAACGCAGCAATTGATCGCGGGCGTTGCTGCCGCGCTCGACGATGCGGTAGCGGATGTTGGGACGGTCGAAGCCGTTGAGGAACACCTGCGCCTGCTCCAGCTGCAGGCGGGCGATGATCTCGCGCCGCGTCGGCTCATCGGCGGTGGCGGTGAGGGCGATGCGCGGCACGGCGGGAAAGCGCTCGTGCAGCACCGAGAGCTGGATGTATTCGGGACGGAAGTCGTGGCCCCACTGCGACACACAGTGCGCCTCGTCGATGGCGAACAGCGCCAGCGGCGCGCGCGCCAGCAGGTCGAGAAAGCGTGCCGTCAGCAGACGCTCCGGCGCCACGTACAACAGGTCCAGCTCACCGGCGAGCAGCGCCTCCTCCACCGCCCGTGCCGCGGCGGCGCCGAGGGTGGAGTTGAGAAAGGCGGCGCGCACGCCGGACTGGCGCAGCGCCGCCACCTGGTCCTGCATCAGGGCGATGAGCGGCGACACCACGATGCCGGTGCCGGCGCGCACGATGGCGGGGATCTGGTAGCACAGCGACTTGCCGCCGCCAGTGGGCATCAGCACCAGCGCATCGTCGCCGCGGATCACGGTGTCGATCACCTGCTCCTGCGGCGGACGGAAGGACTCATAACCGAAAACGGTGCGCAGCACCTGCAACGCCTGTTGCTCCATGGCCATGCCTCTCACAGGGTTACGGACGGGAAATCATGGAAGGGGCAAAGTTTACCACCGGAACAACGCCCCAGGCCGCAGGCCGTCGGAGCTCAAGCCGACTGTTCGCCGGGCAAAAAAAAGCCCAGGTGGCCCTGGGCTTGGAAAGAGGGGATGACAAAACTTAAAACCACAGGAGGTCCCACCACACGCCTGTCATCCCCTGGAGGAGTCATTACAGTGTTATCAATTGCACACACCGTACCAACTCCGCCCCGGTACCGACGCAGCGTTCCAAGCCGTTGCCACACAAAGAGAATTACTCACGACATGCACGTGAGACGACTCACTGGGGCACACCAATTCATGCCATTATTGACAGACAGGGCGCCACATGGCGCCAAAATTGGCAGATCATTGTCCCGATGCATCACCAGCATCGACGCGTACGGCACGCCCTTCCGCTACCGGCAGGGGCAGACGCCAGAGCCAGCCGATGCCGCGCAGCAACCCCCACAGAAACAGCAAGGGCAGCAGCACGGTCTGCACCAGAAACACCACGATCAGATTGACCACCTGCTCGCTCACATCCGCCGCCGCCTGCTCGTAGCGATCCAGATAACTGCCCACATCCAATGCGGACATGGCCGACTGGTAGGCCCGCCGCATCCGATCAAGCAGGGACGGGTCCACCTCCGCCGCCGCTGCCTCCCGCTCGGCACCTTCGTTGATCTCGCGGATGGTGCCCGTCACCTGCTCGATGCGCTCGGTCGAGGCGGCGTAGCGCTCGTGCAGGAAGCCGCTGTAAAACAGCTCGCCGGTCAGCGCCAGCAGGGGCACGACGAAACGCAGCGCGAGCAGCAGGAGGCCGAGGCGCAGCAGCCAGGCCCGCGCCCGCGGGGCCAGGCGCGGCAACCACAACAGCAGCAAGGCCAGCGCCCACGCCGTCGCCAGCAGCCCGGTGAAGCCCGTCGTGGCAAACAGTTCCAGCAACAGGCGCTGCAGGCCGAGGGCGGTGGCGCTGGCCAGCATCACCCAGGAGAACTGCTCCACCAGGTCATTGACCGGATCGAGCACCTGGCCCGGCGCGAAGTTGACGCCGACCCCGGCCGGCTCCACCGCGATCTCCGTACCCTGCGCCACCGAAATCACCGCGTTGAGCCCACGCGCCACGGCAAAGGTCACCAGTGCCCGCTTGAAGCTGCGCTCGGTATACTCGAATCCGGCACGGTCGAGCGCGCCGCTGGCCGCCAACGCCAGCAGGGCGCCGACGGCCAGGGTGAGCATGAGCTTGACTGCTGTTTTCTCCATGACGGCATCCTCCACCGCGACAGGATACTCCAGGCCCCCATGATGGAAGCCAAATTTCACCAGCTCCGCCCCGGCCAGCGCTTTCTCTGGCAGGGCTCGACCTACGAGAAGATCAACCCGCTGCTGGCACGCAGCCTGGACAGCGGGGCACAGCGCATGGTGCCACGCTCCACCACCGTGACACTGCTGGAAGGCGAGGTCGCGCCGGTCGCGGCCGAACCCCCGCCGCCCGATCTCGCGGCGGCGCGGCGTGTGTTCGAGGATTACCACCGCAGCAGCCTGCACTGGCTGGAGCAGCAGGGCGGTTCAGAGGAACAGTTGCGCCGGGCCTACGCGGCCCTGGCACAGGCGCGCCAGCGCATGCTGGCGGCATTGGGAGAAGAGGATGGAGAGACGGCGCCTCCCGGGGAAGACGCCGGGTGATTCCTAGCGGCGGCCGCCGCGACCCTTGCTGCGCGGCTGCTCCTCGACCACCTTGAGCGCCTTGCCCTTGTACTGGGTGCCGTTGAGAGCGGCGATGGCGGCACGGGTCTCGTGCCCCTCCATGTCCACCAGGGCATGACCGCGGCAGTTGCCGCTGAATACATCCATGGCGATCTTCACGCCGCGCACGGTGCCGAACTGCGCAAACAGCTCGCGCACGTCATCTTCGCGCGTTTCCGGGGCCAGATTGCCGACAAACATCGTTTTCATGAAAACCTCCAGCTTGATAGTGGTGCGCACAACCGTGCCATCACGGCTGCGCCAAGTCCGGGACAGGGGAATGTCGCGGCGGGGGCCTACCGGAGTGACCGGTGTCCCCGAAATGGTTTGTCGTTGGTGGTGGTACCTGCGGTGACGAGGACCGGCACGGACAGGTGGTGGACGGCTACACGGGCACCGCCTTGAAATGGTGCCGCGCAAACGGTGGCGACAGGCTAACACATCGGCCCGCCGGTTTCCCTAAACTTGCCTCAAGAATTCCTTGGCGTTCGGCGAAGGAAGGGGGTATAGTGCCCGACAGCTGCAGATGATGGCAGTGGTAGTTTAGGTCGTTACTCCTCCGTGATACCTCCCGAACACCCCCTCTCATGAACTGCACGCACCACCCTAATTAATTGTTTTTGAGGTATTAAGTAATGGCTACCGGTACTGTGAAATGGTTCAACGAGGCTAAGGGTTTCGGCTTCATCACCCAGGACAACGGCGGTGCAGACGTATTCGTCCACTTCTCCGCCATCCAGGGCTCCGGCTTCAAGACCCTGGCCGAAGGCCAGAAGGTGACCTTCGACCTGCAGAACGGCCCCAAGGGTCCGCAGGCGAGCAACGTCGTCGCCCAGTAAGCCAGAACCGTTTCACGTTCTGACCGAAGAACCCCGCCCCTGGCGGGGTTCTTCGTTTTCGGGGGCACAAAACACTGCGGGAGCGAATCGTATTCGCGACCTGTGTGCCTTCGCTCCGACGCTTCTTCGCGGATACGATCCGCTCCTACGACGCCGCCTCCTGCAGGAGCGAATCGCATTCGCGACCTGTGTGCCTCTGCCCCGACACTTCTTCGCGGATACGAACCGCTCCTACGACGCCGCCTCCTGCAGGAGCGAATCGTATTCGCGACCTGTGTGCCTTCGCTCCGACGCTTCTTCGCGGATACGATCCGCTCCTACGACGCCGCCTCCTGTAGGAGCGAATCGTATTCGCGACCTGTGTGCCTCTGCCCCGGCGCGGTATCGCGGATACGATCCGCTCCTGCGCTACAGCGGGCTCACGGCCGCAGCTGCGTCACCCGGAAGCGGCCGTCGTTGGCCAGGGTGGTGACCTGCGCATAATGCCGCCGCGCCACCTGTTCCAGCGGCAGGAAGGCATTGCTGACGAACAGTGCCTGCCCCTGCGCGGAAGTATGGCGGCGCGCACTGGCGACAAAGCGTTCGGTGAGATCGCGCTCGACACCGAAGCCCTGATGGAAGGGCGGATTGCACAGCACCAGATCGAACAGCCCGTCGACGCCCGTGCCGCAATCGGCGGCGATCACCTCGCCGACGATGCCCTGCGCCGCGAAGTTGGCGCGGCAGGCGAGCAGCGCGGCGGCGTTGTTGTCAGTGGCGACTATGCGCTGCGGTTGCAGCCGGTGCCAGGCCTGTACCGACAGGTAGCCGTAGCCGCAGCCGAGGTCCAGCACCTGTTGCGGCGCACAGGCAGGCATGTTCTCCACCAGCAGCGCGCTGCCGGCATCCACCTTGTCCCAGCCGTATAGCCCCGGCTTGGTGAGGTAGTGCAGCGTGCCGTCCTCGATGGCCGGACGCAGCGTCGCATAGTCGCGCTCGTCCAGCATCGTACCCGCCGTGCTACCACGACGAATCACTGCCAGATATTCGTTACCCATCTTCCTGAAATCGAGCTGACCGCCCAGGCGTTCCGCCGCATGCCGCGCATAGGTCTTGATGCCCTGCTGCTTGCCGCCGCTGAGCAGCAGGCGGCCGCCCGGCGCAAGCCGTTTGGCCGCCGCGTTGATGACGTGGTGCACTACCGGCTTTTCCTTGGCGAGGCGCAGGAAGATCGCATCGAGACTGCCCGCCGGCCAGGGGGCGAAATCGAAGTCGGAAAACTGCGCGGCCCAGCCGGCGGCCTGCATCTCCTCCGTCACGTCGACGCGGTTGGACAGCACGGTCACCGCGCGATTGGGCGCCGGCATGCCGGGACCGCCGCCATGCTCGTCCAGCACCCACAGTGCCGGCGCGCTTTGCGCGCGGAGAAATGGAAACAGCAGGGCCAGGGCGCCGTCGTGACTCATCGCAGCGCCTCCACCTCGTCGGCGCGCAAGGCGCGGTACTGCCCCGGCGCGAGGGACGGGTCGAGCACCACCGAGCCGACGGCCTCGCGGTGCAGCGCGATCACGCGATTGCCCAGGGCGGCAAACATGCGCTTGACCTGGTGGTAGCGCCCCTCGTGCAGGGTGATGCGCACCTCGGTGGGGGACAGGATGTCCAGTTGCGCCGGCAGGGTGGGTTTCTCCTCGCCCTTGAGCAGCAGGCCGGCGGCAAGGCGCGCCGCGGCATCCGCCGCCAGCGGCTCGGCGAGGGTGGCGCGGTAGACCTTGTCGCGGTGGCGGCGCGGGCTGGTGATGCCATGGGACCAGGCGCCATCGTCGGTGAGCAGCACCAGGCCGGTGGTGTCGACGTCCAGTCGCCCCACCGGATGCAGCAGTTCGCGGCGCGGCTCCGCCAGCAGACTGAGCACCGTGGCATGCTCGCCGTCGCTGGTGGAGCACACCACCCCGGCCGGCTTGTGGAGCATGAAATAGCGCGGACCGGACAGGGTGAGCGGCTGGCCCTCCAGTTCGACCCGGCTGCCGGCCGGCACATGCAGGTCGGCCGCCTTGACCACCCTGCCGTCCACGGTCACGACGCCGCGCCGCAGCAGCGCGCGCACCGCCGCCCGCGACACCCCCGCCGCCTGGCTGACGTAGCGATCCAGCCGCATGCTGCCTTCTGTTTTCACGCCGATGTTCCACCCCCGGACAAAAGTGGCGGCATTCTACCACCGGCAAAACTTGATAAATCGAGTCAACATTTCTATAGCTTTAGGTACCCACCGCCAACAGGCGCCCTGCGCCGGGAGGCCCCCATGAAACGCCGACTCTATTTCCTGTTCCCCGATCCGGTACACGCCCGCCATGCCGTGGACACCCTGGCCGACGGCACCGGGGTCGATGCCCGCCACATCCACGCCCTCGCCCAGCGCGCCGGCCGTCTCGCCCGCCTGCCCCGCCCGACGGCGCAGCAGCAATCCGACCTCGCCGGCCGCCTGGAGTCCTGGCTGTGGAACGGCAATCTGCTGCTGTTCGGCCTCGCCCTGCTGGCGTTCATCGCCGCCCTGGTGGAAGGCGCCACCGGCTGGGCCGTGACGGCCCTGGCGGTGATGGCGCTGACCTTCCTCGGCGGCTTCCTGTTCACCACCTATGTGCCGCACGTGCACCTGAACGAGTTCCGCGAGGCCCTGGCCCACGGCGAGATCCTGCTGATGATCGACGTGCCGGCGGAACGGGTGAAAGCGGTGGAGGACTACATCCTCCATCACTACCCCGAGGCGGTGCCCGGCGGCGCCAGCTGGAGCGTGGAGGCCTTCGGTCTGTAGGGAGGACGTCATGGACTACCAGGTCGACCTGCTGCTCAACGAATTCGTCACCCACGACGTGCGGCGCCTCATCGTCAGCCGCCCCAGGGGGTTCGACTTCGTCCCCGGCCAGGGTGTGGAGCTGGCCATCGACACGCCGGAGTGGCGCGATCAGGGCCGCCCCTTCACGCCCACCTCGCTGCCCGGCGACGGCGTGCTGGAGTTCACCATCAAGGGCTACCCCGAGCATCACGGCGTCACCGAACAGTTGCACCTGCTGCGCCCCGGCAGCCGGCTGCTGATGAGCCAGCCCTTCGGTGCCATCCGCTACCAGGGGCCGGGCACCTTCATCGCCGCCGGCGCCGGCATCACCCCGTTCATGGCCATCCTGCGCCAGCTCGCCGCCGAGGAAAAACTGGAGGGCCACCGTCTCATCTTCAGCAACAAGAGCCCCGCCGACATCATCTGCGGCCAGGAACTGCACGGCTACCTGGGCGAGCGCAGCGAGTTGCTGTGCAGCCGCGCCACCGACTGCAACTGCCGCGGCGGCCGCATCGACTTCGACTTCCTGCGCAGCACCATCGACGACTTCGGCCAGCGCTTCTACGTCTGCGGCCCGCCGCCCTTCGTCAACTCCGTCAACGCCGCCCTCATCGAACTGGGTGCCGTGCCCGACGGACTGATCTTCGAGAAATAGACCCGCTGTAGGTCGGACTTCAGTCCGACAATACTCGGCGCCGGGCGCGGGCGTCGGTCTGAAGTCCGACCTGCATAGGGGACGCCTTGAGCTGGATCAGCCGGAAGGCGCGAGGGCCGTGCTATGGTGGCGGCACCCAATACACGCCGCCGCCGTCATGTCCCTGGCCCCCATCGCCCTCTGCCTCTACCTCCTGATGCTGCCGGTCACCGGCATGGTGCCGGTGCTGCGCGAGCTCACCGGCGGGCGCTATCCCCATCTCACCGATTTCGAGCAACACCTGTTCATGTCCGCCAACATGGTGGGGGCCCTGCTGTTCGTGCCGCTGGCCGGGCTGTTGTCGGACCTGTGGCAGCGGCGCAAGGTGATCATCGTCGCCGCACTGGCGCTGAACGCCTTCTCCCTGCTGATGCTGCTGCAGGACTGGAGCTACGGCGTGTACCTGCTGTGGCGCTTCATCGAGGGCTGCGCCCACATCACCGCCCTCAGCCTGCTGATGGCACTGGCGGCGGATCAGGTGCGCGAACGCGGCAGCGGCGCGGTGATGGGCTTGATCGGCGCGGCCATCAGCCTGGGCGTCGCCAGCGGTGCGCCGCTGGGGGGGCTCATCGGCCGCCACGGCGGCGGCACGGCAGTGCTCACCTACGGCTTCATCCTGCTCGCCCTGCTCACCCCCTTCGCCGCCCTCGCCCTGCGCGAACGTGCGGCGCGGCACGACCACGGCGGCCTGCGTGCCCTGCTGCGCGCCCTGCCGGACAATCGCGGCCTGCTGCTGCCCTACGCCTTCGCCTTCGTCGACCGTCTCACCGTCGGCTTCATCGTCTCCACCCTGTCGTTGTACCTGGCCAAGGTCATCGGCCTGGACGCCGGCCGCATCGGCCTGGTGATGGCCCTGTTCCTGCTCCCCTTCTCCCTGCTCACCTGGCCCGCCGGCCTGCTGTCGCGGCGCTGGAACCCGCTGTGGATGATGCTGGCCGGCAGCGCCGCCTACGGCCTCACCCTCGCCGCCATCGGCTACGTCGACGGCAGCCACATCCCCTGGCTGATGTTCGCCGGCGGCGTCACGGCCTCGCTGATGTACGCCCCCTCCCTGGTGCTGGTGGCCGAGCTGTCGCGCCCGGAACACAAGGCCCTGGCCATGAGCGGCTTCAACTTCGCCGGCTCCCTCGGCTTCGTCCTCGGCCCCCTCAGCGGCGGCGCCCTGGTCGGTCTGTTCGGCGCCTACCCGCCGGCCTTCCTCATCGTCGGCGGCCTGGAAATCCTCTGCGTCCTGCTGTTCCTGCCCCTGGCCCTGCGGCAGGGGCGAAAAATGACCTCCCGGCCCTATTGACAGCGCCGCGGCTTTGCCGAAAATGCGCGACATTCACATTACGAATCCAGCGCGAGAGACCAAATGTCCGACAACACCCTGTGGTACGGCTACCTCGAAGCCGGCGAGCGCAGCTCCGCCGTGGCCATCGACAACCGCCTCCATACCGGCGACCCCACCACCGTCTACGTCTTCAACCTGCAGCGCGGCGAGATCCTCGAATACAAGCGCGCCATCGTCGAACCCAAGCTGCGCGAACTGAAGGCCACGGAAAAGGAACTGGAAACCGAGCTGAAGAGCGCCTACCGCAAGGCCCGCAACGGCTTCACCCCGCGCGGCGCCAAGGTTGCCAACGTCCCCGAGAAGGGACGCCCCGCCGCCGCCGCCAAGACCGCCGCCGTGGCCACCGATTTCGGCGGTGACGACTACGACGAAGAGGCCTTCGTCGATGAGGCCGGCGATGACGCGGATGAGGGCAGCGACGAATAAGCCAGAGCATGCGCCATCCTTCTGCGGTGCATGCTTTCCGTATTGACTCTGCAATTCCCCTGGCCGTGGTTGCGCTGAGTAACCACGGCCTGTAACGAAGTCACCACCGCCGGATTACCCTGCGCCCACTCATCCCCTATCTGACTTCCAAAAAACAAAGCGCCCTTCCCATATGGCGGGAAGAGCGCTGAATGACATCGCAGATAGCGGGCCGCCTACGCCTTGCGGTAAACCTCCGCCCCGCCCCTGACGAACTCCACCGCCTTCTCTTCCATGCCCTTGGCGGCATAGTCGCGCACTTCCTGCGAGATCTTCATGGAGCAGAACTGCGGGCCGCACATGGAGCAGAAGTGCGCCACCTTGTGCGATTCGTGCGGCAGGGTGGCGTCGTGGAATTCGCGCGCCCGATCCGGATCCAGCGCCAGGGCAAACTGGTCGTGCCAGCGGAATTCGAAGCGCGCCTTGGACATGGCGTTGTCCGGCAGCTGGGCACCGGGGAAGCCCTTGGCCAGGTCGGCGGCGTGGGCTGCGATACGGTAGGCGATGATGCCTTCGCGCACGTCTTCCTTGTCGGGCAGGCCGAGGTGTTCCTTGGGCGTGACGTAGCACAGCATCGCCGTGCCGTACCAGCCGATCTGCGCGGCGCCGATGCCGGAGGCGAAGTGGTCGTAGCCGGCGGCGATATCGGTGACCAGGGGACCGAGGGTGTAGAACGGCGCCTCGAAGCAGTCGGCCAGTTCCTTGGTGACGTTCTCTTCGATCATCTGCATCGGCACATGACCGGGGCCTTCGATCATCACCTGGCAGTCGTGTTCCCAGGCGCGCTTGGTCAGCTCGCCCAGGGTTTCCAGCTCGGCGAACTGCGCGGCATCGTTGGCATCCATCAGCGAGCCGGGGCGCAGGCCATCGCCGAGGGAGAAGGCCACGTCGTAGGCCTTCATGATCTCGCAGATGTCGTCGAAGTGGGTGTAGAGGAAATTTTCCTGATGGTGCGCCAGACACCACTTGGCCAGGATCGAACCACCGCGCGAGACGATGCCGGTGACGCGATTGGCGGTGAGCGGCACGTAGCGCAGCAGCACGCCGGCGTGGATGGTGAAGTAGTCGACGCCCTGCTCGGCCTGTTCGATCAGCGTGTCGCGGAAGATCTCCCAGGTGAGGTCTTCGGCCTTGCCGTTGACCTTCTCCAGCGCCTGGTAGATGGGCACGGTGCCGATGGGCACGGGCGAGTTGCGCAGGATCCATTCGCGCGTCTCGTGGATGTTCTTGCCGGTGGACAGGTCCATCAGGGTGTCGCCGCCCCAGCGGCAGGACCACACCAGCTTTTCCACCTCTTCGGCGATGCTCGAGGTCACCGCCGAGTTGCCGATGTTGGTGTTGATCTTCACGCGGAAGTTGCGGCCGATGATCATCGGCTCCATTTCCGGGTGGTTGATGTTGGCGGGGATGATGGCGCGACCGGCGGCGACTTCGGCGCGCACGAACTCCGGCGTGATCAGCTCGGGAATGTTGGCGCCGTAACCGTTGCCGCGATGCTGGCGCAGCAGTGCCGCGTAGCGCGGGTCGGCGCGCATCGCCTCCAGCATGCAGTTCTCGCGGATGGCGATGTATTCCATCTCCGGGGTGATGATGCCCTTGCGCGCGTAGTGCATCTGCGTGACGTTGGCACCGGCCTTGGCGCGGCGCGGCGTGCGGATGTGCTCGAAGCGCAGGCTGGCCAGTTGCGGGTCGTGCTGGCGCGCGCGGCCATAGTCGGAGGTGGGGCCGCGGAGCAGTTCGGTGTCACCGCGCTCCTCGATCCACTTTTCACGCAACGGTGAGAGGCCGCGGGTCAGGTCGATGCGTGCCGTGGGGTCGGTGTAGGGGCCGGAGGTGTCATAGACATAGATGGGCGGATTTTCTTCCGTGCCGCTCTGGGTCTGGGTGGCGTCCTGCTCGATACGGCGCATGCCCACCTGGATGTCCGGACGAGAACCGGGCACGTGGATCTTGCCCGACTTGGGAAAGGGGCGCGTCACCTCTTCGGACAGGCGGGCGGTTTCTTGCAGGAATTCCTGGGGGATGGCGCTCATCGAAAAATCCTCGCGGTGGACTGTTGCGGCAGCGAGGGGAGCGCGGACACACCGCTTCCCTCCGCCGGCACAACCCGGATCAGGTTCCAAGGGTCTGTCTCAGCCCTGACGGGCACCCCTAGCAGTAGCAGGCAAACATATCGGATCGGTGCCCGAGTTGCAAGGTAAGTCTTTGCCTTGCTTGAAATATTCGCTATAAAACGTGATGTTACTCGTCGCCCACAGCTTGTTCGCTGTGGAGGAAAGGCGTAACCTCCGGCTGACCAATCGGTCAGTCGCTTCTCCCACAAGAAAAACCCTGAGGAATCAGCATGGTCGACATGAATCTGGAACAGGCCCGCCACAACATGATCGTGCAGCAGATCCGCCCGTGGGATGTGGTGGATGACCAGGTGCTCGACCTGATCATGCGCACGCCGCGCGAGGATTTCGTCCTGCCGCCGTACCGCAATCTGGCCTTCACCGACACCGCCCTTCCCATCGGCCACGGTCAGGTCATGATGCCGCCGCGCCTGGAGGCGCGCCTGCTGCAGGCCCTCGCGGTACAGCCGGATGAAAGCGTGCTGGAGATCGGCACCGGCAGCGGCTATGTCACCGCCCTGCTGGCACAGCTGGCGCGCCATGTGTACAGCGTGGAGATCGTGCCGCAACTGAAGCAGGCAGCGGAACAACGCCTTGCGGCACGCGGTCTGACCAACGTCACCGTCGACGAAGGTGACGCCGCGGCGGGCTGGCCGCGCCGCGGCAACTATGATGTCATTGCTGTCACCGGCTCGCTGCCGGAACTGCCGCAGGCGCTGCAGCAGGAACTGAACATCGGCGGCCGGCTGTTTGTGGTGGTGGGTGAGGCGCCGGCCATGGAGGCCCTGCTGATCACCCGCACGGGCGAAAATGAATGGGCTCGCGAAAGCCTGTTCGAAACCGAGCTGCCCCCGCTGCAGAATGCGCCGCGGTCGCAGCGCTTCATGCTGTGACTTGATCCGGTCCGGCCGGAACCTCATCATCAGCGTTCTCTAATATACCCCGTTGCGAGGGATGCCATGTCCAATTCCGTAGCAAGAGTGTTCGCCCTGGCCCTGCTGGCCGGCACCGCTGCCGCCCAGGGTGAAGACCTGCGCGATGTTTATCGCCTGGCCCAGGAGAGCGACCCGCAGTTGCGCGCCGCCGAGGCCGGCCACCGCGCCGCCCTGGAGGCCCGCCCGCAAAGCCGCGCCGCCCTGCTTCCCAGCATCAATTTCACTGCGCAGACCCAGCGCAACGCCTTCGAGTACGACACGCCGGCCTACCCCGACAACGAATACAACTCCTCCAGCTATTCGCTGAGCCTGCGCCAGGCGCTGTACCACCACGAATACTACGTGCAGCTGCGCCAGGCAGATGCCGGCATTGCCCAGGCCGACGCCCAGTACGGCGCGGCCAAGCAGGCCCTTGTCGTCCGCGTCGCCGAGGCCTACTTCAATCTGCTCTCCGCCGAGGACAACCTGCGCTTTGCCCAGGCGGAAAAGACCGCCATTGCCCAGCAGTTGCGCCAGACCCAGCAGCGCTTCGAGGTGGGCCTGTCCGCCATCACCGACGTGCATGAGGCGCAGGCCGGCTACGATGCCGCCGTGGCGCAGGAGATCGTGGCGCAGAACCAGCTGGAGAATGCCCGCGAGGTGCTGCGCGAGATCACCGGCCGCGACCACACCGCGCTGGCGCCGCTGGCGGGTGAAATCCCGTTGCAGAGCCCGGACCCGGCCAGCATCGACAAGTGGGAGGAAACCGCCCTGCAGCAGAACCTGCAACTGCTGGCGGCCGAGGCGGCGACCCATGTGGCACGCGAGGAAATGAAGCGCCGCGAGGCCGGCCATTACCCGACCCTGGATATCGTGGCCAGCCACAACTGGTCCGACACCAGTGAATCCGACCTGTCCGGCAGCGAGTACAACAGCAACATCATCGGGCTGCAGCTCAATGTGCCGCTGTACGCCGGCGGCGGAGTGAGCGCCAGCACGCGCCAGGCGACCCATCTCTATACCCAGGCACAGGAAGGACTGGAGCAGACCCGTCGCGCCACCGTGCGCCAGACCCGCGATGCCTATCTCGGCGTCACCGCCGGCATCAGCACCGTGCAGGCCCGCCGCCAGGCGCTGTCCTCCGCCAGGACCGCCCTGCAGGCCACCCAGGCCGGCTTCGAGGTGGGCACCCGCACCGCAGTGGAGGTGCTCAACTCGCAGCGCGAACTGTTCCGCGCCCAGCGCGACTACGCCCGTGCCCGCTACGACTACGCCCTGTCCACCCTGCGTCTGAAGCAGGCGGCCGGCATCCTCAGCGACGCCGACCTCGAGCACGTCAACAGCTGGCTGCAGTAATGGGTACGGCCACGGCGCTGCTTTGCGCGGCGGAAACCAGCCAGCTCGTCGTCATCGACGTACAGGTGCGCCTGGCGGCGGCCATGCCGCCGGAAGTGCGCAAGCGCGTGGTGAAAAACACCGGTGTCCTCCTGCAGGCGGCACGCCTGCTCGAACTGCCGGTCATTGCCACCGAGCAGTACCCCAAGGGCCTGGGCAACACCGAAGGCGATGTCGCGCAGCATTTCCCCGAGCAACTCGACGTGGTGTGCAAGACCTGCTTTGCCTCCAGCGGCGCCGCCGGCTTCAATGCCACCCTCGACGCCCATCAGGGCCGCCATCAGGTGATCCTGGCCGGCATGGAGGCCCATGTATGCGTGTTGCAGACGGCCATGGAACTGCTCGGCCGCGGCTACCAGGTGTTCGTGGTGGAAGATGCCGTCAGTTCGCGCGACGAGGCCAACCGGCAGAACGCCATGGCGCGCCTGCGCCAGGCCGGCGCCATCGTCACCAACACCGAGTCGGTGGTGTTCGAATGGCTGCGCGACGCCAGCCATCCCCAGTTCAAGGCGATCAGCGCCCTGGTCAAGTAGCCCCCCATGGGTTGCGCCCCGGCACAGCCTGACATAGGCTTTCCACGCCTTTGCCGCCGGGCAAGCGGCAACAAGACATGTGGAATCCCGGAATCATGAACCAGTCCCCTTTCCCCGAAGCCGCGCCGGATTTCAGCAACCCGCTGGGGCTGCTGCGCGCCTGCCATGAACGCATCCTGCAGCACTGCGCCACGCTGGAACGGCTGGTCGGACACCTGCGTGACCACGGCGTGGATGCCGACGCACGCAGCGCGGCCGGCAAGATCCACCACTATTTCAGCACCGCCGGCCGCCACCACCACGAAGATGAAGAACAGGATCTGTTCCCGCGCCTCGCGCGCCAGTCACTCAAGCTGGCCGACCTGGTGCATCGCCTGCGTCAGGACCATGCACGCATGGACAACCTGTGGCAGCAACTGAGCCCGCTGCTGGCGACACCTTCCCGCATCACGGATATCGACGCCTTTGCCACCCTGGTGGATGAGTTCACATCCCTCCACCGCACCCACGTCGCACGGGAAAACGAGGACCTGCTGGAGCTGGCACGTCACATCCTGAGCAGCGACGAACTGAAGAAACTGGGCAAGCAGATGGCCGAACGCCGCGGTCAGCCCGCTCCGCTGTGACACCACCTGCCGTGGCATAATGCCGGCAGCTGCCATGAACGACGCCCCGCCTCCCCTCTATCATTTCCTCGCCCCACGCCACTGGCCGACCTGGCTTGGACTGGGGCTGTTGCGCATAAGCGTACTGTTGCCTTATCCAGCACTGCTGCTGCTCGGCCACGGCCTGGGCCTGCTGATGTATCTGCTGGTCCCTTCCCGCCGCCGCATCGCACGCATCAATCTGCGCCTGTGTTTCCCGGAACTGGATGAGCCGGCGCGGGAAAGACTGGTGCGCGCCACCTTCCGCTCCTCCGGTATGGCGGTATTCGAAAATGCGCTGTCCTGGTGGGGAAGCACCGCACGCATGCGCCGCCTGCACCAGGTGGAAGGGCTGGAGCATCTGCTTGCCGCCCGTGCCGCGGGACGTGGCGTGATCCTGCTCGGCAGTCACTACACGACCCTGGAGATCAGCGGACGCTTTCTGGCCTGCCATGTCGATGGTCTGCAGCCCATCTACAAACGTGCCCACAATCCACTGTATGAAGCGGTGATGGTGCGCATGCGCAAAAAACTGTTCGACGACCTGCTGGAGAGCACCGACATGCGCGCCATCGTGCGCAACGTCAAGGCCGGCAAGACCGTGTGGTACGCCCCGGACCAGGACTTCGGTCGTGAGCGCTCGGTGTTCGCTCCCTTCTTCGGTGTGCCCACCGCGACACTGACCACCACCGCGCGCCTGGCGAGACTTACCGGCGCCCCTGTCATTCCCTTTGTATCGCAGCGACTGCCGGGGCTGCGCGGCTATCGCATCACCCTGCTGCCGCCCTTGCAGGGATTCCCCAGCGGTGATGACATACAGGATGCCAGCCGTACCAATGCACTGCTCGAACAGCAGATACGCGACATGCCGGAACAATATCTGTGGATTCACCGCCGCTTCAAAACCCGCCCGGGCGGTGAACAGAGCGTGTACCACTGAGCACCATGACCAGCCCCGCCCTCACCCGCTACCGCCTGTTGTTCAACCTGCTGACGCCGCTGTTGCTCGGCTATACCCTGTGGCAGGCTTTGCGGGAACGGTCCTGGCGTTATCTGCGCGAGCGCTGTGGCCATTACCGCCGTCAGCCGGCGCCCCCCTCGCCGGTATGGCTGCATGCCGCCTCGGTGGGTGAACTGAATGCCGCCTTGCCCCTGATCGATGCCCTGCGCAACCGCCACCCCGAGCAAGCACTCCTGATCACCACCGCGACCCTCAGCAGCGCGCGACTTGCTACACGCCTGCTGCCTGCCGGTGTCTCCCATGCCTTTCTGCCGCTGGACTGGAGCGGTGCGGTGCGGCGCTTCCTCAACCACTACCGCCCGCGCTGCGCACTGATCATGGAAACCGAGCTGTGGCCCAATCTGTTCGCCGCCTGCGCCGCCCGTCGGCTGCCCTTGATCATCGTCAACGGCCGCCTGTCTCTGCGCACGCGCAACGCGCCACGCTGGCTGTGTCGGCTATACCGCAGCGCCCTTGGCAGTGTCACAGCGATCCTGGCCCGCTCCGAGGCAGACCGAACCGGCTTCATTGCCCTGGGGGCGCCCGCGGAACGCGTGCAGGTGATCGGCAATATCAAATTCAGTGCCGACATCGAGAAGGCTGCCGTCGACATTCCCATACCGCGCCCTTACGTATTGGCGGCCTCCACCCGGGATGGCGAAGAGGTGCTGATATGGCACGCCTGGCAACAGGCTGAAAGTGACGATCATCTGCTGGTCATCGTGCCGCGCCATCCGCAGCGCCTGCCGGAGATCCTGCGCGACCTCGCCCTACCCCCCGGGCAGATCGCCGTCCGCAGCCGGGCTCAAACCATTCTTCCCGCCACCCGCGTTTACATCGCCGACACCTTTGGCGAATTGACCGGCTTCATGGCCGGAGCGGAACTGGTGTTCATGGGGGGCTCACTGGTCCCCAGGGGTGGGCAGAATGTCCTGGAGGCAGCCCGCCTCGGCAAGGCCCTGGTATTTGGCCCGCATATGGAGAATTTTGCCGATGAAGCCAGACTGCTGCTGGAGCATGACGGTGCCGTGCAGGTGCAGGATGCAGACGCGCTGGGGCAGGTATTCAGCGCCCTGCTGGCACAGCCGGAACGCCGTGCCGCACTGGGTGCCGCCGCGCAACAGCTGGTGGAACGGCGCCGCGACATGGCGCAGCGCTATGCAGTGGCGCTGGAGGAGTGGTGCGAGGCCTGAGCCGGCGTTAACCGCGTACCCCGGCCATGGCTACTGTAGGAGCGAATCGTATTCGCGATTCCGGCGTGGCGAGGCTCACCTGTAGCGAATACGATGCGCTCCTGCATTTTTGCGCGTCTCTGCGTTGAAGGCTTTTGGCGTTTGACGTTCAGCTTGCGCCATACCCCGCCAACAGCGCCTGCCAGTCGGCGTCGCTGAAGGCGATATCGAGACTTTCGTTATACAGCTTGCGCAGCGAGCGCAGCAGCCGTGCCAGATTGCCCTGTTCCCAGGTCCCGGGTGAACGCAGGCAGCCGCGATCGAAATCGATGAGATAAATGTCGTCCCCGGCAAGCAGAATATTGTGGGCATTGAGATCCGCGTGATGCACGCCGACCTCATGGAAACGGCGGATACAGGCGCCGATGGCCTGCCAGCGGTCAGCCGGCAACGCTGCGGCAGCCACGGCCTGAGCCAGTGAGCGCGCCTGCGGAATGCGCAGGGTCATGAGGTCGGCACGATAGAACAACCCCTCACGCTCCACCCGCGCCGCCACCGGTCGTGGCACCGGCAGACCACGCTGGTACAATTCGGCCGTCAGATACCACTCGCGCCAGGCACGCGTCCGTTCCAGCCCCGTCCACAGATAGCTGTCGCGCACCAGCCGGCCAGGCAGACCGCCGCGGCGATAATGACGCAAAACGTATTCATGAGTGCCGTCACCGACAAAGGCCGTCTCGCCACGACCACGTGCGGTACCCAACAACTGGCCGCGCCGCCGCCATGCCGCCGGCTCGAACAACGCCGGCTCCGCGTGGATCGGCAATTCCGCATCATATAGGATGTGGTTTTTTCCGCTTTGGGTCTGAATGGGTCGCATGCCTTCTCTACCGCTCACATCGCCGCCGGAGAGCCTCTGTATCCTGCGCCTGTCCGCCATCGGCGACATCAGCCATACCCTGCCGACGGTACGCACCCTGCAGGCCCGCTGGCCCGACACGCGCCTCACCTGGATCATCGGCAAGACCGAACACGCCCTGGTGGGCGACATTCCGGGCATCGACTTTATCATCTTTGACAAAAAGCGGGGATGGCGCGCCTACCTGGACGTCCGCCGCCAACTGCGTGGCCGCCGCTTCGACGCCCTGCTGCACATGCAGATGGCCCTGCGCGCCAGCTTCATCAGCCTGCTGGTAGACGCCCCCATCAAGCTCGGCTTCGATCGTGCCCGGGCCAAGGACGGGCAATGGCTGTTCACCAACGCGAAAATAGCCCCGCGTGAGCGCGAACACGTGCTGGACAGCCTGTACGGCTTCAGCGATGCACTGGGTGCCACAAACCGGGTGTTGCGCTGGGATATCCCCATTCCCGCAACAGCACACGCCTACGCCGAACAGCTGCTGCCCGGCACGCAACCCACCCTGCTCATCAGCCCCTGCTCCAGCATGGCATACCGCAACTGGACTGCCGCAGGTTACGCCGCCGTGGCCGACTATGCCATCGAACACCTGGGCATGCGGGTCGTGCTCAGCGGCGGGCCCAGTGCCCTGGAGCGCGAATACGGTGCCGCCATCGAGCAGCAAATGCGCCACACCCCGGTCAACGCCATCGGCCAGACCGGCCTGAAACAGCTGCTGGCCCTGCTCCAGCGCAGCGCCGCCGTGCTCTCCCCCGACGCCGGCCCCGCCCACCTGGCCACCGCCGTCGGCACCCCGGTCATCGGCCTCTACGCCTGTACCAACCCGGACCGCGCCCGCCCCTACCTCAGCGCAGCATGGACTGTGAATCGGTACAACGAGGCGGTACAGGCCCACTATGGTAAACTTCCCGCCCAGCTGTCCTGGGGTACGCGGGTGAAAAAGCCGCAAGCCATGTCCCTCATAACCACCGCGGAAGTCATCCAGAAATTGAGCTCCCTGCTCGCCGCCTCTAATACTCCAGCATGAAGATTTGGATCAGCAAGGAATCATGGAAGTCGCGACACGCCGATATGCGGATGGCGGGAATCGACTTTGCCGATATCAAGAATATTGCTGTCATTAAGCATGGCGCGCTTGGCGATATGGTACTCACCCGCCCAATGCTTGTGACGCTGCGGGAACACTTTCCCAATGCCAAAATCACTCTGAGCGTGGTCAGCAATTATGTCCGCGGTATCCCGGAAGATCTCGTTGATCGCGTACACATCGCCCTCGGCAACGAACGTACTTACCCCCGCCCCGACATTTTGCAAAGCTATCGCAGCCTGGGACCGCAAGATATCCTGTTTGACATTTCCGCCACCACGCGCTCGTTCATCATCAGCAAGCTGACCGCTGCCCGCTTAAAAGTCGGCTACATGCACCGGGGATTACACCGCTTCATTTACGATGTCGCCATACCGCGTGCCGAATATCGTTTCGAGGCTGAAACGTTTCTTGAGCAAGTACATGTGCTCGGCCTCGACTTTTCCTGGCCGCTGGATTTCCGTCCCTCCACCGCACCAATGCAGCGTAAACGGCCATATCTGGTTTTCTTCCCCACGGCATCGGCATCCGACAAATGCTGGCCTGCCGAACGGTTTGCGGAGTTAATTCGTCACTCCATTGCAACCCGCCCGCAATTTGAACATGTGCTTCTTTGCGGTGTTGCCCCATGGGAACAGGATATCGCGGACCAGATCGTGGCCGCGGCAGGCAGCCATAGCGTGACCTTGGTTCAAGGCGGCGATCTGACAAATTCACTGCTTGCCGGTGCTGAGCTGCTGGTTGCTAACGACACGGGCATCCGCAATCTCGCCATCAGCCTTGATATCCCTACTGTCGGAATATTCCCCTACGGCTCCCCATTTGGCTACACACCGCGCTTCAACCGCCACCGTGTCGTCTACCACGCTGACGGCAGCATCGTGGATATCGCTGAAGTTCAACAAGCCATGGACCAGGTACTTGGCAACCAGGGATATGCCGAATGCCAATGAGCTTACATCGCATTCGGAACCGAACAAAACTTCGCATTGAAGGAGCAGTAATTCGATGAAAATTTCTGTTATTGGCACCGGTTATGTCGGTCTGGTTACAGGCACCTGTTTCGCGGAGATGGGACATGATGTCACGTGCGTTGATATCGATGTGCGCAAAATAGAGAACCTGAAACAGGGGGTTCTGCCGATCTACGAACCCGGCCTGGAGGAGATGGTGGAGAAAAACTACCGCGAGGGGCGATTGCATTTCACCACCTCTCTCGCGGAAGCGGCCAAAAACGCCACGGTACATTTCATCGCCGTAGGTACCCCCCCGGGGGAGGACGGCTCTGCTGACTTACAGTATGTCTTGGCGGTTGCCCGCGAGCTGGGTCAAACCATGGTCGCGCCGTACAACATTGTCGTCGACAAATCGACTGTGCCGGTAGGCACCGCCGACAAGGTGCGCAGTGAAGTACAACAGGAACTCATGCGGCGCAGTGACAAGATTTCTTTCGAGGTTGTCAGCAATCCAGAGTTCCTCAAGGAAGGTGCCGCCATCGACGACTTCATGCGTCCTGATCGCGTGGTAATTGGCGCAGACAGTGAAAAAGCCGCCAGGATTATGCATGATCTGTACGCTCCCTTCATGCGCAATCATGAAGTCATTGTCAGCATGGGAGTACGCGAGGCGGAAATGACCAAGTATGCCGCCAACGCCATGCTGGCAACAAAAATATCCTTCATGAATGAAATCGCCGCCTTGTGTGAGCGCCTGAATGTTGACGTCGAGCAAGTACGTCTCGGCATCGGCTCCGATCGGCGCATCGGCTATCACTTCATTTATCCCGGCTGCGGTTACGGCGGTTCCTGTTTTCCAAAGGACGTCAAGGCGCTGCTGCGCATGGCGCAGGAGAACGATCTGGATGCGTGGGTGCTGGATGCCGTTGAGCGTCGAAACGATCGGCAGAAGCATCGGTTGGCAGAAAAGATACTGGGGCGCCTGGGGCCGGACCTGACTGGCAAGGTCATTGCCGTGTGGGGGTTGGCATTCAAACCCGGCACTGACGACATGCGCGAGGCTCCGTCGCTCGTACTGATCGAAAAACTCATCGCAGCGGGCGCAGCAATTCAAGCCCATGACCCTGTGGCGACAGAGTCGGCAAAGAAAGAACTGCCGGCAGAATGGTTGGAATCAAACAGGGTTCGTTTTTTCGAGCATCAATACGATGCCCTTTCTGGTGCCGACGCCATGGCACTGGTAACGGAGTGGAAGCCCTTTCGCAACCCTGACTTCGAACGTATCAAATCTGCACTCAAGACCCCATTGATCTTTGACGGCCGCAACCAGTTCGAACCATCATCCATGCAGGAGATGGGCATTGAATACTATGGTATTGGGCGCGGTCTCACCGGAAACTAATCACATGTACTCTTTGCGTAAACGTATTCTGATAACTGGTGGAGCCGGCTTTCTCGGCTCACACCTGTGTGAGCGGCTTCTTGCCGAGGGCAATGACGTCATCTGCCTGGACAATTTCTTTACCGGCACACGAGATAATATCCAGCATCTGTTGGGAAATTCTAACTTCGAGGTTCTGCGTCATGACGTGACGCAGCCGCTATATACCGAAGTAGACGAAATCTATAACCTCGCCTGTCCCGCTTCGCCCCCGCACTACCAGCGCGATCCCATTCACACCATGAAGACGAGCGTCATTGGAGCGCTCAATATGCTTGGCCTCGCCAAGCGTACCGGCGCCAGGATATTCCAGGCCTCCACCTCGGAGGTGTATGGCGATCCGGAGGTGCATCCCCAGCCGGAATCCTACTGGGGGCACGTCAACCCAAATGGCATCCGCTCCTGCTACGATGAAGGAAAGCGTTGCGCGGAAACCCTGTTCTTCGATTACCAACGTGAGCATGATGTAAAGATCAAGGTAGCGCGCATCTTCAACACCTATGGCCCGCGCATGCACCCCAATGACGGCCGTGTTGTGTCCAACTTCATCATCCAGGCTCTCAAGGGCGAGGACATCACTGTTTATGGCGAAGGCCAACAGACCCGTTCCTTCTGCTATGTGAGCGACCTCATCGAGGTGTTCGTGCGTCTAATGAACTCTCCCGACCACATCACCGGCCCCATCAACACCGGGAATCCGGGCGAGTTCACCATCCTGGAACTGGCACAGAAGGTCATCGCACTCACCGGCTCACGCTCCAGAATCATCCATCTGCCGCTGCCACAAGATGACCCCCGGCAACGCAAGCCGGATATCACACGGGCACAAGAGCAGTTGGGCTGGGAGCCGCACATCAAGCTGGAGGATGGCTTGCGCCCCACCATCGAGTACTTCGACAAGCTATTGTCAGCCCGCTGACGGACAGTTCCTGTGGCACGCTACGCGGCAACACTTATAGTTTCCATCTACAAGGATATCGCCAAGCTGCGCTGTATCCTCGAAACGCTCGCCTGGCAAACCAGCAACGAGTTCGAGATACTGGTTTCGGAGGATGGCGCCGACGACGAGGTCGCCGCCTTCCTGCAGCCATACCGTGCACGTCTGTCCAACCTGAACCATCTCACCCAGGAAGACCGTGGCTTCCGCAAAAACCGCGCTCTTAATCGCGCCATCCTCGCTGCACAAAGCGATTACTTCATCTTTATCGATGGCGATTGTGTACCGCACAGCCGCTTTGTAGCGGCGCATATCCGCAACGCTGCGTCTCGCGCGATATGCGCCGGCCGGCGTGTGGAACTCGGGGCACTATACTCTCAGCGCCTCATCGAGCAACCTGAGTTCCTGATGGCATTGGAAAATCCCTGGCGTTACCTGACATTAGCCCGCGCATTACATCACGACGGCATCAAGAACTACGAATTTGGCTTCGTCTCGCCACTGCTGCATAAGTTGACGCATAATCGCCCTATCCATATCGTCGGCAGTAATTTCTCTTGCCCCCGTGCCGCGCTGGAAGCGGTGAATGGCTTCAATGAGGATTTCGAGAGCCCCGGCATTGGCGAAGACGCCGATCTTGAATGGCGCATGGAGGCTGCTGGTTATCACATCAAGAACATCAAGTTTCTCGCCACGGTTTACCATCTACACCATCCGCGCAGCTATGTAGTCAGTGAGCGCAATCGCGAGATTATGACGGAAACCCGGGCACACAATATATGGCGCTGTGCCCGTGGACTTGATCAGGCCAAGCCGTGAAGCTGCTCGTCGCTCGTACCGACAAGCTGGGTGACTTCATGCTCATCTGGCCTGCGCTGGCCCTGCTCAAGGCCAGTCTGCCACAGGCAGAAGTACATTTGCTGGCCCGGGAATACACTCGCCCGATGGCTGAGCTGTGCCCGTGGACTGATAAGGTCGTGCTGCTGCCAGAGAACACCGGTTACCCGCACTGGCGCGCTCTGGTGCAACGTCTGCGCTCACACCACTACGATGCGATCATCACTCTGTTCTCAACCACGACCATCGCAACCGCCGCATTGGCCGCCGGCATTTCCTACCGGCTTGCTCCTGCTACCAAGCTGGCACAGGTGTTCTACAACCGACGTCTGACACAACGCCGCTCCCGCTCGGAAAAACCCGAGTGGGAATATAACGTGGATCTGGTGCGCCGTTTTCTCGCTGATCAGGCTGTTGTAGAAGCGTCATTGCCTGCCCCGCCCTATCTGCATTTTCCAGTGGATGAGATTGCCGCTCTGCGCAGGAAGTTCTGTGCTGACCACAGTATCGGGACCGATAACCGCCTGGTGCTAATTCATCCCGGCAGCGGTGGTTCCGCCGGCAATTTGTCACCGGAGCAATACGCTGCTCTGGCAACTGCATTGTATAAGCAGCATGGCGTGCATTTTGTCATCGGCTGTGGACCTGGTGAGGCATTCAAGGCGGAGGCATTGTCCGCATTGCTCGTTCCTATACCACACAGCATTCTCGCGCCCGGAAGCATCACGGAGTACGCCCGTCACATCGCCTGCATGCATATTTTCATCAGTGGTTCGACCGGCCCACTGCATGTGGCTGGCGCCCTGGATGTGCCGACGGCAGCGTTCTATCCGCGCCGCCGCTCCGCCACACCACTGCGCTGGCAGACGCTCAACTCTCCGGAACGCCGCCTCGCTTTCACGCCCCCGGATGAAGCCG
Source organism: Pseudomonadota bacterium (assembly GCA_040755915.1). Classification (GTDB taxonomy): domain Bacteria; phylum Pseudomonadota; class Gammaproteobacteria; order Thiohalomonadales; family Thiohalomonadaceae; genus Sulfurivermis. Next base: position 14,652 of record JBFLWM010000012.1, on the reverse strand, counting down.
GCGAAACGGATATGGGCAGTATCGACGTCGTTGCAGCGGCACAGGCTATCAGCGGCAAGTTTTTGACCGATTAGGTGACATTCAGCAAGGTATCGGCCAGCCGCCGATAGTGGTTTTCTTCGGCAAAGAGATCATCCGCACGCACCTTGCCGGTAGCAGCCAGTTCGCGGCGCAGGCCATCATTGCGTGCCAGATGTTCCAACTGCCGTGCCAGATGAGATGCATCTTCCGGAGTGAACAGCAGGCCGCTGCGTCCGTCTTCGATGATTTCCGGCACTCCGCCGGCGTCCGTTCCGACAACAGCCACCCCACAGCGCATCGCTTCGGCCAGCACCAGACCAAAGGTCTCCATCCGCGTCGTCAGCACAATGACATCGAATGCCGGCATGATGTCCATCGGTGTCTTGTGCGGCCCGCGCAACATCACCGCATCCTGGAGTCCACGCTCTTCAATTTCCCGCTGCAGACGCTGTTGGTATGCCGCATCCATCGCCGGGCCGATCAGCGTCGCGTGTGCCGGTATGCCCGCCGCACGCAAGTATTGCACTGCCTCAACCAGGAGATGCTGTCCCTTCTGCTCCTCCATGCGTCCAATCAGCCCGACGGCAAATACCCGCTCCGGGATCTGTAACGAGTGACGCAGCGCACGCCGCTCTGCATCCTGCAGCACAGCCGGCGCCGGAACACCGTAATAGAGCCTCTGTATCCGTTCGGCAGGCAATGGCAGCAACTGCCGTGCCTGCTGCAGCAACTTGTCGGTAATGGTCAGATAGAGATCGATCTGCCGATAAAGAAAACGATGATAGGCATCGTTCTTGGTGCGTGTCAGTGCCATCTGCCGCGTGTATACCAGGCGCACGGGACGACTTGCCCACTGCTTGGCGAGCGCGGCCAGAAGCAGATCATGCCCCCAGTGCATATGAATCACATCAACCTGGGCCTTGTCGATGAGACGCGCCAATCGCCATGCCGCCAGCAGCGGCAACGCACGGCTGCGCCGCGGCAACACAAAATGAGCCAGCCCCTGTTCGTGCAGACGCTGCTGCAACATGGTGCCGGGCCGCACCACGGCCATTACATCATGTCCCAGACGCTGCAGGGCGGCGGTGCTGCGCAGTGCATATAACTCCAGCCCGCCTACGCCATCAGAAGTACACAGTTCAAGTATCTTCACAGCCTGCTCCGCCCTGGATTGCGCTGGTGCATGAGCACCTTGGCATACTTGATAAACGCATGCATAAAAGACAATGTCGCAACGACAAACCCGGCGAAACCGTCCAGAAATCCCCGCTTGAGGATATAGAGCCGGAAAAAGGTCCACAGACCGTGGCTGAGCGGCGACAGCAGCGACACCGGCTTGCCCTTGGCGATGATCTCACGTGCCCCGATTTCGGTGAAGCTGTCGATGGTACGCAGATGTTCGGAAATGCTGCTGAAAGAATAATGCAGAATATCGCCCTTCAGGTCGGCCACATTCACTCCGGCATCCAGCACCACACGGTCATGGGGATTGGTGCCGCCCCAACGGGCACTCCTGCGGTTGAACAGACGGACCTTTCGATCCGGGTACCAGCAGTGCTCAAGCCAGCGGTAAACATAAAAGGTTTTTCGCGGCATCCGATAGGCACAATGCTCGTCCAGCGCGTCTTTCACATCCAGAACGGCCTGCCGCAGCTGTGGCGAGAGTCTTTCGTCACAATCCAGGCTGAGTATCCAGTCATGACTGGCGTGGCTTACCGCCAGATTCTTCTGCTCGACATGACCGAGGAATTTCTGGTGATAGATACGATCGGTATATCGCCCGACGATCTCGATGGTACGGTCGGTACTCAGGGAGTCAACGACGATGATTTCGTCGGCGATACCTTCGAGACTGCGCAGGCAGTCCTCAATCTTCTGTTCTTCATTGAAGGAAATAATGCACGCCGATATCTTAGGCATGATCTTCCGACTCCCAGATCGATTGCAATGCCGACATCACCTGCGGTGGTGTCATGTCCTTCAGGCACGGAGTATCACCCAGCGGGCAGTGGCGTTTGAAGCAGGGACTGCACGGCAGGCCAAGATAGAGCACCCGCGCCTTGTGCGACAACGGCGGGGTGTAGGTCGGCGAAGACGAGCCGTACAAAGCCACCAGAGGCACATCGGTCGCAGCCGCCACATGCATCAGCCCGGAGTCGTTGCTCACGGCGGCACTGGCCAGGGAAAGCAGATCCACCGTGTCCTCCAGCCGGGTCATGCCGCACAGGTTTCGCACACCCGGTGCCGCCGCAACGATCGCCTCGCCATCGGCCTGCTCCTTGGCAGAACCGATGATCCACACCTGACGCCCGCTGGCGAGAAGCTCGCGCGCCAGTGCCGCATAGTGCGGCAGCGGCCAGCGCTTGGCGGGCCCGTACTCTGCGCCCGGCATGAAGGCAACGGCAGGACGCGCCATATCGAGGCCAAGTTGGCGAATCAGGCTTTGGCGACTTTCCACATCAACGTTCAGACGCGGCAAAGGGATATCCCGCGGCGGTAGCGGGGCATCCATCGGCAAACCCAGGGCAACATAGCGATCAACGACACGGGGCAGCAACTGTTTGTCCAGCGGGCGGATGTCATTGAGCAGGCCGTAGCGCATCTCACCCCGATAACCGGTGCGACGCGGTATGCCGGCGAAGAAGGGAATCAATGCAGACTTGAACGAACGCGGCAATACGATGGCACGGTCATGATGGTAGGCCCGCAGGCTGCGGCCGATGCGCCAGCGTTCCAGCAAACCGAAGTTGCCGTGCCCCACGGGCAGGGCAATGGCACGATGCACTTCCGGCATGCGCGCCAACAGAGGCAGCGACCATTGTGGCGCAACCACATCCACCTCTGCCTCGTCCCGATGCAAGGCAATGAACAGACTCTGCGCCATCACCATGTCACCGACCCAGGCCGGACCGATCACCAGAATGCGTGATCTGGCAACCATCAGCGGCCTGCCAGAACCCGTTCGGTAATGGCGACGTTGGCGCGCAGGTGTTCAGGGTTGATCGTGCCGACGATGACACTGTGCACGGCCGACTGGGCAAAGACGAAGCGCAAAGCATCCTCGACGCTCTGTGCATGCCCGCTCTGCAGGCCCTTCTTGATCAGCACCCCCTTGTGCAGTTGCGCGGCTCGCTGCAATACCGGCAACTCATCGGTATAGGCCAGATTGTAGGTGGCCATCACCACATCCATATTCTCCACACACCACAGACCGCCCGCGACCGTTTTGGTAGACATGCCGACCGCGCGAATCAGGCCCTCCTGCTTGAGCTGCTGCAGGGTGTCGCACACGGCTTCTTCGCGGATGATGCGCATGTCATCACCGTCGGAATGCACCAGCACCATATCGAGGTAATCGCGCCCCAGGCGCTTGAGGCTGCGCTCGACGCTGCGACGGGTGAATGCCGCGGAGAAATCGAATGAGGACTGCCCGTTCTCGAAGATCTCGCCCACCTTGCCGACGATGATCCAGTCGTCCTTATGCGGCAGCAACTGACCCAGACGCTCCTCGCTGTTGCCGTAGGCCGGCGCCGTATCCAGCGTGTTGATCCCCAGCTCCCAGGCGAGGTCGAACAGCGCGCGCACCGCGGCATCGTCGGGGATGGTGAACCCGGTCGGATACTTCACCTGCTGGTCGCGCCCAATCTTCACCGTGCCGAGTCCCAGCGGGCTGACCTGCATGCCGGTAGAGCCCAGCGCCCTCAACTCCATCGTTCTTCCTCCTGCCACGGCAACAGGGCGTAGCCGGGGAATGGCCATGCCGGCAAATCCTCCATGGCCACCGGCGGCATAATGTTTTTCTGTTTCAGCATGTCAGCGACACGCGCGGCCAGCCGCGGCGCAAAGGCCAGCTTGGTGGGCCATGCAGTGATCACGCCGCCACGCTCCTCGGCATAGACATCGTCGGGACGGCGGCCGTCGGGCATGCGCGGCTCGGCGCGATCGATATCCAGCGTGGCAAATTCGCAGGCAGAGAAATCTATCCACGGCAGCAGATCTCCCAGCTCCTGCCGTGCCGCCGCCAGTTGTTCGGCATCGCTGCGCTTGACGCCGGCCTCTGCCAGATCGCCCCCCAGATACCATACCGTCCGCCCCTGTGCATCGTAGTGGGTGCTGATGGTGATGCGCGGATTGCTGGAGGCACCGAGGCAATGGGCATAGACGCCCTGCGGCAGATCGCCGCGCACGATCACCATCTTGAGCGGTCGTGTCTGCATCTGCGGTGTGTCGCGACCGAGCAACTGCAACAGCGCTGCATTGCCCTTGCCTGCGGTCAGCACGATCTGCCGCGCAGCAATTGTTATCTGCCGCCCCCCATCATCCAGGGTCAACCGCAGACCATCCGCCTGCACGACCCGGCCGCGCCAGATGGCCGATTCGTGCGGCTGCGCCAGGGTGTGGACCAGCGCCGCGGTATCCAGCACCGGCTCTTCCAGGCGGTAGACCTGGCCGCGGAAATTGCGGTGACGAAACACGGCGGGATAATCCGCCGCATCCAGCGGCGCGATGCGGCTGCGCATCATCTTGCTGGCGAAGAATCCCGCCATGCGCGAGGTGATGCTGGCGGTGGACCACAGGTACTGGTGATCGGACATCAGGCGCACGGCACGCAGGTCGATCTCGCCGTGCCCCTCAAGGCAGGCGCGCCACAGCGGCGGCATGGCAGCGATCGCCTCGCTCGATCCGCTCACCGCACCGGTGAGGGCATACTTGGTACCGCCGTGGATGATGCCTTGCGCATAGCGGGTCTGGCCGGCGCCGAGGGCCTCGGATTCGATGAGCAGCGCGCGATAACCCTGCTGGCGCAGGCGGGCCAGCAGCCACAGGCCGGCGACGCCACCGCCGCAGATCACCACATCAGCCTGACAATCGGCGGGCGTCGTCATCCCGTCAGTCGTGCTTTGCTGTGGCGCGAATGGCCTTGATGAGCCCGGTGGTCGAGCAGTTATCGACGTAGTCCATCACCAATACCTGGCCACCCGCCTCGCGCACGCAATCGCCGCCGGGGATGTTGGCCGGATTGTTGTCACCGCCCTTCACCAGGATGTCGGGCTGCACCTTGCAGATCAGACGCGTCGGCGTGTCCTCGAAGAATGGCACCACCCAGTCGACGCAACCCAGTGCGGCGAGCACGAACATGCGCCGCTCCATCGTATTGACCGGGCGTTCGTCACCCTTGAGGCGTTTTACCGAGGCATCGTCATTGACCGCCACCACCAGACGATCACCGAGACGGCGCGCCTGCTGCAGATAGGTAACGTGGCCGGCGTGCAGGATGTCGAAGCAGCCGTTGGTCATCACCACAGTCTCGCCGTGGGCCTTGGCCTCACGCACCAGGGCCACCAGCGCATCCTCATCGACCATGCCGCGCTCGAGCTCGTTCTGATCGCGCAGCGCCTTGCCCAGTTCCTGCACGTTGACCGTGGCGGTACCCAGTTTGCCGACCACCACGCCGGCGGCGACATTGGACAGGGCAGTGGCATCAGCCAGATCCTGGCCGGCGGCAAGGGCGGCGGCGAGCGTCGAAAGTACCGTATCACCGGCACCGGTGACATCGAACACCTCACGCGCGCGGGTGGGCAGGTGCAGCGGCGCATGCTGGTCACGCAGCAGGGTCATGCCGCGCTCGCTGCGGGTGATGAGCAGCGCCTCCAGGTTCAGCTGGCGACGCAGGTTCTCGCCCTTGGCCACCAGGTCGTCCTCACCGTGGCAGCGGCCGACCACCGCCTCGAACTCGGCCAGGTTAGGGGTGATTAAGGTAGCGTCACGATACTTCTCGAAGTCGGTGCCCTTGGGATCGATCAGCACCGGCTTGCCGGCGGCGCGTGCCGCCGTGATCAGCTCGCGCACTGCTCGCAGCGTGCCCTTGCCGTAGTCGGACAGCACCACCACACCGGCGGCGGCCAGCTGCGACTGGAAACGCTGCCGCAGACCCTGCGGGTCATGTCCCTGGAAACCATCCTCGAAGTCACAGCGGATCAATTGCTGATGGCGGCTGATGACACGCAGCTTGGTGATGGTGGAGTAATTCTCCAGCCGTTCGAAATGGCATTCGACGCCTTCGGATTCCAGCCGGCGGCGCAACACGTCGGCGGCTTCGTCCTGTCCGGTAAGACCGATGACGGCGGCACGCCCACCCAACGCCGCGATATTGAGGGCCACATTGCCGGCACCGCCCGGACGTTCCTCGGCCTCGCCCACGTGCACCACCGGCACCGGGGCCTCGGGTGAGATACGCGAGGTGTCACCATGCCAGTAGCGATCCAGCATCAGATCGCCGACAACCAGGACGCGGCTGGTGGAAAAATCAGGGATGTGCAGTTTCATCGAATGGCAGGAACCGGATAGCGAGGGGGGCTGGGACGTTCAGTGACCAACCTTGCCCTTGAGGACATAGCGGGCGCCGCAATAGGGGCAGGTTGCTTCACCCTTTTCGGCGATGGGCAGGTAGACGCGCGGATGCATGCTCCACAGGCTGCCGCTGTCCAGAGGACAGTGCACGGGCAGATCCGCCGCGGTCACTTCGTAGTAACGCTGGGTGGTGCCATTCCTGGCCGGTGCTGCTGCGCTCATGAATTGCCTCCTGTGCCCTGAAGAGGGCCGTGTGCCGGGCAGCAGCCCGGCACACGGCCTACCCCCATCCATTATTTTACGTAGGTCAGCCAGTCCGCATTCTCGGCACGACGGCCGTGTACCTGATCAAAGTACAGCGCCTGCAGACGCGCGGTAATCGGGCCGCGACTTCCGCTGCCGATGGCGCGGTTGTCCACTTCACGAATCGGCGTCACCTCGGCAGCGGTACCGGTGAAGAACGCCTCGTCGGCGATGTACACCTCGTCACGGGTAATGCGCTTTTCCTTGATGGTCAGACCGAGCTCGGCGGCGAGGCGGAAGATGGTATCGCGGGTGATGCCGTCCAGCGCCGAGGTCAGATCCGGCGTGTAGATGACGCCGTTGCGCACGATGAAGATGTTCTCGCCGGAACCCTCCGCCACGTAGCCCTCGTTGTCCAGCAGCATCGCCTCGTCCACACCGCAGGACAGCGCCTCGCGCAGGGCCAGCATCGAGTTCATGTAGTTGCCGTTGGCCTTGGCCTTGCACATGGTGATGTTGACGTGGTGCCGGGTAAACGAGGAGGTGCGCACGCGAATGCCCTTTTCCATGCCTTCGGCGCCGAGATAGGCGCCCCAGGTCCAGGCGGCCACCATCACATGCACCTTGAGATTGTCGGCGCGCAGGCCCATGCCCTCGGAGCCGTAAAAGGCCATCGGACGGATATAGGCCGACTCCAGGTTGTTCTCGCGCACCACGGCGCGCTGCGCCTCATTGAGGGTGTTTTTGTCGAAGGGCATCGGCATCATCAGGATGTGCGCCGAGCGGAACAGACGATCGGTGTGTTCCTTGAGGCGGAAGATCGCCGTACCCTTGTCGGTCTTGTAGGCACGCACGCCCTCGAACACGCCCATGCCGTAGTGCAGGGTATGGGTGAGCACGTGGGTCTTGGCCTCGCGCCAGGGCACCATTTCGCCATCCAGCCAGATCAGGCCGTCGCGGTCAGACATCGACATCAAACATTCTCCTCAAACGAATATTGCCTATCGTGGCACCGCCGGCAGGGGCGGTGTTCATCATTCCATCAGCTCGCGCCAGATGCGTATCACCTGCGCACGCAGGACATCAAACTCACCGCCTTCGACCAGCGCCGGCTGTTCCTGCAGGGTCAGCCGGTGCACCTGGGCACGGTAGGCGCGGTAGGCATCGGCCAGCAAAGCGGCATCGGCCGGTGGCAGACATCCGGCCCCGGCCAGCCGTTCGAGCAGGCGGATATTATCGGTGAAATCGAGCAGGGCCGGATGTTCATGGGCCCACGCCAGAACGCCATATTGCACCATAAATTCTATGTCGGCGATACCACCGGCATCCTGTTTCAAATCAAACTTTTCCGCCCCACCCTTGGCCAATTGGGCACGCATGCGCTCTCGCATCTCGCGCACCTCCTGGCGCAGTTTGCCCGGTTCGCGCGGCCGGCCGAGGATGGCGCGGCGGGTCTGTTCAAATGACTCTATCACCGCCGGGTCACCGGCCACGCCGCGGGCACGCACCAAGGCCTGATGCTCCCAGGTCCAGGCCTCGGTCCCCTGATAGGCGGCGAAGGCATCCAGCCCCGATACCAGCAGGCCGGAGGCGCCGCTGGGACGCAGCCGGGTATCCACCTCGTACAGCACACCAGCCGGGGTGCGCGTGCCGAGAATGTGGATGATGCGTTGGGCCAGGCGGGCGTAGAACACCGCATTTTCCACCGGCTTGTCGCCGAAGGTCTGCCGGCCCTCGCTTTCGTTGCTGTGCAGGAACACGATGTCCAGATCGGAACCGTAGCCCAGCTCGATGCCGCCCAGCTTGCCGTAGGCGACGATGGCGAATCCGGTGTCGCAGGCGCGCCCCTCGCCGCAGGCCGGGCGGCCATGACGGGCGACGAGATGGCGCCAGGCCAGGGTCAGGGTTTCGTCCAGCAGCACCTCGGCCAGCTCGGTGAGGTGATCGCTCACCACCATCAGCGGCACCGCCTCCATCACGTCGGCGGCGGCCACGCGCAGGGTATTGGCCTGCTTGAAGTGGCGCAGGGCGTCCATCTGCGCCTCCTGATCGTCCGGCGCCACATACATCATGCGCTGGCGCAGCTCGTTGGACAGCTCCTTGCGCCGTGGCGGGGCGTACAGCGAACGGGGGTCGAGCAGCTCGTCCAGCAACAGCGGATAGTGCGCCAGCTGCGAGGCGATCCACGGCGAGGCACCGCACAGCCGCACCAGCTGCGACAGGGCCATGGGATTTTCCACCAGCAGGGCCAGATAGGAACTGCGCCGGGCGATGGTCTCCACCAGGTGCAGCAGCCGCTGCAGCGTGGCGTCCGGCTGCTCACCCTGCCCCACCGCACCGAGCAGCAGCGGCATCAGATGGTTCATGCGCGTGCGCCCCTGGGCACTGAGACTGAGGAAGGCGCGCCCCTGGCGCACCTGCTGCACCAGGCGGTAGACCTCGGCGGTGTCGCCATAACCGGCCTGGGCCAGGGCATGGCAGGCCTGCTCCGCATCGAGATTGCCCTGCCATACGCCGGTGAGATCGAGGCTGTCCGACTCGGCATGCTCGGTCTGCGGCGCGGCGAACACCTGCTCGAAATGCTGATGCACGCGGCTCATGTGGTCACGCAGCACCGTTTCGAAGGCGGCCCAACTGTCGTAGCCCATGCCCCAGGCGAGGCGCAGGCGGCCGGTCTCGTCCTCGGGCAGGTCGTGGGTCTGGCGATCCTGGTATTCCTGGATGCGATGTTCGGTGTTGCGCAGGAAGGTGTAGGACTCGGTCAGCTCGTCGACCACGAAATCGGGCAGCCAGCCGAAGCCGCGCAACGCTTCCAATACGGTCAGGATGCGACGTACCTGCAACGTGGGTTCGCGTCCGCCGCGGATCAGCTGGAAGGCCTGGCCGATGAACTCCACCTCGCGGATGCCGCCGGCGCCCAGCTTGACGTTGTCCTCCATGCCCTTGCGCTGCACCTCGCGACCGATCATCGCCTTCATCTCGCGCAGCGACTGGAAGGCGCCGTAGTCGACGTAGCGGCGGTAGACGAAGGGCTTGAGCATGGCCATCAGTTCGGCGCCGGCCTCCTGGTCCCCCGCCACCACCCGCGCCTTGATCATGGCGTAGCGCTCCCACTCGCGGCCATGCACCTGGTAGTAGTCCTCCATGGCGTCGAAGGACAGGGCCAGGGCGGACGACTCGCCGAAGGGACGCAGGCGGGTATCGACGCGGAACACGTAACCCTCGGCGGTGGGATTGCTCAGCACATTGCCGAGGCGCTGGCCGAGGCGGATGAAGAACTCCTGGTTGCTCAGGCTACGACGGCCGTCACGGGTCTCGCCATCCTCCGGGTAGGCATAGATGAGGTCCACGTCCGATGAAAAGTTCAGCTCATGCGCACCCAGCTTGCCCATCCCCAAAACCACCAGCCGCTGTGGCACGCCATCCGCATTGCAGGGCGTGCCCCATTGCACGCAGTGCCAGCGATACAAATGGTCCAGCGCCAGATCGATGCAGGCATCGGCCAGGGCCGACAGATCGGTCACCACCTCGTTCAGCTCGCTGTGTCCGGCGAGGTCGCGCCAGGCGATGCGCACCATCTCGCGCCGGCGGAAGCGCCGCAGCAGCACGCCGAGCTGCGCCTCGTCGGCCACATCCTCCAGCAGTGTGCTCAGCCGCGCACGGTAGTGGCCGCGCGGATAGCTGCGCCGCAGATCGCCGCTGCCGTGCAGGTCTCCCAGCATCTCCGGGTGACGCACGCAGGCATCGGTGATGAACTCGCTGCAGGCCCATACCCGGGCCAGCTCGGCGAGAAATTCCGGAGCCAGGGCCAGCTCCGGGGAGGATTCGGACAGGAATTGCCATTGCCGCTGCACGCGTTCCTGCAGGGGCTGTGGAATGGCGCGCAGGGCGTCGCTGATGCTCTGTTCGGGGGTCACAATCGATCCGGCCTGGAAGGAAAAACCTGATTGTACCGTAAGGCAAAAAGAAACCGGGACCCGGCCGGGGCTGATGTCGGCCGAATCCCAGCCCAAGGTGGGGGAAAGGAGGATCCCCACAAATACATGCGGCCCGTGAAATGGGGGACGGGCCGCACGCCCAAGCCGGCCGACACAAAACCACACAAAAAAGGCGTTAAATAACAGTGGCTTTGCGTCGGTTGTCTGCGGGGTTAAGATGGCTGCCAGGGATGATTTATTCCGTCGGCGGCCAATGGAATAGTCCGGGTGGCCGCCGCATCTATAACTGGCAAGGCGCAACAGACGCCGCATAACAACAAGAACTGAACCGAAGAGCTGAAGTGGAGGAGATCATGGGGATATTGGGGCTGTTTTGCCGCTCGCACGATTTCAACAATCGCCTCGAGCAGAACCGCAAGCGCTTGTACCGGGTGGCGTACTCCTGGTGTCACAACACCCACCTGGCCGACGATTTGGTGCAGGAAACCATGCTGCAGGCGATGAAGAGCGCCGCCAGCCTGCGCTCCTTCGAGGCCATGGACAGCTGGCTGTTCAGCATCCTGACCAACTGCTGGCGCGGCCATCTGCGCAGCCGCCGCGATCTGCAGGAGTTCGATGAAAACGACTTCCAGAGCGACTCCAGCCCGGAAGCGACCAACCAGCAGATGCAGACGGTGCACCGGGTGCGCAATGCGGTGGCCCAGTTGCCGCAGGGCCAGCGCGAGGTGGTGACCCTGGTGGACCTGGAAGGATTCAGTTATGCCGAGGTGGCGGAGATCCTGACCATCCCCATCGGCACCGTGATGAGCCGCCTGTGCCGCGCGCGCCAGGCACTGAAGGAAAAACTGATCGACGCGGCCGCGGATGGCCGGCAACAGGAACCAAGGCTGGTGAGGATCAAATGATGAACCGACACATCTCCGATGAGCAGCTGCACGCCTTCGTCGACGGCCAGCTCGGACCGGAAGAGCAGGAGCAGATCTTTTCTGCCCTCAAGCAGGACGAAGACCTGAGCCGCAAGGTGTGCGAGATCCGCCGCCTGCAGGACATGGTGCGCCATGCCTATGCCGAACCGCCGGCAGCGCCGTCGCTGCCGGCACCGCGCCGCCGCTGGCGCCTGAGCGATGCCGTCGCCGCCTCGGTGCTGCTGGCAGTCGGCGCCGTCGCCGGCTGGTTCGCCAACGGCCCGCAGGACACCGTGGCGCTGCCGGAACAGGTCGCCTACGAACGCCAGGACCTCGACGCCTTCCAGACCGTGCAGCTGTTGTCCGCCCAGGGCATGCAGCAGAACGTGGTGCTGCACATCACCACCAGCGACGCCAGCAAGCTGGGCTATGCCCTGGACGAGGTGGAGTCGCTGCTCAGCTCCTACCGTGCCCGCGGCATCCCCATCAAGCTGGAGGTGGTGGCCAACGGCGAGGGCATGGCCCTGTTGCGCTCCGATGTCTCCCCCTACCCGCAGCGCACCCAGGAACTGATCCGCAAATACGACAACCTGGCGGTGGTGGCCTGCGCCAACACCCTGCGCTGGCTGCAGGAGCAGGGCGTCGACACCCGGCTGCTGCCCGAGGTGGGTACCACCAAGTCCGGTCTGGAACGGGTGGTGGATCGCCTGCAGGAAGGCTGGCTCTACGTGAAGGTATAGATGTAGGGCGGGCTTCAGCCCGCCAACAACAAAAGCCCCGCCGGTGAGGACCGTGCGGGGCTTTTTGCTGGTCCGTCTGATGGCGCCCAAACAAAAGCCCCCGCTGTTGCCAGCGGGGGCTTTGTTTGGGGACAGCCGGGTCAAGGGAACGGGGTTCGCACCTCGTTCCTCGCATCCCGTGCCTGGGCCTTACATCATGCCCATGCCGCCCATACCACCCATCTCGCCCATGTCCGGCGCACCGCCCTTATCGTCCTTCGGCAGCTCGGCCACCATGGCCTCGGTGGTGATCATCAGGCCAGCGATGGAAGCGGCGTTCTGCAGCGCGGAACGGGTTACCTTGGTGGGGTCCAGGATGCCCATTTCGATCATGTCGCCGAAGTCACCGTTGGCGGCGTTGTAACCGAAGTTACCCTTGCCTTCCTTCACCTTGTTGACGATGACGGACGGCTCTTCGCCGGCATTGGCGACGATCTGGCGCAGCGGCTCTTCCATGGCACGACGGGCGATGGTGATGCCGACGTCCTGCTCGTGGTTGTCGCCCTTCAGGCCCTTGATGGCTTCCAGGGCACGAATCAGGGCCACGCCGCCGCCGGGGACCACGCCTTCTTCAACCGCCGCACGGGTAGCGTGCAGGGCGTCTTCGACACGGGCCTTCTTCTCCTTCATTTCCACTTCGGTGGCAGCACCGACCTTGATCACGGCCACACCGCCGGCCAGCTTGGCCATGCGTTCCTGCAGCTTCTCGCGGTCGTAGTCGGAGGTGGTCTCCTCCATCTGGGCACGGATCTGCTCGACGCGGGCCTTGATGTCGTCGGCACGGCCGGCACCGTCGATGACGGTGGTGTTTTCCTTGGCCACCACGATCTTCTTGGCGGTACCCAGGTCGTCCAGGGTCGCCTTCTCCAGGGACAGGCCGACCTCTTCGGAGATCACCTGGCCGCCGGTCAGAATGGCGATGTCCTGCAGCATGGCCTTGCGACGGTCACCGAAGCCCGGCGCCTTGACGGCGGCGACCTTGACGATGCCGCGAATGGTGTTGACCACCAGGGTGGCCAGGGCCTCGCCTTCCACGTCCTCGGCGATGATCAGCAGCGGACGGCTGGACTTGGCCACGCCTTCCAGCACCGGCAGCAGTTCGCGGATGTTGGAGATCTTCTTGTCGTGGATCAGGATGAACGGGTTGTCCAGCTCGGCGGTCATGGTCTGCTGGTTGTTGACGAAGTACGGCGACAGGTAGCCGCGGTCGAACTGCATGCCTTCCACCACGTCCAGCTCGTTCTCGAAACCGGAGCCGTCCTCCACGGTGATGACGCCTTCCTTGCCGACCTTGTCCATTGCGCTGGCGATGATCTGGCCGATGGAGTCATCGGAGTTGGCGGAGATGGTGCCGACCTGGGCGATGGCCTTGGAGTCGGTGCAGGGCTTGGACATCTTCTTCAGCTCTTCCACCGCGGCGGTCACGGCCTTGTCGATGCCGCGCTTCAGGTCCATCGGGTTCATGCCGGCGGTCACCGACTTCATGCCCTCGATGCAGATGGCCTGGGCCAGCACGGTGGCGGTGGTGGTGCCGTCGCCGGCGACGTCGGAGGTCTTGGAGGAGACTTCCTTCACCATCTGCGCACCCATGTTCTCAAACTTGTCCTTCAGCTCGATCTCCTTGGCGACGGAGACGCCGTCCTTGGTGATGGTCGGGGCGCCGAAGGACTTCTCCAGTACCACGTTGCGGCCCTTGGGACCCAGGGTCACCTTGACGGCGTTGGCCAGGACGTTGACGCCACGCAGCATGCCGTGACGGGCGGAATCACCGAACTTGACTTCTTTTGCACTCATCTTGATTCGATCCTCTGTAATTCGTTGGCTTTAACGGTGGGACGGAGAGGGCTTAGCCCTCGATCACGCCCATCAGGTCTTCTTCGCGCATGACCAGCAGGGTCTCGCCGTCGACCTTAACCTCGGTGCCGGCATACTTGCCGAACAGCACCTTGTCGCCGGCCTTCACGTCCAGGGCACGCACCTCGCCGTTCTCCAGGATCTTGCCCTTGCCCACGGCAACCACTTCACCCTGAATCGGCTTCTCGGTGGCGCTGTCCGGAATGACGATGCCGCCGGCGGACATCCGCTCCTCTTCCTTGCGACGAACGATCACGCGATCATGCAGGGGACGAATTTTCATGCTCAGTTACCCTCTTAAGCTGATGATTTTTCTTTAAAAAAGACCGCAGCAAAGACTGCGGCCGGAAGTCGCGCGGCGCTCTGCCTGTTAGCACTCGCCGCAGGTGAGTGCTAATAATAATGGCGAGTCGGGGAGAGTCAAGGGGTGGGGCAGCGGGAAAATCGTCCTCAGTCGTCTTCCCGGGTGTATTGCCCTTCGAGGGTGGCGGGGCCGCGGCGCGGCCGTGCCGCGGGGCCGCCCGGCGGCGGGCGGCGGGGCAGGCCGCGGCGCAGGATGGC
>JBFLWM010000011.1:0-6421 GCA_040755915.1 Pseudomonadota bacterium | reverse complement strand
TCAAGGAGCTGGAAATCCCCAACATCCCGCTGCTGCCCGCCGGCGGCATCAACTCCTTCAAGAAGATCAAGGAGATGTTCGATATGGGCGCCAGCGGCGTGCAGATCGGCACCCCCTTCGCGGTCACCGAGGAAGGCGACGCCCACCCCAATTTCAAGAAGGTGCTGCTGGAGGCCAAGCCGGAGGACATCGTCACCTTCATGAGCACCGCCGGCCTGCCCTGCCGCGCCGTGCTCACCCCCTGGCTGAAGAAGTACCTGGAGCGCGAGGAAAAGGTGCGCGCCCGCGCCACCCCGGACAAGGCCAGCTGCGCGGTGTGGTTCGAATGCCTGACCCAGTGCGGCCTCAAGGACGGCAATCCCGCCGCCGGCCAGTTCTGCATCGACACCCAGCTGGAGGCGGCCGTCCACGGCAACGTGGAGAAGGGCCTGTTCTTCCGCGGCTCCGAGTCCCTGCCCTTCGGCGACCAGATCCGCTCGGTGCACGACCTGCTGGTGATGCTGCTCACCGGTCAGGACCCCCGCCTCGGTGCCGCCACGGCCTGAGCCGGCGCGGCATGCTAAAAGGGGGTGGCTGCCCGGGCAGCCACCCCCTTTTCATTTCCCCTGCATAAATTGCGGATTATCAATGACAGGAGGCCCGCAATAACCCTATGGTCTGTACCGCTATCGTTCCGGAATAGCGAATCTTCTCTTCAAGCCTTCAAGGAGACAGACCATGGTTGAGACTCTCGTTGCTACTGCCGTCTTCGGCTCCCTGTTCTACCTGGTGTTCCTCGCCAAGATATTCTGAGTTACCCGGCCCGGTGCCGGCCAACAAAAAGGGGAAGAGCGCTGCTCTTCCCCTTTTTGTTTGCCGGGCGGGAGGGTCAGTCCCTTGGCCAGGCAAAGAGCCACAGCACGGCGCCGGCCAGCCCCAGGGCCCAGGAGGCGACGGGGGCCTCGCCCAGCATGCGCGGGGCGTAGCCGTCCAGGCCGAGCAGCACGGCGGCACTGACCACCAGGGCGGCGCCGATGATGGCGGCGAAGCTGCGCCGGTTGGCCTGGCGCATCTCCTCGCGCAGCTGGCGCAGCTCCTCGGTGCTGCCCTGCACCTGCAGGGAGCCGTGGCGGGCGCGCTGCAGCACGTCGTGGATCAGCTGCGGCACCTCGGGCAGGCTCTCGCCCCAGCTCGGGATATTGTTCTTGATGCGATTGAAGAAGGAGCGCACGCCCACCTGTTCGCTCATCCAGCGTTCCAGGAACGGCTTGGCAGTGGACCACAGATTGAGTTGTGGATCGATCTGCCGACCCAGCCCCTCGATATTGAGCAGGGTCTTCTGCAGCAGCACCAACTGCGGCTGCACTTCCATGTTGAAGCGGCGCGCGGTCTGGAACAGGCGCAGCAGCAGGTGGCCGAAGGATATCTCGGCGAAGGGGCGCTCGAAGATCGGCTCGCACACGGTGCGTATCGCCGCCTCGAACTCGTCCACCCGGGTGCCCGACGGCACCCAGCCCGACTCCACGTGCAGCACGGCGACACGGTTGTAGTCGCGCTTGAAGAAGGCCAGCAGGTTCTCCGCCAGATAGCGCTGGTCCTCGGTGCTGAGCGAACCGACGATGCCGAAGTCCACCGCGATGTAGCGCCCGCTCGGCTCGACGAAGATGTTGCCGGGGTGCATGTCGGCATGGAAGAAGTTGTGGCGGAACACCTGGGTGAAGAAGATCTCCACGCCGCGCTCGGCCAGCGCCTTCATGTCGACGCCGGCGGCGCGCACCGCGTCCATGTTGGCGATGGGGATGCCATAGACGCGCTCCATCACCATCACGTTGCGGCGGCACAGCGGCCAGTACACCTCCGGGATATACAGCTGGGAGGAATCGGCGAAGTTGCGCCGGATCTGCGAGGCGTTCGCCGCCTCGCGCATCAGGTCCAGTTCGTCGAGGATGGTGCGCTCGAATTCGGCCACCACCTCGCGCGGGCGCAGGCGGCGGCCGTCGGCCCAGAACTGCTCCATCTTCTCGGCGATGATGTACATCAGGCTGATGTCGCGCCGGATCACCGGCGCGATGTCCGGCCGCAGCACCTTCACCACCACCTCGCGGCCGTCCTTGAGGCGCGCGGCATGCACCTGGGCAATGGAGGCGGAGGCCATCGGCGTTTCATCGAACTCGGCAAACACCGTATCGACGGACTCGCGGTAGGCCTTCTCCACGATGGCGCGCGCCGTGCCGCCCGGGAATGGCGGCACCCGATCCTGCAGGCGAGCCAGCTCCAGGGCGATGTCGTCGGGCAGCAGGTCGCGGCGGGTGGAGAGGATCTGGCCGAACTTGACGAAGATGGGGCCGAGGTCTTCCAGCGCGCGGCGGATGCGTTCACCGCGCGGGGCGTGGCGGCGGAACCAGTTCCACCACATGAACACGCGCAGGAAGCGCAGCGGACGGAACAGATGGGTGGCCAGGATCAGATCATCCAGCCCATGCCGCGCCAATACCCAGCTGATGTAGAGCAGGCGCAGAGCCTGACCCGGACGTAGCAACACGTTATTGCCCCCTCAGAAATTCAGAATCAGTCCGCAAATGCACGCAAATAAACGCAAATGCAAGGTTCGACTTTATTGCGGGTGGCGCTGCAAAGGGAAAATGAAATGGCTGGAGCGAACCGCCACCGGCAGGGTTCGCAGCGCCGATGCATCGATGCGCAGATACGTATTTGCGTTTATTTGCGTGCATTCGCGGACTATTTCTTATCCCGTTCCAGCCGGCGCAGCCGCGCCTCCAGCCGGTCCACCGCACTGCGCAGGCCGTCGACGCCAGTGAGGAATTCGTCCACCTCCCAGCGCGGCGGCACATCGCGCCGCTCTTCCTGCACATAGTCGGCGAAGTCACGCTCCAGATTGCCGGCGGCCTGTTCGCCCCAGCGCAGAAAGCCGCGCACCATATTGCCGATCTGATGGGCGAGCACGTCGCCGGTGAGGCGCGACAGGTGTTCTTCCCAGTCGATGTCGAGGCCGCCGAGGATGCGTTGCACGCGCTGCCCCAGCTCCACGTCGCCTTCAATCTTCACCGTGCCGGAAAACATCCCCTCGCCGGCCTTGCCGCGGTTGAGCCGCAACAGGGCCAGCGGCGTGCCGCGCAGGCGCGTGTCCGGCGCACCCTCGTAATGTCCCATCAGGCGGAAACCGTCGGCACCGGGCAACAGGAAAATGGTGACCTCCGGTCCCTGCAGATCGACAGCGATCACCCGACCTTCCAGCGCGCCGAGGCGCGCACGGGTGTCCGGGTCCATGGCGAGGGCCGTGTTGATGGCCGCCTCGAGCACGGCCAGCCCCGCCTGGGGCAGCAGGGTAGTCGCGTTCATCGTGCCTCCTCCATCAGCTGCTGCAACGATTTCTCCGCCTCATCCTCCGGTGCATACAGCACCACAGTACGGGCAATGCGATCATGAAACCCCTGCCTGCGCCTGTCCCACAGGATCCACAGAAACCCCAGTCCCAGGGGCAGGATGGAGGCCAGATAGGCGAAATAGCGAATCAGCGCCTGCTTCACGCCGATGGCCTGCAGGGTATCGGCATCCACCACCACGCAATCGAGCAGACGCTTGCCCGGCGTGGCGCGGTACTTCACCCACAGCACCACCGCCGCCAGCAGCGGCAGCAGCTGATTCAACAGGAAGTCACCGCCACCGGCATAACTGAAGGCCGGCCGCGCCTCGGTGAAATAGCTGCTGCCGTACAGCAGGTACAGCAGCGGCGTGATCAGGGCGAGGAACAACACCGTATCGATGAGGGTGGCGCCGACACGGCGCCAGAACCCGGCATACTGCGGCTGCGCGTTCATCGCGGCGGAACGGTCAGGCCTTGAAACCGCGGTGCAGCGCGACGATGCCGCCGGAGAGATTGAAGAACTCCACGCGATCGAAACCGGCATTCTCCATCATGCCCTTCAGGGTTTCCTGATCCGGGTGCATGCGGATGGATTCGGCGAGATAGCGGTAGCTCTCGGAATCGCCGGCGATGATCTTGCCCATCATCGGCAGCATGGTGAAGGAATACAGGTCATACAGCGGCGACAGCCCCGGCAGCGCCGGCTTGGAGAATTCCAGCACCAGCAGGCGGCCGCCCGGCTTCAGCACGCGCTGCATGGAGGCCAGCGCCTTGTCCTTGTCGGTGACGTTGCGCAGGCCGAAGGCGATGGTGATGAGGTCGAAGTGATTGTCGGGAAACGGCAGGCACTCGGCATTGACCTGGGCGTACTCCACATTGCCGACGATGCCGGCATCCACCAGGCGCTTGCGCCCCACCTCCAGCATCGAGGCGTTGATGTCGGCCAGCACCACCTGGCCGGTGGGGCCGACGATGCGCGAGAACTTCATTGCCAGATCGCCGGTGCCGCCGGCCAGATCGAGCACGCGCTGGCCGGCGCGCACACCGCTCATCTCGATGGTGTAGCGCTTCCACAGACGGTGGATGCCGAACGACATCACGTCGTTCATCATGTCGTACTTGGAGGCGACGGAGTGAAACACGTCGGCCACCAGGTGGGCCTTCTCGTCCACCGCCACCTGTTTGTACCCGAAGTGGGTGGTGTCGCGTTCGCTCATTTCAAACTCCGTCCTGTTGAATGGCCTTATGCCTGGTGGGCCGGCGTCTTGCGCTGGTGGCCGGCGGCGGTCAGGCGGTCGAGATAGTCCTGCCAGTTCTTCTCGTAATTGACCCCGAGGTCGTACAGGGTATCCCAGGCGTAGATGCCGGTGTTATGACCATCATCAAAGTGGGGCTGGATGGCATAGCTGCCCACCTGCTCGATCTGCTCGATGTTCACGTCTTCCTTGCCCACCTGCAGGGTCTCCTGGCCGGGGCCGTGGCCGCGCACCTCGGCGGAAGGGGAAAACACGCGCAGATACTCGGTCGGCAACTGGAAGCGCTGGCCGTCGGAATAGGCCACTTCCAGCAGGTGCTTCGCCTTGTGCAGGGTGATTTCGGTCGGAATGGGCTTTTCGTTCATGGTCTTACCTCGTAAATTCAGTTGCGAGTTGTGCGTTTCGGGTTTCGAATCCTCAGCCCACCATAAGTGGCGGCTGACGCCGCCATTTCAACTCGTAACTTAAAGTATGTATCTGCTCAAATCCTCGTCCCGCGCCAGTTCACCAAGCTGGGCGTCCACGTAGGCCGCATCGATGGTAATCGTGGTGCCGCTCTTGTCCGCCGCTTCAAAGGACAGACTCTCCAGCAGGCGCTCCAGCACGGTATGCAGGCGGCGGGCGCCGATGTTCTCGGTGGTCTCGTTCACCTGCCAGGCAATCTCGGCGAGGCGGGCAATGCCGTCGGCGGTGAAATCGACGGTGACGCCCTCGGTGGCGAGCAGGGCCTTGTACTGTTCGGTGAGCGAGGCATCCGGTTCGGTGAGGATGCGCACGAAATCCTCCACCGCCAGCGCGTCGAGTTCGACGCGGATGGGGAAGCGGCCCTGCAACTCCGGAATCAGATCCGACGGCTTGGCCAGGTGAAAGGCGCCGGAGGCGATGAACAGGATGTGGTCGGTCTTCACCATGCCGTACTTGGTGGACACGGTGCTGCCCTCCACCAGCGGCAGCAGGTCGCGCTGCACGCCCTCGCGCGAGACGTCGGCGCCGCTGGCCGATTCACTGCCGCGGCGGCAGATCTTGTCCATCTCGTCGAGGAAGACGATGCCGTTCTGCTCCACCGCGCGCAGGGCGCGGCTCTTCAGTTCTTCCTCGTTGACCATCTTGGCCGCCTCTTCGTCGGTGAGCAGGCGCATGGCCTCCTTCACCGTCAGCTTGCGCCGCTTGGTGCGGCCTCCGGCCAGATTCTTGAACAGGCCCTGCAGCTGCGAGGTCATCTCCTCCATGCCGGGGGGCGCCATGATCTCCACGCCCATGGGCGCGGCGCTCACTTCCAGCTCGATCTCCTTGTCATCGAGGTCGCCCTCGCGCAGCTTCTTGCGGAATTTCTGGCGCGTGCCGGAGTCGGCCTGCTCCTGCTCGAAACCGCGCGCCGGCGGCAGCAGGATGTCGAGCACGCGATCCTCCGCCGCCTCGAAGGCGCGGTGGCGCACCTTGGCCATCTCCTGTTCGCGGATCATCTTGATCGCCAGGTCCACCAGGTCACGGATGATGGTTTCCACATCGCGCCCCACGTAGCCCACCTCGGTGAACTTGGTGGCCTCCACCTTGATGAACGGCGCGTTGGCCAGCTTGGCGAGACGGCGCGCAATCTCCGTCTTGCCCACGCCGGTGGGACCGATCATCAGGATGTTCTTCGGCGTGATCTCGTTGCGCAGCTGATCGCTCACCTGACTGCGGCGCCAGCGGTTGCGCAGCGCCACCGCCACCGAACGCTTGGCGGCGGTCTGGCCGATGATGTGCTTGTCCAGTTCCTGGACAATTTCACGGGGGGTCATTTCACTCATAATTTGTTTAA
>JBFLWM010000010.1:0-61364 GCA_040755915.1 Pseudomonadota bacterium | reverse complement strand
CGCCAAACGCGGCCAAAAGGCCGCAGGGATGAGCAAATACCGGCCTTGCCGGTGCGATTCGGCGCGTGATGACTCGCTGGGAGCGACGATTTTCTCATGGTTGGTTACTTATTCAGAGCATCCTTAAGTGCCGTAGACCACGCCGGGTAGCCAGGTGGCCAGTTCCGGCCACAGCGCCAGCAGGCCCAGCATCAGCAGCTGGATGACGATGAACGGGACTACACCGCGGTAGATGTGCAGGGTGCTGAGCTGCGGCGGTGCCACGCCGCGCAGATAGAACAGGGCAAAACCGAATGGCGGGGTGAGGAAGGAGGTCTGCAGGTTGATGGCGATCATTACCCCGAGCCATACCGGATCCAGCCCCATGGCGAGCAGGATCGGCGCCACGATGGGGACCACCACCAGGGTGATCTCGATGAAGTCGAGGATGAAGCCGAGCAGGAACATCACCAGCATCACGATGATCATCGCGCCGATGACACCGCCGGGCAGGTCGGACAACAGTTCCTTGATCAGCTCGTCGCCGCCGTAACCGCGGAACACCAGGGAGAACAGCGAGGCGCCGACGAAGATGAGGAACACCATGGCGGTGATCTGGGTGGTGCTGCGCATCACCTCGGTGAGACGACGCCGATCGAACTGGCGCTGGCTGGCTGCCAGCAGCATGGCGCCGATGGCGCCTACTGCGGCGGCCTCGGTGGGGGTGGCGATACCGCCCATGATGGAGCCGAGCACCGCCAGGATCAGCAGCAGCGGCGGCAGCAGCACCTTGAACAGGCGCTCGGCCAGCGCCGCGCCGCGCAGGGCACGGTCCTCCGGCGGCAGGGCCGGCATCGCCTGCGGGCTGAACATCGCCACGGCGATGAGATAGAGCACATACATCACCACCAGCAGCAGGCCGGGGAACAGCGCGCCGGCAAACAGATCGCCCACGGATACCGTCTCCGGCGAGAAGATGCCCATGTCCAGCTGCGCCTGCTGGTAGGCGGACGACAGCACGTCGCCGAGCAGGATCAGGATGATGGAGGGCGGGATGATCTGGCCCAGGGTGCCCGAGGCGCAGATGGTGCCGGCGGCGAGTTGTGGGCTGTAGCCGCGCTTGAGCATGGTGGGCAGGGACAGCAGGCCCATGGTGACCACGGTGGCGCCGACGATGCCGGTGCTGGCGGCGAGCAGCATGCCTACAACCACCACCGAGATGCCCAGGCCGCCGCGCAGCGGGCCGAACAGCGAGGCCATGGTATCGAGCAGGTTCTCCGCCACCCGGGAGCGTTCCAGCATGACACCCATGAACACGAACAGCGGCACGGCGATGAGTGTCTCGTTGGTCATGATGCCGTACAGGCGGTTGGGCAGGGCCTGCAGCAGGGTGATGTCGAAGACGTCGAAGGCGGCACCGGCGAAGGCAAACAGCAGCGCCGTGCCGGCCAGGCTGAGGGCCACGGGGTAGCCGGCCAGCAGCACCAGACAGACGGCAAGGAACAGCAGCAGGGCCAGCCACTCCATGGCTACACCTCCACCTCGGCATCATGGGCGGGGGCGTCCTCGGGATGGCCGCGCAGCACCAGCAGGCTGCGCAGTGCCTGACCGAGGCCCTGGATCAGCAGCAGCAGCCCCATCAGCGGGATGACGCTCTTCAGCAGATAGACCAGGGGGAGGCCGCCGGCGTCGCGCGAGCCTTCCAGCAGGGACCACGAGGCGGCCACGTAGTCCCAGCTGATCCACAGGATGAATACGCATACCGGCAGGAGCAGCAGCAGGCTGCCGAGCAGGTCTACCCAGGCCTGGCCGCGGGGCGACAGGCGGCGGTAGAAGATGTCGACACGCACATGGCCGTCGTGGCGCAGGGTATAGGCGGCGCCGAGCATGAAGACCAGGGCATGCAGGTAGGTGATGGACTCCTGCAGGGCGATCCAGCCGAGGTTGAAGGCATAGCGCAGCACCACCACGGCACAGGTCACCAGCACCATGGCGAGGGTCAGCCAGGCGATCAGGCGTCCGGTCCACTCGCTCAGGGCGTCGATGAAGGCGGCAATCCGTTCCAGCTGCGGCATGGGCATGGTGGTCGTGGGAAACAGGGGTGGATTGTACGTTTGCCCCGGTAGCCGGGGCAAACCCGCGGCGCGCAGACGGGTTAGCGGGGGCCGACTGCCTGGTCCGTGCGGGTGTTTGTAGGATTTTTCCTATACGGCGAGCCGCTTTTATGCACACGGCGGCGCACGGCTGTCGTTTCGGCTGAAAGTGAGTGGCCGCTCGCGCCGCAGGGCGCAAAATAATTTTTATCTATATGTTTTTAAAACAAAATTTGGATGTGGTTAAAGTGTGACCGATTTAAGACGGGGCCAGTATTGGCGTGCCCTGCACGGGCATGTCACCACTTCGTCCACAGAGTTATCCACAGGTTTTGTGGATAAGGGGATGCCCTCAAACGGTGCGCCTTCGGCGAATCAGGCACTTACCAGCGGAACAGTATCCACTGGTTGATACTGGGCGGGTCCAGCTCGTTGCGGCGCGTCTCGAAACTGCCGTCACCGTCGCTGTCGATGAGGTAATAGGGGTAGCCGCGACTGGGGGTGATCTTCACCATGTACAGGCGACCGTTGACGCGATATTCCTCCACCGTGGCATCGCCGCGGCTGCGGATGGTGACTTCCGGCTGCAGCTCCTCCGCTTCTTCGACGGCTTCCGCATCGGGCAGCGGCGGCGGCGGCAGGGGGTCGGCCTGCTCGACGGCGCGGGCGGACCCGGCGAGAAGCAGGGCAGTGGCAAGGAGGATCGGGCGCATGGGGCGGCTCACAGGTCGAGGAGGATTTCCCGCTCTTCGGCGGAGGGCTCGAAGCCACGATGTTCATAGTGGCTGAAAATAGCATTGACCACGTCCTGGGGGTGGTCCAGTACCTGGAACAGGTCGATGTCTTCCGGACTGATGGTTTTCTCCGCCACCAGGGTGGCGCGGAACCAGTCGATGAGGCCGTTCCAGAACGGGCTGTGCACCAGGATGATGGGGATACGACGGGTCTTGCCGGTCTGCACCAGGGTGAGGATCTCCGCCAGTTCGTCCAGGGTACCGAAACCGCCGGGCATCACCACGTAGGCGGCGGCGTATTTCACGAACATCACCTTGCGCGAGAAGAAATGGCGGAAGGACAGGCGGATGTCCTGGTAGGGATTGCCCACCTGCTCGTGCGGCAATTGGATGTTGAGGCCCACCGACGGCGACTTGCCCGCGTAGGCGCCCTTGTTGGCCGCCTCCATGATGCCGGGGCCGCCGCCGCTGACCACCGAGAAGCCGGCATCGGACAGGGCGCGGGCGATGTCCTCGGTCAGCGTGTAATAGGGATGGTCGGGGGCGAAGCGGGCCGAGCCGAAGATCGAGACCGAGGGGCTGATGCGCGCCAGGCGTTCGAAGCCTTCGACGAACTCGGCCATGATCTGGAAGATCTTCCATGACTCGCGGCTGAGGGCGGAATCATCGAGGGGCGTCATGCCCGGGTGGTGGGATTTGTGATCGTCGCTCATGGAGGTGTCGCGTAGTTGGCGGCAAAGCGGCTATTGTAGTCCCATTCCCGAAAACGCAGAAAACAAATCTCCATGCCTGATTCGACGCAGAAACCGCTGGTCCTGGTGGACGGCTCCTCCTATCTGTACCGCGCCTTTCACGCCCTGCCGGCGCTGACCAACTCCCGCGGCGAACCTACCGGCGCGGTGTACGGCGTGGTCAACATGCTGCGCCGCCTGTTGAACGACTACGACCCGGAGCACGTGGCGGTGGTGTTCGACGCCAAGGGCAAGACCTTCCGCGATGACCTTTACGCCGAGTACAAGGCGCACCGCCCCCCCATGCCGGCGGAGTTGTCCAGCCAGATCGCTCCGCTGCATGCCATCGTGCGCGCCATGGGTCTGCCCCTGCTGATGGTGGAGGGGGTGGAGGCCGACGACGTTATCGGCACGCTGGCGCGACAGGCCGAGGCCGCCGGGCTGCCGGTGCTGATCTCCACCGGCGACAAGGATATGGCCCAGCTGGTGGATGAACACATCACCCTGGTCAACACCATGACAGATACGGTAATGGACCCGGCCGGGGTGGTGGAGAAATTCGGCGTGCCGCCGGAGCGCATCATCGATTACCTCACCCTCATCGGCGATACCAGCGACAACGTGCCCGGCGTGCCCAAGGTGGGGCCGAAGACGGCGGTGAAGTGGTTGCAGGAATACGGCTCCCTCGACGCGATCATCGCCCATGCCGACGCCATCAAGGGCAAGATTGGCGACAACCTGCGGGAAAGCCTCGGCTTTCTGCCGCTGTCGCGCCAGCTGGTGACCATCAAATGCGACGTGCCGCTCGCGCAGGGGCCGCTGGAGCTGCGCCGCACTGCACCCGATGCGGGCACGCTGCGCGAGTGGTACGGGCGCATGGAGTTCAAGACCTGGCTGGGCGAGCAGCTAGGAGGCGGTGGGGCCGCAATTGCGCCAGCAGAGCCGGCAGCGGCGCCCACGGCGGAACGGCACTACGACACCGTGCTTACCCGGGCGCAACTGGACGCCTGGCTGGCCCAACTGACGGCGGCCGAGCTGTTCGCCTTCGACACCGAGACCACCAGCCTGGACTACATGGACGCCGAGATCGTCGGCGTGTCCTTTGCCGTGGAGCCGGGGCGGGCCGCCTACGTGCCGCTGGCCCATGATTATCCCGGTGCCCCCGACCAGCTCGGCCGTGAAGAGGTATTGGGGCAGTTAAAGCCGCTGCTGGAAGATCCGCACAAGGCGAAGCTGGGGCAGAACCTCAAGTACGACATGAGCGTGCTGGCCAACCACGGCATCACCCTGCGCGGCATCGCCCATGACACCATGCTGCAGTCCTATGTGCTCGACTCCACCGCCACCCGCCACGACATGGATTCCCTGGCCCTCAAGTACCTCGGCCGCAAGACCATCAGTTTCGAAGAGGTGGCCGGCAAGGGCGTCAAACAGCTCAGCTTCAATCAGGTGCCTATCGAGCAGGCGGCGGAATACGCCGCCGAGGATGCCGACATCACCCTGCAACTGCACCGCACCCTGTGGTCGCGCGTCGCCGCCGAGCCGGCGCTGAAGCGGGTCTACGAGACGATCGAATTGCCGCTGGTGCCGATCCTGTCGCGTCTGGAGCGGGCCGGCGTGCTGGTGGACGTGGCGATGCTGCGCCGCCAGAGCGGCGAACTGGCCCTGCGCATGAACGAAATCGAGCAGGCGGCCTACAGCGCCGCCGGCGGGCCGTTCAATCTGGGCTCGCCCAAGCAGATCCAGGAGATCCTGTTCGAGCGCCTGCAACTGCCGGTGCTGAAGAAGACACCCAAGGGGCAGCCGTCCACCGCCGAGGAGGTGTTGCAGGAGCTGGCCCTGGACGGCTACGACCTGCCGCGCCTGATCCTGGAGCACCGCGGCATGGCCAAGCTCAAGTCCACCTACACCGACCGCCTGCCCGAGCAGGTGAGCCGCAGGAGCGGCCGGGTGCACACCTCCTATCATCAGGCGGTGGCCGCCACCGGCCGCCTGTCATCCTCCGATCCCAATCTGCAGAACATCCCGGTGCGCACCACCGAGGGCCGCCGCATCCGCCAGGCGTTCATCGCGCCGCCCGGATATAAATTACTGGCGGCCGACTACTCGCAGATCGAACTGCGCATCATGGCCCACCTGTCCGGTGACGAAGGTCTGCTGCGCGCCTTCGCCGCCGGCGAGGACATCCACCGCGCCACCGCCGGCGAGGTGTTCGGTGTCGCACCGGATGAGGTCAGCGCCGACATGCGCCGCAGCGCCAAGGCGATCAACTTCGGCCTCATCTACGGCATGTCGGCCTTCGGCCTGGCGCGCCAGCTCGGCATCGACCGCGCCGCGGCGCAGACGTACGTCGACCGCTATTTCGAGCGCTATCCCGGCGTGCGCCGCTACATGGACGAAACCCGCGAGCGGGCGCGCGAGCAGGGCTATGTGGAAACCGTGTTCGGCCGCCGCCTGTACGTGCCGGACATCAAGGCCAGCAACGCCCAGCGCCGCCAGTACGCCGAGCGCACCGCCATCAACGCGCCCATGCAGGGCACCGCCGCCGACATCATCAAGCGCGCCATGATCGCCGTCGATCCCTGGCAGCGGGACAGCAACGGCAAGGTGCGCATGATCATGCAGGTGCATGACGAACTGGTGTTCGAGGTGGCGGAGGGTTACGTGGACACGGCGAGAGTGGAAATCCCGTGCCTGATGGCCGGTGCCGCCGATCTGAAGGTGCCCCTGCTGGTGGAGGTGGGGGTGGGTGATAACTGGGATGAGGCGCATTGATCCTGGTCCGGAAGACCATTGGCCAAATTAATTTGCATCATTAAAATATTTAATGATGCAATTGGCGAATTGCAGAACTTTTCCGGGCGGGGTCAGTCGTAATGGACAAGCGCTCTGCGCTTTCCCACTCTTCTCTCCCTGGTGGGAACAACGGCCCGGCTTTCTCCCCCTAAGCCGGGCAACTTGATCCGCCCCGGACGCCTACCCCCCCTTTTGGCCCCGGGGCTTTTTTTTGCCTAGCCCTCTGCCGCGGCGGTTTCTTCCGATGCGTCGGCGCCATAGCCGAACCAGCGATCCAGCAGATTGCGGGCCTCATCCACGCCCTGACCGTCGTGGGCGGAAAACAGCTGCGCCGAGGCCTCCGGATAACTGGCCAGGAAGCGACGCACCTGCTGCAGCGCGGCCGAGGCGGGGCCGCGTTTCAGCTTGTCGGCCTTGGTGAGCAGGACATGCACCGGCATGCTGCGGTGGCGGCACCAGTTGAGCATGATCTGGTCGAACTCGGTGAGCGGGTGGCGCACGTCCATCAGCAGGATCAGTCCGCGCAGGCAGCGGCGGGTGTTGAAATACTGCTCCAGGGTCTTGCGCCAGTGTTCCTTTATCGCCGGCGGAACCTTGGCATAGCCGTAGCCGGGCAGGTCCGCCAGCCGGCGTCCTTCGTCCAGGCCGAACAGGTTGATCTGCTGGGTGCGCCCCGGCGTCTTGCTGGTACGCGCCAGCCCCTTGATGGCGGTGATGGTGTTGAGCGCGCTGGACTTGCCGGCGTTGGAGCGGCCGGCGAAGGCTATCTCGATACCCTCGTCGGCTGGCAGCTGACGCAGTTGCTGGGCGCCGAGCAGGAACTGGGCCTGGCGGTAATGATTGACGGGATTCATCAGTAAATGGGCTGTTTCGGCAGAAATTATGGGATAATCAGGCGCTTTGCGGCCGTTGCTGTTGACCGTTGAATCCTAATGTTGGTATATAGCCCTGTCTTTCAGGAGGGGGCGTGCAAGATTGGCATTATCGTACGCCGACCCGCATAATTAAACGCTTTATTGATTGCTTTGATTTCAGAGTTTAGGAGCCCGCTAAATGAACAAGTTCCTGGTTGCCTGCGCTGCCGGCGCAATGATGATCTCCGCTTCCGCCATGGCCGCTGACGGCAAGGCTGTTTACGACAAGGCCTGCGTGGCCTGCCACGCCTCCGGCGCTGCCAATGCCCCCCGTCTGGGTGACAAGGCTGCCTGGGCTCCGCGTATCGCCCAGGGTATGGACAAGCTGTACGGTGTGGCCATGAACGGCAAGCCGGGCACCGCCATGCTGCCGAAGGGCACCTGCGCCGCCTGCACCGAGGCCGATCTGAAGGCTGCCGTGGACTACATGGTTTCCCAGAGCAAGTAATAACCAAACACATTGGGTAATTTAATGAACAGACTAGCGATTGCAGCCCTGCTGCTGGGCGCCCTCGGGTCCGCCCATGCGGCCGGCAGCGCCAGCGCGGGCCAGGGCAAGGCCGCGGTGTGTGCCGCCTGCCACGGCATGGACGGTAACAGCATGGTGCCCATGTGGCCGACCCTGGCCGGCCAGCATGAGCAGTACCTCACCAAGCAGCTGATGGACTTCAAGTCCGGCGCCCGCAAGGACGACACCATGACCGGCATGGCGGCTCCCCTGAGCGAGCAGGACGTGGCCGATCTGGCTGCCTGGTTCTCCAGCCAGAAGCACACCGTCGGTTCCGCCAATGCCGAGAAGGCTGCCCCGGGTGAGAAGCTTTACCGCGCCGGTGATGCCACCAAGGGCGTAGCCGCCTGCATGGCGTGCCACGGTCCCAACGGTGCCGGTAACCCCGCAGCCAAGTTCCCCGCCCTGGCCGGTCAGCACACGACCTACACCATCAAGGCGCTGAAGGACTTCCGCAGCGGTGTGCGCAGTAACGACCCCGCCAGCATGATGCGTGGCGTGGCTGCCAAGATGACTGATGCGCAGATCGAGGCGGTGGCCGAATACATCGCCGGCCTGCACTGAGTCAGACGACAGTCCAGTAGTACCCCGGAAGGGCGGCCCAGCGGGCCGCCCTTCTGCTTTTCTGCATGCTATTATCGGCGGCCTTGAGGCGGTGATACGCAACTTCTGCGCGTTATGCGGCTCAAACACCACACGCCACACCATCAGGGCAGGGTTTTAGTTGAACGATACGACACCTCCGGCGCGCCCACGGCGCAGCACGGGTGCCATTGCACTCGAATTCCTCGGCTCGATGAATCTGGCCATCACCCTGCTGGTGGTGATCGCCATTGCCTCGGTCATCGGCACGGTGTTGCAGCAGAACGAGCCGTATACCAACTACGTGCGGAAGTTCGGACCGTTCTGGTTCGAGGTATTCAAGTCACTCGGCCTGTTCGATATCTACGGTGCCACCTGGTTTCTGATCCTGCTCGGCTTCCTGCTGGTTTCCACCTCGGTGTGCGTCTGGCGCAACACCCCGCACATCCTGCGCGACATGCGCCATTTCCGCACCGACGTCCAGGAAAAATCCCTGCGCAGCTTCCACCTGAAGGCGGAATGGGAAACCGGCCATAACGGTGATGAAGCCGCGGCGCGCAGCGCGGCCCTGCTGGCAGCGCGTGGTTACCGGGTGCGGCAGGCGGCGCAGGGGGAACACCGCACGGTGGCGGCAATGAAGGGCGCTGTCGGCCGTCTGGGTTATATCCTGTCTCATGTCTCCATCGTGGTGATCTGTCTCGGCGGCCTCATCGACGGCAACCTGCCGCTCAAACTGCAGGAAATGCGTGGTGAGCTGCGTGCCGAGACGCGCGACCTTCCCGCCAGCGAGGTTCCCGCGGAGAGCACGCTGGGCACCGACAACCTGTCGTTCCGCGGCAGCATCAGCATCCCCGAGGGCGCCAGCAGCAACGTGGTGTTTCTGCAGCTGCGCGATGGTTATCTGGTGCAGGAGCTGCCGTTCGGCATCGAGCTGGAGCAGTTCCGCGTCGAGCACTATCCCACCGGCATGCCGAAATCCTTCGAGAGCGATTTGATCATTCACGACGACGAACTGCCCGAGCCGCTGCGCCAGACCATACGCGTCAATCACCCGCTCATCTACAAGGGTTATGCCATCTACCAGTCCAGCTTCGGCGATGGCGGCTCCGGCCTCGATATGCGTGCCTGGTCGCTGGACCTGCCCCATCAGGAGCCGCTGGCACTGAAGAGCAACGTCAACCGTTTCCTGCGTCTCACCACCACCCGCGGCGAGCGTACGCTGGAGTTCACCGACTTCAAGCTATACAACATTTTTCCGGTGGAGGAGGGCGACACCAGCGGCAAGAAGTTCCGCAACTACGGCCCGAGTTTCGTGTTTCGTCTGCGCAATCCGGCCGGTGAAGCCATGGAGTACGTGAACTACATGACGCCGGTGGAGGTGGAGGGCCGCCAGTTCTTCATGAGTGGTATGCGCGCCACGCCGAGCGAGGAGTACCGTTATCTGTACATCCCGGCGGATGCCGCCGGCACCCCGCAACGCTTCATGACACTGCTGGCGGCGGCCCATGACGAGACACGCGTGCGTCGCACCGTGGAGCAGCAGCTGGCCGGCATGATGGGTGGTGATGCGGCCAGCAAGGAGGTGCGCAGCACGATGATCGATTCGATCAGCCGGCTGCTCGCGCTGTTCGTGGAGCAGGGCATCGATGGCATCATCAAGCATGCCGAGGCCAACGTCCCGGCGGAGCAGCGTCAGGAGGCGATCAACTCCTATGTCAACGTGCTGCAGGGTGTGCTGGGCGCGCTGTATGTGGACATGCTGCGCGATGAAGGGGTTGATGTGGCGCAGGGCGTCAGCGACGCCGACAGCCAGTTCTTCGACGATGCACTCAATACCCTGTCGATGCTCGGGGCTTATGGTTCGCCGTTCTATCTGCAGCTGAGTGCCTTCGAGCATATCGAGGCGAGCGGTCTGCAGATTGCCCGTTCTCCCGGCAAGGATATTGTCTATCTGGGATGCGCTATGCTGATGGTCGGCGTGTTCATGATGTTCTACATGCACCAGCGCCGCGTGTGGGTCTATGTGATGCCGCGCGATGGTGGTGCTGACATGCTGTTCGCCGGCAGCGGCCTGCGCAACCGCATGGATTTCGAGCGTGAATTCCGTGCCTTGCAGGCCGAGCTGGAAAAGGCCGTGCCGCCTGCTGGTGCAGCGACGAATTGAGTGATGAGGTGGGAGTGATGTCCGTATCGAGCGATTACCTGGAGCACGAATTCAAGCAGCCGTCGCTGTGGCAGCGGCTGGGCTGGTTTGACTGGCTGTGGGCCCTGCTTGCCGTTGCCGGCAGTATTTACGCCCATGTCCACTATGCCGCATTCATGGACAACTATGAGATCGGTATTCTTTACGGTACTGCGCTCACCCTGATCTGGCTGGGCTGGTCCTGGAAGCCGGTGCGTCAGCTGAGTCTGGTCATCTGCCTGCTCAGCCTGTTTGCCATCGGGCTGTACGGTGAAGATCTCGCCCGGGGCGACACCAGTTTCTTCCTGAAATATCTGGTGAGCAGTCAGTCGGCGATCATGTGGATGAGCGCGCTCTACGTGATGGCCACCTTCGCCTATTTCTTCGGCATGTTTGCCCGCTCCGAGTTTTCCAGCCGTGTCGGCAGCGCGTTGACCTGGAGTGCCACGGCAATGGGTCTGACCGGCCTGATGGTGCGCTGGCGTGAGTCGTATCTGATCAGCCACGACGTCGGCCACATCCCGGTGAGCAATCTG
Source organism: Pseudomonadota bacterium (assembly GCA_040755915.1). Classification (GTDB taxonomy): domain Bacteria; phylum Pseudomonadota; class Gammaproteobacteria; order Thiohalomonadales; family Thiohalomonadaceae; genus Sulfurivermis. Next base: position 50,309 of record JBFLWM010000010.1, on the reverse strand, counting down.
TACGAGGTATTTATCCTGTTCGCGGTGATCACCGCTCTGATGTATCTGTACTACGAAGGCCGCTACAGGAACCGCCAGCTCGGCGGCTTTGTGCTCACCGTGATCTCCGCTGCGGTGGCCTTCCTGCTGTGGTATGCCTTTGCCCGCGGTGCTCACGAGATCCAGCCGCTGGTGCCGGCGCTGCAGAGCTACTGGATGAAGCTGCACGTGCCCACCAATTTCATCGGCTATGGCGGCTTTGCCCTGGCCGCGATGGTGGCGGTAGCCTATCTGCTGGTAGAGCGCCGCCCCGCCGGCTGGCTGGCCGGTCGCCTGCCCAGTCTGGAGCAGATGGATGATGTAATGTACAAGGCCATTGCCCTCGGCTTCGCCTTCTTCACCGTGGCCACGGTGCTGGGTGCCATGTGGGCGGCGGAGGCGTGGGGCGGTTACTGGTCGTGGGATCCCAAGGAGACCTGGGCGCTAATCGTCTGGCTCAACTACGCCGCCTGGCTGCACCTGCGTCTTACCAAGGGTTGGCGCGGCCGGCCCCTGGCCTGGTGGTCGGTGGTCGGTCTGTTCATCACCCTGTTCGCCTTCCTCGGCGTGAACATGTTCCTGTCCGGCCTGCATTCCTACGGCACGCTGTAACGGCAGATAGAAGAGAAAAGAGCAAAGATACGAGTGAATGAGTGCGCTGCGCGCACAGTGTTCTTACTCGTATCTTGTAGCTTTTCTCTTGTATCTATTTCTTCCCGCCATAGACATAACGCGAAAACGTCGCCACATCCTGGCTCACCCGGCGGAACAGGTGGTCCAGGTTGATGATGGCATGCTCCAGCAGGTTGACGGCGATGAACGGGTGCTCCACCCGCAGTCGCTGATACATGGTGCGCGACAGACGCAGCAGACGGGTATCGGCTGACTTGGCCAGCAGGCGCACCGAGCGCGGCTCACGGTCGAAGAACGACATCTCGCCCACCAGCTCTCCTTCCTTGATGCCGCCGATCTCCACCAGCTGCCCATCGGCCTCATAGATCAGCGCCACCTCTCCCTTGAGCATGAAATACAGCGCCTCACCCACCTCGCCGATATCGGCGATGATGGCATTCTTTTTGAACGTGACCAGTTCAGTGAACTCCAGCAGGGTCTGCACCTCACGCAGGGTGAGCGACTCGCACAGGTACTGCTGGCTCAGGAATTCGGTCAGGTTTATGGTATTGTCCGTAGCCATGGCAACTCCCCCACTCGGTATGTGTCATAGCATAGAACGCCGCTGCAGGCCGGGAAAGGCGCCAGCGTTTCCCCTGGCGGCGGCGGTGGTATAGTTGCCGCACGTATTCGGCGGATTCTGCCGCCCTCAGAACCTAGGAGTCACACCGATGAAAAACTGTCTCGCCCGGGCCGGCCTGGCGCTGTTGCTGTCTCTGGCTGTCCTGTCGGCCCACGCCGCTGACGAGATCTACGAAGGCTTTCAGTATGCCCGTCTGGAGAAGCCGGTGGAGCCGGTTACCAGCGCCGCCGGCAAGGTGGAAGTGGTGGAGCTGTTCTGGTATGGCTGTGGTCACTGTTACAGCTTCGAGCCCTACCTTCATGACTGGTTGCAGCGCAAGCCGGCCCACGTGGAGTTCATCCGTATCCCGGCCATCTTCAACAGCAACGTCTGGCGGCTGCATGCCCGGGCCTATTACACCGCCGAGGTGCTGGGCATCGTCGACAAGATCCATGGCCCGATGTTCAATGCCATCCACAAGGACAAGCGCCCCCTCAACACCGAGCAGCAGTTGGCAGCCTTCTTTGCCGAGTTCGGCGTGGAGGAGAAAAAATTCATGGACACCTTCAAGTCCTTTGCCGTCGACGTGAAGGTGAACAGGGCGGAACGTCTGACCCAGCGTTACGGCATCGATGGTGTGCCTTCGATGGTGGTGGCGGGCAAGTACCGTACCGACGGGCCGATGGCGCAGAGCTATCAGGGGCTGCTGCAGGTCGTGGATCACCTGGTGGCGAAGGAGCACGGTGCCGCCAGGGTGACCAGCACGGCTGTCGGCGGCAACAAGTAAGTGCATCATGAAGGCGGCGCAACTGTTCGTCAGGTGCCTGGAGAACGAGGGCATCGAATACATCTTCGGCATTCCCGGTGAGGAAAATCTTGACCTGATGGATGCCTTGCAGGACTCACCCATCAAGTTCATCACCACGCGCCATGAACAGGGCGCCGCCTTCATGGCCGATGTCTACGGCCGCCTCACCGGCCGTGCCGGTGTGTGTCTGGCCACCCTCGGTCCCGGCGCCACCAACCTGATCACCGGCGTCGCCGACGCCAACATGGATCATGCCCCGCTGGTGGCGGTAGCGGGCCAGGCGGCAACCACGCGCCTGCACAAGGAGTCGCACCAGGTGCTGGATCTGGAACTGATGTTCCACCCCATCACCAAATATTCCTCGCGTCTGCTCACACCGAACGTCATCCCCGAGGTGGTGCGCAAGGCCTTCAAGCTGGCACAGACCGAAAAGACCGGTGCCGCCTTCATCGAGTTTCCCGAGAACATTGCCAAGTACGAAGTGGACGAGAGTCCGCTGCCGGTGAAGAATCCCTCGCAGCCGGAACCTTCCGCGGACCGTGTCGATCGGGCGGCCGAGCTGATTTCCAATGCCCGCGCACCGCTGATCCTGGCCGGCAACGGTGTGGTGCGTGCCAAGGCCTGGCAGCAGCTTACCGATTTTGCCGAGCGCCTCAACATACCGGTGGCCAATACCTTCATGGCCAAGGGCGTGGTGCCGTTCGCAAGGAATCCTCTGGCCCTGGGCAGTGTGGGTTTGCAGGCGCGCGATTACGTCAACTGCGGTTTCGATACCGCCGATGTAATCATCTGTGTCGGCTACGACCTGGTGGAATACCACCCGTACCTGTGGCACCCGACACGCGATCGCATCATCGTCCATGTCGACAGTACGCCGGCGGAGGTGGATGCCTATTACCCGGTGGCGGTAGGCGTGGTGGGCGACATCAAGCACTCGCTGGTGCGCATCGGCGAGCTCGCCACGCCGCATCAGGGCCACCGCATGCGCCCGCTGCGTGATGCCCTGGTCGAGGAGATGTCATCGCACAAGAATGACGACAGCTTCCCGGTCAAGCCGCAGAAGGTGATCTGGGATCTGCGTACCGCGCTGGACATGGAGGACATCGTGATCTGCGATGTCGGCGCCCACAAGATGTGGATGGCGCGCATGTTCCGCTGCGAGTATCCCAATACCTGCATCATCTCCAACGGCTTTGCCAGCATGGGTATCGCCGTGCCCGGTGCGATCGCGGCCAAGCTGGCCTATCCTGAACGCAAGGTGGTGGCGGTGACCGGTGATGCCGGCTTCCTGATGAACAGCCAGGAGATCGAAACGGCAATGCGCCTCAAGTTGCCGATGGTAATCCTGATCTGGAACGACAATGGCTACGGTCTCATAAAGTGGAAGCAGATAAACCAGTTCGGCCGGCCGTCCAATGTCGACTTCACCAACCCCGATTTCATCAAGTATGCCGAATCCTTCGGCGCCAAGGGCTATCGCATCGAGCGCGTTGCCGACCTGCTGCCGACGCTGCAGAAGGCGTTGGCCGATGATACCGTGAGCATCATTGACTGTCCGGTGGACTATGGTGAAAACCTCAAGCTTACCGCCAAGCTCGGCGAAATGGTCTGTCCCATCTGAGACGACCATGAGGGACGCGGTCTTGCACCAGGGTACCGCAGGCCGCCGGCTGCGCCTGCTCAGCTACAACGTGCAGATGGGTATCAGCAGTTCGCGCCCGCACCACTACCTCACCAATCTGTGGAAACATGTGCTGCCGGCCAGCTGTCGTTTTCGCAATCTGGATCGCGTCGCCCAGCTGATCGCCGATTACGATATCGTTGCATTGCAGGAGCTGGACGCCGGCTCCCACCGCACCGGCTATGTGCATCTCACCGAATACCTGGCGCAGAAGGCGGGCTTCCCTTTCTGGCATCACCAGCTCAACCGCGATCTCGGCCAGCTGGCGCAGCACGGCAATGGTCTGCTGTCGCGCACCCTGCCTACGGCAGTGACCGAGCACCGCCTGCCGGGCATGATGCCGGGGCGCGGCGCCCTGCTGGTGCGCTACGGCCACGGCGAAAACGCGCTGGCCGTGGTGCTGATCCATCTGGCCCTGGGGCAGCGCGCGCGCCTGATGCAACTGGACTTTGTCACCGAACTGCTGGCGGACTATCACCACGCCGTGCTGATGGGAGACATGAACTGCGCCCCCGGCAGCCGGGAGATGCGGCGCCTGTTCCAGCGCACGCGCCTGTGCGAGCCGGAGGAGGAGCGTCACACCTTTCCCAGCTGGCGCCCCAACCGCAGCATCGATCACATCCTGGTCACGCCGGAGTTGCAGGTGTCCCATTGTCATGTGATCAACCACGCCTGTTCTGATCATCTCCCCGTGGCGATGGAACTGATTCTTCCCGACGATATCCATCTGCCGGCCTGAGGCTGGCTGCAACCGCACAACGACATTCAGGGAGTGCAGCATGACGCAGGATGAGCGCCTGGCGCAGGAACTGGAGCAGTGGCGCAGCAAGTATTACGACGGCCTGACGCAGCTCGAGCGCAAGGAAAAGGAGTGGCGCCAGACGGAAAATGTCCTGCGCCAGTGCATCTCGCGCCTGAGCCTGGCTGCGGACAGCAGCGATCGTGAACTCAACCAGCAGCTGGACAAGCTGCGCGGTGCGATCCGCAAGAATGCCGGCAGTAGCGAACTGGAGGCGCTGATCCAGTCGCTGTCGGAACATCTGGTGCGTCTGGATCAGCAGCGCCGCAGCCATCACAAACCGCCGACACCGCTGGAGGTGTTGCGTCGCCTGGCCGACGGCATCAATTTCCCGCGCGGCCTGGGCCACAAGGCCAAGGCCTACAGCAAGGCGCTGGCGGCCGTGCGTGGCGAAGAGGATTACCAGCCCCATCTGCAGGAGCTGATCACACTCATCGGCGAGGCCTTCGACTGGCTGGCGGGGCAGCAGGGCGAAGCGGTGGAGACCGGCGGTGGCGGCAAGGGGTTGCTCGGTCGCTTGTTCCGCCGCGAGGAGGATACGGCGCCTGCGCCCGTTGAAGCGCCGGCACCTGCCACCGCGCGCGACGGCACGGATGGCCTGCTGCTCGCCAAGAGCCTGCTGACACAGTTGCTGACCGCCGCTGTGGCCCCCGCGGCGTTGCGCGCGCGGGTGGAGGCGGCCAGTCGGCGCGAGGAGTTGCAGCGTGCCACCGCCGAGTTGGCGGGCCTTCTGGCCGCGCCGGCCGCGGTAACCCCACCTGCCACGACACTGTCGCCGCAGGAGGTGTTGCTGCAACTGCTGGAGCGGCTGGCCGTTCCCGCCGAACTGCATGGCGAGGCGGAGGCCATCAAGACGGCGCTGGGCATCGCCGAGGATGAGGCGGAGCTGGGGGCGATACTCGGTCGCATTGCCGACCTGGTGACCACCATGCGCACCCGCGCGCAAAGCGAACGTGCCGAGGTCGAGAGCTTTCTCATGCAGCTGACCAGCAATCTGCAGGAGTTGGACATGAGCCTGCGCGGCGCGGTGGCCGCGCATCGGGAAACGGTGGAGGATGGCCGTGCACTGGATGCCGAGGTGCAGGTGCAGATGCAGGGCATCGAGGACTCGGTACGCTGGGCGCAAAACCTCGAACATCTCAAGCAGGCGGTGCAGGAACGCGTCGCTACCATCCGCCGGCACATGGAGGTGTTCCGCAGCACCGAGGACGAGCGCATCGAGCGGGCGGAGCGTGAGGTAGAACAGCTCAATGCCCGGCTGCGAACCCTGGAGAGCGAAACTGAAGCGCTGCGCGGGCGCATCCAGCAGGAGCGCAACCAGGCGCTGATCGACCCCCTGACCGAGATCGCCAACCGCCTCGCCTACAACGAACGCATCGCCCAGGAATATGCACGCTGGAAACGCTACCGCTCGTCCCTGGTATTTACCGTATGGGACGTGGATCACTTCAAGCGCATCAACGATACCTACGGCCATCAGGCCGGCGACAAGGTGCTCAAGGTGGTGGCAAAACTGCTCTCGACCCAGGTACGGGAAACGGACTTCGTTGCGCGCTACGGCGGCGAGGAGTTCGTCATCCTGTTGCCGGAGACGGATCTGGCCCAGGCCCGCGTGGTGACGGAAAAGATCCGCGCCGCAGTACAGGCCTGCGAGTTCCACTACCGCGGCGAGCGCGTGCTGATCACCATCTCCTGTGGTCTGGCGCAGTTCCGTGAGCAGGATGATCCCGACGCGGTGTTTGCCCGGGCCGATGCCGCCATGTATCGCGCCAAGGCGGCGGGGCGCAACTGCTGCCGCGTCGAGGATGAGCCCTGAGGCGAATACCCCCACAGGATGTGCCATAGAGCAGCCTATATCTGCCTTCTACACTCCACTCAACATCAGGAGGAGCCATCATGAAAAAAGTTTTTGCCGGGATGCTGTGTCTGCTGGTTGCCGCCGGTGTGCAGGCAACGGTGGTTGGCGAAGAGGTCAGCTACCGCGCCGGGGACACGGTGATGAAGGGCTATCTGGCTTACGACGACGCGGTCCAGGGCAAGCGCCCCGGGGTGCTGGTGGTGCATGAGTGGTGGGGCCACAACGAGTATGCACGCAGGCGCGCGCGCATGCTGGCCGAACTGGGCTACACCGCGCTGGCGGTGGACATGTACGGTGACGGCAGGACCGCGGAGCATCCGGAGGATGCCGGCAAGTTTGCCACGGCGGTGAACAGCGACATGGCGCAGCGCCGTGCCCGTTTTCTCGCCGCCAAGGCGCTGCTGGAGCGGCATCCCACGGTGGCTGCCGATGCGACCGCCGCCATCGGCTACTGTTTTGGCGGCGGCGTGGTGTTGAACATGGCGCGTGAGGGTGTCGACCTGAGGGCGGTGGCCAGTTTCCATGGCGCCATCGCCAGCAGGAAGCTGGCCGAGCCGGGCAAGGTCAAGGCGCGGGTGCTGGTATTGAATGGGGCCGCGGACCCGATGGTGACGGAGCAGCAGATCGAGGTGTTCCATCAGGAGATGTCCGCCGCCGGCGTCGACTACCGCTTCGTCAACTATGCCGGCGCCAGGCACGCCTTCACCAATCCCGATGCCGACGGATATGGCCAGCGCTTCGGTCTGCCCCTGGCCTACCATCCCGAGGCCGACGCCCGGTCCTGGGCCGAGCTGGAAACCTTCCTGCGCAGCACCTTCGGCCGCTGAGCGGAGCGGGTCCGGTGGGGCCGCCGCCCCACCGGGCTGTATGTCCGATTCGTCCATCCCTGCCTCACAGGCCGTTCCCGCCCGTCCTTCGCGCCCCTGGGCCTTGCTGTTTATCAAAATAATACTTGACCTCCGGGCAAGGTATTTGCTTTAATACCCAACAACAACACTCGGGTATGCGGTGCCGAAGCACGGTGCCCTGAATGGCTTAAACCAACTATATGGAGGGAAATCCCATGCAACTGCCAGATCGCGACGGTGACGGCTACCTCACCAACATGAACATCTGGACCCCGGAGATCGGCCGTGCCATGGCCGAGGCCGACGGCGTCGAGCTGACCGATGAAAAGTGGAATCAGATCATGAAGGCCCGCGAGTACTACGAGGAATTCGGTTCGGTGCCGCCGATCCGCAAGTTCTCCAAGTATCTGGAAGCGGACCAGAAGGAGATGTTCAAGCTGTGGCTGACCGGCCCGATGAAGCCGATCACCAAGTACGGTGGCCTGCCCAAGCCGACCGGCTGCGTCTAAGCAGTCGCGCTCCACACCATCAGGCCCGCGGGGGAGACCCCGCGGGCCTGATGCTTTTCGGGCGCTCAGTTCTGCAGGTGCCGCGCCTGCCGCGCCGGGGCGTTGCGGCGGGCGGCCTGCTGCACCTGCTGCAGGTTGCCGTGCAGGAACTCGGGGCAGCCCTTGGCGCCAAAGGCGGCGCAGTCGCGTGCCAGGGCGGTCAGGCTGTCCTGTTCCGGCACCGCAAATACCTCGACCAGGGCCTGATGCAGCAACTGGAACAGACGCGGCAGGGCGATCTTGTGGGTCTGGCCGGTGGCCGCATAGAGCCAGTCGGCGAACTGCAGGAAACGGCCGAAGGCATCGGCACCGAGCAGCAGCGGCAGGGCGTGGGTGTAGCGGCCGGAATTGGCCACCATGTCCCAGTAGCGGGCGAAGCGGGTCAGGCGCTGCATGGTGGCGAAGTCGAGGTCGCGGTTGGCCAGCAGGGTATAGGTCGGCTGCGGGTCGTAGCGCATGGCGAACTCGTCGGTGTGGCGGGCGATGGGTGCGCCGCGCAGGCGCTTCAGGATGCCCACCTGGATCTCGTGCGGCCGGAGCGCCCACAGCCGGTTGAAGCCGGTGGCGAAGCTGGCGAGGTCCTCGCCGGGCAGGCCGATGATGAGGTCGGCGTGCAGGTGGGCGTGGCTGTGTTCGCGCAGCCAGCGCAGGTTTGTCTCCGTCGCCGCGTTGTCCTGTTTGCGGCTGATGCGCTGCTGCACCTCCGGATTGAAACTCTGCACACCCACCTCCAGTTGCAGCGTGCCGGGCGGGAACTGGACCAGCAGTTCCTGCAGGCCGTCGGGCAGGTGATCGGGGATCACCTCGAAGTGCAGGAACAGGTCATCGCTGAGGCGGTCGAGGAAGAATTGCAGGATGCGGCGGCTGGCCTTGACGTTGAGATTGAAGGTGCGGTCGACGAACTTGAAATGGCGCACGCCGCGCGCGTGCAGTCGCTCCATGGCCGCAAGGAAGCGCTCGAGGTCAAACGGCCAGGCGGTCTTGTCCAGCGCCGAGAGGCAGAACTCGCACTTGAACGGGCAGCCGCGCGAAGCCTCTACATACACCAGGCGCTGGGCGATGTCGGTATCCGTGTACTCGTCGTAGGGCAGGTTGATCTGGTCCAGCGGCGGCGGTGTGGCGTGGATGATCTTCTGTGCGGGCCGTTCGCCGTGCAGCAGCTGCCGGCACAGGGCGGCGAAGGCCAGGTCACCCTGGCCGGCGATGACATGGTCGGCCAGGGCCACGAGGGGCTGCTCGTCCTGCTCGTAACTCACCTCGGGACCGCCGAGCACGATGATTACCTCCGGCGCCACCGCCTTCAGTACCTGCGCCAGCTGCAGGGTCTCGCGGGCGTTCCAGATGTAGACCCCCAGGCCGATGATGCGCGGCCGTTCCGTCAGCAGGCGCTCGGCGATCTCCGTGCTGCGCTGATCCCACACGAATTCCATCAGCCGGGTCTGCGGGCGCAGCTCGCCCATGTTGGCGAGCAGATAGCGCAGGCCGAGGGAGACATGCAGGTATTTGGCGTTGAGGGTGGCGAGAACGATGTCGGTCATGATCGGGATCAATGTGGCGCAGGGCATTCTACGCTACGTTGCCCTCCCCCACCCTCCCCGCGTGCGCGGGAGGGCGGGGAGGGGGCGTGCCGGGGGCAGAACGTGCTACATTCGCCGGGCCCCCGCTGCAGGAAAAGACCACAAGAATCATACGCATCGGGAGCCACTGAAGAAAAACAGCCATAGCCAGTGAGGAGGAGTCCATGGAGTTTTTTGCCAACACCCCGGTGCGGCTGCGCGCCGAAGACCTGCAACGCCACCTGCGCATCGACAACCTGCCGCAATGGTGCGCATCCATCGACAAGGTGCTGTCCCATGAAGGCGATCGCGGCGACATCTATTGCGTATGGGGCGAGATGCGCGTGCGCCGCGACGTGATCCGCGACGGCGTGCGCTTCACCCTCCCGGCCTGTGTCAATGCGGTGCAGTGGACCGTCACGGCGGAAGGCAGCGGCGGCGTCACCGTGCACTGCACCAGCAACCGTCCGACCCATGAGGCGGATTTCGTCGAATCACTGCAACAGTTCGTCACCGACTGGAAGCTCGGCCTGGAAAACGGCCTGCCCCGTGCCGTGCCCGATGTGGCACGGGAGGATTGTGACTGCGGCCTGTGGATGGCCTAGCCCGTATCGTTCGTTACAACCCGCGCAGGTGCAGCGGCCGCACGGGCCGCTGTCCGTTCAATACCTCATCGATCTCGGCCAGCAGGCGTGCGCGGTCCCTGGGCAGCGTTCCCTCCAGTGCCAGCGCATTGGAGGCGTGATCGGAACGAAACACGATGGGTTGCGGCGGCGCGAGGCCGGCGATGAGGCGACGTTGTTCGTCCAACAGCGCCGGATCATCAGGCAGGACGAAGGGTGTCGCGAATTTGCGCGTGAACTCTGCCACGATGCCGTCATCCAGATACAGCTGCAGCGTGGACAGTTGTGTCAGCGGCGCGTTGTTGAGCAGGGCAACGGTGCCGGCGATGTGTTCCTCGCTGTACTCCCTGCCGCCGAGGCCGAGGATTACCGTGGCGGATATCCTCATGCCGGCGGCATGTGCCTGGTGCAGTGCGGTGGTGATGCTGCGCGGCGTGGCGCCCTTGGTGATCTTCCGCAGGATCAGCGCCGAGCCTGATTCGATCCCCACATACAGCAACGACAGTTTGCGTGTGCGCAATTGCGCGAGCTCGTCGGCCGACTTGCGGCGGATATTGGCCGGCGTGGCGTAGCAGGAGACGCGCGCCAGCCGCGGCAGGCGCAGGGCGAGATAGTCCAGCAGCTGCCGCAGGTGCGCTGTCGGCAGGGCGAGGGCATCGCCGTCGGCCAGGAATACACGGCGTGCATCGGGCCAGTCCCGCGCCGCGGCGTCGATGTCGGCGAACACCTGCGCCAGCGGCCGCGCGCTGTAAGGTTTGCCGCGGTACATGGCGCAGAAGCTGCACTGGTTGTAGCTGCAGCCCAGCGTGGCCTGGATGATCAGGTTGTCGCGCTCGCCCGGCGGGCGGTAAAGCGGAAGGTCGTAGTCGAGCGACATGTTTTCTCGCCTGGCGGTGTGTGCCACTTCGTGCGTATACCGCTGTGCAGCGCAAGGTGCTATGGTGCGCGCAGCCCCTGATTATCGCATCCTTTCAACGGCTTATGCGCCCATAAATGTAATGTTTGAGGTGTAGTCATGCAGTGCGGCCCGCGCGAGATCGTCACCCCGTTCCGTCCCATTCCGCTGGAGGTGCCGGAGGGGATGAAGCCCAACGAGTTCTTCAACAGCACGGAAAACCTCAACGACCTGGTGCACAACAACGGTCTGCTGCTCAACCCCGAGAACCTGCTGCTGTATCGCAAGGCCCTGGGCCACAGCACCGAGTTCGACACCTCCATCATCTACAACACCTCGCAGACAATCCTCAATCCCCTGGGCCGTCCGGTGCGCCGCACGCAGGTGCCGGACAATGTGCGCCACGTGTGGAATCGCATGAACCAGATCATCATCGACTACATGCTGGAGCAGTACCCGGACCCGCAGCAGCATCTGGTGCTGGCCGGAGAGGCCAGCCTCGATGCCACCTGGCCGCTCACCTCGCCCGGTGTGCCCAGCATTCGCATGCTGCACAACCACTTCATCGTCTTCCCGATGGATGAACTGCGCAACGCCAAGCTGGCCGATCCCAACAACCCCAACCTTACCGACGGTGGCCAGCATTCGCTGTTCGAGCAGCACATGCACGGCGTGTACCGCGAATTCATCTGCAAGGCCCTGCAGCTGGAAGTGCTGCGCCCGGTGAGTGATGACTCGGCGCGTATCGATCTGACCGGCTATCCGCAGGGCTTGCCCAGCTGGGAGGTGCCGGGCGGGGCAGCGGCGCTGCAGGACGTGCGCTTCTGGCATGAATACGATCTGGTGCTGAAGGGCTTTCTCGATTTCTATCGCACCTTCTTCTCGCAGGTGTCCAGCCGCAACGCGCCGATGCTGCCGGACCTGTATTTCCCCGAGCAGGTGAAGAGTGTGCTGCTGTTCGACAACGACTTCCTCAAGACCGCGAAGATGGTGCGCGACCGCTGCATCAAGGATCCGGCCTACGCCAATGCCATCCGTTGGCAGCCGGCATTCAAGCAGCTCATCTACCGCAACGAGCAGGGCAAGCTGATCGTCACCATTTCGCAGAACTCCATCGGCAACGCCATCACCGAGCTGCTCGGCGTGGTGGTCAGCCGCGTCCCTGATGCGGCGGCCTACGAGCAGCGCGAGCCGGCGTTGATCGAAAAGTTGCTGGAGGTGCGTCGCCGCCTTGTCGAGGCAGACCTCGGCGCAGGAATTGCGACGGAGTACTGGCCGGCATAGCGCAGTCCGCTGCGCTGCGCAGGCGTGACGGGATCAGCGCGCTGCTTCGTCGGCGGCCTGCAGGCGCGCGGCCGCCTGGGCACTGGCGGCATCGATCTGCTGCTGCATCCGCTCCTTGGTGTTTTGTGCCTGTTCGGCTTCCCTGGCCTTGGCTGCACCGGCCGTGGCGGCGGTCGATGCCGTTTCCACGCCGCAGCCGGCGAGCAGGGTGAGCGTGAGCAAGATGGCGAGGCGTTTCATGTTATGGCTCCTTGAGGGCGGTACCTGTCGTGACTGGTGCGCAGGTGCGATAACTATAGCCGCCGTTGCGGTACGCTGAATGCGCGCCGCTGCCTATTTGTGCCAGGGCATCTTGGAGGGCGGAAACACCAGCCGCGTGCCGCTGAACAAATGGCGTTGCCCGGGAGCGGCATGGTGGCGATAGCTGCGCCGGCGCTGGATGCGCTGGCTGTGCAGGCAGCCGCCGCGCAGGCTGTGATGGCCGGCATCGAAATCTGCCGTGGCCTCTTCCGCATCGGCCGGCGCCTGGTAGCCGGTGTAGCGGTGAAAGGGATTGGCACACCATTCCCAGGCACGGCCGTAATCGCTGATAGCCTGGGTACGCGCCGCCACCTCCCACTGGTATTCGTGTTGCACCACGGCGCCGGCCAGTTTGTCCCCCAGCGATGACACCCACCGCGCGTAGGCCTCGGCCTCGTGCAGGCTGATGCCGTAGACCGCATCCTCGGCCAGCAGGTCGAAGGGACCGCTGAGCCCGATGCCGTACCACTGCCCGGCATCGTCGCGGCGCCAGTGATGGGGGTGGGGAGCCTGTTGCCGGCGCCACTGCCAGCCGGCCTCGCTCCACCATTGCTGTGTCTCGTATCCGCCGGCCTCGATGAAGGACAGCCAGGCACCGTTGCTCACCGGGCGGGTGTCGATGCGGAAGGCGTGCAGGTGCACCATCTGCGGCGGCAGTTCGTTGTCCAGCGCCGCCGGGTCGTCCTTGGCGCCGACGCGGTAATGTCCCTGCTGCACGTCGACATGGTCCTGCGACGGTGCCGCCGCCAGCAGCGGCGTGGTGACGCGGTAATCGGCGCTTTGCTGCAGGCGCCGTTCACTGAGCTGGGCCAGCATCTGCTCGCACAGTTGCGCCTGCTGTTGCAGCAGCAGGGGCAGCAGGCGCTGCTCCTGCACCAGCGCATGGGGTGGCAGCAGGGCCGGGTTGGCCAGCAGCATGGTGTTCTGGTCCTGCAGCTCCAGCGCCCAGTTGAGCAGGTGTTCGCGCGGCGGCAGCTGCTGCATCAGCGCCGCCGTGACTGTGATGCCGGCGCCGAACAGCGGCCGCACCCGTGCCGTCAGATGGGCATCCTGTTGCACCACCTCGCGCAGCCAGTAGGTCTCCAGGTACACGGCGCGGCCAAGCAGCCAGGCGAGCGGCGGGATGTCGGGGTGATGGCGGCGGTAGCAGTCGGCCTCGGGCACCGAGTCGATGAGGTGGCTCATCATCTGGTGCAGTACGCTCAACTGGCCGAGCAGTTCATGTGACTTCATGGCAGACCTTCTGCGGCTGTCTTGAGAAAGGCGCCATGGTAGCGAAAAATCCGTGCCGCATGCGGCCCGGATGCCTGTCCGTTCCGCTGGAGGGAGGGAAATTGCGTTTTATGCGCTGAGCGGCAGCGGGCTGTCGCCCGGTCCCGGCCGATCGGTGCGCGGTTCCAGCGGCGGCATGCCGTGGGCGGCACGCGCCTTGGTACAGCGCACACCGGGACTGCCGTCCTCCTCCCACGGTTCGACGTCATGGCAGCTGGTGGAGCGGCGCGGGTAGATGGTGCAGAACACCTGCTCGCCGATGGTGCCGTCCAGGGCGACGCAGCGCATGGGCGGATGGGTGGTGCCGCGCATGGCGATGAGGTGCGGGGTGAGTGGTACCGTAAGCTCGGGCGGCACGGTGCCGCCGAGGAAGGGATCCGCCTCGGTCCAGTAAAACGATGCGCGATAATGGGCGCAACATGCGCCGCACCGCAGACAGGGATTGTCCACGGCAAGCCTCCTGAAAGAAGACCCGATGGGAAGGGCGCGCGGATTATAGCGGGCGGCAATGCCGCTGGGGAGGGGGTGGCCGGGGCGGAATCGCGGATTTTATGCGCTAGAATGACACCCCCTTTTTTCCTGGTACGGTGTGATGGACGAGCAGGAACCGGATTTGCGGGCCAAACTGAACAGCGAAACGGCCAGGATCGCCTGGCCGGAGCTGGAACGCCATTTTGCCCGTGGCGTGGTAGTGGTGGTGGTGCCGGGCATGGACCTCATCGAGGTGGCCCATGCCATGGCGCGCGACGACAGCGCGGCGCTGGCGGCCTGGATGCAGGCCGGTCAGGTGGTGCGCGCCGAGGCCGAACAGGCCCGTGACTGGCATGCGCGCCAGGCGGAGTTCTGGGCGGTGGTGGTGGCGCCCTGGGTGGTGATACAGGAAACGCAGCAGCGGCTGGATTCCTGAGCAGAATGCGGTGGAGGTGACGATGGATTCCATGCATGACGATGTGACGGTATACGACGAGGCGGCGCGCGAGGCGGTGGAGCTGGGCAACCGCATCGCTGCCGATGATGCCGAGGCCGACCTGTGGGATGTGGCCGACGGTCTGCTCGCCGGCGCCATTCAGTACTGGCTGTATTCGCGCCAGCCCTGCGGCGATCCGCGCTGCGAGGACTGCGCGCCGTTCAGCACCGCCGAGGCGCGCCTGGCGGAGCTGCTGCAGCTGACCGAGGAACTCGCCGCGGGCAGCGAGTATTTCCATGCCCCCACCGACAGCAATGTCGGCAGGGCGTGAAAAGAGGTCATTTGTACAAATCTAAAGTTCCAGCGGCTTGACCGGCGCCGCCAGCCAGGAGGTGTCGCGGCGCCAGTCGACCGCCGGGTCATCCACGAACAGTTCCACCTCGTTGCCGTCGGGGTCGCTGAGGTACAGGCTCTGGCTGACGGTGTGATCGGACATCCCCTCGATTTCGATGTCCAATGCTTCCAGCCGCGCCTTGACCGCGCGCAGTTGGTCCAGCGAGTCGCCTACTTTCCAACCGACGTGGTACAGGCCGAGGCGACGTCCGGCCAGCGGGCCGGGGGCATCGCCCTGCTCGATGAGCAGCAGTTCGTGATGGCTGCGCCCGCCGGTGAGCACGGCGGCACGGCCGTTGAACACGCTGCCGACCACATGCAGGCCGACGGCGTCGCGGTAGAAGGCGAGGGACTGCGCAAGATTGCGCACGTAGAGCACGATGTGACCGAGTTCCGTCATGGCAGGGCTCCTTTGCAGGAAGATGATTCTGAGTGTAGTTCGCCGTGGTGCAATACAGCGCTGCATGTAAGGAGGAGATGGGGATGAATCCGGCAAGACGAATAGGGTTGTTGGTGGTAGTTGCCACGTTGGTGTCTGCCTGTACCTGGGTGGAGCCCACGGCTCAGGGCGAGAAGGTGCGCGTGCTGTCGGCGGAAGAGGTGACCAAGTGCAGGAAGGTGGGCCAGACCACCGTGTCACTGCTCGCCAGGCTGGCCGGTATCGAGCGTAATCCGCAGAAGGTGCAGGACGAATTGAATATCCTGGCGCGCAACAGCGCGGTACAGCTGGATGGCGATACCGTGGTGCCGATCAGCGCAGTGGAGGATGGCAAGCAGACCTTTGCGGTCTATCGCTGTATTCCACGATAAAGGATCAGTCAGATTGGGTTGACGATAAGGTCGCCAACCCAACCTGGATTCATTTTCCCGCTCAGAACCCCGGCACCTCGCGGCCCTGCGGGAAACTGACGCTGTAGCCGAACTGGATCACCTGCTTGCCCTGCGGCTTCAGTTCCTGCTTCCAGGCCAGTACACCGCTGCGATTGTCGACATCGCGCTGGGTCGGCGGTGTCGTGTCCTCGCTGAGCGCGACCTTGATCTGCTCATCTCGCGCCACCGGGAGCTGATCGTAGATCGTCACCGGCAGTGCAATGCGGTGGCGGTTATGCACCTCGATGCGGTAACGCCGCTCCACACGGTTGTCCTTGCTGAACACGCCTTTTTCACCGCGTTCGTCCTTCACCACATGGTGCTGTACCTCCACCGCATCATCGTTGCCGAAGGCGAGGGCGAGATGGGCACCGGGACGCAGCGCTGCCTGCTCCACTTCACCGACGTAGGTGTCGTCGCGGGTCAGGCGCCAGGTGCCGGGCAGCAGTGGTGCCTCGCCGGCATAGTCGAACTCGGCATACAGGAAGGCACGGCTGTCCAGACGCGGTGCGCTGCGTGCCGCAAGTTGCACGGCGATGTCCTGCTTGCCGAGCACAAAACGCTGGCGGGCGTTGTCGGAGGCCACTGATACCTTGCCCGGCACGCGATAGCTGACGGCAAACTCACTCACGTCGGCTGTGGCCTCCAGCTCTTCTGCGGCCATTTCCGGTGCCTCGGCCATCTTGCTGGCCATCATGTCTACGGCACTCATTTCGCGCAGTGCGCGCTGTGCTGCAGGCCGTGTGCGCTGGAAGTCAATCCACCAGGGGTCGAGTTCCGGCATGGCGGCACCTGCGGCAGGGCGTGCCGTGGACAGGGTAAGCGCGACATCCTTCCATTCCTCGCCACTGGCCTGGCGCACCCAGGCGGCCTGGGTCAGCTGCACGGCGCGCGATTCCGTTGCCAGCCGCGCGTCGTAGACCGGTGACCAGGAGGCGCCGGGGGTCTGATAACTCAGCTCGAAGCTGGCCGCTCCTGCCTGCGCCGCCTCGACATGAATGGCGGCGGTGAGGCTGTCCTTGCGCCCGCTGCGGATCTGGTTCAGTTCCTGTTCCGTTTTCTTGATCTGCTCGTCGAGCAGGCGCAGCTCCCTTTGCAGCGCCACGCGCGCCTTGTTGGTTTCGGCCATGCCGTTGCCGATGGCCTGCCATGCCGCCGGCCACTTTTCCGGCGCGAAGGTGCTGCTGTGATCCTTGTTGGGCGTGGCGGGCAGTTGCGCCAGCTTCTCGATAAAGGACGCCTGGGTATCGAGCGCCTGGCGGCGGCCGTCCAGCACGGCCCTGTCATCCAGCAGTGCGCGCAGCGTCTCGGCGAGTTTCTGCTCGCGTTCACCCGCCAGTTGCGTACTGAACACGCGCCGGGCCTCCACTGCGCCGATGAGCAGCCTGCCGCTGCTCTGGCCACGCACCTGCAGCGACTGTTCGATCAGACGGGCCGGCAGATTGGCGATGAGTACCGTGTGACTGCCCGCCGGCAGCTCCAGCTTCACCTGCCGCGTTACCTGGGCCCGGTCGGGATACACCGTGACGGCACTGACCGTGCTGGTACTCGGGATGTCGCGCGCGACAAGGGGCAGGGAAACAAGCAACAGGGGGACGAGCAGCAGGGTTTTCCGTGCCATGACAGGCTCCTGAGCGGTGAGGGGGCCACCAACGTAGCGCCGTGGCCAGGCGGGGTCAACACGATGTGGAAACGAAAAACCCGCCATATGGCGGGTTGAAGATTTATGGCGCGCCCGAAGGGATTCGAACCCCTGACCTCTGCCTCCGGAGGGCAGCGCTCTATCCAGCTGAGCTACGGGCGCGCGGGACGGCATAGCTTACATGGCAGGCCCGGGCGCGTCCATGGCGGGGTTTCGGCCCCGCCCCCTTGCCGCTATACTACGCGGCCAATCTGCGGCCAGTGGCCGGAATAACCAATTATTCAGCAATCAGGCGCCCCTGCGGCGTTAATACTTCAAGAGAGCGAGGGAACAGGCGTGAGCCAGAAAACCAATACCTATTTCGGTACTTCCGTGGTGACTCTAGTCGTGGTCGGCGGCCTGGTGGCCCTGATCCTCAACATCATGACCTCTGTGCTCGGCGGTGGTACGGCCAGCGCCGACATGAGCGCGGCGGCGGTCGAGGCCCGTATCAAGCCGGTCGGCAAGCTGAACACCGGCGCCCCCATCGCCGTGGCCGCCGCTCCGGCGCCGGCCGCGGCGGCTCCCGCGGCCGCCCGTTCCGGCGATGCCGTGTACAACGCCTCCTGCGTGGCCTGCCACGGCACCGGTGCCGCCGGCGCTCCCAAGCTGGGCGACAAGGCCGCCTGGGGCGATCGCATCGCCCAGGGCATGGACATCCTGGTCAAGCACGCCATCTCCGGCTTCCAGGGCAAGACCGGCGTGATGCCGCCGCGCGGCACCTGCGGTACCTGCTCCGATGGCGAGCTGCAGGCGGCCGTCGAGTACATGGTGTCCAAGGCCAAGTAAAAAGCCTGAGTAGTGAAGTGAAAAGGCCGGGGTGACCCGGCCTTTTTTATTGTCTGTACGGCAGCCTGCCGCCTGCGGCTTTGCCCCTCTTACGGCACTGCCTTGCCGGCGAACTTGCTGCGATAGGACAGCAGCACCGCTGTGCCGCCGATGGCCATTTCACCATTGGACAGCGGGCCGAAATCGGCATCGAGGAAGAGGCGGCGCACCTCGAGGCCGAGGTGACTCTCGCTGCCGAGGGGGAACTCCAGACCGGCGAACAGGCTGAAGCCCAGGCCGGTATCGCGCTCGTCATGGGTGCCCGGAAAACCGAGCGTGCTGCCGTGGGCACGCATGTTGGCGTAGTACAGGCCGGCGCTGCCACCGGCGTAGAGATCGACCGCAGCGGTGGAGTAGGCCTGCGCCAGCGTACCCGCGACGCCCACGGTGGTGAGCATCATGGTGTCGTCGATGACGGTGAAGGGGCCGCCGTAAACGGTGCCGGGAGTGGCGTAATCGGAGAAATTGGCGGTTACCTCAATGCCGTAGCGCAGGCCGCTGTCCTGTCGACGCTCGAAGCCGAGGCCGAGGGCGACGCCGGTGTGCTTGGGTGGCGGTGTCGTGTCCGTGGCCTCGAATTTGCCGATGCGGAAGACATAGCTGTCGTCGCTGGTGGCATGGGCCATAGGGGTCGTGCCGGCCAGGATGCACAGCGCCATGAACGGCGCTCCCGATTTAGCGTACATATTGCGCTCCCTGTCGTTGTGAACGCCTTCTGTTGTCGTGTCAGCGGCTGAAGATCACGCCGATGCCGAACTGGAATTGCGGCCCACTGGGGGCGCTGCCATCACGCGGCCACAGATAGATATCGGCAGCCTGGAGCAGTGGAAAGGTGTAGGGCGCGTCGCCGACCTTGCCGGCGACGGTTTGCTCCACGCGGCCGCGGGCGGTGAGGCGACGACCGGGGGCATAGTCGACGCTCTCCAGATAGCCGCTGTAGCGGGCGAGAAAGCGGCCCTGTTCGCCGCTGCCGGTATCCGGGCGCTGATTGCCGTCCAGCGGATACGACAACACTTCGATCTCCGTGTGGTCGGTCAGGTTGCGGGTGGCGACGATGATGCCGCCCCAGATGACCTGTGTACCGAGATGTGCACCGGGGGCGGCACTCACCTGTGCGGCAGCGAGATCGGTGGCAGCCGTGCGGGTGTCGTAGTGCGGTCCGCCGGCGCAGGCGGTCAGGCCGAGAAGGACGGCGGCAATCAGGAAGGGGCGCAGCATCGCTCAGGGCCAGGGGTAGGGACCGTAGGGATACCACGGTCGGTGATAGGGCGGATAGTAAAACGGATCGGCCTGCGGCGGCAGGCGCGGCGGCCAGAGGTGGTGGCCTATGGCGCGCAGCACCGGATAGCTGTAGCGATATTCGCCGATGTTGCGTTGCTCCACCCCTTCCACGCGGCCGGCAACGGACAGTTCCCGGCCGTTGGCATAGACCACCGGATCGAGAAAGCCGCTGATATGGACCAGAAAGCGTCCCTCTGACTGATCCGTTTCCAATGGCCGCCCGTTGCCGGACAGCGGACGTGATACCAGTTCCACCACGCTGTCCGCGGGGCCGTTGTCCACGGCGGTGATGATGCCGCCCCAGCGGACGACGGTGCCCGTGTATTGCTCGGGCGCGACGCGCACCTGATCCGGTCCCGGGCCGTGCTCCGGGGCCTCGCGCAACGGCAGCGGGGTGGTTGCGCAGGCGCCCAGTGCGAGCGGCACGAGGGCGAGCAGGAGGCGGCGATGGAGGACATGCATGGCGGCACCATGAGCAATGAATCTGTGCTCAAAGTCTAGCTGCGGGGGAAGGGATTTTCCGCAGCACTGCGCCAGCCCCGCTGCCCGTTCGGGCCGGGGCTGGCCGGTCAGTGCAGCCTGGCGAGTTGTTTGGCGATGATGTCGTGGTTGAGCCAGAGTACCGGGCCGTGCGGTGCGGCGGCCTCGTGGAACATCAGCGGCCCGGTGCCTTCCAGCACCAGGGCGCTCAGGTGATCGCTGATCAGCGCCTTGCGGTCCTTGTGCAGTTCGACGATCTCTTCCGACGTTCCCACCATCACCTCGGCCAGCTCGGCGCTGTTGTCCATCGGCCAGGCGGCGAAATTACGGAAGCGGGCGATGGCCGGGTCGTTGTTGTAGCGTTCGATCTTGTCGACGATCTGCTGTAACTGCACGTCATCCTTGAGCAGTGCCTGACACTCGGCCCACTGCTGTTCGGCCCAGGCGCCGCAGCCTTCTTTCTTCAGTGCATTGAGCAGCGGGAACAGCGACAGCTCCACACCGACGAAGATGTCGCTGGAGTTGGTGCGGATCTCCGGGCAGTTGAACACCGTGGCCTTGACGCCCTGGGCCCAGGCCGCCTCGGCATGGTCCTCCAGGCGCATCTTGGCGTAGCCCTGGGTGTAGTTGGTATAGGTCTGCCACTGGTAGGTGCCGTTGATGAGTATCTCGGTGCCGTGGTAGCCGTAGGCGGTGTAACGGGCCTCGCCGCCGTTCTTGCCGATGCGGGCACGGATGCCGGCGCTCGCCTCGATGAGGTACTGGAAGGTGTTGGCGGTGACCTCGTCGAAGTTCATCAGGATCATCTTGCCGAGGTCGGAATCGAGCAGGGCGCGCGAGGACATGAAGCGATCGCCGCGTCCCTTGTAGATGCGGTTGGCGATGGCGAGAAACACCTTGGTCTTGGGGATGCCGCCGGCCATGGTGTGGGCGAAGAAGACGTTGGCGCCATCGGGAATGGCCTGATCCAGCTCGGCCATCACCTGGGCCAGGGCGGATTTGAAGCGGGCCACGCCCACCTCGCGGCAGCGTTCGATCTGGGCCCAGTCCAGCTTGGCCTCCTGCCAGTTGGTCAGCTTCAGGTCGGCCAGCAGGGCGGTGGGTGTGGGCGTGCCTTCCGGCGCATCCATGTCGAAGCCGGCCATCAGCGGGATGTTGATGATGCGACCGCCGAGGCGGCCCTCGGCCTCCTGCAGTTCTTCGGCATTGAGCGGGCGCAGGCGGTCATTTTCGTCGCGGCGGCCGACGGTGATGCCGAGGATGGTCATGCCCGCCTTGCGGGCCTCATCGATGAGGCCGTTGGCGTAGCCGCGGCCGAACAATTCGCCGAACAGCACGAACACATCGCCGCGGCGGAAGATGTTCGCGGTGGGCAGGTCACGGAGTGGCGTGAGGACAGACATTGGAACCCCCGAATTATTGTTGGCCGCGATTATATCAAAAGGACGGCGGTCGAAGCCGGAGAATGCGGCGGATACGGCCTGAAATGGCGGTTTTGTGACCGGTTTGGAATGGTGTCACGCCGCCAGGCGACGTGACTCATCCGGGCAGGGCCAGACGGAAGCGGCCGCCGCCGAGGCTGCCGTCGTTGGACAGTTCGATGTAGCCGTGGCGGTTGCCGCTGTCGTGCATCTGGGCGATGAGGGTGCAAAAGTAGAGGCCGAGCCCGGTGCGGCCCGACTTGGGGTCGAGGGGGGCGTCCTCGGCAATGGTGCGGCGGCCGAGCATGGCGGCGGGAAAGCCGGGACCGTTGTCCTCCACGTCGAGCAGCAGCCAGCCGTCGGCATTCTCGGCGCCGATACGGATGCAATCACGGGTATAGCGCACGGTGTTGGTGATGACGTTTTCCAGCACCGCGGCCACCATTGCCTGGTCCAGGGACCAGGCGAGGTCTTCGGCACAGTCGATATCGCAGCTGATGCCGTGGTGATCCATCATCGGCTTGTTGGCGAGGTAATAGTCTTCCAGCATCTCGTACACCAGGCAGGGACCGATGCGCGGCTCGTACAGGCCCTTGTCGGCGCGATACAGCGTGAGCAGTTGCACCAGGTTGTCATTGACGCGGCGCGCCTCGTATTGCAGGCGGGCGACGTGGGAGGCGTCGCAGCGGCATTCCCCGGTGGCGGGGTCGAGCAGGCCGTCCAGTGAATTGAGCACCATGCCGAGGGCATTCTTGGTGTCGTGGATGCTGATCGCGAGGATGGTGCTGAAATCGATGTGGCTCACGCTTCTCTGTCCTGAGTCAGCCCAGTTGCCCGGCACGCTTGTCTTCACCCAGCGTACGCAGTGTCGCCTCCAGCTGCGCGACAGCAGCGGTCGGCGGCGGGCCGCCCTGCAGCAGGGTATCGAATTCCTGCAGCAGGCTCGCGCGCTCGGGGCCGGGATGGACGGCGAGGATATGCAGTTTTGCCGTCAGGGTCCACCAGGGCACCTCCGTGTGCAGGCGGAACTCCTGGGCCAGTTTCTTCACGGCGGCCTGGGCATCGCGGTACTCGCCCTTGGCGGCCAGGGTGGCGGTGAAGGCGGCGTGGTAGGCGGGTTGATCCTGCTCCATCTGGCGCGCCAGACTCAGGGCACGGCGCCAGGCGCGTTCGGCGATATCGAATTGTTTCAGCTGCTGCGCCAGGCGTGCCAGGCGCAGCTGGCGCGGCAGTGACTTGGCCGAGCGCTCCACGGCGGCAACCAGAGTGGTGAGGGCTTCCTGGCTGCGGCCGTCCGCTTCCAGCACGGCCGCGAGGCCATCATGGGCGGCCATGTAGGCCGGGGTGAGGGCGATGGCTTCACGGAAAAACCGTTCTGCTTCGGCCGGTTGTCGGCGCTGCAGGGCGATCCGTCCGAGCAGGGTCAGCGCCCAGGCGACCGGCTTGCTGTCCTGTACCTGGCGGCACAGCGTCTCGGCCGCCGCCGCCTCGCCCCCGCTGAACAGCAGCTCGGCCTTGAGACGCAGCAGTTCGGCGCTGTTGGCCGGCCGGGCCGCGAGCAGCTCATCGAGCAGGGCGACGGCACGGGCGCGATCATTCTTGCGCAGGGCGTCGTCCACCGCCTGCAAGGGCGCCTTGCGCGGCAGGGCGCGGGTCAGGCGTGCGCGCAGCAGGTCCTTGGTGAAGGGCTTGGTGAGGTAGGCATCGGGCAGGGTTTCCAGGGCGCCCATCACCATCTCGCTGGAGTTTTCCGCGGTGACCATGATGAAGGTGGTGCCGTGGCCGATCAGGCCCTGGGCGCGCGCCGTTTCCAGCAGCTGCTGGCCGTCCATGCCGGTGCCGAGGTTGTAGTCGCACAGCACGATGTCATAGCGCTTGGCGCGCATGCGCTCCAGCGCCTCCTCGGCCCTGCTCGCCGCGTCCACCTCCTGCACGCCGATGGTGATCAGCATTTGGCGCAGGGTGGCGCGCATGTTCTGGAAGTCGTCGATGACGAGGGTGGTTTTTTTCGCCAGGTCGAGAGTCATGGCTTGTTGTTGTGGCAGGCGGACATGGCACCGATGTTAACAGGTGCGGCACGCCCCATGGCACTTCCCTGTGCCGACGGTCTGTTCACTCCAGGGCGCGAATCTCGCGCGCGGCAGCGAGCAGGGCGAGGCGGGCGATGACGCCGTAGGCGTAGAAGCGGTTGACGCCGGCGTCGGGGAATTCGGCGCAGTCGGGCATGTTGCAGGGCTCGGCGAAGGCCAGCGGTTCGAAGTGCATGCCGGGGGCGTTGAGGTTTTCATTGGGGCCGCGGCCGGTGTGCACGCGGTAGAAGCCGCCCACCACGAAGTGGTCGATCATGTACACCACCGGTTCGGCCACCGCGTTGGCCTCGCCCCAGGTCTCGAAGGTGTAGACCCCCTCCTGGATGATCACCTTGCTCACCGCCTGCCCTTCCTTGGTCTTGGACATGTGGGTGCGCTGCTTGCGGTTCAGCTCGCGCACCTCATCCACGCTGTGGGCGGTCATCACCGCCATGCCGTAGGTGCCGGACTCGGACTTGATCACCACGAAGGGCGGCTTGTCGATGCCGTACTGGTCGTATTTCCGGCGGATGGCGGACAGCACGGCGTCGACATTGCGCGCCAGGCAGTCCTCGCCCTCGCGCTTCATGAAGTCGATCTCGCCGCAGTTGCGGAACAGGGGGTCGATGAGCCAGGGATCGATCTCGGCCATGGCGGCGAACTCCTCCGCCACCTTGCGGTAGTGGCCGAAGTGGCCCGACTTGATGCGGGACGACCAGCCGATGCCCAGCGGCGGCACCACCGCCTGGTCCAGCCCCTCCAGGATTTCCGGCCGGCCGCCGGAGAGGTCATTGTTCAGCACCACCACGCAGGGGAAGAAATCGTCCACCCCCACCTTGTCGCCCACGCGCCGCACCGGTTCCAGGGTCACCTTGCGGCCGGAGGGCAGTTCGACCACATGGGGGCCGTCCAGGTCCGGCAGCAGGGAGCCGATGCGGGTTTCGTAGCCGGCGCGGGCGATGAGTTCGCGCAGGGTGGCCAGGCTCTCCAGATAGAACAGGTTGCGGGTATGGCTCTCCGGTACCAGCAGCACGCGGCGGGCATCCGGGTAGAGGCGTTCCAGGGCGGACTGGATGGCCTGGATGCAGAGGGCCTCGAAGGCGGGATTGAGGTTGTTGAAGCCGGCGGGGAACAGGTTGGTGTCCACCGGGGCCAGCTTGAAGCCGGCGTTGCGCAGGTCGACCGAGGTATAGAAGGGGGCGGGGGTCAGGCGCCACTGCTCGCGGAACCAGGCCTCGATTTCGGCCTGATGGTCGAGCAGATGGGACTCCAGCTGCAGCAGCGGGCCGGTGAGGGCGGTGGTCAGATGGGGGACGGCGTGCAGGGCAGTGGTCATGATGGTCCGTGATCCGGTGTCAGGCCGGGCAGTGTAACAGCCGAAACGCAGGGGGAAACGTTCGGGTTAATAAGGGCTTGTGGATTGCTTTTAAAGAATATGATAAAAATCTCCGAGCCTGTCAGGGACTATAGAACACAAACTCAAGGCAGATTGGGGGCGAAGTGGCCAGCGACGCAGCAGAAGAAGGCTTCCAGGGACTGAAGGTCCTGGTGATTGACGACAGCAAGACCATCCGGCGTACCGCCGAAACCCTGCTCAAGAAGGAGGGTTGCGACGTCATTACCGCCAACGACGGCTTCGAGGCCTTGTCCAAGATTGCCGACTACAACCCCAACATCATCTTCGTCGACATCATGATGCCGCGGCTGGATGGCTACCAGACCTGCGCCCTGATCAAGCACAACCAGAAATTCCGCAACACGCCCGTCATCATGCTGTCCAGCAAGGACGGGTTGTTCGACCGTGCCCGCGGGCGTATCGTGGGCTCCGAAGAATATTTGACCAAGCCGTTCACCCGGGAAGAACTGCTCGGAGCCATCAAGCGCCATGTGCTTGATGCGGCAAAATAAACAGCAATGGCCAGGCGTGGCGGCGGACGGACTGCCGCAGCCGGCATAACGCATAGTTAGGCGAGGGGAAAACCATGGCCCGTATTTTGATTGTCGATGACTCTCCCACCGAGATTCACGTCCTGACCGGCATCCTGCAAAAGCACGGCCACGAGGTCGCCACCGCGGCAGATGGCGAGAAGGGCGTCGCCACCGCCCGCGAGATGAAGCCCGACCTGGTGCTGATGGACGTGGTGATGCCGGGCATGAACGGCTTCCAGGCCACGCGCCAGCTGAGCAAGGACGCCGACACGGCCCATATCCCGGTGATCATCGTCACCACCAAGGATCAGGAAACCGACCGCGTCTGGGGGTTGCGCCAGGGCGCCAAGGATTATGTGACCAAGCCGGTGGCCGAGGCCGACCTGCTCGCCAAGATCAAGGCGGTGCTGGGCGTCTGAGCCGGACCATGACTGTCCCGTCCAAACATCCCCTCCTGTTGCTGCAAGAGATTGAGCGACGCAGCAAGGCCCACGCCTTCGAACTTCCCCAGCAGCTGGACGTCCGCGTCACCTGGGACGGCGTCGGTTTCCGTGTCGGCAACATGCAGCTGGTGGCGGCGGTGGATGAGGTAAAGGAAATCCTGCCGGTGCCGCGCCTGACCTCGGTGTTCGGCGCCCAGCGCTGGGTGAAGGGGGTGGCCAACATCCGCGGCACCCTGTTGCCGGTGATGGATCTGCAGGGATTCATCGTGCAGGGCGGCGTGACGCTGCCGGGCCGCCGCAGCCGCATCCTGGTGGTGCGGCACAAGGGGATATCCGCCGGGTTGATGGTGGACGAGGTGCTGGGTCTGAAGCACTTCTACGAGGAAGAGTTCAGTGCCGAGAGCGGGGCGGGGGAGCCCGCCTTTGCGCGTTACCTGCACGGCAGCTACCGGCAGGAAGGCGATATCTGGCCGGTGTTCAGCATGGCAGCACTGGTGGACAGTCCCGAATTCATGCAGGTGGCGGCATAGCCGGCTGCACGGTGATTTACAACAACTTCGATTTTCCGCAAGCGTTCGTGGTGTAGGAGCGAGAACAATGAAAGCACGATCCAAAGGGGCCGCTGGTGCGGCAGGGGGCGATAAGTCAGTCTTCATTCTTATCTTCTTCCTGCTTTTCTTCGTGCTGGCCATGGCGGGCATATACATCTACGTGGCCATTCAGGACGGTTACGACAAGCAGTACATCACCCTGTTGGGTGAGGAGCGCGTACTGTCCCAGCAGCTGACCAAGTATGCCGGCCAGACTTCGCAAGGCACGGCGACGGTGTTCAGTCAGCTGAAAAACTCCTACGAGCAGTTTGAACACTCTTTCACGCTTCTGAAGGAGGGTGACCCCGAGACCGGCATGCCGCCCTCACCGGTCGAGATACTCGACGCCCTTGCGGCCATGGAGGCCGACTGGAACAGGTTCGACAAGAACATCAACGTCATCCTCGGCCGCGAGCAGGCGGTGCGCGCGATGCGTGAAACGGTGCAGGCGATCAACGAGCGTGCAGCCCAGCTGCTGGCGCTGTCCGACGAAGTGGCCACCCTGATGGCGCAGCGCGGTGCCGAGTCCGGCCAGGTGTACATCGCCAGCCGCCAGCTGATGCTGTCGCAGCGTATCGTCAACAACGTCAACCGCGTGCTGGAAGGCGGTGAGGGTGCGGTAACTGCCGCCGACCGCTTCGGCCGTGACGCCGCCCTGTTCGGCCGCGTCATCAAGGGCCTGCTGGACGGCAACCGCGGTCTCGGCATCGAGCGTGTCGCCAACAGCGAGATTCGCGCCAAGCTGACCGAGGTGAATGCGCTGTTTGATGAAATCGGCGCCCAGGTCAGCGCCATTCTGGAGCGCAGCCCGGAGATGTTCGAGGTGTCCGAGGCCGTGCAGGAAGTGCTGACCCACTCCGACCGCCTGCTGGATGCCATCTCCCGTCTGGAAATCGCCTACCAGAACTACGCCACCGGCCGCACCGTCAACACCATGATGGGCAGCCTGTTCGGTTTCGTGGCACTGTTCCTGCTGCTCTACCTCGGCTACTCGCTGCGTAAGGAAGGTGCGACGCGCCTTGCCGAAGCCGATGCCCAGCGCAAGGAAAGTGAGGAGCACAACCGCCGTAACCAGCAGGCCATCATGCGTCTGCTGGACGAAATGGGCGACCTCGCCGACGGTGACCTGACCGTGAACGCGACCGTGACCGAGGACATCACCGGCGCCATCGCGGACTCCATGAACTACGCCATCGACGCATTGCGCAACCTGGTAACCGCCATCAACGAAACCGCCAGTCAGGTATCGGCGGCGGCGCAACAGACCCAGGCCACCGCGATCCATCTGGCCGAGGCCTCCGACCATCAGGCGCAGCAGATTGCCTCGGCCTCCGGTGCCGTTAACGAAATGGCCATCTCCATCGAAGGCGTGTCACGCAACGCCGACCAGCTTGCTGAAGAGGCGCAACGCTCGGTGGAAATCGCCGCCAAGGGTACGGCGGCGGTGCAGAAGACCATCGAAGGCATGGACTCCATTCGCGAGCAGATTCAGGAAACCTCGAAGCGTATCAAGCGTCTGGGTGAATCCTCGCAGGAAATCGGTGACATCGTGGAACTGATTAACGACATCGCCGAGCAGACCAACGTACTGGCACTGAATGCAGCCATCCAGGCAGCGATGGCCGGTGAAGCGGGCCGCGGCTTCGCGGTGGTTGCGGACGAAGTGCAGCGCCTCGCAGAACGTTCTGCCGACGCCACCAAGCAGATTGAGGCCCTGGTTAAGACCATTCAGGCCGATACCAACGAAGCGGTCATTTCCATGGAACAAAGTACCGCGGGCGTGGTGAACGGTGCCCGTCTGGCCGAGGACGCCGGCACCGCACTGGGCGAAATCGAAAACGTGTCGATGCATCTCGCCGAGCTGGTACAGAGCATTTCCGGCGCCACCCGTCAGCAGGCGGCGGCGGCGGCCAACGTGTCCGACACCATGAACGTCATTCAGGAGATCACCACCCAGACCTCGGCCGGTACCACACATACCGCTACCGCTATCGGTAATCTGGCCGAACTGGCGAACGATCTGAAGAAATCCGTATCCGGCTTCAAGCTGCCCGGCTAAGAATCTTGCCGGCCTTGATGTATAGCGCGCTATGGGTGCCATGCCGATGACCGCGAAGTTCGACGTCAGCACCCTGAACTGGGTCAAGGGCGAGATTGACGCCTCCCTCGACCAGGCCAGGCTGGCGCTGGAGGCGTTCGTCGCCACGCTGGATGACGAAACCCAGATGGGTTTCTGCGTCATGCATCTGCATCAGGTGCACGGCACCCTGCAGATGGTCGAACTCTACGGTGCTGCCCGGGCTGCCGAGGAGATGGAGCAGCTCGCCGTCGCCCTGCAGGAAAAGCGCATCGAGGATATCGAGCGCGCCTGTGAAGTGCTGATGCGTGCCATCCTGCAGCTGCCCGATTATCTGGAGGGCCTGCAGACCGGCCTGTCCGACAACGCCCTGGTACTGTTGCCGCTGATCAACGAGATGCGCCGCCTGCGTGGCGAACAGGCCCTCCCGGAAAGCGACTTCTTCCAGCCCGACCTCAGCGTAATGCCGCCCGCGGCCCCGGCGCCCACGGTGGATGTCCGTGCCCTGGCACAGAAGGCGCGCCCCTACTACCAGTCCAGCCTGCTGCACCTGCTGCGCGGCGAGGAAACCTCCCAGAGCCTGAAGACCCTGCGCGTGCTGTGCGACAAGCTGCTGGCCGCGGCGACGGTGCCGGCGCTGCGGCAGTGGTTCTGGGTGTTCGGTGGCTTTATCGACTCCATGGCCGGCGACGGCCAGGTGGTGCGTACCGCTGCCAAACGTCTGCTCAGCAACGGCGAGCAGGTGATTCGTCTGATAGGCGAGGGTGGTGAAGCGGCGGTGAAGCCCGAGTCCCTGTCGTCCCTGCTCACCAGCCTGCTGTTCCAGGTGGCGCAGGTTTCCGGTGCGGCAGGCCGTATCGGTGAGCTCAAGGCGGCCTTTGGCCTGAACCGGTTGATGGCCGGCGATGCGGCTCCTGCCGGTGTCGGCGGCTTCAATGCGGAACTGAAAAAGACCCTCGCCGGCGATGTGCTGGAAGAACTGGCCTCGGTCCAGGACGGCCTCGATATCTTCGTGCGCAGCGAGCAGCGCGCGGCGGCCTCCCTGCTGCCGCTGGCCGACACCATGTCGCGCATCGCCAGCACCCTGGTGATGATGGGCCAACCCTCGCTGCAGCAGGCCCTGGAGCAGCAGGTGGCGGTGATCCGCGACTTGCAGGATGCCGAGACGGTTGCCGACGACAATATATTGATGGGCATCGCCAGCGCCGTGCTGGCAGTGGATTCGGCCCTGCGCGACTGGGGCACCGTGCGGCCGCTGGAACAGGCCGACGATCTGGCCGGTCAGGTAGGGGCGGGGGAGCTGTCGCCGGAGGCCGAAGCCGAGCATCAGCGTGTCATCCGTCAGGTGATGAAGGAAGCGCGCAGCAATCTGCTGCGCGTCAAGGATGCGGTGGACGCCTATGTGGCCGCCCCCAGCGATACTGCCCCGCTGACGCCGCTGGCCGGTCTGCTGCACGAGATCATCGGCAGCCTGAGCCTGCTGTCCTATACCCGCGCCGCCCGGGTGTTGCGCGCCTGCTCGCTGTACATCGGCAACGACCTCGCCAGGGCCGATACCCTGCCGGGCTCCGACATGCTCGATGCCCTGGCCGATGCGCTGACCTCCATCGAGTACTACATGGATGCCTTCGTGGAAAGCCGCGTCCATCCGGCGATGGTGCTGGAGGTGGCCGAGCGTGCCTGCGCGAAACTGGGTTACCCGGTCGACGCATTGCCGGAGGTCGTGTCCGCTGCCGCCGGGGAAGAGGAGGCGGAAGAGGCGGAAGGCGCTGCCGAGGAAGTGGAGATTGCGGCCCCTGCGGCTGAGGCGGAAGAGATCGCTGTCGCGGCGCCGGAGGAGATGGTCGCAGCCACGCCGGAGGAGGCCGTTGTTGCGGCGCCGGCACCGGCACCGGTGGCTCCAGCCGCGCCCGCTCTGGCACCGGCGGCGAGCGCCGGGCTCGATCCGGAAATCGTCGAGATCTTCATCGAAGAGGCCACGGAGGAGATCGCCAAGATCAACGAATTCCTGCCGCGCTGGCAGTCCAACCGCGGCGATACCGAGACGCTGCGTGACCTGCGCCGCTCCTTCCACACGCTGAAGGGCAGCGGGCGCCTGGTCGGTGCCCTGCGCATCGGCGAGTTTGCCTGGGCCTTCGAGAACATGCTGAACCGGGTCATCGACACGACCGTCGAGCCGGGCAACGCCATGTTCGACCTGCTGGATCAGGCGGCGGAGGCCTTGCCGGAACTGGTCGCCGAATTCCGCGAGGGGGCAGCGGTCCGCGCCGACGTGGAGTGGCTGCAGGAGGCGGCGAATGCCATGAGCACCCCGGGTGGTCTGGAGGCCATGCTGCCGCCGGCACCGCCACCCCCTGCCGCAGCGCCGGTGGAGAGCGCTGCACCGGCTGAACCGGCGGTGCCCGAGCTGGACCCGGTTCTGCTGGAAATCTACGGCAACGAAACCGACGCCCATCTGGCGACCATCGAGCAGTTCATTGCCGAGTGCCGCGCCGAGCACGGCTGTCGGGTGACCGAGGCGCTGACCCGCGCCCTGCACACCCTGCAGGGCAGCTCGCGCATGGCCGGTGTGATTGCCGTGGCCGATGTCGCCCTGCCGCTGGAGAAATACGCCAAGGCGTTGCACACCGCTCATGCGGCGGTGGCACCGCAGGGTCTGACCGCGCTGGAAGGATGCGTGGCGCTGACCCGCGACATGCTGTCCTTCCTGCAGGGGACGGGGGCGGCCATGCCCGAACACCAGGCCCTGCGCGACGAGGCGGAGGCCCTGCATCATGCCGCCCAGCGCCTTGCCGAAGGGCTGGAGGAGATCCCCGAGGCCGGCCTGGCGCAGGCTCCGGAAGAGGTGACGGCCGCTGCCGCACCGCAGGTGGAGGAAGAGATCACCTTCGAGGCGGTGCCGGAGTTCGAGGCGCCGGAAGAAGAAATCACGCTGGAGGCCGCCGCGCCGGAGGTGCCCGCGGAAGAGGAGATCTCTTTCGAGGTCGAGGCCATGCCGGAACCTGCCGCAACGGAAGAGGAGGAGATCACCCTCGTTGCGCCGGAAGAGGAAGGCATCACCCTGGAGGCGCTGGAGCCGGTCGAGGAAGAGGCGCCGCCGCTGGAGGACATCCTGTCGTCCATTGCGGTGGAAGAGGCGCCGGCCACGCCGGTCTTCGAGATGCCTTCCTTCGAGGTGGAAGAGGTGCCGGCCGCGCCGCCGCCTGCTCCGCCGGTGGCCGCTGCGCCTGCCGTGGTGCCGGAATACGATCAGGAACTGCTCGATATCTTCCTGGAGGAAGGTGCCGAGATCATCGATGCCAGCGAGGAATCGCTGCAGGCCTGGCGCGAGCACCCCGACGATCGCTCGCTGGTCGAGGCGCTGCAGCGCCAGCTGCACACCCTCAAGGGTGGTGCGCGCATGGCCGGTGTCACGCCCATCGGCGATCTGAGCCATACCCTGGAATCCATCTTCGAGGATATCGTCGAAGGGCGGCTGACCCGCTCCAGCGCCATGTTCGACCTCCTGCAGCTGGCACACGATCGTCTGGTGACGATGCTGGAGCAGGTGCGCAACAACGCGCCGGTGGTTTCGGCCGATGACCTGATCGCCCGCATCCACAGCCTGTCCGGTGCGGCGCCGTCAGCGCCGGTGGTGGAATCCGAGGCAGTGACTGCGGCTCCGCTGTCCGGTTTCCTGGAACAGGCCGGCAGCATCCTCGATGCCTACGAGGTGCAGCTGCGGGCCTGGGATGTGGAGCAGGACAAGCCGCCCTTGCTGCTGGAAATCGGCCGCCAGTTGCGGTTGATGAAGACCGCCGCGCGCGATGCCGGCATCGCCAGCATGGCCGATGTAGCCTACAGCGCGGAACTGATGGTGGCAGCAACGGCGGACGGCCATGTTCCGCTGTCGCCGCGCATGCTGGCACTGATGCAGCGTTGCCACGATCGCCTCGCCACCATGCTCGATCAGCTGCGCGGCGGCCATGCGCCGATTCCCGATGCGGTGCTTGTCGAGGCCATGGACGAACTGGTGGCCGAGAGCCGCGTCAAGGAAGTGATCCCGGCGCCGGTTCCGCAGCCCGTGCCCATGCCGGAGGCTGTGGCGGATGAGGGCGCCGACCAGGTGGCCGATCGTCGCCGGGGCCAGCGTCTGCAGCAGGATGTGGTGCGCGTGCGCGCCGACCTGCTGGACAATCTGGTCAACTATGCCGGCGAAGTGAGCATTTACCGTTCCCGTGTCGAACAGCAGGTGGGCAGCGTCAATTACAGCCTGCGCGACTTCGGTGAAATTCTCGAGCGTATGCACGATCAGCTGCGCCAGTTCGCCATCGAGACCGAGGCGCAGATGCAGTCGCGCTACGAAGAGGTGGACAGCACCGAGTACGAGGATTTCGATCCGCTGGAGTTCGACCGCTTCACCCACATGCAGCAGCTGTCGCGTTCGGCGATGGAAAGTCTCAACGACCTCGTCGAGGTACAGCAGGGCCTGCAGGGCCTGACGCGCGAGACGGAAACCCTGCTGTTGCAGCAGTCGCGTGTCAGCACAGAGCTGCAGGAAGGCCTGATGCACACGCGCATGATGCCGCTGGTGGAGCATGCACCGCGCCTGCGCCGCATCGTGCGCCAGACCAGTGCCGAACTGGGCAAGGAAGTGGAGCTGAGCTTCCGTGGCGCGGAAGTCGAGATGGATCGCCACATGGTCGAGCGCATGCTGGCGCCCATCGAGCATCTGCTGCGTAACGCCATCGCCCACGGCATCGAGACACCGGAGCAGCGCCGCAAGGCCGGCAAGGCGGCGCGCGGCCAGATCATCCTGGCGCAGGTGCGTGAAGGTTCCGAGGTGGTGATGCGCATCATCGACGATGGTGCCGGCATCAACCTGGAGCGTGTGCGTCAAAAGGCCATCGAACGCGGCCTGATGAAGCCCGACGCCGGCCTGTCCGACAAGGAAGTGGTGCACTTCATTCTGGAGTCCGGCTTCTCCACCGCCGAGACCCTGACCCAGGTGGCCGGCCGCGGCGTCGGCATGGACGTGGTCAACAGCGAGATCAAACAGCTCGGCGGCCTGCTGGAGATCGATACCCGTCAGGGCGAAGGCACCACCTTTACCGTACGCCTGCCGCTGACACTGTCGGTCAGTCGCGCCCTGCTGGTGCAGGCCGGCGATGAAACCTACGCCGTGCCGATGACCTCCATCCAGGGTATCGAGCGCCTCGATCGCGCCCAGTTCGATCAGCTGCTGGCGGCGGAGAACCCCACCTACACCTGGCTGGGCCGCGAATATGAACTGCTGCCGCTGACCGCTACGCTCGGCCTGCCGCCGGCGACCACGGCCCCGGCCGAGGGTGAGGTCAGCAAACGCCCGCTGCTGTTTGCCCACAGCGGCGATCACTACGTGGCCTGGGCGGCGGACAATCTCATCGGCAGTCGTGAAATCGTGGTGAAATCGCTCGGTCCGCAGCTGTCCAAGCTGCGCGGCCTGTCCGGCGCCACCATCCTCGGTGACGGCAGCGTGGCCCTGATCCTCGACCTGCCGCTGCTCGCCCGCCTCGGCCTCGCCCAGCGCAGCACGGCGGCGGTGGAGGTCGCGCCGGTCAGTGCGCAGCCGCTGGTCATGGTGGTGGACGACTCCATCACCGTGCGCAAGGTCACCTCGCGCCTGCTGGAGCGCAACGACATTCGCCCGGTTACGGCGAAGGATGGTGTCGACGCCATTGCCCAGCTGGAGGAGGTCATGCCGGACGTGATGCTGCTCGACATCGAAATGCCGCGCATGGACGGCTACGAGCTGGCGACCCATATCCGCAATACCGAGCGTCTCAAGCACATCCCGATCATCATGATCACCTCGCGCAGCGGCGAGAAGCACCGCCAGCGCGCCATGGAGATCGGTGTCGATTTCTACATGAGCAAGCCGTACCAGGAAACCGAGCTGCTTGAAAACATCCACAAGCTGATCGCGCAGCGGCGTGGCAAGTAAGGTTAGGGACTAGGCATGAGCGAAACGACCACCACACCGGCAGCCAACGACGCGATCAGCGACGTGACGGTGCGCAGCCTGCTGGTGCCGCTCAGCGGCACGTTGCTGGTGTTGCCCAACACCGCGGTGGCGGAGGTGGCCGAATTCAAGTCGCCGCAGCCCATCGCGGATGCGCCGGCCTGGCTGCTGGGGATGATGCTGTGGCGTGGCCGCTCCATCCCCCTGCTCGCCATCGAGCCCCTGCTGGGCGGTTCGGCCGGTGCCGGTGGTGTCCATGCCCGGGCTGTGGTGTGCAACACCCTGAACAGCAATCCGGTAATGCCGTTTCTCGCCATCCTTGCACAGGGCATTCCCCGCCTGCAGGAGCTCAAGCCGGACATGGTCGAGACGGTGGAGGCCGGGGAGGCTGAGGAGGCGGCGGTAGTCGCCGGCCGCCTGCAGGTGGCCGGCCGCGAGGGCGTGATCCCCAATCTGGACGCGCTGGAGCGGCAGTTGTTACAGCTGGGTGTCAGGGTGGGTTAGAATCCCCTGCATTGATAATTCGCAATCGATCGGACTTCAAACATGATGATGTACATGAAATCTGTAGCCGTGTTGGGGGTGGCCTCGGTTCTGGCGGTCGGTGCCGCTTCGGTCGGTGCCGCGACGCAGGATGAACGCCTGGCGCAGCAGCTTGGCATGCAGATGAAACAGGAGGATGTGGCGCGCGAGGAGGCCACGCTGGCCGAGCGTACCCGCCTGCTGCAGGTCATCAAGGATGTGGAGAGTGACACCACGCTGCGCGCCAATGCCATCGCCGAGGGTGCCGACCGCTCCCTGCTGTGCAGCAGTTGCCATGGCCGTGACGGCAACAGCAAGCAGGCAGATATTCCCAATCTGGCCAGTCAGCAGCCCGCCTATCTGCTGGAACAGTTGCAGCTGTTTGCCAGCGGTCAACGCAAGAATTTCGTCATGCAGTCGCTGGCGGCCAACTTCAACAACGAAGACAAGGTCAACCTGGCCATCTATTACTCCAGCATGCCGGTGCAGCCGGTGGAGTTCGATGCGGCGCTGGCGGCCCGCGGCAAGCGCACCTAC
The DNA here is from genome assembly GCA_040755915.1 of Pseudomonadota bacterium. GTDB lineage: Bacteria > Pseudomonadota > Gammaproteobacteria > Thiohalomonadales > Thiohalomonadaceae > Sulfurivermis. The sequence goes on along the minus strand of JBFLWM010000010.1, from coordinate 14,577 downwards.
GATACCGTGTGCTTCATGTGCCACGGCACCAACGGCAAGGGCGAGGCTGGTTTTGCGCGTATCGCCGGTCAGAAGCCGGAATATATCGTGAAGACCCTGTCGCGTTATCGTGCCAATGCCCAGGGCAAGTCCGATCCGGAAGAGGTGAAGCGTACCAATCCGCGCATGGAGCAGGTGACGCAGAACCTGTCGGATGAAGACATCCGCGCCCTGGCCAACTACGTCACTTCACTGCGCTAAATCTAGAAGTCTCCCCAGCGCGCCTGCAGTATCGCCAGGGCGGCGATACCGGCAGTTTCTGTGCGCAGCACGCGCGGACCGAGTTGAATGCCGCGATAGCCGGCGCGCTGCGCCGCCGACAGCTCGGCGTCGCTCAGACCTCCCTCCGGTCCCACCAGCAGGCTCAGCTGCTGCGGTGTTTCCGTGATCGTCGCAATGCCTCCCGTCGCCTGCGGGTCCAGGGTGAGACGGAGCGTGCCCTGATCCTGTGCCAGCCAGGCGGTCAGCGTGAGCGGTTGCTCGATGACCGGAATGCGGTTGCGGCCACACTGCTCGCAGGCGCTGATCGCCACCGCCTGCCAGTGTTGCAGCTTCTTCTCCCATCGCTCGTCGGACAGACGCACGTTGCAGCGTTCGGTGATGACCGGCGCCACGCGCACCACACCCAGCTCGGTGGCCTTCTGGATGGCATAGTCCATGCGTTCGCCCTTGGCGATGCCCTGGGCCAGGGTGATCGCCAGGGGCGACTCCGTTTCCCGCGCATGATGCTCCCCAACCTGCACCGTGACGTTGCGCTTGCCGACCTCGTGCAGTGTCGCGCCGTACTCGCCGCCCTCGCCGTTGAACAGGCGCAGTGCCGCGCCGGGCGCCAGGCGCAGGACCCGGGCCACGTGGTTGGCAGCGCCGGTTTCGAGTTCGACAATGGCGCCGGGGCTGAGCGGCCCCGGCTGATGGATGCGTGGGATGCGCATGCAGGCGGCGGCAGGTTTTAGCGTGGCAGCCCCAGCGCCTGCCAGATGGCGTGGGTGGGCTCGAACTGGTTCATGGTGTAGAAGTGCAGCCCCGGCGCCCCGGCCTCCAGCAGGCGGCGACACAGATCTACCGTCACCTCCAGGCCGTAGGCGCGGATCGCCTCCAGATCGTCGCCCATGCCCTCCAGCCGCTTGGCCAGCCAGCGCGGGATCTCGGCGCCGCAGGCATCGGAGAAGCGGGCCAGCTGCTTGTAGTTGGTGATCGGCATGATGCCGGGCACGATGGGCAGCTGCAGCCCCATCTTCTCGCACTCGTCGACAAAGCGCAGATAGGCATCCAGGTTGTAGAAGTACTGGGTGATGGCGGCATTGGCGCCGGCCTCGACCTTGCGTTTGAAGTTGAGCAGATCCTTTTGTGCGCTGGCTGCCTGCGGATGAAACTCCGGATAGGCGGCCACCTCGATGTGGAAATGATCGCCGGTTTCGCGGCGAATGAACGCGACCAGCTCGTTGGCGTAGGAGAACTCACCGGCCTCGCGCATGCCGGAGGGCATGTCGCCGCGCAGGGCGACGATACGCTTCACGCCGAGTGTTTTGTACTCCAGCAGGATTTCACGCAGCATGTCGCTGGATGAACCGATGCAGGACAGGTGCGGCGCGGCATCGAGGTTGGCCGCCAGCATGTCACGGATGGTTTCCAGTGTGCCCTGCTGGGTGCTGCCGCCGGCGCCATAGGTGACTGAGACATAGACGGGCTTCAGCGCGGCAAACTTGTCGCGTGCTGCCAGCAGCTTCTGGCGACCTTCCGCCGTTTTGGGCGGGAAGAACTCGAAGCTGAAACCGGATGGATATTTCTTTTGCGATTTCATGATCGTCCCCTTAACGAAGAGCACTAACCGCCAAGTACGCGAAGTTTCGCAACGAAATATATTCGACACCGTGCCCCTGGCCTGACATCAGGCAGGTCTTCGGCATCTTGTACGCTGCGATCCTTTGCGTACTTCGCGGTCAACCCACTTAGTAGCGGTAGTGGTTGGGCTTGTAGGGGCCTTCCACCGGCACACCGATGTAGTCGGCCTGTTCCTTGCTCAGGGCGGTGAGTTGCACACCGATCTTCTTCAGGTGGAGGCGCGCGACCTTTTCGTCGAGGATCTTCGGCAGCACGTAGACCTTGCTCTGGTACTGATCAGCGCGGGTGAAGAATTCCATCTGCGCCATCACCTGATTGGTGAAGGAGGCGGACATCACGAAGCTGGGATGGCCGGTGGCGCAGCCCAGGTTCACCAGGCGGCCCTTGGCCAGCACGATGATCTTCTTGCCGTCGGGGAAGATGACGTGATCCACCTGCGGCTTGATCTCCTCCCACTGATACTTCTCGACGGAAGCGATGTCGATCTCGGAGTCGAAGTGGCCGATGTTGCAGACGATGGCCTCATCCTTCATCGCCGCCATGTGGTCATGATTGATCACATTCACGTTGCCGGTGGTGGTGACGAAGATGTCGCCCAGCTTGCAGGCCTCGTCCATGGTGACCACACGGTAACCTTCCATTGCCGCCTGCAGGGCGCAGATCGGATCGATCTCGGTGACCCAGGTGGTGGCGCCCATGCCGCGGAAGGCCTGGGCGCAGCCCTTGCCCACGTCGCCGTAGCCCAGCACCACGCAGATCTTGCCGGCGATCATCACGTCGGTGGCGCGCTTGATGCCGTCGATGAGCGATTCGCGGCAGCCGTACAGGTTGTCGAACTTGCTCTTGGTGACCGAGTCGTTGACGTTCATCGCCGGGAACAGCAGCTCGCCGCGCTTTTCCATTTCGTACAGGCGGTGCACGCCGGTGGTGGTTTCCTCGGTGACGCCCTTGATGCCCTTGGCCATGCGGGTCCACTTGCCCGGGTTGTTCTTCAGGCTGGCGCGCAGCAGGTTGAGGAACACCTTCCACTCGTGGTTGGCGTTGGCGGCCGCCTCCGGCACCTTGCCGGCCTTCTCGAATTCCACGCCCTTGTGCACCAGCATGGTGGCGTCGCCGCCGTCATCGAGGATCATGTTGGGGCCGTCGAAGCCGGCCCAGGTCATCGCCTGCTCGGTGCACCACCAGTACTCTTCCAGCGACTCGCCCTTCCAGGCGAACACCGGGATGCCGGCGGCGGCGATGGCCGCGGCGGCGTGGTCCTGGGTGGAGAAGATGTTGCAGGAGGCCCAGCGCACCTTGGCGCCCAGTTCGACCAGGGTCTCGATCAGCACCGCGGTCTGGATGGTCATGTGCAGTGAGCCGGAGATGCGCGCGCCCTTGAGCGGCTTCTGCTTGCCGAATTCCTCGCGCAGGGCCATCAGGCCCGGCATCTCGGTTTCAGCGATCAGGATCTCCTTGCGGCCCCATTCGGCCAGGGAAATGTCGGCGACCTTGTAGTCGGTGAAATTGGCAACAGCGTTCATGAGTGTACTCCGTCAGGAACGAGCGCCGTTGTTACAGAACCACTCCCCTGAGCCTGACGGGTCTTCAACCCGCTGCAGCGCTCCTCAGGGGAACGGCAAAGAATGCATTAACCGCGAAGTGCGCGAAGTTGCACGAAGTATAAAAAACGGATTTTATCTGGTGCTGCCTCGCGTACCTGGCGGTTGAGTACTTACAGCCCCGCCGCGTCGCGCAGGGCGGCGGCCTTGTCGGTGCGCTCCCAAGTGAAGTCCGCGTCTTCGCGGCCGAAGTGGCCGTAGGCTGCGGTCTTGCGGTAGATCGGGCGGCGCAGGTCGAGCATGGTGATCAGGCCGCGCGGGCGCAGGTCGAAGTGCGCGCGCACCAGTTCCACCAGTCGTTCGGTGGAGATCTTGCCGGTACCGAAGGTGTCCACGCTGATGGAGGTGGGCTCGGCCACGCCGATGGCGTAGGACACCTGCACCTCGCAGCGCTCGGCCAGGCCGGCGGCAACGATGTTCTTGGCGACGTAGCGGCCGGCATAGGCCGCGGAGCGGTCCACCTTGGAGGGGTCCTTGCCGGAGAAGGCGCCGCCGCCGTGGCGGGCCATGCCGCCGTAGCTGTCGACGATGATCTTGCGGCCGGTGAGGCCGCAGTCGCCCATCGGGCCGCCGATGACGAAGCGGCCGGTGGGATTGATGAAGAAGCGGGTTTCCTTGGTGATCCACTCCGCCGGCAGCACCGGCAGGATGATCTCGTCCATTACCGCCTCGTGCAGGGTCTTCTGGCTGATCTCCGGACCGTGCTGCGTGGACAGCACCACGGCGTCGATGGCGACGGGCTTGTGGCCCTTGTAGCGGAAGGTGACCTGGCTCTTGGCGTCGGGGCGCAGCCAGGGCAGCATGCCGTTCTTGCGCACCTCGGCCTGACGCGCCACCAGATTGTGGGCGTAGCAGATCGGGGCGGGCATCAGCACGTCGGTTTCATTGCTGGCATAACCGAACATCAGACCCTGGTCGCCGGCACCCTGCTCGTGGTTCTCGCTCTCGTCCACGCCCATGGCGATGTCCGGTGACTGCTTGCCGATGGCATTCAGCACCGCGCAGGTTTCCCAGTCGTAGCCCATTTCCGAGCTGTTGTAGCCGATGTCCTTGATGACGCCGCGAACGATGGCCTCGTAATCCAGCACGGCATGGGTGGTGATCTCGCCGGCCACCAGGGCCATGCCGGTCTTCACCAGGGTCTCGCAGGCCACGCGCGCCATGGGATCCTGCGCCAGGATGGCGTCGAGGATCGCATCGGAGATCTGGTCGGCGACCTTGTCCGGATGACCTTCGGAGACGGATTCGGAAGTGAACAAATAGCTGTTGGACATGCTGATTCCCTGGTTAACCGGACGCGCGCGGCGCCCACCCGTGAAAGTTGGACCGCGCATTATAAAGAAGAGGGGCGGGAGATACGAGGGTCAGCGGGGTGGGCAGGGGGCAGCGGGGGCGGGCCGAGCCCCCGGGTGGAGGCCGTCAGTAACCCCACATACCCTCGAGCAGCCGCTCCAGGCCGTGGAAGCTGTCATTGTCCGCCGGCTCCAGCGCCGGGGCATTGAGGGCCTCCAGCGCCTTGCGGCCATCGGGGGTGCCTGGGGCATCGAGCAGGGCGCGGCGCAGCGACTGCTGCAGTTCGGCACTCACGGCCGGGCTGGCGGAGATGCCGGGAGAGGGTACCTGCTGGGTGGTGGCCACCGTGATCAGGCTGGGGTAGCGTCCCACCAGCGGCGCCGGGATCATGGCGGCCGCCACCTTGCCCTGCACGGCCAGTTCGGCGGCCTGCTCCGAGTCCGGCGTCTCGACGATGGTCGGCTGACGCAGGGGGTTGGGATAGAGTTCGGCCAGCCGCAGGGCGCCAATGGCGGGGGCGGCGGTGGTGGCGATGGTCTTGCCGATCAGCTCGGCCGGCTCGAGGATCATCTGGCTCTCATTGGCCACCAGGGTGTAGCTGACCACCTCGGGCAGCTTGGCCAGCACGGTATAACCCATGCGCTTGGCGCGGTAATCGGTGAAATGCGGGCCATCGAGGATCAGGTCGTACTTGTCCCGCTTCATGGCCTGCCAGTGGGTCAGGAAGTTGGTGTTGGTGACGAGGCGGATCTTCTGCCCGGTAGCCTTGCTCAAATAATTGGCCAGGGGCAGATAGACCTGCACGGTGCGCGCCTGCGGCAGCACGGGATGGACGGCAAAGGTCAGCTCGGCGGCCAGCGCGGGCAGCGCGGAGGCCAGGAGGGCTAGCACGGACACAAGGCGGTACAGGGCGGGCAGGGACTGGCCCGCAGCACGGGTTTGGCTGGTCATCACCCCATCTCCTCTGTTATTGCCCGGCTGTCGCCAGGGCTTTGTCGGCGTGTAATTGCCGTCTCCGCAGTGTAAAGTTGACCCCCGGACACTACAACCCCGCGCCGTACCGGCCGGCGGGCAGGCCGGAAAATTGCCGCCCTAAAGCCGAAGTTATAGGCATAAAACAGAAAGTTATGGATAACGGGGATATTGCCGCAGGGGGCGCGATTGGGTAAAAATCGGTGGTTCCTAATACAGCTGCGGGATTAACAAGGCAGACAAGGCCGTTCCCGCAGGCCCGGCGATGCGCATGCGCGGCACCGGGATAACAACAGAATTTTGATGTCTTGCTGGGAGTATCGCGGTGCGCGCGCCAGCGCCGCACCGGATGAATGTTCAATGACAAGAAGCACGAGGCGGGTCGTCAGCAGCGGCGCGCCGCGTGGTCGTCCCTGTCTCATTCTCCCCTGACGTCAAAGCGTGACCGGTTACAAACACGCGCAGTGTCGCGCGTGCAGTCAAGGTTTTGAGTATTCACACTATCCAGGAGAAGCACATGTCGAATCGTAGAGAACTAGCCAACGCCATCCGCGCCCTGAGCATGGACGGCGTGCAGAAAGCCAACTCGGGACATCCCGGCGCGCCCATGGGCATGGCCGATATCGCCGAGGTGCTGTGGAACAGCCACATGAAGCACAACCCGGCCAACCCCAAGTGGGCCGATCGTGACCGCTTCATTCTGTCCAACGGCCACGGCTCGATGCTGATCTACTCCCTGCTGCACCTGACCGGCTACAACCTCTCCATCGACGATCTGAAGAGCTTCCGCCAGCTGCACTCCAAGACCCCGGGTCACCCCGAGTACGGCTACACCGACGGCGTCGAGACCACCACCGGTCCGCTGGGCCAGGGCATCACCAACGGCGTCGGCATGGCGCTGGCCGAGCGCACCCTGGCCGGCCAGTTCAACCGTCCCGGTCACCACATCGTCGATCACTACACCTACGTGTTCATGGGCGACGGCTGCATGATGGAAGGCATCTCCCACGAAGCCTGCTCCCTGGCCGGCACCCTGGGCCTGGGCAAGCTGATCGCCTTCTGGGATGACAACGGCATCTCCATCGACGGCCACGTCGAGAACTGGTTCTCCGACGATACCCCGAAGCGTTTCGAGGCCTACGGCTGGCACGTGGTGCGCGATGTGGACGGCCACGACGCCGCCGCCATCGACAAGGCCATCCACGAGGCCAAGAGCGTCAACGACAAGCCGACCCTGATCTGCTGCAAGACCGTGATCGGCTACGGCGCGCCCAACCTGTGCGGCAGCCACGACTGCCACGGTGCCCCGCTGGGTGCCGACGAGATCAACGCCACCCGTGAAAACCTGGGCTGGAAGCACGAGCCGTTCGTGATCCCCGCCGACGTGTACAAGGGCTGGGATGCGAAGGACAAGGGCGCCAAGGCGCAGGCCCACTGGGAAGAGAAGTTCGCTGCCTACAAGAAGGAATTCCCGGAGCTGGCCGCCGAGTTCGAGCGCCGCGTGATCAAGGGCGAGCTGCCGTCCAACTGGAAGCAGGTGGCCGACGATTTCATCAAGGCCGTGAACGACAAGGCCGAGACCATTGCCTCGCGCAAGGCCTCGCAGAACTCCATCCAGGGTTACTCCAAGGCACTGCCGGAGTTCCTCGGCGGTTCCGCCGACCTGACCCCGTCCAACCTGACTTCCTGGAAGGAAGCCAAGGCGATCACCAACACCGTGGCCGACGGCAACTACCTGTCCTACGGCGTGCGTGAGTTCGGCATGTCCGCCATCATGAACGGCGTCTCCCTGCACGGCGGCTTCATCCCGTTCGGCGGCACCTTCCTGATGTTCTCCGAATACGCCCGCAACGCCCTGCGCATGGCCGCGCTGATGAAGGTGCGTTCCATCTTCGTCTACACCCACGATTCCATCGGTCTGGGCGAAGACGGCCCGACCCACCAGCCGGTGGAACAGACCGCCACCCTGCGCCTGATCCCCAACATGAGCGTGTGGCGTCCGTGCGATGCGGTCGAGTCCGCAGTGGCCTGGCGTGCCGCCATCGAGAAGAAGACCGGCCCGAGCTGCCTGATCTTCTCCCGTCAGAACCTGGCCCACATGCCGCGTTCCGCCGAGCAGATCGCCAACATCACCCGCGGCGCCTACGTGCTGCAGGAAGGCGCTGCCAATCCCGACGCCATCATCATCGCCACCGGTTCCGAAGTGGAGCTGGCGGTGAAGGCTGCCGCCGAGCTGGCCGGCAAGGGCAAGAAGGTGCGCGTGGTTTCCATGCCCAGCGTCGAGACCTTCGATGCGCAGGATGCCGCCTACAAGGAAGCCGTGCTGCCCGCCGCCTGCACCAAGCGCGTCGCCGTGGAGGCCGGTGTCACCGCCGGCTGGTACAAGTATGTTGGCCTCAATGGCAAGGTGGTTGGTCTCGACCGTTTCGGTGAGTCCGCTCCGGCCGGTCAGCTGTTCAAGGAATTCGGCTTCACCGTGGAAAACGTGGTGAAGGCTGTCGAGTCCGTCCTCTAAACCATTCAACAGGAGAACTATCACATGGCTATCAAAGTCGGTATTAATGGGTTCGGTCGCATCGGCCGTATGGTGTTCCGCGCCGTTGCCAAGGACTTCCCGGGTATCGAGATCGTTGCCATCAACGACCTGCTCGATCCGGATTACCTGGCTTACATGCTGAAGTACGACTCCGTGCATGGCCGCTTCAACGGTGAGGTCGGCGTTGACGGCAGCAACATGGTGGTGAACGGCAAGAAGATCCGCCTGACCGCCGAGCGCGATCCCGCCAACCTGAAGTGGAACGAAGTGGGCGCCGACATCGTCATCGACTGCACCGGCTTCTTCCTGACCACCGAGTCCTGCCAGGCCCACATCAAGGCCGGTGCCAAGAAGGTCGTGCAGTCCGCTCCGTCCAAGGACGATACCCCGATGTTCGTGTACGGCGTGAACCACGCCACCTACGCCGGCCAGGCCATCGTCTCCGCCGCGTCCTGCACCACCAACTGCCTGGCCCCGGTGGCCAAGGTGCTGCACGACAACTTCGGCATCAAGCGCGGCCTGATGTCCACCGTGCACGCCGCCACCGCCACCCAGAAGACCGTTGACGGCCCGTCCTCCAAGGACTGGCGCGGCGGCCGCGGCATCCTGGAGAACATCATCCCGTCCTCCACCGGTGCGGCCAAGGCTGTGGGCAAGGTCATCCCCGAGCTGAACAAGAAGCTGACCGGCATGGCCTTCCGCGTGCCGACCTCCGACGTTTCCGTGGTCGACCTGACCGTCGAGCTGAACAAGGAAGCGTCCTACGAGGACATCTGCAAGGCCATGAAGGCGGCCTCCGAAGGTGCCCTGAAGGGCGTACTGGGCTACACCGAAGAGAAGGTGGTTTCCACTGACTTCGTCGGCAACAGCGCCCCGTCCACCTTCGACGCCGATGCCGGCATCGCCCTCGACGGCACCTTCGTCAAGGTCGTGTCCTGGTACGACAACGAGTACGGCTACACCTGCAACATGCTGCGTCTGGTTGAGCACGTAGCCAAGTAAGCAGTGCGGTGAAACAGGGTGGGCCTCGGCCCACCCTGTTTGCCTTGATGGTTATGCAACGAGAGCCATTGGCCAAGGCCGACCTTGGCCAATGACTTTCAAACTTTACGAGGGAGTTGAAACATGTCTGTTATCAAGATGACCGATCTCGACCTGAAGGGTAAGCGCGTTTTCATCCGTGCCGATCTGAACGTGCCGGTGAAGGACGGCAAGGTCACTTCCGATGCGCGTATCACTGCTTCCATGCCGACCATCGAGTTCGCCCTGAAGGCCGGTGCCAAGGTGATGGTGACCTCCCATCTGGGTCGTCCCACCGAAGGCGAGTGGAGCGAAGAGATCTCCCTGAAGCCGGTCGCCGATGTGCTGTCCGCCAAGCTGGGCAAGCCCGTGCGCCTGATCAAGGACTGGGTCGACGGCGGCTTTGACGTGGCCGAAGGCGAGCTGGTGCTGCTGGAGAACTGCCGCGTCAACAAGGGCGAGAAGAAGAACGTCGAAGAGACCGCCAAGAAGTACGCCGCCCTGTGCGACGTGTTCGTGATGGACGCCTTCGGTACCGCGCACCGTGCCGAGGCCTCCACCCACGGCGTGGCCAAGTATGCCCCGACCGCTGCGGCCGGCATCCTGCTGATGGGTGAACTGGACGCGCTGGCCAAGGCCCTGGCCAACCCGGCGCGCCCGATGGTCGCCATCGTCGGCGGCTCCAAGGTTTCCACCAAGCTGACCGTGCTGGAGGCCCTGGCCGAGAAGTGCGACCAGTTGGTGGTCGGCGGCGGCATCGCCAACACCTTCCTCAAGGCCGTCGGCAAGAACGTCGGCAAGTCCCTGTGCGAGGATGACCTGGTTCCCACCGCACAGATGCTGATGGAAAAGATGAGCAAGCGCGGCGCCAAGATCCCCGTCGCCGTCGACGTGGTGTGCGGCAAGAAATTCGACGCCAACGAGCCCGCCGTGCTGAAGGACGCCGGTGCAGTGGCCGACGATGACATGATCTTCGACATCGGCCCCAAGAGCGCACAGGAGCTGGTCGACATCATCATGAACGCCGGCACCGTGGTGTGGAACGGCCCGGTCGGCGTGTTCGAGTTCGATCAGTTCGGTGAAGGCACCAAGGCCATCTCCATGGCCATCGCCAACACCAAGGCCTTCACCCTGGCCGGTGGCGGCGACACCATCGCCGCGATCCAGAAGTACGACATCTACGACAAGGTGTCCTACATCTCCACCGCCGGCGGCGCGTTCCTCGAATATCTGGAAGGCAAGGTGCTGCCCGCCGTCGCCATCCTGGAAGAGCGGGCCAAGGGCTAAGCCGGATGTCTGGCGATCAACGCGCACGGTGCGGAAAAAAACGCGCCGTGCGCGTTGTGCATATATAACGAAGGACCGGCGTCGTACGCGGCGTCGGCCACACGGGCGGCCACGAGCCGCCCTGATTCGCTCAGGGCGAATCATTAAGAGGCGAGCAAACGAGAGAATATGTCGAGACGAACGAAGATAGTGGCAACCATGGGGCCGGCAACCGACGACCCCAAGATGCTGGACAAGATCATCGAGGCCGGTGTCGATGTCGTCCGCATCAACTTTTCCCATGGCACGGCGCAGGAACACCTCGACCGTGTCGAGCGCCTGCGCAACCGCGCCCGCGCCCATGGCCGCCAGGTCGGCGTGCTGGCCGATCTGCAGGGCCCCAAGATCCGTGTCGAGCGTTTCAAGAACGGCAAGGTGGTGCTGGAGGAGGGCAAGCCCTTCATCCTCGACGCCAAGCTCCCCGTCGATGACGGTGACGAAACCCGCGTCGGCCTCAGCTACAAGACCCTGCCCGACGATGTGAAGCGCGGCGACACCCTGCTGCTCGACGATGGCCGTCTGGTGCTGTGGGTGGATCAGGTGCACGGTCCGGAGATCCACTGCCGGGTGGTGGTGGGCGGCATCCTGTCCAACCGCAAGGGCATCAACCGCCAGGGCGGCGGCCTCACCGCGCCGGCGCTGACCGACAAGGATCGCGAGGACATCAAGACCGCGGCGGCGATGCAGGCCGACTACGTGGCATTGTCCTTCCCCCGCAGTGCCGCCGACGTCAACGAAACCCGTGACCTGCTGCGCGCCGCCGGCGGCTACGGCGCCATCGTCGCCAAGATCGAGCGTGCCGAGGCCCTGCCGGTGATCGAGGAGATCATCGCCGCCTCTGACGCCATCATGATCGCCCGCGGCGATCTCGGCGTGGAGATCGGTGACGCCGCGCTGCCGCCGGTACAGAAGCACCTGATCCAGCTGGCGCGCAAGATGAACCGCGTGGTGATCACCGCGACGCAGATGATGGAGTCGATGATCGAAAATCCGATCCCGACCCGCGCCGAGGTGTTCGACGTGGCCAATGCCGTGCTCGACGGCACCGACGCCGTGATGCTGTCGGCGGAGACCGCCAGCGGCAAGTATCCGGACAAGGCGATCCAGGCCATGGACCGCGTATGTGTCGAGGCGGAGAAGCAGCGCATCGCCACCCAGTCCGATCACCGCATCCACACCCAGTTCACCTACATCGACGAGGCCATCGCCATGGCCACGATGTACACCGCCAACCACCTCAACGTGAAGGCCATCGCCGCGCTGACCGAGTCCGGTTCGACGCCGCTGTGGATGTCGCGCATCAGCTCCGGCATCCCCATCTACGCGATGACCCGTCATGTCGAGACGCGGCGCAAGGTGACGCTGTATCGCGGCGTCTATCCGGTCAGCTTCGACGTGCAGACCACCGACCACGCCGAGGTGAACCGCGAGGCGATCGACGAGCTGCTGCGGCGCGGCGCCGTGCGCGAGGGTGACCTGGTGATCATCACCAAGGGCGATCTGATGGGCATGCACGGCGGCACCAACGCCATGAAGATCGTCAAGGTCGGCGAACTGGTTTAACGCTTGGCTCCCTCTCCCTGAAGGAGAGGGAAACGGAAGAGAGATTTACCGCGCAGGACAGGGAGCACACGGAGCAGGCGCGACGGCAGCGCAGCCGCGCAATGACACTGCAACAACTCCGTTTTTTTCCCGTCCGGCGTGGTTTACAGTAGACCCATTTAACTTCAAGAGAGCATAAGGAGATTCACAATGGCCCTGGTTTCCCTGCGTCAACTTCTCGATCACGCTGCCGAGCATGGCTACGGCCTGCCCGCGTTCAACGTCAACAACATGGAACAGGTGAAGGCCATCATGGAGGCCGCCGCCGAGACCGACAGCCCGGTGATCCTGCAGGGTTCCGCCGGTGCCCGTAAGTACGCCGGCGAGCCGTTCCTGCGCCACCTGATCCTGGCCGCCCTGGAAGCCTACCCGCAGATCCCGGTCGTCATGCACCAGGACCACGGCGCCTCCCCGGCCGTGTGCGTCAACGCCATCCAGTCCGGCTTCTCCTCCGTGATGATGGACGGCTCCCTGATGGAAGACGGCAAGACCCCGTCCTCCTACGAGTACAACGTCGACGTCACCCGTCGCGTGGTGGAAATGTCCCACGCGTGCGGCGTCTCCGTCGAAGGCGAGCTGGGCTGCCTGGGTTCCCTGGAAACCGGCAAGATGGGTGAGGAAGACGGCCACGGCGCCGAAGGCGTGCTGGACCACTCCGCCCTGCTGACCGACCCCAACGAAGCCGCCGACTTCGTCAAGAAGACCGGCGTCGACGCCCTGGCCATCGCCATCGGCACCAGCCACGGCGCCTACAAGTTCACCTCCAAGCCGACCGGCAAGATCCTGCGCATCGACCGCGTCAAGGAAATCCACGCCCGCATCCCGAGCGTGCACCTGGTCATGCACGGTTCCTCCTCCGTGCCGCAGGACTGGCTGGAAATCATCAACAACTACGGCGGCGACATGGGCACCACCTACGGCGTGCCGGTGGAAGAGATCGTGGAAGGCATCAAGAACGGCGTGCGCAAGGTCAACATCGACACCGACCTGCGCATGGCCTCCACCGGCTCCATCCGCAAGCACCTGTCCGAGAACAAGTCCAACTTCGACCCGCGCAAGTACTACAAGGCCGCCGAAGACGCCATGAAGCAGATCTGCAAGGCCCGCTACGAAGCCTTCGGCGCTGCCGGCATGGCCTCCAAGATCAAGCCGATCTCCCTGGAGAAGATGGCCGGTCTGTACGCCAAGGGCTCGCTGGACCCGAAGATCAACTAAGTCGTGACCGACATGCTGTGAAGACGAAGGGGCCGCAAGGCCCCTTCTTTTTTGGTGCCGCCAGCCGGTAGGCGTTGGCGGCTTGCATGTATACGCAGGCTGCGTATACTCATGACGTATGAAATGGATATTCATCGAGACGCCGGTTTTTACCCGGCTTCTCCCTCATTACATGGATGATGAGGGTTATCGGTATTTGCAGTTGGCGTTGCAGTCGAATCCCGAGGCCGGAGCCGTCATGCCTGGCACCGGCGGCTTCCGCAAGTTGCGCTGGCAGGATCCGCGCCGAGGCAAGGGCAAGCGCGGTGGTATTCGAATCATCTATTACGTCCTGACCGAGGATCGCCATATCTGGCTGTTTACCCTCTACGACAAGGACGAGCTTTCCGATTTGACGCCAGAGGACAAGGCGGCAATGAAGCGGGCAATACAACAGGAATTGGCCGCCAGGAGACAGAAACCATGAGCAAGAACCGCAAGCTGTTCGACGAGATGATGAGCGGCATCGATGCGATGCGCCAACAGCGCGAAGGAAAGATCACGTTGCGTACCCATGAAGTGGACGAATTGCCGCGCCCAGAGATCGCTCCGGAACTTATCCGCGCCACGCGCGAACAACTGCATGTCTCGCGGGCCGTATTTGCTCGGCGTCTGCGCGTTTCCACCCGGACACTTGAGAACTGGGAGCAGGGGCGGGCCAAACCCAACGCCCAGGCGGCAGCGTTGATTTTGATGGTGCGCAAGTACCCGGACACGTTGGCTCGATTGGAGCAGTTGAATGGCGAAGCAGCGTGAAGTCGGTGCATGAGAACCGTGGTCTGTCCCCGGTTGTTCTGTCCCCGGTTGTTCCGATAGCAGTTGTCGCTAACACGATGGAGCGTGTAATTATGAGATGGTTTTTTAAGATCCTATTTCTATTAATTCTTGCGTCAACAACGGAAGCTGCGACTCAAGATCGAGGGGCAATTGATTTTTCATCTGCTTGGTTTAAGCCAGCTCTAATACTAAGGATGCTCTGAATAAGTAACCAACCATGAGAAAATCGTCGCTCCCAGCGAGTCATCACGCGCCGAATCGCACCGGCAAGGCCGGTATTTGCTCATCCCTGCGGCCTTTTGGCCGCGTTTGGCG
>JBFLWM010000001.1:0-93962 GCA_040755915.1 Pseudomonadota bacterium | reverse complement strand
GGTCGTCGCCGCGGATGACGTGGGTAATGCCCATGTCCATGTCGTCCACCACCACCACGAAGTTGTAGGTCGGGCTGCCGTCGCTGCGCTTGATGATCAGGTCGTCCAGCTCGTCGTTGCTGAACGCCACCTTGCCGCGCACCAAGTCGTTTACCACCACCGCGCCGTCCTGCGGATTGCGGAAGCGGATCACGTGCGGCTCGCTGGGATCGACGTGCTGGCCGCGGCAGCGGCCGTCATAGCGCGGCTTCTGCTTGCTGGCCATCTGCTCCTCGCGCAGCGCCTCCAGGCGCTCCCTGGAGCAGCTGCAGCGGTAGGCCAGCCCCTTGGCCAACATCTGCTGAATCACTTCCTCATAACGGTCGAAGCGGTGGGTCTGGAAGAATGGTCCCTCGTCATACTCCAAACCGAGCCAGGTCATACCCTCCAGGATCACGTTCACCGATTCGGCGGTGGAGCGCTCCAGGTCGGTGTCCTCGATACGCAGCACGAACTTGCCGCCGTGGCGGCGGGCATACAGCCAGGAGAACAGCGCCGTGCGCGCGCCACCGATGTGCAGATAGCCGGTCGGGCTGGGGGCAAAACGGGTCTTGATCGTCATAGGAAAATTCAACGTGCTCAGGGTTTATCGGCCTTGCGGCCACTCATCTCATAGGGAAAGCGCACATGCCCGTAGCGCACTACCAGCACGGCCAGGCCGAGCAGCAGGATAGCCACCGCCACCGCCAGCATGCGCCACTCATCCAGCTCTTTCATGTCCAGGATCAGATAGCGCGCCAAGGCCACCATGCCGATATATAGCGGCATACGCACCGGCAGCTGGCCGGACTGCCAATACGCGCTCACCATGGCCACCACTTCCAGGTAGATGAACAGCAACAGCAGGTCGGCCAGATGTACGCTGCGCGCACCTACCATGTGCGCCACCTCGCCCGCCGCCGCCACCAGCGTCGCCAGCAGGATAACCAGCAGACCGATA
Source organism: Pseudomonadota bacterium (assembly GCA_040755915.1). Lineage (GTDB taxonomy): Bacteria > Pseudomonadota > Gammaproteobacteria > Thiohalomonadales > Thiohalomonadaceae > Sulfurivermis. The sequence continues at coordinate 92,983 of JBFLWM010000001.1, read as the reverse complement.
TCCTCGATCACCCGGACCAGACGCCGCCCTGCGCGCTGCAACTTTTCCTCGGCCATCTCCCCCACCTCGTCATGTAACCAGACCGGCCTGCAGGCACGGCGACACCAACGCAAAAAAGGCGGCCATTATACCCTCCGCCAACGACGCCAGCGCAGAACGAAAAAGCGTTTGACGCTAACGAGGGCCCTGATTATGATAGCGACCCTCTCGACGGGCGGTTAGCTCAGTGGTAGAGCACTGCCTTCACACGGCAGGGGTCACAAGTTCAAGCCTTGTACCGCCCACCAAATAAAATCAATCAGTTATACCCTGCCAAGCCCCGCCTCGTGCGGGGCTTGGCACATCTGCGGCACACTGTCGCACGAAAAGCGGTCCCTTCTCCCCCCCCTCGCCGCCTGTCCAACACACCGTGCCGTTCTCGCCCGACGGCATGAGGCTGAATGCCGGGCCGGGCTCCTCCAGTCGGGCCACGCTGCCGCCCTAGTCGATGTGGGCCGGGATGGTCACAGCCCGCGGCGCCATCAGTGCACGGACGCATGCGGGACTCTTTTCGCGTAACAGGATGTGGGCTATTTCGTGATCAATCACGGCATTTTCGCCACCATTGGTCGCCTGCTGAACCACATGCAGATTGAGGGCATGGATCTGGCGGTTGGCCGCGCTGCAATAGCCGTCGGCATGCCAGTTGATGGCGCGGTTGGTGTAGGGGATGTAGTGCTGGCGCACACCCTCGTTGCGCACGGTAAGCGACGTCAGACCGGTTTCATCGGCCAACCAGCTCCTGTTGATGTCCTGCAGATCGAAGCGCTGCAGCAGGGCGGCATTCTCCCTGTCGGTCAACCTGCGCGGATCATCGATCTCGACCAGCAGGTCACCCCGGCTGCCGGGATAGTCCTGCAACTTCCGGGCACGCCAGCGCAGCTAGAGATCATTCTGCTCAGGCGCAAGGGTGAGACAACAGCGGCGCGCTGCGATTGAGTGCTGAACATGCGAACCACGTTGACCTGGTAATGGACGGAGGGATCAGCATTAGGTAACGCCGTCAGCCGCGTACTTGATCAAGACAACCGCTTCTGGCTGGCGCGCAGAAGAAAGGCAAGCAACTTGCGGAATGGCAGCAAATCACCTGCAAAAGTGCCGGTATCAGGCCCGCAGCGGCACAGAACTACGCGCGTTGCGCTGTCGCTTCGCCGTCCTCTGCCAGCACATGGATGATGAACTCGTGACTGTCATCCTGCTGCAGTTCATTGATTTTGCGCACCAGGATCTCATTCAGCCGGTAGCCCTTGGTCAACAACAGGACACCGTCCTGCCCCAGCAGATCGCGTGACAGCACCATCCCCGGACGCAAGGCGTCAGGTTCCAGACGCAGTTCGTGAATCATCCCCTCGCCGCGCTCGCGGGCATCAAGCACAGCGATGCAGGCATCGACCACAGCGCCATCGTAATGCGTGTCGCGGCGCTGCTGCAGAAAGGTGCGGGCATCCAGTGGACTCAGCTCCTCTCCCAGCAGAGAACCGCTGCGCAGGCCATCGTAGTCGTTGGCCACTGCCACGATGCGCGCCCCGAGGGGTATCTGTTCACCATACAACCGATCGGGATAGCCCTTGCCGTTGTAATGCTCATGATGATGGCGTATGAACAGCCCCGTCTTGTGCAGCGGCTCCATGCCCAGCAGAATCGCCTGGCCTGTGATGGGGTGCCTCTCCACCACCTTGCGCTGGGCGGGACTCAGTTCGGTAGTGCGGATATGCAGCAGGCCGTCGGGCCAGGGCAGCTTGCCGATGTCGTGCAGCAGGCCGGCAAAATAGATGTGGCGAACATCATCCTCGTCCAGCGCCATATAAACGGCGATCTCGCGCGCCAACTCCCCTACCCGCTTGCCGTGGCCGCCACCGGGACCTTCACGCAACTGCACCAGATTGGCGAACACCGGGATGGCAGCGTAGTAACTTTCCTGCAGCTGCGCGTAGGCCAGCTCCAGGAACATGTTGGTCTGGCGCAGTTCCTCGGTACGTGCCGCAACGATCTTCTCCAGATTGGCATTGAGATCCTTGAGCTCCTCGTTCTGCCGCTGGGTCAGGGCCGCCAAGCGATCATGCTCCTCGCGCAGCCGCTTCTGTTCGAGGGCATGCTGCACCGCCAGCTTGATTTCATTGTCCTCCCAGGGCTTGCTGAAATAGTTGTAGATCTGTCCTTGATTGATAGCGGCGATGGTGGACTCGAGATCGGCATAACCGGTCAGCAGGATGCGCACCACCTGCGGCCAGCGCTGCGCCACTTGGGCCAGAAACTGCGCGCCATCCATGTGCGGCATGCGCATGTCGGAAATCACCAGATCGATGTGCTCCTGCTCCAGGATGGCCAGCGCCGCAGCGCCGCTTTCGGCACTGTGCACCGTATAGCCGAGCGGGCGAAACAGGCGGCGCAGGGCAGCCAGGATGTTGGCCTCGTCATCCACCAGCAGAACAGCGGCAGGCGCCTGGCCTGCCGTCGCTGCCGTCCCGTTTGTGCTTTCCTCTGCTGCCATCGGTTGCCTCTGCACCTTGTCCCATGTCCCGGCCACGCGTGGCCCGCTACCATGGCGAGTGTTTAGTAGTCAGTATGTGCCGTCCGCCGGGCTTCGCCACAATAGCATCAAGCCGGTGTTTTTTTGGGCAGATCCACCGCCCGCGTGACGCTCCATGGGTGCCTCGCCCCTATATCCCCTACAAAAATGAATACTAAAATCACCAGCGGCCAGGACACCAGCGGGCTGACGCAGGTGTCATTGCACCACAATGGGACAATGAAGACACCCCTGCACCAAAATAACCCACCGATTTGCAGTGATTTATTTTCTGACAATTCTTGTTGAAAGCTATACACTTGGCCTCATTTCAGCCGATATACATGACTGAGGCAGGACTGCTTACGCATCCCAGGGAGGGTTGGGCCATTTTGCGACAGGTAACGCGATGAAGAAGAATTTTCCCATTACCGGCAATGAAGTGAATTACGCCGACAGCGCCAACATCCTCTCCACCACCGATCTCAAGGGCGCCATCACCTACATCAACGATGATTTCATCAATATCAGCGGGTTTACCGTCGATGAGTTGATGCACAAGAACCACAACGTGGTGCGTCATCCGGAAATGCCACCGGCGGCCTTCGAGGACCTCTGGTCCACCGTCAAGTCCGGCAAGTCCTGGATGGGCATGGTGAAGAATCGCTGCAAGAACGGCGACCATTACTGGGTCAGTGCCTATGTCACACCGATCCTGCACAACGGCCAGGTGGTGGAATACCAGTCGGTACGAACCAAACCCAAGCGCGAACTGGTGCAAAAAGCCGAGCGCCTCTACGCCGAGCTGATGGCCGGCCGCATGCCGCTGGCATTGCGCCTGCCGCGCCTCGGCATCAAGACCAAGGCCGTCGGCGCCGTGGCCGTGGGCGCAGGTGCAGGCCTTGCCGCCGGCGTCATTTTCGGCGGAATGTCCCTCCTTGGTGCGGCCATTGTCGGTGGCGTAACCCTGGCCGTCGGCGGTCTGTTGGGCGCCCTGGCCCTCTCCCCTCTCTGTCAGGTGGTGGCCCATGCCCGCAGCATTGCCAACAATCCGGTAGGCCAGTTGATCTATACCGATCGGATGGACGAGGCCGGTCAGATCATGTTCGCCATGAAGATGCTGGAGGCCGAGGCAGGCGCCGTGGTGGGCCGCATCTCCGATGCCTCGCGGCAGTTATCCGGCACGGCCGACAATCTGGTAACGGCGGTGGAACACAGCAGTGAAGGCATCCGCCAGCAGCAGACGGAAACCGATCAGGTGGCCACAGCCATTACCGAAATGGCAGCGAGCGTGCAGGAAGTGGCGCGCAACGCCCAGAATACCGCCGATGCCGCCGACAAGGCCGACGCGGAAGCGCGTGAAGGACGCCAGGTGGTAGCGGACACCAGCGCCGCCATCGGCCGCCTGGCGGCGGAGGTGGAAAAGGCTGCCGGCGTCATCCAGCAACTGGAGGCGCGCAGCAGTGAAATCACCTCGGTGCTCGATGTGATTCGCGGCATTGCCGAACAGACCAACCTGCTGGCACTGAACGCCGCCATCGAGGCGGCACGCGCCGGCGAACAGGGCCGTGGCTTTGCGGTAGTCGCCGACGAGGTGCGCACGCTGGCTTCGCGCACGCAACAATCGACGCAGGAGATCCAGGCGATGATCGAGAAACTGCAGGAAGGCGCCCGCTCTGCAGTAAAGGTCATGAACCTGAGCCGCGAGCAGGCCGACAGCAGTGTGGAGCAGGCACGCCATGCCGCCAGTTCGCTGGACAGCATCACGCGCAGTGTCAGCGTGATCACCGACATGAGCGCGCAAATCGCCACCGCCGTAGAGGAACAAAGCGCCGTGGGCGAGGAGATCAACCGCAACATCATCTCCATCCGCCACATTTCCGATTCCAACGCCCATACCGGCATGGAAAGCGAGCAGGCGGCGCAGAACGTCGCCCAGCTGGCCATGAGCCTGCAGCAACTGGCGCAACAGTTCTGGTCCAAGCGCCGCTGAGTTATGCTGTCCCTCTGCCGCCGTTGCCTAAATGGCAACGGCGGGCATCAGGAGCACAGCCATGAGCATCACCTACAGCGAACAGCTTCCTGCAGCAGGCCACATCCCCGGCAACCGGGGCATGTGGGCGGGGATTCTGTGCGAAATGACAGAATTTGCCGTATTGTTCGCTGTCTACTTCACTGCACGGGTGTTCTTCCCGCAGGAATTCCGCGCCGGCCCCGGCAATCTCAACCTTCTTGCCGGCACGCTCAACACACTCTGGATGATCTCCGGCAGCTACTTCGTGGTCAACGCGGTGATCGCCATCCGGCAGAATCGTCCGGCCCTCAGCATGCGCTTTCTCTATCTGGTGTTTGCCTCGGCCGTCGCCTACATGGTCACCAAATATCTGGAATTCGAATGGAACGTCGCTCACGGCGTCACGGCGGGCAATGGCGCTTTCTTCACGGTCTATTACTACCTGACGCTGACGCACATGGTGCACGTATTCTGGGGAATGATCGGCCTGGGCTGGATTATCTTCCGCACCCACGGCGGCGCCTACACCCCGGCAGATCATGAAGGCATGGAGTCCTTTGCCTCTTACTGGCATGCCACCGATCTGGTGTGGCTGATCATCTTCCCACTGCTGTATCTGCTGCGTTGAGGGCGCGACAATGAGCCATAAGCAGGTCGTTGCTGTGCTGTGGATAGTGCTGGTGATATTGACGCTGGGAGGATCAATGCTGGGAGAAACTACCGAACCCGGCTATGCGTTGATGTTGCTCATAACGCTCACCATGGCCTTCAAGGGGCGCATGGTAGTTGACCATTTCATGGAACTGAAAAACGCCCATCCGCTGATACGGCGTCTGATGCAGGGCTATTTCTATGTCCTGCCGCTTGCCACGGTGACCACCTATCTGCTCAGCAGCGCACAGTTGTAGCAACGCGCTACAGCTCGGCGCCGAGCACCACCGCCGGCTTGTTGTCGCCGAACTGCACCCGTGCCGCCATCGCCGGGTTCATGTACACGGTACCGTCCTCGCTCACCAGCATCACGTACTTGATACCCATCTTCTGTGCCACGCGATGCCAGTCGTCCCGGCCGGCGATGACCAGCGCCGTGGCCGCCGCATCGGCCAGGGTGCCGTCGCGGCTGATCACGGTGCAGGAGGTGATGCTGTCCACCGGCCAGCCGGTACGCGGGTCGAGGATGTGGGCATAACGCAGTCCTTCATGCTCGCGGAAGCGTTCATAGTTGCCGGAGGTGTGCACGTGTTCCCCGTCCAGCACCTCCAGTGACGCTAGAATCCCCTGCCCCTGTGGATGCCGGATGCCGACGTTCCAATGGCGCTCACCGCGCTGGCCGATGACACCAAGACCGCCGCCGGCATTGACGATGGCATTGTCGATACCGAAGGAGTGCAGGCGCTGCAGGGCCAACTCCACGGCATAGCCCTTGGCAATGCCGCCGAAGTCCAGCTGAACCGCCGTGTTTGACGAGTACAGCGTGCCATCCTGCAGTTGCAAATCGGTCATCGCCGGCCGCTGCGCCAGCAGGGCCGCGATCGCCTCGCGTGACGGCGGCGGCCCGCTCGGACGCTCGCTGCTCTGAAACCCCCACAGGTTGAGCAGACGACCGATGCCGGCATTGAAACGTCCTTCGCTGAGCAGATAAATCTCCTGCGAGCGTTCGATAAGGGGAATGATGGTGGCCGGCACCGCTGCCGGACGGCCGGCGGCAATGGCCGCATTCAGATCCACCAGCGGCCCCGGTTCCCAGGCATGCCATTCGTGGTGCATGCGCTGAAAATCGGCGGCCACGGCATCGACTGCCGCCCGAGCAGTCTGCTCCTCCGCCCCCCATACCGAGATATCGGCCAGGGTGCCGAAGACATAGACCTGCGCCTCATACAGTTGTGGCCGCGCACAACCGGACAGCAGCACAAACAGCAGCAACAGGCCATGGCGCATGACAGTCAACAGAGTCGGGATCATCAGCGGAACTCACCGGTGTAGAAAACAAGATACTTCGCGTCAGGCGGTCAGGTTTGCAGATTGGGCAAAGCGAAGCGTGGCCATCCAATCATGTCCACACCAACTTTGCAGTGCAGCTATGCTCCAGCCGTCCTACGCGCTCATCGCGCGCGCCACCGCATGGGCAAGGTCAACGGGAACGAATTTGGTAAGCACGTCGTTGGCGCCGACTTTGTGGGCCTTTTCGGTATTGATGGCGCCGTTGAGCGATGTGTGCAACAGCACGTACAGATGCTGCAGCGCCGGGTCGTTACGGATCTCGCGTGTCAGGCTGTAGCCATCCATCTCCGGCATCTCGATGTCGGACAACACCATGTCCACCAGCTTGCCGTCGCGGGCCTGCGCCTGCAGCGCTTCCAGCGCCTCCTTGCCGTCGCGCACCATCACGCACTCCATGCCCAGCGGTTCCAGGGTATTGGCAGTCTGGTGACGGGCCACCATCGAATCATCCACCACCATCACGCGACGCCCCTGCAACTGCGCCCGTTCCCCCTCAGCCAACTGCACCTCACCCGTGGCCTCCACCGGCTCGATCACCTCGCCGATGACCTTCTCCACATCGAGGATCTGTACCAACTCGCCATCCACATCGGTGACGCCGGTGATGTAGCTGCCGAGTCCGGTGCCCACCGGCGGCGGCAATACCTTCTTCCAGTCGCAGTGCACAATGCGATCCACCTGGCGCACCAGAAAGCCCTGCATGCTGCGGTTGAACTCGGTGATGATGATGGAACCGTTGCACGCTCCTTCCTGCTGGACCTGGCCGCGGCCGATGGCTCGGGCCAGCTCTATCACCGTCACCGGCGCACCGCGCAGATGGGCGACGCCCTTCACCGCGACATGGGCCTGCGGCAGATGGGTCAGGCTGGGACAGGGGATGATCTCCTTGACCTTGAGCACGTTGATGCCGAAGCGCTGCTTGCTGCCCAGATCGAACAGCAGCAACTCCAGACGGTCATCGGAGTGGGACTGCTTGGTCATACGGCCTCCCGCGGCACCTGAGCTAGTAGCTCGCCAGTTCGGACAGCTCCTCGTCGGACAACAGCTTGCTGGCATCCACCAGGATCAGCAGGCCCTCCTTGCGGTTGGACAGGCCGGAGATGAAACGTGCCGAGTCGCCGGCACCCGTATCGGGAGCGGACTCGATCTCGGAGGAACGCAGTTCGGCCACTTCGCACACGCTGTCGACCAGAAAGCCGACCGCATGGTCACCCGCCTCCAGGATCAGGATGCGCGAGGCGTCATCCATGTCGTGCGGCGGCAAGCCGAAACGGCTGCGGGTATCGATGATGCTGACCACGTTGCCGCGCAGATTGATGATGCCCAGCACATAGCTGGGGGCACCGGGCACCGGTGAAATCTCCGTGCCGCGCAGCACCTCGCGCACCTGCATGACATCGATGCCGTAGGTCTCGCTGCCCAGGCGGAAGGTAACCCAGCGCGACACCGCCTCACTACGTGACTTCATATCCTGAGCCATGCAGGTGCTCCTCCAGTTTGTTCTTTAAGAATTTTACCTATAGAAACATTGTATAGGAGATTACTCTGACTCGCCCGGAACCGCCAGCGCAGCGGCATCCAGACTGCGCCACAGACACTTGCCGCCACTGGCCTTGTCGATGGCCTGCAGACGCTGCTCATGCGCCGCCAATTCCTCGCTGCTGGCGCGCACCACGCGCAGTGCCGGCCTGGCGGCCAACCGCCGGATCGCCTCGGGTGCGGCCGCCGCACCGGTGGTGCTGCTGCCGCCCAGCGACAGCGTGGTCTGCCCGCCGGTCATGATCAGATAGACATCGGCCAGAATCTCGGCGTCGAGCAGGGCGCCGTGCAGTTCGCGGTGCGTGTTGTCTATGCCATAGCGCTTGCACAGGGCATCCAGATTGTTCTTCTGCCCCGGATGCAGCTGCCGCGCCATCGCCAGGGTATCCAGCACCGTACACAGGGCATCGATACGCCCCCAGTCCGCCCCCAGAAGTTTCAGCTCGTGGTTGATGAAACCGACATCGAACGGGGCATTGTGGATGATCAGTTCGGCGCCGCTGACGAAATCGAGAAAGTCGCGTGCCACATCGGCAAAGCGCGGCTTGTCGGCCAGCATTTCATTGGTGATGCCGTGTACTTCGATGGCGCCGGCATCGATCTCGCGATCCGGCTGCAGGTACTGATGATAGGTATTGCCGGTGAGGCGGCGGTTGATCAGTTCGACGCAGCCGATTTCAATGATGCGGTGGCCATCGGCCGGCTCAAGGCCGGTGGTTTCGGTATCGAGCACAATCTGGCGCATCAGGCCTGCTCCTCCATTTCGTCGATGGCGCGGTTGGCCAGTTGATCGGCCAGTTCGTTCTCCGGGTGGCCGTTGTGGCCGCGCACCCAGGCCCACTCCACCTCGTGGCGCTGGCAGGCTGCATCCAGCCGCTGCCACAGGTCGGCGTTCTTCACCGGCTTCTTGTCGGCGGTCTTCCAGCCGCGACGGCGCCAGTTGGCCAGCCACTCGGTGATGCCCTTCATCACGTACTGCGAGTCGGTGGTCAGGCGCACCTTGCAGCCGCGCGTCAGCTCCTCCAGCGCCATGATGGCCGCCATCAGTTCCATGCGGTTGTTGGTGGTCTGCGCGTCGGCGCCGTACAGGTGCTTTTCCTTGCCCTTGTAGCGCAGCAGCGCCCCCCAGCCGCCGGGGCCGGGGTTGCCGCGACAGGCGCCGTCGGTATAGATCTCCACGATATCGTTACAGCTTTCCGTCATGTTCCTGCTTTCTAACAGTGGGACCGGCAAGGCCCGCGGGTACCAGGGCACGGCGCGGGCGCCAGCGCGGGCGGATCGGGGTCAGGGTGGCGACACGTTTCTTGGCCACCAGCAAATAGGCGCCACCCAGGACGGGCCACCAGCGCAGCCCCCAGCGTTCGAGAAACTGCAGGCGCTGCAGCAGGCCCGGGTGGCGCAGCGGAGGCCGGTGATAGGCGTGGCGCAGCAGCACCGTATCAAAGCCCAGCAGGGACAGCCAGTCCTTGACCCGCCATGGACTCAGGAAACGCCCGCACCACGGCGCACGCCGCCGCCAGCCCAATGCCAGCCGGCACAGCCCCCACAGGCTCCACGGGTTGAACCCCAGCACCGCCACATGCCCCTCCGGGATCAGCACGCGCTCCGCCTCGCGCAGCACCTGATGGGGCTCGTCGGCAAAGGCCAGGACATGGGGCAGCAACAGCAGATCAATGCTGTCCGTCGCCAGCGGCAGCAATTCCGGCAGGCCGGCACACCCTTCCGTCCCCGCAGCGACCGGCAGTGCCATCGGTGTATCCACCAGGATCATGCGGTGGGCGATGCGCGAGGCGGTGGTCAGGTCGCGCCCCTGCGGCGCCCCCACCTGCAACAGGTGGTAGCCAAACAGGTTGTACAGGGTTTCATCCAGCAGTTGCTGCTCGCAGGTGGCGAGACTTTGGCCAAGGGGTGTGGCATACCACTGGCGCAGGCCGGCGCGTGCCTCGTTGCCCGGGCCGCAGCGGTAGGACTGCAATACACGCTTGACGCTAGCCCACATTGACCCGTTCCCCGCCCCCTGTCACCATGCACCCATTATGCTTGAAGTCCGCTGTGTTCCCGCCTTTGACGACAATTATATCTGGCTTCCCGGATTGCCCGGCAGCCGCCGGGTCGCCATCGTCGACCCCGGGGATGCCGAACCGGTACTGGCCTACCTGAGCACCCATGGCCTGGAGCCGGCCGCCATCCTCGTGACCCATCACCACGGCGACCACACCGGCGGCATCTGCGACCTCACTGCCCGCTATGACATCCCGGTCTACGGCCCGGCCCGCGAACGCATCCCGGGCATGACCCATCCGGTGAGCGACGGGGAGCGGCTGGAACTGGAAGCGCTGGGCCTGGAGTTCGAGGTCATGGAAACCCCCGGCCACACCCGCGGCCATGTCTGCTACCACGGCCACGGCGCCCTGTTCTGTGGCGACACCCTGTTCACCGCCGGTTGCGGCCGCCTGTTCGAGGGCTCACCGCAGCAGATGCATGCCTCCCTGAGCCGCATCGCCGCCCTGCCCGAGGCCACGCTGATCTACTGCGCCCATGAGTACACCGCCGCCAATCTGCGCTTTGCCCGGGTGGTGGAGCCGGACAATCCCGACATTCTCGCCCGCATCGACGAAGTGGCGCGCCGCCGTGCCCGCCACGAGGCCACCGTGCCGGCACCGCTGTTGCAGGAACTGAAGACCAATCCCTTCCTGCGCTGCGGGGTAGCGGAGGTGGTGACCGCCGCCGAGGGCTTCGCCGGCCACGCCCTGCCGGACGGCGCCAGCGTGTTCGCCACCGTGCGCCACTGGAAGGACACCCTCGACTGAGCCCGCGCCCGCTGCCGCCCCCGGCGGCAGATCCTGCGTTTAATCCTTGAACCGGGCCCGGGCCACGGCCTACCATTGCACCCTGTGCCCGAGATGAGAACAACAATGCGCCGGATTCTGTCCCTGTCGCTGCTGGTCCTGACCCTGAGCGGCTGCCTGTCGCAACAGGCGCGTCACGATACTGCCTCCCCGGCGGTGAACGACACCGCAAGCACCGACCGCACCACCACAACGACCATTGCCGCCATCCAGTGGAGCCAGCCCGATCAGTCCGGTGAGCTCTGCATGCCGCCACAGGACATCTGGGAGCGCATCCGCGACGGCATGACCCTGCCCGATCACGAGCACGCCGGGGTACGTGCCGACCTGGAGTGGTATGCCAGCCATCAGGGCTATCTGGATCGGGTGGTGACCCGCGCCAGCCCCTATCTCCATCTGGTGGTCGAGGCAATAGAAGAACGCAACCTGCCCACCGAACTGGTCCTGTTGCCGGTGGTGGAAAGCGCCTACCAGCCCTTTGCCTACTCCCACGGCCGCGCCGCCGGCCTGTGGCAATTCATCCCCGGCACCGGCCGCCGCTTCGATCTGAAACAAAGCTGGTGGTACGACGGCCGCCGCGATGTCGCCGCCGCCACCCGCGCCGCCCTGGATTATCTTGAATACCTGCGCGACCACTTCGACGGCGAATGGCTGCTGGCCATTGCCGCCTACAACTCCGGCGAAGGTACGGTAAAGCGTGCCGTTGCGCGCAACAAGGCGCGCGGCAAGCCAACTGATTTCTGGTCGCTGGACCTGCCGCGCGAGACGCGCGGCTATGTCCCCAAGCTGCTGGCCATCTCCCGTCTGATCAAGGACCCGGAAGCCCATGGCGTCAGCCTGGGCCCCGTACCCAACGAGCCCTTTCTCACCAGCGTCGAACTGGATTCACAGATCGATCTGGCCCTCGCCGCCGAACTGGCGGAGATATCCCTGGAAGACATCTACCTTTACAACCCCGGCTTCAACCGCTGGGCCACCGACCCCGACGGCCCGCACGACCTGCTGTTGCCCGTCGAGCGCGTGGACACCTTCAAGCAGCGGCTGGCCGATTATCCGCCGGAACGGCGTGTGCGCTGGGAACGTCATCGGGTAAAGGGCGGTGAAAGCCTGCTGCAAATTGCCCAGAACTACCGCACCACCGTGGAACTGCTGAAGAGTGTCAACAACCTGCGCGGCAACATCATCCGTGTCGGCGACACCCTGACCATCCCGGTGGCACGGCAAAAGCTGGCCAGCTATCGCCTGAGCGAGGAACAGCGGCTCATCGCTACCCAGAACCAGCCGCGTGACGGTCGTCGCATCGACTATCAGGTAAAGAATGGTGATTCGCTGTGGAGCATTGCCCGCCGTTACGATGTCGGTGTCAATGAGCTGGCACGCTGGAACGGCATGGCGCCGCGCGATCCCCTGCTGCCTGGACGCACGCTGGTGATCTGGACCGATGCCACGGCAGAGGTCGCGGCGGCAGCCAATCCGGCGCGCTTCAGCCATCCCTTTAGCAGCAGCACCCGCCAGCGCATCGGCTATACCGTGCGCAGCGGCGACTCCCTGCACGCCATCTCGCAACGCTTCCGCGTCAGCGTCGACAACCTGATCAGCTGGAACAAGCTCGACAGCAAGAAGGTTCTGCGTCCGGGCCAGCGCCTGACGCTGTATGTGGATGTCATCCGCCAGTCGGGGAATCTCTGATAACACTGCAGGAGCGGATGACATCCGCGATAAAACGCTGAACGAGTCTGCAAACGTCGCGAATACGATTCGCTCCTACCCCATTATTTGAACAACGCCGCCGCCAGCAACCGCTGCGTGTACTCATGCTGCGGCGCATCGAACACCCGCTCCGTCTCCCCTGCCTCCACCACCCGGCCCTCGTGCATCACCAGCACGCGATGGGCGATGGCGCGGATCACCTTGAGGTCGTGGGAGATGAACAGATAGCTCATCCGGTGCCGGCGCTGCAGATCACGCAGCAGAGTCAGCACCTGTTTCTGTACCGACACGTCCAGCGCGCTGGTCGGCTCGTCGAGCAGGATCAGCTTCGGCTCCAGCACCACGGCACGGGCGATGGCGATACGCTGGCGCTGTCCGCCGGAGAATTCATGCGGGTAGCGCTGCAACATATCGGCCGACAGGCCCACCTCCTCCAGCCCCTGCACGATACGCGCGCGCCGCGCCTCCACACCGAGTTCCGGGAAGTGCAGCGTGAGGCCTTCGCCGATGATCTGCTCCACCGTCAGGCGCGGCGACAGGGATGAATACGGGTCCTGGAACACCACCTGGAACTGACGTCGCAGCGGGCGCACCGCGCGCTGCGGCAAGTTATCCAGGCGCCGACCATCGAAGGTGATTTCCCCCCTGCAAGCCTGCAGACGCAGCAGACACATGCCCAGCGTCGACTTGCCCGAACCCGACTCACCCACCACCCCCAGCGTCTCGCCGGAACGCAGTTCGAGCCGCACTTCATCCACGGCCCGCACCGCCCCCACCTGACGGCGGAAGAAACCGGCCTTGATGGGAAAATGGCAGGACAGGTCCTTTGCCGCCAGCAGCGCCGGCTGACCGGCCAGTGCGGCACGCTCCTCCGCCGCCGGCAGCATGTCGGGTTCACTGGCGAGCAGTTGCTGCGTATAGGCATGCTGTGGTGCCGCGAACAACTGCGCCACTGCTCCCTGCTCGACCAGTTTGCCGCGCTGCATCACGCACACGCGGCTGGCGAAATGGCGCACCATATTGAGGTCATGAGTGATGAGCAAAACCGCCATGCCGAACTCGCTCTGCAATTCATCGAGCAGATCGAGGATCTGGCGCTGGATGGTGACATCCAGCGCGGTGGTCGGCTCGTCGGCGATGAGCAGCTTGGGTCGACAGGCCAGCGCCATGGCAATCATTGCGCGCTGGCGCTGGCCGCCGGACAACTGGTGCGGATAGGACTCCAGGCGCTGCGCCGGATCGGGAATGCCGACGCGGCCGAGCAGCTCGATGGCACGGCTACGTGCCGCCTTGCCGTCCAGCCCTTCGTGCAACAACAGCGGCTCGATGATCTGACGGCCGATGGTGTGCAATGGATTGAGGGCGATCATCGGCTCCTGGAAGATCATCGCGATGTCGCGACCGCGGATGTGGCGCATCTCTGTCTCGGACAGTCCCAACAGCTCTCGCCCGGCGAAGTGGATGCTGCCGCCGTAGGCGGTACGCTGTGCCTCATGCAAACGCAGGATGGACAGTGCGGTCACCGACTTGCCTGAGCCCGACTCGCCCACCAGCGCCAGCTTCTCACCCGGCTGGATGGCGAAGCTCACCTCCTCCACTACCGGCTGTCGCGCCCCGGCAGATCCGAAGGCGACGCTGAGCTGTTCTACTCGCAACAACGGTTCCATATCAGCCCTGCCGCGTGTCCAGCGCTGAACGCAGCGCCTCACCGATGAAGATCAGCAGCATCAGGGTACCCACCAGCACCACGAAGGTGGTCATCGACAGCCACCAGGCGTCGATGCTGTCCTTGCCCTGGGCCAGCAGCTCACCCAGGCTGGGCGTGGTCGGCGGCACACCGAGGCCGAGGAAGTCCAGGCTGGTCAGCGCCAGCACCGCACCGCTGATGCGGAACGGCAGGAAGGTGATCACCGGTGTCATCGCATTGGGCAGCAGGTGGCGCCACATGATGGTGCGGTTGGACACACCCAGGGCGCGGGCTGCACGCACATAGTCCATGTTGCGGCCGCGCAGGAATTCTGCACGCACGTAATCGGCCAGCCCCATCCAGCCGAACAGGCTGAGCAGGACGATGAGCAGCAGCAGGCTGGGCTGGAAGATGGAGGCGAAGATGATGAGCAGATACAGCTCCGGCATCGAACCCCACACCTCCATGAAGCGTTGCGCGAACAGGTCGATGCGACCGCCGAAATAGCCCTGGATGGCGCCGGCCAGGATGCCGATAGCGACGCCGATGGCGGTCAGCGCCAGGCCGAACAGCACCGAAATGCGGAAACCGTAGATCAGCCGTGCCAGCACGTCGCGGCCACGATCATCGGTACCGAGCAGATTATCCGCTGACGGCGGCGCCGGATTGGGTGCCTGGGCGAAATAGTTGATGGTGTCATAGCGATAGGGGTTGGGGGGATACAGCGCCCAGTTGCCGCTCGCGTGCAACTGTTCGCGTATGAACGGATCGAGGTAATCGGTCTCGGTGACGAAATCGCCGCCGAAGGTGGTTTCGGGATAGGTGACGAACAACGGAAAGTAATACGCGCCCTGATACTGCACGACGATGGGCTTGTCGTTGGACAGCAGTTCGGCGCCGAGGCTGAGCACGAACAAAAGGCCGAACAGCCACAGGCTGTAGTAGCCGCGACGGTTGGCCCGAAAGCGGCGCCAGGCGCGCCGGCTGCTCGATTCATTCATCGCTGCACCGCCTCGAACTGGATGCGTGGGTCGACCAGCACATAGCAGACATCGGTAAGCAGCTTGCCCACCAGACCGATCATGGTGAACAGATACAGCGTGCCCATCACCACCGGATAGTCGCGCTTCATCACCGCGTCATAGGACAACAGGCCGATGCCATCAAGGGAAAAGATGGTTTCAATGAGCAGGCTGCCGGTGAAGAACGCTGCCAGGAAGGCGCCGGGAAAGCCGGTGATCAGCGGGATGATGGCGTTGCGGAATACGTGGCGGTACAGCACGGCGTTCTCGCTCAGCCCCTTGGCGCGGGCAGTGAGCACGTATTGCTTGCGAATCTCTTCGAGAAAACTGTTCTTGGTCAGCATGGTCATCACCGCGAAGCTGCCCACCACCGAGGCGGTAACCGGCAGCACCATGTGCCACAGATAATCCAGCACCTTGCCGCCGACCGACAGTTCCTCCCAGTTGTCCGAGGTCAGTCCGCGCAGCGGGAACACGTCCCAGAAACTGCCGCCGCCGAACAGCACCAGCAGGGTAATGCCGAGCACAAAACCGGGGATGGAGTAGCCGATGAGGATCAGCGTGCTGGTAGCCAGATCGAATGGTGTGCCATCACGCACCGCCTTGGCCACACCGAGCGGCACCGAAATCAGATAGGTGAGGAAGAAGGTCCACAGGCCAAGGCTGACGGACACCGGCAGCTTGGAGATCACCAGCTCCAGCACCGATTGATGATGGAAATAGCTGTCCCCCAGATTGAAGGTGACATAGTTGCCCAGCATTTCCACGAAACGCTGCCAGGCAGGCTTGTCGAAACCGTAGTAGGCCTTCAACTCCTCCAGCCGCTCACTGTCCAGCCCCTGCGCACCGCGATACAGGCCCTGGATGCCGGCACTGGCCTCCCCCTGAGCACCCTGCCCCTTGAGCTGCGCTACCAGTTGCTCTACCGGCCCACCGGGCACGAATTGAATGACGATAAAGGTGATCAGCAACACGCCGATCAGAGTCGGGATCATCAACAGCAGGCGCTTGAGAATATAGGCAGCCATCAGTGTCTTCCTTCCGCGCTCCACCAGGTACTCAGCATCCAGCTTGACGCGTTGTAATACAGCGGCAGCTGCTGCGGCTGACCGAAACGGTCCCAGTAGGCGACACGATGGGTGCCGATGTACCACTGCGGCACCAGATACTCGCCCCACAGCAGCACCCGATCCAGGGCGCGCACCGCCGTCACCAGCGCGGCACGGTCACGGGCGTAGATCACCTGCTCCACCAGAGCGTCCACCACCGGATCCTGGATACCGACGAGATTGCGCGTGCCCTCCTGGCTCGCCGCCGAGGAATGGAACATGCCCATCAGCTCGTTGCCCGGCGACTGCGACTGGCCAAAGCCGGCCACCACCATGTCGAAGTCATAGGTATCCATGCGGCGCTGATACAGCGCAGGGTCCACCGTACGGTAACTCACGGTGATGCCCAGCTTGCCCAGATTACGCGCATAGGGGGCAACGATGCGCTCGAACCCCTTCTGCACCAGCATGACGTCAAACTGAAACGGCTCGCCGGCGGCATTGCGCAGGGCACCGTCACGAAAATCCCAACCGGCCGCGTGCAGCAGTGTCTTGGCCTCGCGCAGGTTGTCGCGCAGGCTGTGCGGCGGCTCGGTACTCGGCGGCAGCCACGGCCGCTGGAACAGTTCCGCCGGCAATTGGGCTCGGAACGGCTCCAGCAGGGCCAGCTCGGCGCCCGTGGGCACGCCGCGCGCCGCCAGTTCGCTGTTGCTGAAATAGCTGTCACAGCGTGAGTACTGATTGTAAAACAGCTGACGATTGGACCACTCGAAATCCAGCGCCAGCGACAGGGCGCGGCGCACGCGGATATCCTGGAACAGGGGGCGGCGCAGATTGAACACGAAGCCCTGCATGCCGGCGTTGTTGTGATGCTCCAGCTCGGTCTTGACGATGCGGCCATCGCGGAATTTGCTGCCGACATAATCCCGCGCCCAGGTCTTGGAGTTGTACTCGACGTTGAAATCGAATTCACCGGCCTTGAACGCCTCCAGTGCCACGGTGAAATCACGGTAGAACTTGAAGGTAACCCGGTCGAAATTGAACATACCGCGGCGCACATTGAGGTCGCGCGCCCAGTAGTCGGGGTTGCGCACAAAGGTGATGTACTTGCCCAGTTCATACTTCTCGATGCGATAGGGACCGCTGCTGAGCGGCTCTACCAGCGCCATTTTGTCGAAGTCACTATTGCCGACCCAGGCACGTGAAAAGATGGGGATCTGGCCGGCGATCATGTGCAGCTCGGGATTGACGCGGGCGAACTCGAAACGCACCGTGCGCTCATCCAGCACCACTGCCCGCTGAATGTCCCCCCAATAGAAGCGATACTGCGGATGCCCCTTGTCGCGCAGCGTCTCGAAGGAAAACTTCACGTCGGCGGCAGTCACCGGCGTGCCATCATGGAAACGGGCAAGCGGATTCAGCCGGTAGGTCACCGAACGACGGTCCGGCGCCAATTCGGCATCCTCAGCCAGCAGGCCATACTGGCTGAACGGCTCGTCGAGGCTGCCCTCCATCAGGGTCTCGAACATCAGCTCGGTAAGGCCAGCGGCGGCCTGCCCCTTGAGGGTAAACGGGTTGAGGCTGTCAAAACCGCCCACGGCGGCCAGATTGACGCTGCCCCCCTTGGGCGCAGCAGGATTGACGTAGTTGAAATGAGCAAAACCCGGCGCGTAGGCCGGTGTATAACCCAGCGCCTGCGCCGGTGCTGCTGCCGCCGGAACGGCTGCACACAGCAACAGGACGAGTAGTGCAAAACGAGGCATGGTCCAGTTCAGCACTGTGCGGTCCGGAGCATGGAATGGTGCCGGTGGTTCATTGTTATCGTTCGGTTGTATCATGCACCCGCAACAGGCGGGGCATCTGCCGCATGGTAGTACGAGCCTCCCTTCCGGAACAACTGGAGTTCGCCATGGGATTTCTGCAGGGCAAACGCGCGCTCATCGTCGGACTGGCCAACAACCACTCCATCGCCTGGGGTATCGCCAGGGCGATGCGGCGCGAAGGTGCCGAACTGGCATTTACCTACCAAAGCGAAAAACTGGCTGACCGCGCCACCGCACTGGCCGCAGAACTGGACTCCGACATTGCTCTGCGCTGCGATGTCGGCAGTGATGCCGACATCGGGCAGGTGTTCGCTCACCTCGACGACTACTGGAGCCACATCGATATTCTTGTCCACTCCGTTGCCTTTGCACCGGCCGGCCAGCTGGAGGGCAACTACATAGACGACGTGACCCGTGAAGGGTTCCATGTCGCCCACGACATCAGCTCCTACAGCTTCGTCGCCCTGGCCAAGGCGGCACGTCCCATGTTGCGTGCAGGCAGCAGCCTGCTCACCGTCAGCTACCTGGGCGCGGTACGTGCCATACCGCACTACAACGTGATGGGCCTGGCCAAGGCCAGCCTGGAGGCCAACGTGCGCTATATGGCCGCAGCTCTCGGGCCGGAGCAGATTCGCGTCAACGCCGTCTCAGCCGGCCCAATCAAGACGGCTGCGGCCAAGGGCATCAGTGATTTCGGCAAGATGCTGGACTACGGCGCGCGCAATGCCCCACTACGGCGCAATGTCACGCTGGACGAGGTGGGGAATGCCGCTGCCTTTCTCTGCTCGGATCTCGCCTCCGGCATCAGCGGCGACGTGCTGTATGTGGATGCCGGCTACCACATCCAGGGCATGGCCGTGCGCGATGGAGACTAGGCTCAGGCCGCAGTCTTCTCCTGCAGCAACCCATCTTCCCCTTCCAGTCGCGCGATGATCACCGCGCCGCAGGAATCGCTATAGACATTCACCGCGGTCCGGCACATGTCGAGGATGCGATCGACCGCCAGAATCAGCGCAATTCCCTCGAGCGGCAGACCGATACTGCCGAGGATGATCGCAATGGCCACCAGGCTGGCTGCCGGGACCCCCGCCACGCCGATGGAGGTGAGCAGCGCCAGGGTGACGATGGTGAACTGCACGGCGAAACCGAGCTCAAGACCATAGGCCTGGGCGATGAACATCGCCGCCACACACTCATACAGCGCCGTGCCATCCATATTGACCGTCGCTCCCAGCGGCAGCACAAAGCTGCTGGTGCGGTTGGACACCCCGGCATTCTTTTCCACGCACTCCAGCGTCAGCGGCAGTGTGGCTGACGACGAGGCGGTGGAAAAGGCGGTAAGCAGGGCAGGTGCCATCGCCTTGTAATGCCGCCAGGGATGGACCCGCCCGATCAGACGCAACAACAAGGGCAAGACCACAAAGAAGTGTACGGCCAGTGCCGACAAGACCGTGAGGAAAAACCAGGCCAGCGGTGCAAAGGCGGCAAAGCCGGTATCGGCCACCACCCGCGCCACCAGGGCAAATACCCCGAACGGAGCAAAACGGATCACCCATTCGGTGATCAGCATCATCACCTTGAACACACCGTGCCAGAAGTTGTACTGCACCTCGGCATAGGCGGTGCCGATCCGGGTCATGAAATAGCCATACAGCAGGCTGAAAAAGATCAGGCCCAGCATCTGCCCATCGGCTGCCGCCGCGACGATATTGACGGGTACCATGCGCAGGAACACTCCCACCACATCGCCCGCACCATGCCCGGAAACCTTGTCCAGCACGTCATGGTTGTCCACAGCCAGCCCCAGACGCTGCTGAGCCGGCTCGCCATTGACGATGCCAGGTGCAATCAGGTTGACCAGCAACAGCCCCACCAGTATCGCCAGCAGGCTGGTAGAGAGGTAATACAGCAGGGTACGGCCGCCAAGACGGCCCAAGGCTGAAGATGAGCCGATACCGGCGATGCCACTGATGATCGATGCCATGATCAATGGCACGATCAGCATCTTCAGGGCATTGAGGAACAGCGTGCCGACAAAGTCGAACACGGCATAGAAGGTGACACCGAACAGTCCACCGTCACGGCCGGACAACAGACCGGCGGGCAGTGCAAACAACAGAGCGATGAGGATCTGCCAGTGCAGTTTGAGCTGCAGCAGCCTCATCGCTCTAGCCCCGGATTACTGTGGCCGCGCCGGACGGCTGATCTGTGCCGACGCGCGAATGCTGGCGAGCGCGGCAGCAAAGGCGGCCTCTCCGGCCGCGCGTTCCAGATCACCGGCGGCGCCGACTTCGCCATCCACAACCTCACCATCCCGCACGGCGTAAACACCGAGCACCGCCATATCGCCCGCGGCGGTGACCGTCAGCTCCCAGCTCGGCTTGCCCTCCTGGGGGCGCGGCATGGCAAAGGCACGTCGCACGATGGTGGCATCGACACTGCCATCATCACGGGATACACCATCCTTGCGCTGCCATTTGGCACGCGCTGCCTTGGCGGCCAATACCGGCTCGGTGCCCTGCTGAAGTTGCAGCTGCAGGGCCGTCGCGGCCTCACGTGCAGCAGTGGCCGCCTTGTCACGGCGCAGACGCAGCACGATGTCATCGCGCACGGCATCCAGCGGACGCCGCGCCTCGGCCTGGTGCTGCAACACGCGCAGTACCACCAGGTGATTACGTCCCACTTCAATGGTCTCGCTGTTGTTGCCCCGCGCCAGAACGTCTTCACTGAAAGCCGCAGAAACCAGGCGCGGATTGGCCAGCAGCCCGCTACCGCCACGGCGGCTGAACGGCTCACTCTGCTTGGTGGCCAGCCCCAGTTCGCGCGCGGCCTCTTCCAGGGTGTCCGGATGCTCATAGGTCAGATTGGCGAGCCGCTCGGCCTGATCGTAGTACTGCTGCTCAGCACGCTCATTGCGGATTTCAGCAAGCAGTTGTTCGCGCATCTCGCCAAACGGCTTGGTAGCGCCGCCGCGCACCGCTTCGAGCTTGATGATATGGTAACCAAACGCGCTGCGCACCGGCTCGCTCAGCTGCCCCGGCTGCAACGCAAAAACGGCATCTTCGAATGCCTTGTCCATCACACCGCGGCCAAAGAAACCGAGATCCCCCCCCTCCGTGGCAGAACCGGGATCCTGTGACTCCTTGCGGGCGACATCGGCAAACGCAGCTCCGCCACGAATCTGCCCGAGCAGCTTTTCGGCGCTGGCGCGTGCGGCTGCGTCAGCCGCAGCATCAGCGTCTGCCGCAACCTGGATCAATATATGACGTGCCTGGCGCTCTTCCGGCACAGTATAGAGAGCCAGGTTGGACTGGTAGCGCGCGCGCAACTCATCTTCGCCAATCTTGATACCCTGCGCGATCTGCTCGGCAGACAGTTCCAGATAGGCGATGCTCACCTGCTCCGGCTGCATGAACAATGCACCCTGTGCATCATAGTAGGCCTGCACCTCGTCATCGGTAATCTGGACCTTGGCGGTAAAATCTGCCAATGGCAACACCAGGAAACCGATGTCACGCTGCTGCCCCAGCAGCTGCTGCATGACACGGCGTTCGGCCGGAGTAGAGAAATCACTGCGTGCAACACCGGCGTAGAACTGTTGCGTGAGCATGTCACGACGCAGATCGGCCTCGAACAACTTGGCCTCCATGCCGCGGCTGCGCAGGGCCGTCTCGTAGGCCTGCTGGGAGAAACGACCATCGACCTGGAACGCGGGGACATTGTGAATGGTCGCCGCCAACAACGCATTGCCGACGCGCATGCCACTATCAGTGGCCGTCTGCACCAGCAACTCCTGTTCAATCAGACCATCCAGCACCTGTCGCCGCATCTGCTCCTCAGGGAACATCTCCGGCCGGTAGTTGGCTCCCAACATCTCCTGCAGGCGCTGCTGCTGCTGATAGAACACCTGCTGCAGGCGCTGCTGGGAAATTTCGGTGTCGTTGACCTTGGCGGCCGGCAGTTCCTTGCCGCCGTCAAAATACTGATTGATGCCCCAAAGTGCGAAAGGAATGATGATCAGGACTACGATCACCCAGGCAATCCAACTCTGGGCACGTTCACGGATGAATTGCAGCATGGCGGTTTGGCCCCTACGCTGGCGAGTTAGTATTTTTGTTCACAAAAAAGAAAAGGGCGCACTTTGCGGTGCGCCCTTTTGCTAGTGGCGGAGTGGACGGGACTCGAACCCGCGACCCCCGGCGTGACAGGCCGGTATTCTAACCGACTGAACTACCACTCCATAAAACAACTGCATTGCATGGTGGGTGCTGAGGGACTTGAACCCCCGACCCTCGCCTTGTAAGGGCGACGCTCTACCAACTGAGCTAAGCACCCTGTCCTAAAGGCGCGCTAGTTTACTGCATCCTTCAAGGCTTTGCCAGCCTTAAATGAAGGATTTTTTGCAGCCTTGATGTCGATGGTTTCGCCGGTGCGCGGGTTGCGGCCGCTACGGGCAGCGCGCTCACGCACAACGAAGGTACCGAAACCAACCAGGTTCACCTGTTCGCCATTCTTCAGCGCACTGGTCACAGCCTCGATCATGGCATCCAATGCACGGCCTGCGGCAGCCTTGGAAATATCGGCGCCTGCAGCAACCGCATCGATCAACTCGGACTTATTCACCAGGTCATCTCCTATATTTCGCTGTTCAAAAAAAACACCGCCTCATAACTGGGCGGCCGGCGATTCGAGGGGCGTTTTATACCAACTGCCCTGAGACACTGTCAAGCAAGGATTTGCGACACACAGATTGCGAATTGATTTTGCAGGAAAAACATACCGCTGCCCGGACAGCGGTATGCGAACTGCATATCAGTGCGGCCTGATGGTCCCCTGCGCCTCCTGCTCTGCCGGCTTGGCTGCATCAGCCACCTCGACGGGCTCGGGCAGCGGTTCGGGTGTGCGCACCAGCGCCAGCTGCAGCACCTCATCAATCCATTTTACCGGATGAATATCGAGGTTTTCCTTGATGCTATCCGGGATGTCAGCCAGATCGCGCCGGTTGTCATCCGGTATCACCACAGTCTTGATGCCACCGCGCTGTGCCGCCAGCAGTTTCTCCTTCAGCCCGCCGATGGGAAGCACCTCGCCGCGCAAGGTGATCTCGCCAGTCATGGCGACATCGGCACGAACCGCGATGCCGGTCAGCGCCGATACCAAAGCGGTACACATGCCGATACCCGCACTGGGACCATCCTTGGGAATGGCGCCCTCGGGAACATGGATGTGAATGTCCTTCTTTTCGTAGAACTCCGGATCGATACCGAGCTTGCGCGAACGACTGCGCACCACACTCATTGCCGCCTGGATCGATTCTTTCATCACATCACCCAGCTGGCCGGTGATGGTGTGCTTTCCCTTGCCCGGCACCACGGCAGTTTCAATGCTGAGCAGCTCGCCGCCCACCTCGGTCCAGGCCAGGCCGGTCACCTGCCCGACCTGATCCGTTTCCTCGGCACGGCCAAAACGGAAGCGACGTACGCCAAGATACTTTTCGATGTTGTCTTCGCTGACCACCGCCTTGCCCTGCTCCGGGTGCAACAGCAGGTCCTTGACCACCTTGCGGCAGATCTTGGATATCTCGCGCTCCAGGTTGCGCACGCCAGCCTCGCGCGTGTAGTAACGAACAATCGCCCGCAAACCGTCATCCCCTATTTCCAACTCGCCTTCGTTGAGGCCATTGGCCTTGATCTGCTTGGGCAACAGATAGCGCTGGGCAATGTTCAGCTTTTCATGCTCGGTGTAGCCGGGGATGCGGATCACCTCCATGCGGTCGAGCAGCGGCGCCGGAATGTTCATCGAGTTGGCCGTGGCCACGAACATCACGTCGGACAGGTCGTAATCCACCTCCAGGTAGTGATCGTTGAAGGTATTGTTCTGTTCCGGATCCAGTACCTCCAGCAGGGCCGAGGCCGGGTCACCACGAAAATCCATAGCCATCTTGTCGATTTCATCGAGCAGGAACAGCGGATTGCGCGTGCCAATCTTGGAGAGATTCTGCACGATCTTGCCGGGCATGGAGCCGATATAGGTGCGGCGGTGACCACGGATCTCGGCTTCGTCCCGTACCCCGCCCAAAGACATGCGCACAAACTGGCGATTGGTGGCACGAGCGATGGACTTGCCCAGCGAGGTTTTGCCCACACCCGGGGGCCCGACCAGGCACAGCACCGGCCCCTTGAGCTTGCTCACCCGCTGCTGCACCGCGAGGTATTCCAGAATACGCTCCTTGACCTTTTCCAGACCGTAGTGATCCTGTTCCAGTACCTGCTCGGCAACGGCCAGATCATTGCGCACCTTGCTGCGCTTCTTCCAGGGCACATTCACCAGCCAATCGATGTAGTTGCGCACAACCGTGGCTTCCGCCGACATGGGCGACATCATCTTCAGCTTGTTCAGCTCGGCAGTTGCCTTGGCCTTGGCCTCCTTGCTCATGCCGGCTTTCTGAATTTTGCGTTCCAGCTCCTCCATCTCGTTGGGAGCTTCGTCCAGATCACCCAACTCCTTCTGGATCGCCTTCATTTGTTCGTTCAGGTAATACTCGCGCTGGCTCTTTTCCATCTGCCGCTTGACGCGGGTACGGATGCGCTTCTCCACCTGCAGCAGGTCAAGCTCGGACTCGAGGGCGGCGATGATGTGCTCGAAACGTTCGCGCAAATCAACGATTTCCAGGATCTTCTGCTTTTCGTCGATTTTGAGTGCCATATGCGCCGCAATGGTATCGGCCAGACGATTGCTATCCTCGATACCGGCCAGCGAGGTCAGCACTTCCGGCGGCACCTTCTTGTTCAGCTTGACGTACTGATCGAATTGGTTGAGCACTGAGCGCGACAGCACCTCCGCCTCCCGCTCGTCCAGCGCTGGCGTTTCCAGCAGGCTGATCTGGGCGGAGAAGAATTTTTCATTGGGCAGGAAATGGATGGTCTTGGCCCGCTTGGTACCCTCGACCAACACCTTGACGGTGCCATCGGGCAGCTTGAGCAACTGCAGGATGTTGGCGACGGTTCCGATACGATAGACATCGTCCTGCTCCGGATCGTCCTGGGCAGCGCTCTTCTGGGCCACCAGCAGGATGTGCTTGTTGCCTGCCATAGCCTCTTCCAGCGCCAGAATGGACTTCTCGCGGCCAACAAACAGCGGAATCACCATGTGGGGATAAACCACCACATCGCGCAGGGGCAACACCGGCATCACCTGCAACTGGTCGGTCAGCTCGGAACTCTTGTCCTGTTCAGTCATTCTCGGTTACCTCATTGCCAGGCCGACTCACCCTCATCGGTAGTCAGGCCATGGCCGTGTGTGGGCATGCAAACCCCATGCATTGAGAAAGGATATGCGGATTAGGCATGGGGTTTTCAAGCAAGGCCAGAAACAGCACGGCCGCCCTGGGGCGGCCGTGGAAGTGGCTCATTCGCTGGCCGCCGCCGGGCGATCACCGCCTTCATACAGCAGCAAAGGCTCCGCTTCGCCCTTGATTACACCTTCGTCAATTACCGCCTTGCTGACGTTTTCCAGCGAAGGCAGGTCATACATGACATCCAGCAGGATCGATTCAAGGATGGAACGCAGGCCACGGGCGCCGGTCTTGCGCTCCATGGCACGCCGCGCCACAGCGGAGAGTGCCTCGGGAGTGAACTCCAGTTCCACCCCCTCCATGTCGAACAAACGGGCATACTGTTTCGTCAGTGCATTGCGCGGCTCGGTAAGTATCTGTACCAGCGCGGCTTCATCCAGCTCCTCCAGGGTAGCAACCACCGGAAGACGACCGACAAACTCGGGGATCAGGCCGTACTTGATCAGATCCTCCGGCTCCACGTCGTAGAGTACCTCACCGACGTTGCGCTTATCCTCCTTGCTCTTCACCTCGGCGGAAAAACCGATGCCGCCCTTTTCGGAGCGACTGCGGATTACCTTTTCCAGGCCAGCGAAGGCGCCACCGCAGATGAACAGGATATTGCGGGTATCGACCTGCAGGAACTCCTGCTGCGGATGCTTGCGCCCCCCCTGCGGTGGTACCGACGCAACTGTGCCCTCAATGAGTTTGAGCAGAGCCTGCTGCACACCTTCACCGGACACATCACGCGTGATGGACGGGTTGTCTGACTTGCGCGAGATCTTGTCGATCTCGTCGATGTAGACGATGCCGGTCTGCGCCTTCTCCACATCGTAATCGCACTTCTGCAGCAGTTTCTGAATGATGTTTTCCACGTCCTCGCCGACATAGCCCGCCTCGGTAAGCGTGGTGGCATCGGCAATGGTGAACGGGACGTTGAGCAAGCGAGCCAATGTCTCCGCCAGCAGGGTCTTGCCGCTGCCGGTAGGGCCTATGAGCAGGATATTGCTCTTGGCGATCTCGACATCATCCTTCTTGTGGCCGGCATCCAGGCGCTTGTAGTGGTTGTATACCGCCACCGACAGCACCTTCTTGGCGCGCTCCTGCCCGATGACGTATTCATCGAGAATGTTCTTGATTTCACGCGGTGCCGGCAGCTTGTTGCGCCCCTGGTGGGTCTGCTCTTCCTGCACCTCTTCGCGGATGATGTCGTTGCACAGCTCGACGCATTCATCGCAGATGAAGACGGATGGGCCGGCAATAAGCTTGCGCACCTCGTGCTGGCTCTTGCCGCAGAAGGAGCAGTAAAGCAGCTTGTCGTTGTCGCCCGTGCTGTTGGAACCTTCGCTCATGGGCTGTCCTCGCGTCTTTCCGTTACCTGTTTACACCATGCAGGGTTTCGGCCCGATTTTCAAGCCGACCACCTGCCGGTTTACCGCCCTGCCGCCCCACCGCTTCGATACGGCGCAGCGACTTCATGTCAGACGCGCTTCTCCAGCACCTTGTCCACCAGGCCGTATTCCTGGGAAACGGTGGCGCTCATGAAGTTGTCACGCTCGGTATCCTGCTGGATGCGCTCCAGCGGCTGCCCGGTGTGATGGGCCAGGATGCCGTTGAGGCGTTCGCGGATATACAGCAGTTCGCGGGCGTGTATCTCCACATCGGAGGCCTGGCCGGAGAAACCGCCCAGGGGCTGGTGGATCATGACGCGCGAATTGGGCAGGCAGTAACGCTTGCCCTGCTCTCCCGCCGCCAGCAGCACCGCGCCCATGCTCGCCGCCTGGCCGATGCACATGGTGCTGACATGGGGTTTGATGAACTGCATGGTGTCGTAAATGGCCATGCCCGCGGTCACGGAGCCGCCGGGAGAGTTGATATAAAGGTGTATATCCTTGTCCGGGTTTTCCGATTCGAGGAACAGCAGCTGGGCCACGATCAGATTGGCCATGTGGTCCTCGATGGGCCCGACCACGAAGATCACCCGCTCCTTGAGCAGACGCGAATAGATATCAAAGGCGCGCTCACCGCGCCCCGTCTGCTCGATCACCATGGGAACCAGTCCCAGGTTGCGGATTTCCTGCATTCCGGCCATAGGCCCCTTATCGGTAAACATGCACGTTCCTTTAACTGGCGTGCTTACGCACGGTTCATAAGGTCATTGAAGCCCTGCGGCTTCTCCGTCACCTGCACCTGTCCCAGCACCCATTCGACCACGCGCTCTTCCAGGGCCAGGGACTCCACTTCACCCAGGCGACGCTGATCGGCGTAGAACCACTTCACCACCTCGTCCGGCTGGTCATAACCGGCAGCCATCTGTTCCACCTTGCGGCGCAGGGCATCGGCATCCACCTTGAGATTGTGGCGCTGTACCAGTTCCGCAAGGAGCAGACCGAGGGTCACGCGCTTTTTCGCCTGTTCCTCGAACATGGCGGGGGAAATCGAACCACTCTTGTCCGCCGGCAGTTGCATGTTTTCACGCATTTGTTGTGCCAAGGCCTGCGACTCCTGCTGAACCAGTGCCTGCGGAATAGTGATGTCATTGATTTCCAACAACTTATCCATCACCTGCTGCTTCACCAGATTGACAAGACGCTGCTCCAGCTCGCGCTCCATATTGGTGCGTACCTCGCTGCGCAGGGCAGCGATCCCACCCTCGACGCCAAATTTCTTGGCGAAGGCGTCGTCCAGCTCAGGTAATTGCGGTGCCTCCACCTTATTGACGCTGACCTTGAACTGAACCGGCTTGCCGGCAACATCCTTATAACCGTAGTTCTCCGGGAACTGCAGGTCGAGGGTGCGCTCCTCGCCCGCCTTGGCCCCCACCAGCCCCTCTTCGAAGCCGGCGATCATGCGCTTGCCACCGAGGGTCACGGGGACGTTCTCGCCCTTGTTGCCCTGGAAATCGGCACCGTCGATGGTGCCGCGGAAGTCGATGGTGACCCGGTCGCCATCGGCAGCGCCACGCTCCACCGCCTGCCAGCCGGCGTTCTGCTTGCGCAGGGTCTCCAGCATGGCGTCGACGTCGGCATCGGTGACCTGGGCAACAGGCCTTTCAACAGTGACGCCGTCAAAGGCCGCCAGCTGAACCTCCGGCATGACCTCGAAGGTGGCCACGTATTCGAGCCCCTTGCCCTGCTCCAGGCTCTTGGGTTCGAAGGAGGGGTAACCGGCCGGGCGCAGCTTCTCCTGGCTCACGGCTTCGAAATAGGTAGACTGGATGACGTCGCCCAGCACTTCCTGGCGCACCTGATCACCATAGCGCTGCTGCACCATCTTGAACGGCACCTTGCCGGGACGGAAACCCTTGATACTGGTAGTGCGGGCCAGCTGGCGCAGGCGGTTGTCCACTTCCGTGGCAATACGCTCCTCGGGAACCTGAACAGTCATGCGGCGCTCGAGGCCGGCGGTCGTCTCAACTGAAACCTGCATTGCAACTCCTTAATTCCAATAGCAATAGTTGTAATCGGGAAACTGGGCCGCCCGGTCGAGGGCACGGCACGTGCGATACGGCAGGGTAACTGCTGCACCAGGCATGCTGGTGCGAAAGGAGAGACTCGAACTCTCACGGGTTGCCCCGCTGGAACCTAAATCCAGTGCGTCTACCAATTCCGCCACTTTCGCGAATCGGGGGATTATAACGGTTCCCACCGGCACGATATAGCCCCAAAAGGGACGCCTGGCACGGAGAAAATCAAGACCGACGGATGAAAAATACAGGAGGGAAAATTGGTGGGCCGTGTAGGATTCGAACCTACGACCAAGAGATTAAGAGTCTCCTGCTCTACCAACTGAGCTAACGGCCCTGAAGAGGGCGCAAATTAAAACAAATTCATCGCCGCCGATCAAGAGGAAACTACAACTAGTTTACGCTCCCTGCGAGATCCCCCTTGATCGCCGTCAAGGCACCAAGCGCCGCGTCATGGCCTTATGTCACCCAGGGACTTTACCGTATGCAGCCTCGACGCTATTCTTGGGCCTGCATGCAGTACAAACCAACGACAAACGACGGGACAGGAGCAGCACCATGTCTGGCATGAACGCTTTTGATCAACTGCTGACCGGCCAAGCACCGGAGTTCTGCGCTCTCATCCGCTCAGCCAAGGTGGTTGCCGCCACCGACGTTACTGCGCTCCTGCTTGGAGAAAGCGGAACCGGCAAGGAATTGTTTGCCTCGGCCATCCACCAGGAAAGCCGCCGTGCCCGCGGTCCCTTCGTTGCCATCAACTGCGCCGCCCTGCCCGAGGGGCTCGCCGAGTCCGAACTCTTCGGCCACCGCAAGGGGGCATTCACCGGTGCCGTACGCGAGCATGCCGGCCGCATCCGTGCCGCCCACGGTGGCACCCTGTTCCTGGATGAAATCGGTGAGCTGCCTCTGGCGGTGCAGGCCAAGCTGTTGCGTTTCCTCGAGTCCAGCGAACTGCAGCCCGTGGGGGACACCGAAGTAGAGCGTGTCGATGTGCGCGTTATCGCCGCCACCCATCACGATCTGCACCAGCGCGTGAAGCAGGGCCTGTTCCGTGCCGACCTGTACTATCGCCTCAATGTCGTGCCGCTGGAACTGCCGGCGCTGCGCAACCGCTGCGGTGATATCCGCCTGTTGCTCGACAGCCTCACAACGCGCATTGCGGAACAACATGACCTGCAGCCCCCCCGCTACCGCCCGCGCGCCCTCAAGGCGCTGGAACAGTACCGCTGGCCCGGCAACATCCGTGAATTGCGCAATTTTGCCGAGCGTATGGTCGTTCTCCTGCCCGGCGGGGATGTCGATCTGGAAAATCTGCCCCATGAAATCCGTGTTCCGCAACTTGAGGAACCGACCCTGTTCACTCTACCCGACAGCGGCATCAAGCTCGAGGAGCTGGAGCAGCAGATGATCCGTCAGGCCCTCTACAAGACCCGCGGCAATCGCAGCCATGCCGCGCGCCTGCTCGGACTGACCCGCGATACCCTGCTCTATCGCCTGAAAAAATACGCCATCGAATAAGCTCAGGCCTAAGGAGATAAAAAAAGGGCGGCTAGTGCCGCCCTTTTTTGTTTGCTGCGATAAATCAATGGCCGTGTTGCATCTTGCCGTGATCCATCGCCATGCCCATTCCGGCACGCACCTCGAAACTGGCCGGCAGCGTACTGCCATCCTTGAACTTCAGGGTAATCTCCACACGGTCACCTGCCTTCAGTGCCTGCTTGGGCTTCATCAACATCAGATGATAATCACCAGGCTTGAACTCCACGCTGCCCTTGGCCGGGATCTCGATAGCGGGCTGATGCAGCATCTTTGCCATCCCGCCCTCCATCACCGTCCGGTGCAGCTGCACCTCAGCGGCGACGGCGGTCTCCGCGCCCACCAATACCAGCGGCTGGCCACCATGATTGTGCAGAACCATAAAAGCCCCCAACGCTGCCGCTGCCGGCGGTGCTTCACGCACCCAGGGATTTTCCACCATGGCTCCCGCAGCATTCGCCAGCGACACATACAGCCCGGCACACAGCACAGCCAACACACGCAATATCTTCATCGTCACGACACTCCCTCTACCTAGGAACCAGGAAATTAATTCAACTTGAACTCTATACCGAAATTCACCCGCAAGGGGCACGGAACGTCGCGCGGAGGCAAGGGCAAGGGCAATGCCGCCTGCATCGCCTCCTCCGCCGCCCTGCGCAGGAGATCATGACCGTCCTCCAGCATCAGATCAGTGATCCGGCCGTTCTCATGCAATACGAAGGATACCTGAATCACCCCCTGCAAACCGCGTCGCCGCGCCGCACGCGGATAAAATTTGTGCGACTCGATATGTGCCAGCAATTGCCCCAGGTAGTTGCGCCTGGCCTGCTCCAATTGCTGCGGATCACCCGCGACCTCCACGGGAACAGGCGTGGAATCCAAAACGGGTTCAGGCTCTGGTTCCACTTCGGCCACCGGCTCTACAGGTACTGCCTGTTTTACCGGTCTCGGCTCCACCGGTTTGGGCTTCGGTGGCCTTGGTTTTGGTGGCTCCGGCGGCTTCGGCTGTGGTTTTACCTCGGGCACCGGTGCCGGTGGCTGCGGCTTGGCGGCCACCCGGAAGCTGAGACGCGTCACCCCCGCCTGCTGCCTCGCCTTGCCATCCTCGGCACTGAGCACAAAAGCACCCGGCCAGAACAGCGCCAGGTGCAGCAGCAGGGACACGATGACAGCGCTGCTCCAGACCATGCCTTCGCGCATAGTCATTGTTCCACAGTCACGATATCCACACCTTCGGCACCCGCGTTACGTGCAGCGTCCAGCACTCCCACCGCCAATCCCAAGGTCGCGGCCCTGTCACCACGAATACGCACAACCTTCTCCGACTGCTGCGCCAGTTCTTCCTGCAAACGGGCGCCGAGCTCACTCATATCAATGAAGTGATCACGCAACAGGATACGCCCCTGGGCATCGAGCACCACCTGAACATACTCGCTGTCATCCGGTGCGCCACTCTGCGCCACCGGCAAATCCACCTTGATATTTTCCTCACGCACAAAATGCGACGTGAGCATAAAGAAGATCAGCAGCAAAAATACGACATCAATGAGTGGCGTCAGATCCAGCATGCGGCTCAGTCGGCGGCGGCCCTCAAACTGCATGAACGACACCCTCACGATGATGCACAGGCTCGGCGGAGTCCACGACACCACAGCCTTGAATCTGTTCAAGTACGACAGAGGCACAGCTGCGCATGGCCTGCGCTCGCCGGTCAGCCATTCCCTCCAGTACGTGCAACATCAACAAGATGGGTAGTGCCACGGCCAAGCCTACGCCTGTAGTTAGCATGGCCTCCCAGATGCCGCCTGCCAGCGCCTGCGCATCGACCCTGCCGCCAGCCTGCTCGATTACCATGAATGCCTTGATCATACCGGTGATGGTGCCAAACAGACCAAGCAACGGAGCGGTATTGCCCAATACGCCCAAAGTACGAAAACCCCGTTCCATTCGCTGCAGCTCATCGGAGCCGATACGAGCCGCCACCCTTGCGAGATCTTTTACTCCGGCAATGGAGGCCTGCAGCATTCCGCGCACGATAGTCGCCTCCGGACCACGTAGCGGGGCCAGCAGAGAGGTTGCTTCACCGTTACGTAATGCAAGCAACAGCTGCTCTTCAAACCCCCGCGGTGGACGGCCCAAAAGCAGAAACGTCATGAGACGCTCCAGCAATAGCGCTAGCGCCAGAATGGAATAGCCGAACAGAATCCAGACAACAAACCCGCCTTTGGCGAATATATCCTCTACGGTCATGGCTGTACCCACCCTGCCGCCGTTACCATCCCCAATACCATCAACATCATTGCTGCTCCACGCTCAATGTTTTTGTGCCACCCGGCCAGGTGGCTGCGTATCTGTGCCCCAAAATGGGCCATTACCACACCAAATACAATGCTGGGAATCAGCACCGCCCCTACGCCGAAGCCAAACCCCAACCACACACCTTGCACTGCACTGGCGCCGGCGGCAGCAGCCACCAGGACCGTACCTAACGGTACACAGGGGTTGAGAGCCATCGCCGCCCCCATCCCGAACAACCCCATACCCAACGGTCGCCGACCTGAGCGTGTGTAGAAGTGCAACTGCTGCTCATTGTTTGACGCGCGCTTAGCTGGACATCGGGTATTACGTCCTGCCCGATACCAAAGCACAAGTCCGACAAATACGGTTGCAGTACCCAGAAGCATGGCGGCCCAACCATCCTCCAGCCAAGACGTAGCCATATGACCCAGGCCGCCGGCAACCGCGCCCAAGGTGCTGTAACTTACCAGACGGCCGAAAGAAAACGGCAAAACGGTACGCCACGCGCCTAACCGCTCCTGTGCCAGGAATACAGGGCCCAGATATGGCAGGCAGCTTACATTGCACGGCCCGGCACCAAACGCCAGCCCCATCAGCAACGCCGCCCCAAACCCCAGGGTCAGCGACTCCATCAGGATTGGCCTTGCGGCGCTTTCATAACCTCACGCCGTCGACGTAACCATCCCAACACAGACGACTTATCCCATGTGTCCTGCGCCTTTTTTCGACGCTTGAAGTATGCAGGATCTGCCTTGAACAAGGGCACAACAGCATACTTCATCTGCAACACGCCTTTGTCCGGACAAAACTCAACACAACGTCCGCATAACGTGCAATCAGCATACAGCACATCCCTGCTGTTCATCTCCGTGTGAATTTCACGAATGTCCATCGGGCAGGCTTTGGCACACAGGCCGCATTTTTCACATCGCGGCGTGGCGTACTTGTTCAGCCGGATCAGGCCGATCTTGCGAAACACAGCGTGCAGCGCAAGCATGGGGCATATGCGACAAAACGGCTGACGAATCTGCAGACTAAGCGCCACCATCAGGCCAAACAGAAAGGTCCCGGTCAGTGAGAGTACCAAGGCCCCTGCACTGCTGGTATCGACCACAAGCTGTGAAGAGTCTCCGCTTGCAAGCGTTGTCAAAATACGGCTGGGGCAAATACTGCAATAGGGACTGCCCCACTCATGGCCGATGACCGACAACCCTGTCAACAACGGCAAACCAAACACCAGCAGAATGAGAACTACCCATTTAATGGGCCTGACTTTGTCAACAATCTTCGGAGACATCGACTCGATGCGCTTCAACCCGAGCTTCTGCCCCAACAGGGTGCCCATCTCCTGGAAGAATCCGAGCGGACACAACCAGCCACAAAAGGCCTTATTGAGCAGGACAAACAACACCAGGAAGGTTCCCAGAGTTATGAGCGTCGGCATGAACGCCGCCAAAATTGAGCCTCCGGCCGAGAGCACACCCGCCACACGGTGATCCATTTGATGCTGCAATGGGATCAATGTGCAGTAATCGGCCGACTGAAAATCATAGGCACAGGTCAGCGCGGGAAACGCCCCACTGATCTTGTCGGCAGTATAGAAGCCCACAATAACGCTGCCGTATACCAGGAAGACAAATGAGGCCAACTGAACGAATTTTCGCACCAGCGAGAGATTCATACGCGGCGCTCCTTCCTACCAACCTCCGCCAGGCGCCTGCCGGCGATACCCAGGACGAAAATACCTGTCATAAACCCGGCAAAACCGGTGGCATATCCGGCGGCAGACGACTGCCAATAATCAGGGTTGACATGATAAGGAGCACTCAACGAAGTGCGATGGGACTTATCGCCGTCCGTGTAACTGACATGGAGCACGAAATCAGCCGGCAAATTGAACTCTCTCCCGGCTTGCACCTGAGCAAAATCATCCGGAAGAACGAAGGTTATCCGTCCATTGGACTCAGTACGCGCGTACCAGCGGGTACCATTGGACGTTTCCAAGGCGATCGGGTGCTGCCCAATGGGCTGGCCATGAAAACGAACCTCAAAAGTTGCCTCGCGCCCACTCAAATAGCGTGCGTGTTCGCGCGCCAATGGTGAGGGAACGATATCCAGCGGTGATTTGGCGGCATTCACGATCTCTGCCGGGGAACGTTTGGACGGCTTGCCATTCATGTAGTGATAGCGCAACGCTGTTTCCAGGGTTCCGTGCGTATCCTTGCTGGCATACAGGAGATGGTAATTATCCAGGCCACTGGGCTTCAAGACTGCAACCCCTCCCTGGAGCGACAACGGCCGTCGCTCCAGGGTAGGAAGCCAAAGTTCAGTTGCAGCGCCTGAACCTTCCAGCAAAACAATGCCGCGAGCCTGACGATGCTCGCTTGCACCATGCGCATCGCCATGCTGTTGCTGTGCCCCCCCCGACTGCATCTTCCATTCCATCATGGCAGATGCGCCAGACGCCCATAACAACAGCAACAACAGCGGCACTCTAGACATATCAGCCCTTACACTCAGAACTTGACGGAAACACCAGCGGTATACACGCGACCGGGATTGACAACGATCGATATGTCGTTGGCGTCATAGACACCGTCATAGGTGTCATATATGCCATCGGCATCACTATCGACAGTCTTGGAATCACCGGTCCCCCCGCGCGCAGTGTTGAAATAACGCTCATCAAAGATGTTATCGACGCGCGCGAAGAACGACCACATGCTGTCGCCAAACTTGCGATCATAATTGACAAGCAAATTAAATGTTTCGTGGCCAGCAATTTTTATGCGATTAATCTCGTCCGCATAATAGGACGACTTCGCATCCATCTCAGCGGTAACAGTCCAATACGAAGAAGGGCGATAGCTTGCTGCAAAATTAACATGGTGTTTTGGCGTACGCGGCACCACGTTACCTTCGTTGTTGTAGTGTTCGAGACAGTACTCCGTCGACGGATCGAACCCGGGGTCCACTGTGCACTCCTCACCATAACGATTGCCCAGCAGGAGATTGAAGTTGTCATACTTGGTAAATTTCGCATCCAGGTACGTGTATGCCAAATTCCAATTCCAGGCCGCAGACACCTGACTATCTATTGAAAGTTCGAGGCCGCGATTTCTCACGCCACCAATGTTGTCATACATGGTGTTAACGCCATCAGCTACCGCATACTGACCGGCGGTAGTCATGATGTAATCCTTGCGGTCGATTTGAAAGATCGCAACATCGATATCTGATGGCGCCCCGAACAGCGACGTCTTCGTGCGATATCCAATCTCCATATTTACCGCCTTTTCCGGCCGCAAATCAGGGTTGCTATCCGTTGTCCCCGTCGGAGAGATATCACCTGCAAACAGCTGATTGATGGATGGTGCGCGGAACCCGGTGGAGATATTGGCATATACATCCTTATTCTGCGCCACCTTGTAATTCCCGCCCAACCGCCAGGAACTCACCGTGAACGACTTGTCCAGCTCAAGCGCGCTGAGGTTCGAGCTGTAATCCATATCAATTTGGTCAACACGGCCGTTAATGGTCATGACCAGCGGATCGGAAACCTGGAACTTCAGCTCGCCATACACGGCATTCACGGACTCATCCGTTGTATCGTCAGATATCGCATCGCCGGCGACCGCAGTTTCGTCCACCCACGGCGTCCACGGATTATCTGCAATGTCGATATTGTTGTAGGTATTGTTTTTGTAGCGATTACGCCGCAAATCCACGGCCGCCATCCAGGCGACACCATCACCGGAAGAGCGGTATTCCGACTTCAAACCGTTCTGAACCTGCTCATAGTCATTAAGGACTTCATACAGCGTAGGATCGACACGATTCGGCTTCGACAGATACAGCGTATCATCCCTGAAACTATATAGACTAACCAAGAGATTGTCAGTCTCATTGACATCCCGCGAATACGTGACAAAGTATTTGGCCAAATCCACATCGTAGTGATTCGCGTAATCGTTGTAGCTGAAGATGTCCGTGCTTTCAGGATCATTTTCTGCAGCGACGACACCAGTAACCGCACCATGACTGTTCTTCTTCCGATCGGAACGCTCAAAGCCGAATGAAACATCACTTACATCATCAATGTAGTACTGCAATTTGCCATTGACATACTCCGCCTCAGACGCCGAGTCGTCATAGTATCCATCCGTCGACCTACGCGACACCTGCACATGTCCGGCAACACTT
This sequence comes from Pseudomonadota bacterium, assembly GCA_040755915.1. Lineage (GTDB taxonomy): Bacteria > Pseudomonadota > Gammaproteobacteria > Thiohalomonadales > Thiohalomonadaceae > Sulfurivermis. The sequence goes on along the minus strand of JBFLWM010000001.1, from coordinate 55,902 downwards.
TCTTCCGCAAAGCCAGCACGAACGAGAGTCTTGGAAGCGTCAAAACTGCCGCGCTCGCCTGCCACAGTAAAGCCTTTGTATTTGGCGCCGCGCTTCGTCGTGATAATTACTGCACCTGACAGCGCGTCATCACCAAACAGATAGGAGGCACCGCCCTTAACCACCTTTATGGACTCGATATTATCGAGATCAATATTTACACGGCCGGTGCGCTCAAACACGGGAACACCGTCTATAACGACAGCAACCCCGGGCTTTTCACCCATATAAACCTGGTTTTCTATGCCGCGAATGTGAATTTTCAGCGAATCACCGCTCTGCACTTCCGTAGTAATGCCGGGAATAGACTGCAGAAGCTGCTGAATGTTCTCGGTGTGTGCCGCATCAACCTCATCACCGCTAATCACGGCGATATTTGATGGCTCATCGCGTTTCTGCTCAAACCGGTCATCAATCGTCGTCGACTCAACGCGTATCAAGCCAAGATCTTCTGCGCCAGCATGGCCGCAGACGAGAATTGAGCCGGCCAGAACAATCAGACCACCAATACTCCGGCGACGAAATGGAATCTTCATTGCACACCCCTTGAAGGTTTGTCACGCCTTACGTGACGTCATTGTTTGTTTTGTGGCATGCATCCATGCAGCCGTACGGCGATCAACCGATGATGTCGTCGAGATGAAATATTGTTGACGCAACCACCAACTCACCTTGACCCAAATCAACCGCAAATTGCCATATTTAAGCTTGCGGCCACGGTGTTTGCACTATCCATACCAAACGTAACTATCTGATTTGCTTGCCAGGCAATCTCAACAGCTTGTGCCAGCGTCGTCAGTTCACACACGACTGCGTCATATCACACACTTTTCAAAGCTCGAAATTAAGTCGTTTTTTTGCACAAACCCCAATCTCGCAGACCATCCCGCCTGCTGATTTGCGCCATATTCCGCACTACCGCGTCTTTTCGCGCACCCTGGCCCCGCACAAGCCTGCACATCATACATAGTTCAACAACTAATTCATGGCACGACATATGCTCACACCTCACAGCTCTGGTATCTTGATCATGGTCAACGACACTCTGTCGTTAACAAATCAGGATGCCGCCCCAGCATTTGCACCATCCTTTGCCGAGAACGCGAACAATGAAAAAAAACCTTTTTGTTTTATGGATGACGCTCAGCCTGCCCCCGGGCATTTCGCATGCAGCATCGCTCTGGTGGTCGGAGACTATGCCGCATGCGGAGCATGGAACATCGCAACACTCTCATGGCGGTCCGGTGGAGATTCGTCGCGGCATCTATCACAAGAATTTGTGGCTGCGCGCAGGTGACGGCCCAGTGGACTCCAGTTATCTGGATCAGGCGGTTCCGGGGAAGGTCTTTCTGCTGGACGCAAAGGGTGAAATGAGCGAGGTCAAAGCGGGGAACGTACACGGCTCCTATGGCATCAACTTCGCCATGCCGGATGAGGGGTTCTACAATCTGTACCTGGTCAACGAAAACGTGACAGACAGCGTACGAAACATCATCGTTGCCAAATCCGAGTCCCTCAAGCACAGTTGCCGCGAAGGGCATGACCACGTAAAAAATCTCATTCAGCCAAACCACCTAGACGATATTCCTCTGGAAATCGTGCGTGAGCGCTCAGACGACGAGAACTTTCACAGCCTGATCGGCTTTGGCGACACGGTCAGGTTTCTTGTTCTCCGCAACGGCAAGCCTCAAGCCGGAGCCTCCGTCACCATTCATACCACGCATGGCTGGCGGAACACGGTCAGCACGGATGACAGCGGGCATGCCAGCTTCATGATGATTCGGGATTACTATCCGCCCTGGCACGAATTCGAACGGCGTCATCGTCAGGACTATGTCGTTCAGGCCGTCTATACAGCGAACGATGCCGGCGGCAGCGGTCAGCTGGAATACCGGAAGACCCGTTATGAGGCGACACTCAACGGCAGCTACTACCCATCCCCCAGGGACTATCGATCGTATGCCTATGGCCTGTTGCTTGGCACCTTTGCCCTGGTCTTTACCGGCGTAGCTGTCTATCTGTATCGCCGCCGCCGTCAGCACCGATTCCAGGAGATCCGCTTCGATGAAAAGGCTTAGAGATGCCGTCAACGGCGTCGACCTGCGCCGTTTCCGCTTCTGGTTACAGCTGTTGTTCTTCGTGCTGCTGGTTTATGGCGGCTATTTCGCCATCAATCTGGGCCAGAGCCTGCCCACCTTTGCCTGTGGCTTCAACGATGCCGGGCGAGGTGGCATCTGCTATCTGCTGCCCCTGCAGCACCAGCTGGCCATGTCGTGGAAGACCTTGTTCGGCTGGGCCGGACTGATGGTCGTGCAGGGATTCTTGTTCTTTGCCCTGTGGTTCCTGGTGCTGAACAAGGCGTGGTGCGGCTATGCCTGCCCCCTGGGCACCCTGCAGGACTGGATCACCAGCCTGCGCACCCGCCTCGGCATCCGCTACTCTCGCTATTCCGAGGGGCAGTTTCGCCGCCTCAGTCTGATCAAATATCTTCTGCTGGCCCTGACGATCCTGATTCCGCTGGGCATCGGTGGCGCACTGCTGCCTCATGACATGGGGACACCGTTCTGCGATATCTGCCCGGGACGCATGATCATCCCGATGTTTACCGGGGACTTCTCCCAACTCACCATCGACTTTTCCAACAAGACGACCATGGTAATGACCGCCCTGGGCATGCTGGTGACCGGCCTGTTCCTGGCGGGTGCCTTCTTCAAGAAACGATTTTTCTGCTTCTTCTGCCCGATGAGCGCCCTGCACTATCTGCTGTCCAAACCGGCTCTGCTCAAACTGAAGAAGGATGGCGCAAAATGCACCCGCTGTGGTGACTGCTACCGCGTGTGTGACATGGAAATCAGGGAAATCGCCGACGAAGTCAAAGAACCACGCATCATGCAGGATGACTGCATCCTGTGCCTCAAATGCGTTGCCCACTGTCCGGAACAGGGCGCGCTCAAGGCAACTTTCGCCGGCATTCCTATCTTCGAATCCACCGAACAAGGCTTCATCAAGCGCATGACCAAGGGACATAACGATGAACACAACGCCCAGTGAGGCCGCCGCCTACAACCGTTCACGCCAGGCGCGTGAGGCGGAGACGCTGCTCGATCGCATTCAGGACGATTTCCCCGACAATCCGGCGGCGATGCGCTACTTCTATGATCTGTTCCGCCGCGTCTACTGTCAGGGTGAACCGGTCAAGCACGAGGGCACGCTGGTCGGCACTACCTGCATCCATGCGCCGGAAGAACTGATCTATGCCTTTGGTGCCACGCCGGTCAGGCTGTGCAATGGCTCCTACCATTACGACCAGATCGGTGCCGACTTCATGCCGGCGAAATCCTGCCCGCTGGTGAAGGCCACCCTCGGCTCGCTGCATGCCAAGGCGGCTGTACCTGACACAAAAGCGTTAGAGCTGATCGTCAATCCAACCACCTGCGACCAGAAAACCAAGGCCAGCGCGATGATCGAGGCCATGGGCTACAAGGTGCACGACCTGGAGCTGCCGCCGGCCAAGGAAAGCGAGGAGGCGCGGCTGTACTGGCAGCGTTCGGTGCGCCGCCTGGCTCTGCGCCTGCGCGAACTGACCGGGCGCAAGCTGACGCGCAACAACCTGAAGCAGGCGATGGCCCGCACCGCCCGTGCCCAGGCAGCTTTCCGCACCCTGCATCAGCTGCGCAAGAGCGCGCCGGCGCTGTTTCTCGGTAAGGATGCATTTCTGGTCACCAACGCCTACTTTTTCGACGACCTCGATCGCTGGACTTCTGCAGTGGAACGGCTCAATGCCGAACTTCAACTGCGGCAGACGGAAGGCTTCCAGGCGGCGCAAAAGCGTGCACCGCGCATCCTGTTTACCGGCTCCCCACCGATCTTCCCCAACCTGAAACTGCCGCTGCTCATCGAGGAAGCGGGTGGCGTGGTGGTAGCCGATGAAACCTGTTCGGCCAACCGCATGTTATACGACATGACAGCGGTGGATGAGTGGCTGCTCAACGACATGGTGGACGGCCTTGCCGATCGCTACCTCAAGCCCTGCACCTGTCCCATCTTCACGCGCAACGATGATCGCCAGCGCCGCCTGTTGCAGCTGGCGGAGGATTTCAATGTCGACGGTGTCGTATATCAGGCCTTCGCCGGTTGCCAGGTGTACGAAATGGAATACCGCAGCATCGCCGACTCGCTGGCGAGCCGCGAGATCCCCATGCTGTATGTGGAGACGGACTACAGTCCGGATGACATGGGCCAGCTGTCCACTCGCATCGAGGCCTTCCTCGAATCGCTCAAGACCCGCAAGAGGAACAAGCAATGAATTATTACGCCGGTATCGATATCGGCTCCACCGCCATCAAGGCAGCGCTGGTCGATGAAGATGGTCAACTGGTAGGCACGCGTATCGCCCCCACCGGCAGCTCCTTCCACAAGAACGCCATGGAAACCTTCGAGGCGCTACTTGCGCAGCACAGCATCGCCCGCGATGCGGTGAAATTCATCACCGCCACCGGCTACGGGCGCAAACTGTTCAAGGAGGCGGACGATTCCATCAGCGAGATCACCGCCAATGCCGTCGGTGCCTGTGAAGTGGGCAAGGCCTTTGGTGGCGTGCGTACCATCATCAATATCGGCGGCCAGGACTCCAAGGCGATCCAGATCGACGTCCACGGCAACGTCAGCAACTTCGCCATGAACGACAAATGCGCTGCCGGCACCGGCCGCTTTCTCGACGTGGCGGCACGCAACCTGGAGATCGATCTGGAAGAGCTGGGCAATTATCACTTCGGCGGCAGCGGCGCACCGCTCACCATCAACAGTACCTGCGCGGTGTTCGCGGAATCGGAGATCATCGGTCTGCTGGCCAAGGGCCATGGCAAGGAGGAGATCGTCGCCGGCATCCACTACTCCATCGCCCGGCGCACCGTGCGTCTGGCCAAGCGTGTCGGCATCGAGGATCGCGTCTACTTCGACGGCGGCCCGGCGCTCAACAAGGGACTGGTCGCCGCGCTCCAAGACGAACTCGGTCGCGAACTGGTGATCCCGGAACAGCCGCAGACCACTACGGCCTTCGGGGCCGCAGTACTGGCGCGCAGCCAATATATGGCGGAAACCTGATGGAGCCCATCGCGCAGACCGTCGTCACCCTGCCGCTGGCCCTGGCACTCGGTCTGGTGTTCGGATTCAGTGCCTGCACCATCAGCTGTCTGCCCTACCTCGGCCCGGTGTTTCTCGCCAGCGATGGCGGCATCCGCCAGTCCTGGCGCACGGTGCTGCCGTTCTCCCTGGGGCGTCTGAGCAGCTATGCGGGACTCGGCCTGCTGGCGGGCTATGCGGGACAGTATCTGGGTGATGACGCGGGGCTTGGCAGCGTACGCTGGGTACTGGGCTGTGCCGCGATCATGGTCGGCCTCGCCCTGCTGTCGCGTCGTGCACCGCGCCGCGTCTGCGCAACCGGCCCGGTCGGAGAACAGCCGCTGCAGCGGCACGATCCAGCGGCACCGCGCACACTGATGCCCGGCGGACTGTTTCTGCTCGGTGCCAGTATGGCACTGACGCCCTGCGCCCCGCTCGGCACCGTGCTGTTTTCGGCTGCACTCACTACCAGCGCCATGCATGGCCTGGCCCTCGGCCTGTCCTTCGGCCTGGGCGCCATCGCCCTCCCGGCGCTGATCTTCGGCATAGGCATCGCCTACATCGGCAGCCGGCTGCGTGAACAACTGCGCCAGTGGAGCCACGGCGTACAGCGTCTCAGCGCGGCGCTGCTCATCGTCGTCGGTGGGGTCAATCTGCTGGCCTGAAAGCGGGAGCCGGAAAACGAAAAAGCCCGCGCAAGCGGGCTTTTTGTTAGGTGGGGTGGACGATGGGACTCGAACCCACGACGGCCGGAATCACAATCCGGGACTCTACCAACTGAGCTACGTCCACCATTGAACTGCTGAGGCCTCTGTGAGGCCGCCGGGATTGGCGCGCCCGGCAGGACTCGAACCTGCTACCCTCGGCTTAGAAGGCCGATGCTCTATCCGGATGAGCTACGGGCGCCGGATGGCCGAGTCCGCGTATCCTATCGAAAAACGGTCCCTTAATCGAGTTGGTCGGGGTAGAGGGATTTGAACCCCCGACATCCTGCTCCCAAAGCAGGCGCGCTACCGGACTGCGCTATACCCCGGATTCAGGAGCCGCGCCCGACCAGCGGCAGGACGCGCGAAGCGGGCGATAATACGCGCCGACCGCCGGCGAGTCAACGGCCGGAACCGTCGGGTGCGGCTTGCTGCAATGGCGGACATTATATAGGAAAAGACGCGCGCAATACCGCACGAATCTTGGCGAAACCGCGCCCGGCGTGCGAACATATGCCGCTTCCATTTTCAGCCCACGGCAAGGTTATGAGCGCGCAGATCATCGACGGCAAGGCCATCGCATCCCGACTCCGCCAGCAGGTCAAGCAACGTGTGGACGAGCGCGTCGCCAAGGGACTGCGTGCCCCCGGCCTCGCCGTGATCCTGGTGGGCAACGATCCGGCCTCCGAGGTCTATGTGGCACACAAGCGCAAGGATTGCGCCGAGGTGGGCTTCGCCTCCCGCGCCTACGACCTGGCCGCCGACACCAGTGAGCAGCAGCTGCTCGGCCTCATCGATGAACTGAATGCCGATACCAGCGTCGACGGCATCCTGGTACAGCTGCCGCTGCCCGCACACATCGACGCCGAAAAGGTCATTGAACGCATCCACCCGGACAAGGATGTGGACGGCTTTCATCCCTACAACATCGGCCGCCTTGCCCTGCGCATGCCGGTGCTGCGTCCCTGCACCCCGCGTGGCGTGATGGTGCTGCTGGAAAGCCTCGGACAGTCGCTCAAGGGGATGCACGCGGTGGTGGTGGGCGCCTCCAACATCGTCGGCCGTCCCATGGGCCTGGAACTGCTGCTGGCCGGCTGCACCGTCAGCACCTGCCACCGCTTCACCCGCGACAGCGCCGCCCTGGCCCGTCAGGCCGACATCGTGGTGGTAGCCGTGGGCAAACCCGGTCTGGTCAAGGCCGACTGGATCAAGCCCGGCGCCATCGTCATCGATGTCGGCATCAATCGCACCGCCGACGGCAAGCTGGTGGGCGACGTGGACTACGCCGGCGTCAGCCAGGTGGCCGGCTGGATCACCCCGGTGCCGGGCGGCGTCGGGCCCATGACCCGCGCCCTGCTGCTGCAGAACACCCTCGACGCCGCCGACAAGCTGCATAAATAAGGCAGCTTTGGCATTATCGGCGGGACAATTACAACAGAACCCGCCGCCATGGAACTGCCCGGCCTGCTGCTCACCGCCCTCTTCGTCTGGGGCGTCATCATCTACAACCTGCTGGTGCGTGACCGCAACCGCGTGCTCGCCGCCTGGTCGGACATCTCCGTCCAGCTCAAACGGCGCCACGACCTGCTGCCCAAACTGGTCGACGCGGTCAAACAGTACGCCGCCTATGAACAGGCCACCCTCAGCGCCGTCATCGAACTGCGCACCCGGAGCGAACACACCACTGCCCTGGCCGAAAAGGGCCGTCTGGAAAGTGCGCTCGGCACCGGCATGCGCCAGTTGCTGGCCGTGGCAGAACAGTATCCGGAATTGAAGGCGAACCAGAACTTCCTCGCCCTGCAACACGACATCACCGCCGTGGAAGACCACTTGCAATACGCCCGCCGCTACTACAATGGTGCGGTGCGCAATCTCAACACCCGTATCGATTCCTTTCCCGACCTGCTGCTGGCCCGTCTGTTCGGCTTCCGGCACCGTGAATATTTTGAACTGGAATCCGCCACTGAACGCCAGACTCCGGAGGTTCGCTGATGCGCCATTGGCTGTTTTTGCTGCTGCTCGTTGCCACCGGTGCCCACGCCGATGAACGCATCCTCGACTTTCACAGCGCCATCATCGTCTACAGCGACGGCAGCATGCTGGTCACCGAAACCCTGCGCGTGCGCGCCGAAGGACAGCAGATCCGCCGCGGCATCTACCGCGACTTCCCCACCGATTACCGTGATCAACAGGGCAACCGCTACCGCGTGGCCTTCGATGTCATCGAGGTACTGCGTGACGGCCGCCGCGAGGACTACCACACCGAACGCCGCAGCAACGGTGTCCGCGTCTATATCGGTCATGCCGATCGCCTGCTGCAACGCGGCGAGTACACCTACACACTGAGTTACCGCACCAACCGCCAGCTCGGCTTCTTTGCCGGACACGACGAACTGTACTGGAACGTCACCGGCAACGGCTGGAGCTTCCCCATCGACCACGCCGAGGCCACCGTACAGCTGCCGCCCTCGCTGGGTGACAGCACGCTCACCCTGGAGGCCTATACCGGCCCCGCCGGCAGCCAGGGCCGGCTGTATCGCGCCGCCCAGACCGATCAGGCCATGGCCTGGTTCGAGACCACACAGCCGTTGTGGCCGCAGGAGGGCCTGACCATCGTCGTGGGATGGCCCAAGGGTCATGTGCACGCACCGACACAACAGGAACAGCTCGGTTACCTCCTCGACGACAACCGGGAACTGCTGGTGGCGGGCGGCGGCCTGCTGCTGCTCACCTTCTATTACCTGATGGTGTGGCACCGGTTCGGCCGCGATCCGGAGCCCGGCGTCATCATCCCGCAGTACGAGCCGCCACCGCAGTTCCCCCCCGCTTCGCTGCGCTTCATCCGCCGCATGGGCTATGACCACAAGGCCTTTGCCGCGGCCCTGGTCGGGCTGGCCGTCAAGGGACTGGTGCGCATCGATTACCTCAACGGCCATTACACTGCCCACCGTGAAAAGACGCCGACCAGCGAACTGGCCCCGGGCGAGCACGCCCTGCTCAAGCACCTGTTCGATTCCTCCGCCAGCATCACCTTCAAGCAGGAAAACCATCGCCGCATCAAGACGGCCATCGACGCCCACAAGGCGGCGCTGAAACGCCATTACGAAAAACTGTTTTTCGTCACCAACAGTGCCTGGCTGCTGCCCGGCATCCTGATCTCCCTCGCCACCCTGGCCCTTGCCGCCATGCAGCTGCCGCAGGGAGAGGAGGCCTTCGCCGGCATCTTCATGCTGGTCTGGCTCAGCGGCTGGAGTGTCGGCGTCACCGTGCTGGTCATCGGCGCCGTCACGGCCTGGCGCAATGCCTTCCATGGCGGCAGCTTCCTCGGCGCCATCGGCATCACGGCCTTCAGCATTCCCTTCCTCGCCGGCGAGGGCTTCGGCCTCTGGGCCCTGCTCCAGTTCACCTCACCGAGCATGGTCGCCATCCTGCTGGGCGTGCTTGTGCTCAACTTCGCCTTCTACCATCTGCTCAAGGCACCGACACTGGCCGGACGCAAGCTGCTCGACAAGGTCGAAGGCCTGCGCCTGTATCTCGATGTGGCGGAGAAGGACGAGCTGCAGCTCAGGCATCCGCCGGAGAAAACTCCGCAGCTGTTCGAGCGCCTGCTGCCCTACGCCATGGCATTGGACGTGGAGCAGCGTTGGGCCGAACGATTCGCCGCGGTATTCGCCCGGCTCAGTGCCGAGCGGCAGGACTACCAGCCGTCCTGGTACCGCGGCAGCCACTTCAGCAGCCATGACCTGGGCGGCTTTGCCGGCAGCCTCGGCGGCGCCATGAGCAGCGCCATCTCATCGTCTTCCAGCGCCCCCGGCTCCAGCTCGGGCGGCGGGGGCGGCGGCTCTTCGGGTGGCGGCGGCGGTGGTGGTGGCGGCGGCGGCTGGTGATGCCCGGAAATGGTGCACAACGGCCTGTTTTTTCCTGTTGCCTCGTTGTCCGGTGCGCGCTATTTTTCGCACTTCCAACAATAACCTGCGCATGAGGCGCCTATGCTGCTCTGGTTCGTGATTGGCTATCTGGTGATCTCCATCGGCCTCGGCCTGATGGCAGCGATGCGCGTACACAACTCGCGCGACTACATCGTGGCCGGACGCCACCTGCCGATGTTCATGGTGTTCGCCATGGTGTTCGCCACCTGGTTCGGCGCCGAAACGGTGCTCGGCATCTCGGCCACCTTCCTTACCGACGGCCTTTCCGGCCTGGTGTCCGACCCCTTCGGCGCCTCGCTGTGCCTGATCCTGTTCGGCCTGTTCTTCGCGCGGCCCCTGTACCGCATGAACCTGCTCACCATCGGCGACTTCTACCACAACCGCTACAACCGGCCGGTGGAAATGATCACCTCCATCTGCATTGCCCTGTCCTACCTCGGCTGGGTGGCGGCGCAGATCACGGCGCTGGGCGTCGTATTCAACGTGCTCACCGACGGCGGCATATCGCAGTCCCTCGGCATGGTCATCGGCGCCTCGGTGGTCCTGCTCTACACCCTGTTCGGCGGCATGTGGTCGGTGGCCTTCACCACCGCCGTGCAGATGGTGATCATCGTCCTCGGCCTGCTGTTCATCGCGGTGCTGGTCTCCGATCAGGCCGGCGGTGTCGCCACCGTGGTCAATCACGCCAGCGAGGCCGGCAAGTTCGAGTTCTGGCCCGCTTTCAGCGCCGCCGAATGGCTCGGCTTCATCGCCGCCTGGATCACCATGGGTTTCGGCTCAATACCGCAGCAGGACGTATTCCAGCGCGTCAACTCGGCACGCAGCGAGAAGATCGCCGTGCATGGAACGATCATCGGCGGCAGCGCCTACTTCGTGTTTGCTGCGGTGCCGCTGTTCCTGGCCTATGCCGCGACGCTGATTGACCCGGAAATGGTCAGCCGCCTGATCGAAGAAGACTCGCAGCTGATCCTCCCCACGCTGATCAAGGAACATCTGCCGCTGTATGCGCAGATCATCTTCTACGGCGCCTTGCTGTCGGTGATCATGAGTACCGCCAGCGGTACCCTGCTGGCGCCATCGGTGACCATCTCGGAGAACGTGATCAAGAATCTCGTCGGTCCGATGGACGATCGCCGCTTCCTGTGGCTGACGCGCGTCGTGGTGGCGAGCTTTGCGGTGCTGGTCACCCTGTACTCCCTGTCCTCCGACACCACCATTCACCACATGGTGGAAAACGCCTACAAGGTTACCCTGGTGTCGGCCTTCATTCCGCTGGTGTTCGGCATCTACTGGAAACGCGCCACCACACAGGGGGCCATGCTGGCCATCGTGCTGGGTCTGGGGTCGTGGATCCTGATGGAACTGTTCCTGCCGGAAGGCGACAGCATGTGGCCACCGCAGCTCGTCGGCCTGCTGTTTGCCTTTGTCGGCATGCTCGCCGGTTCGCTGCTGCCGCAGGTGTATGGCCGGCATCACATGACAGCGGCGGAAGAGTCCCATATCTGACGCCCCACCGCGATGATCCTGACCCCGACCGCCAACGACGAGGACCTGCGCCTCATACCGATCCTGGATGACCTGATCAGCCAGGGCTGGTCGGTGCAGAAGAACTTCCTCGACAGCGCCACTGCCGCCATGCTGCGCGCCGAGTGCCTCATCCGCTGGCAGGGCGGCGAGTTCCGCCACGCCGGCGTCGGGCGCGGCGCAGAGCTGCGCATCCGTCCCGAGGTGCGCAGCGACCACGTCTGCTGGCTCGACCCCACCATTCCCGATACGCCTCAGCAACAGCAGTACTTCGCCATCATGGAACAGTTGCGTCAGGCGGTGAACCGCACGCTGTACCTCGGCCTGTTCCAGTTCGAGGCCTTCTTCGCCGTCTATCCGCCGGGCACGTTTTACCAGAAACACCTCGACCGCTTCCGCGGCAGCGAGGAGCGAACCCTTACCGCAGTGCTGTATCTCAACGAAGACTGGAAGGAAGAGGACGGCGGCCAGTTGCGCCTGTATCTGGACGAGGCCGGTGTCGGCCCCCATGTGGACGTGTTGCCGGAGAGCGGCACCCTGGCGGTGTTCGTCACCGAGGGGCGCTGGCACGAGGTATTGCCCGCCACGCGCGAGCGCATGAGCCTGACCGGTTTTTTCCGCACCCGCGGCTAGCAGCGCAACGCGCTCAATCGCCGCCGCACCCTCCGCCGCCATCGCCGCCACAACCGGCGCCATCCCCGAGACCCCCGCCGCAACCACTGCCGTCGCAGCCGATGTGCGAGGCGCAGTAGCTGCCGGCATTCTGCGTGCCTGTGGTCACCGCGCAGTTCAGGGTGTAGCGGAAGCCGTTGGGGATATCGAGATCACTGTCGATGGAGAACAACAGGGGCAGGCGCAACGGCTGCTTCGGATCGATGCCGTCACGCGCGCAGGCCAGGCGCCAGGCGCGCTTGATGCCATCCTGGGCCAGGGTCGGCGCCGCCATCGCCTCGGCCGGGGTATGGTGCAGAAAACGGCCGAAGGCGCGGCGGCAGAACTGCTCGTAGGCGCGGGTGAACAGGATGAAGGCATGCCAGGCATCGTCCACCACCTGCGACGGCATCGCCACCATGCGCCGACCGGCCGTGTTGCAGAGATGGAAATAGTCGCGCAGTGCCGCCAGCACCAGTTCTTCCTGCGCCGTTGTCAGGCCGGGGCGCACCTCGCGAAACTTGTTCAGCACTGCGGGGTGAAACGCGAAATCATCGATATAGGCGGCGCGGCGCCGACGCGCCGCGGACCGCCCCAGCCTCCATGCCGCCATGGCCATGGCGGCCAGGGCCAGCAGATACAGCACCTCCATGGCCGCGGCGGTCAGATGCCGGCGCAGGAATACTCGGCCACCAGGCGATGCTGCGCACCCGGCGCGAGGTTCACCACATCTTCCGCCGCGTTGGCCGTTTCCACGCACAGCATGCGCAGATAACCGTCGCTGCCGAAGTCACCCATCTTGGTCGCCTTCTCGACGCCCGGGTTCCACACGATGGTGGAGGCACTGTTGCGGCTGCGGATGACGATACGGCGCTGGAGCACCGGGTCGCGAATCTCGCAACAGTTGCCGGTGCCGAGATAGATGCGATCCACTTCGCCGGCGATGGTCACCGGCCCCCCCTGCTGCTTGCGCGCCCCGCCGTCCACCTTGTCGATATAGGCACAGCCTTCCAGGCCGTGCACGGTGGCCCGGGTCACGTCACCGACATGGAAGTAGGTGTGCAGCGCATCGCCCAGCACGTAGGGCGCGGTACCGAGATTGGTGGTTTCCAGCTCCACCTGCAGGCTGGCGCCGACGGTAACCGTATTGCGCACACGCAACGGATGCGACTCCTGCGCGCGTGTGGCCGGCGTGTCGATCAGTTCGAAGATCAGCTGAATACGGCCGTCATCCAGCGAAGTGACCCGCAGCAGGCGCCAGTCGACGGTGCGTGCGTAACCGTGACCTGGCAACTTGGCATTGCTGGCGTGCGGGCCGAACCACGGCCAGCACACCGGCACACCACCGCGTATCGACTTGCCCGCCGCATACTTGGCCTGCTCGCTTACCCACACCACCGGCGCCTGCCCCTGCGGCGCCCAGGTGGTGACGTGCGCGCCCTGCAGGGCGATGTCGGCCTGCCCCTGTGCGGTGCGCACCTCGATCATCACGAAGCCGTCGCCGCGCTCGACGAGACGCACCTTGCCATCGATACCAAACTGCCGGTTCAACTGTTCTGCACTTGTCATGTCGCTCTCCCTCCGGGTCTCAGTGCCCAGTGTCGCCGCAGGCTAATGGAGCGGACGGCGGAAAACAAGCGGCCTAAACAAATATCCCCCGGCGCCGATAAACCCTACAAGAGCCGGCGGCGGGAGGTATCCATCATGTCCTATGAAGACTATGTGCGGCAGCTGGACGAGACCGGGTTCGGCGATGAACAAATGGAGCGTCTGAATCGCCAGGAGGCGGTGCATCAGGGGCGGCTGCGGGTCGATGACGAGGCCACCCGGCGTCTGCTGGCCGCTGCCGGCCAGGGCGGCAGCTACTGACGACGGGTCACCAGGCGCGCCAGTTCCATGTTCAGTTTTTCCATGTCCAGCGGCTTTTCCACGATGGCGTCCATGCCGGCGGCGAGGAAGCGCTCCACATCCTCACGCATGACATGGGCGGTCAGGGCCACGATGGGGATCTGCGCCTTGCGCTGATCGGGCAACTGGCGGATGCGCCGCGCCGCCTCGATGCCGTCCATTTCCGGCATCTGCACATCCATCAGCACCACGTCGAACTCATCCCCCTGCAGGGCGGTCAACGCTTCCTGGCCGTTGGCGGCAAAGGTGACGCGGCAACCCTGCTGTTGCAGCAGCCCCGCCGCTACCTTGCGGTTGATCTCCTGATCCTCTGCCAGCAGCACGTGCAGATGCGTGCTGTCGGCAGCTACAGCAGGCGCCCGCTCGTCCGTCCCCAGACGCAGCGGCAGCAACACCCGGAAACTGCTGCCCTGTCCCGGCTGGCTGTCCAGCGTGATGCTGCCACCCATCGCCTCCACCAGATGCTTGCAGATCGCCAGACCCAGGCCGCTGCCGCCGAAGCGGCGCGTGATCGAGCTGTCGGCCTGCTCGAAGGCACGAAACAGACGGTGCTGCATTTCCGGGGCAATGCCGATGCCGGTATCGGAAACCGTGCACTCCAGCCAGAATTGCGCCCCCTCCACCGCCAGGCAGCGCACCGCCAGCACCACCCGCCCCGCCGGGGTGAACTTGATGGCGTTGTTGAGCAGATTGTGCAGCACCTGATGCAGGCGGTTGGCATCGCCATGCACGTGCTGTGGCACATCATCATCCATCTCGGTAACGAATTGCAGCTGCTTGGCCGCCGCCTGCGGCGCAAGCAACACGAACAGCCCGTCCACCAGCCGCTGCAAGTCGAAATCTCCCGCCTCCAGCTCCAGCTTGCCGGCCTCGATGCGCGACAGATCCAGGACATCCCCCAACAGATTGCTCAATACCCGACCGGAGCTGGCAATGGCCTCGACGAATTCCTGCTGCTGCTCATCCAGGCGGCTGTGTGACAACAGGCTCGCCATGCCCAGAATGCCATTGAGCGGCGTGCGGATTTCATGGCTCATGGTGGCGAGGAAGGTGCTCTTGGCGCGATTGGCGCGCTCCGCCTCATCCCGGGCCAGACGCAGGCGATAACGGTCGCGCAACAGGGTATAGACCAGCATGCCCAACAGCGCGGCCACCAGCAGACCGCCCAGCAACATCACCGGCACATAGGCCAGCGGCGGCTCCCAGCCATCGTGCGGGATGGCCGCCAGCTGCCAGTAGCCTTCCGGCAACAGAATCTCCAGCACCACCGGGTCGCGCTCGAACAAGGCCGCATCGCCGAGAAACACCTCACCGGAGGCCCCCAGACCATCCTTGCCGCGCAGGGCAAACACCAGCCAGGAATCATCCTGCAATCCGGCATCACGCAGCAGGGAATCGGCGTCGATGACGATGCTGGCCATGCCCCAATAGGCACCGCTGCCGGACTGCCCCTGCGGGGGCGTCAGATAGATGGGAGTGCGGTTGATGAAGCCGCGCCCCCCCTGCACCAGGTCCACCGGACCGGCCAGCACGGTACGGCGGCTCTCCATGGCACGCAGCACGGCGGGGCGCTGCGCCGGCGTATCCAGATAGCGCAGGCCGAGGGCGCCTTCGTTGCCCTGCAGGGGGTACATGTGGGAGATCACGTTGCCACGGGCGAGACCGATGTTGCGGATGTGGCGACTATGGCTCATCAGCTCCCGCGCCAGATCATCGAACTCGGCATTGCCGATATCGCCGCGCGCCGCTATGTGGGCGACCAGGCCACGGGTGAGATAGAGGGTGGAATTGACGATGCCCTCCAGGCGCGCGCGCACCGTGCTCAGCTGGGACACCGCCTGTGCGCGGCGCTCCTCGCGCACCTTGTCCTCTTCCAGCTGCACCAGCCACAGCGTCACCAGCAGCAGTGCCGCAGCGACCGCAGCACCGGCCAGGCTGAACAGGAGATAGGGGGTAAAGCGAAAACGTTCCATGTCGTTTGGCACAACGGTTTCAGCGATGACAGGACGCGGGGCGGCGTACTGCATCCCGCCCCGGACAGCGGGATTCAGGCACGGCGCCAGGTGGTGCCGCCGGCACCATCCTCCAGCACCACACCCTGCGCCTTCAGCTCGTCGCGGATCCGATCGGAGGTGGCCCAATCCTTGTTCTTGCGCGCCGCCAGGCGCTCGGCGATGAGGCGCTCGATCTCGGCATCGGCCAGGCCGCCTGCCGCACCGCCCTGCAGGAAGGCCTGCGGCTCGCGCTGCAGCAGGCCGAGCAGACCGGCCAGGTGCTTGAGCAACGCGCCATGCTGTACCGCGGCGCTCTCATCGCCGCCACGCAGGCGGTTCACCTCGCGCGCCAGGTCGAACAGCACCGCCATCGCCTCCGGCGTGGCGAAATCGTCGTCCATCGCCGCATAGAACCGCGCGGCATAGTCGCCCAGCCCCTCGTCCGCCGCCGGCAGCACCAGACCACGCAGCGCAGTGTACAGACTGGTGAGCGCCGCCTTGGCGCCGTCCAGGTGCTGGTCGGAGTAATTCAGCGGGCTGCGGTAGTGGCTGGCGAGGATGAAGTAGCGCACCACCTCCGGGTCGTACTTCTGCAGCACATCGCGGATGGTGAAGAAGTTGCCCAGCGACTTGGACATCTTTTCGTTGTCCACGCGCACGAAGCCGTTGTGGATCCAGTAATTGACGTACTTGCAGCCGCAGGCCGCCTCGGACTGGGCGATCTCGTTTTCATGGTGTGGGAACTGCAGGTCGAGGCCGCCGCCGTGAATATCGAAGTGATGGCCCAGGGCCTGGGTGGACATGGCGGAGCATTCGATATGCCAGCCGGGACGGCCCGGCCCCCAGGGCGAATCCCAGTACGGCTCGCCCGGCTTGGCCGCCTTCCACAGCACGAAGTCCAGCGGGTCGTCCTTGGCCTCGTCCACCGCCACACGCTCGCCGGCGCGCAGGTCTTCCACATTCTTGCCGGATAGCTGGCCGTAATGCTCGAACTTGCTGACATCGTAGTACACGTCGCCGTTGCCGGCGGCATAGGCATAGCCCTTGTCCACCAGGGCACGAATCATGTCGAGGATTTCCTGGATGTGCAGCGTGGCGCGCGGCTCCTGGTCGGGGCGCTGCACGCCGAGGGCATCGGCATCCTCGTTCATGAACCCGATGAAGCGCTCGGTCAGCGCGGTGTATGGCTCGCCGTTATCGTTGGCGCGCTTGATGATCTTGTCGTCGATGTCGGTGATGTTGCGCACGTAGGTCAGGTGCTCGGCACCATAGATCTGGCGCAGATAGCGGCTGATGACGTCGAACACCACCAGTACACGGGCATGACCGATGTGACAGTAGTCGTACACCGTCATGCCGCACACATACATGCGTACCCGCCTGGGATCGATGGGCCGGAACGGCTCCTTGCCCTTGGTGAGGTTATTGTGGATGTGCAGATTGTGCTGGTAGCTCATGGTCCGGATATCCGCCGCCGCTGCTCGATGCCGTGGAGGGGGCATGATATCAGTCCGGCGGGGGCGGCAGAAGGCGCCGGTGCCTTCTGCCCCGTGTCCGGGGCTGCTATCATTGCGCCTCACTCAGGATTTAGGGAGTCTCGCCATGCATCGCCTTACCGCTTTCCTGTGCGCCCTGCTGCTCGGTCTGAGCACCGCTGTCTGGGCCGA
Organism: Pseudomonadota bacterium; assembly: GCA_040755915.1. Lineage (GTDB taxonomy): Bacteria > Pseudomonadota > Gammaproteobacteria > Thiohalomonadales > Thiohalomonadaceae > Sulfurivermis. The sequence goes on along the minus strand of JBFLWM010000001.1, from coordinate 38,365 downwards.
CGACGCCAATCCGCGCGTGCGCCTGGTCACCAACAAGGGCGACATCGTCCTGCAGCTGGACCGCGCCAAGGCCCCCAAGACGGTGGAAAATTTCCTGCGTTACGTGCAGACCGGCTTCTACGACGGCACCATCTTCCATCGGGTTATTGACGACTTCATGATTCAGGGCGGCGGCTTCACCCCCAACATGCTGCAGAAGGAAACCCGCCCCCCGGTCATGAACGAGGCAGACAACGGCCTGCGCAATACCATCGGCACCATCGCCATGGCGCGTACCAGCGACCCGCACTCGGCCACGGCCCAGTTCTTCATCAACGTCAACAACAACACACCGCTCGACTTCCGCGAGAAGACCCCGCGTGCGTGGGGCTATGCCGTCTTCGGCCGCGTGGTAAGCGGCATGGACGTGGTCAAGGCCATCAAGGGCGTGCCGACCACCACCGTCGGCTATCACCAGAACGTGCCGGTGGAACCCGTCATCATTCAACAGGCCGTCGTGCTCGACGCCGCCAACAGCAAATAATCAGGAGCCAGCATGATCAAGATGCACACCAGCATGGGCGTCATCACCCTCGAACTCGACGCCGCCAAGGCCCCGGCCACCGTCGCCAACTTCGAGCGTTATGCGCGCGAGGGTTTCTACGACGGCACCATCTTCCACCGTGTCATCGACGGTTTCATGATCCAGGGCGGCGGCCTCGATAGCGGCATGATCAACAAGCCGACCCACGAGCCCATCAAGAACGAGGCCGACAACGGCCTGAAGAACGAGCGCGGCACCATTGCCATGGCGCGCACCAACGATCCGCACTCCGCCACCGCCCAGTTCTTCATCAACGTCAAGGACAACGGCTTCCTCAACCACCGCGCGCCGAGCGGCGACGGCTGGGGCTACTGCGTGTTCGGCAAGGTGGTGGATGGCATGGACGTGGTCGACCGCATCAAGGGCGTGGCCACCGGCCGCGTCAGCTTCCACCAGGACGTGCCCGTCGAGCCCATCGTCATCGAGAAGGTCGAGATCACCGACTGATCCCATGGCCACCCTGTTCGTCTCCGACCTGCACCTGCAGGGCGAGCGCACCCCGGCCGACGGTCTGTTCCGGCATTTTCTCGCCGGCCCGGCCACGACGGCCGAGGCACTGTACATCCTGGGCGATCTGTTCGAGGCCTGGCTGGGTGACGATCTGGTACTGCCGGAATATCAGGGCATACTCGCGGCCCTGCGCGAGCTCACCGACAGCGGCGTGCCGGTATACGTGATGCACGGCAACCGTGACTTCCTGCTCGGTGCGGAATTCGCCCGCCGCACTGGCTGCACCCTGCTGCCCGATCCCAGCGTCATCGACCTGCATGGCCGCCCCACCCTGCTGATGCACGGCGATCTGCTGTGCAGCGATGATCTGCCCTACCAGGAGATGCGGCGCCAGATCCGCGACCCGCGCTGGCTCGACGCCTTCCTGACCAAGTCGGCGGAAGAGCGCATCGCCTTCGCACGCCAGCTGCGCGACACCAGCCGCGAGGAAACCGGGCGCAAGGCCGGGTACGTGATGGACGTGAACGGGGAAACCGTGGCGACGTACCTGCACCAGTATCATGTCGGCCGCCTGATTCACGGCCATACCCATCGCCCCGGTGTACACGCCCTGCCGGGTGGTGCGGAACGCCTGGTGCTGGGCGCGTGGGAAGAACACGGCAGCGTGCTGCACTGCGACGAAACCGGCTGCCGGCTGGAAGAGTACAGGTGCGAGGGACAAGGGACGAGGGACGAAAACTAAGCCCGCGTCCCCACGTCGCGCCCCTTCGTATCTCGTGCCTGAAGCCGTTCAGCGCCCGGGCGAATAGTGCTGGTAGCCCTTGGGCAGCTTGAACAAGCCCGCCTCCGCCGGATACTCGGTACTGAAATCCATCAGCAGTTGACCCTTGCCCTGGGGGTCGTGTTCCTGCACCGGCAGACCGAACTGCAGCTGCCAGGCCGGGGCGTAGGTGTTCAGCGCCAGATCGCAGGGATCGTGCATATCGGCGGGCACGTCGACCAGAATGCGTGCATTCTCCCCCGCCAGCACGCCGCGGAAGGCCGTCAGCGCCTGCACCACGTCGGGCAGCAAGCCGTCTACCGCCACCGTCTCATAGCACAGTTCGCCGTTGACGCTGAGACGGTACTGCTGCGGGATCCTGCCGGCAATGGCAGGCATCGCCTCCTCGGTGGCCACCTGCACATGCCTGCGCTCCAGCGCCACCGGAGACGCCACCGTCACCGCCTGGGGATGGATCTCCAGCACGGTGCGATCGCCGTGTGTCACGCTGTAGATGATGTTTTTCTGGCGATCGAACAGCACGAAATTGCTGGCGGCATCGCCGTCATCCAGGCGCATGTAGCGCGGCGTAACGATCAGCCGCGAGCTGTACGGCTCGAAGCCCGGCTCCATCACCTGATACAACACCATGGTTGCGTCCTGCGCCCAGGCCATGCCGCATACCAGCGACAGACCAAACACCCAGCTCCGCTGCCACATCATCGTCCCCCTCATCCCACACCTTGCAAGTAGGCCAGCTCGGCCTCGGAAAATCCCGCCCGGCGGCGCGCCTCCAGATGAAACGGCCCCTTCAGCGGCCCTTTCATGTATTCATCGATCAGGCCGCGATAGGTGGTCTCCACCGCCAGCCCCCGCTCAGCGCACAGATGGCGGAACCAGCGATCGCCGATGGCGACATGGCCGATCTCGTCACGCAGGATGATATCGAGCAGCGCGCAACCCTCCGTATCGCCCACTGCGCGCAGTTTGTCCTGGATGCCGGGATTCACGTCCAGCCCGCGCGCCTCCAGGCAGCGCGGCACCAGCGCCATGCGCACCAGCGGGTCATGCGCGGTCTTCAGCGCCATCTCCCACAGGCCGTTGTGGCCGGGCCAGTCACCGTACTCCGCACCCAGCGTGTTGAGGTGAGCACGCAGCAGCTCGAAATGACTGGCCTCCTCCTCGGCCACGCGGATCCAGTCGTCGTAGAAGGCCGCCGGCATGGCGCGGAAACGGTACACCGCATCCCAGGCCAGATTGATGGCGTTGAATTCGATATGGGTGAGGGCGTGGAACAGGATGGCGCGCCCCTCCACGCTGTCGGGGCGGCGCTGCGGCAGCTCGCGCGGCAGCACCAGACGCAGGCGGGCGGGCCGGCCGGGCGCGGCGACGGTGGCAACAGGCGTGGCCTCCTCCCGCGTCAGGCGTCCCTCGCGCCAGGCCCGGGCCACGGCACGGGTCAGCGCCACCTTGTCTTCGGCTTCACCGGCCCGCAGGCAGTCGAGGGCGGCATCGAACAGATTGGTTGCGGTCATGGCGCGCCATTCTAGCCCGAGCACCGAACAACATTCACGCCGGTTTCAGCGCCAGCACCAAGTCCATCACATTGCTGCCGGTGGGACCGGTCTGCAACAGATCGCCGCTGGCCTCCAGGAAACTGCCGGCATCGGCGCGGGCGAGACAATCGCGCGCAACGAAACACTCCAGCTCACCCCGCGCGATGCTCTCCCCGTCCACCAGGGCCCCGGCGTCCTCGCCGGGGCCATCGCTGCCGTCGGTGCCGGCGGCCAGCAGCACCACGGCAGAACCGGCCAGCACCTGCGCCGCCGCCAGGGCCAGGGTCTGACAGCGGCCGCCGCGTCCCGGCTGTGGCGGCAGGCGCACCGTGGTCTCGCCACCCCACACATACAGGCCGGGCGGGCCGGCCAGTACCTGCGCGGCCAGGTCACGGCCGCTAGCGGCGGCGTCCCCCTGCAGCAGGACATCGCTGCCATGGACTGCCAGCCCCCGGGCCTGGCCGGATGCGATGGCCGCCACGCGGGCATCACGGTTGCTGCACACTATCTCGGTGCGAATGTGGCTGAAGCTCTCCGCGGCGGACGGCGGCGCATCCGCCAGCAGGGCACGCAGCCATGCCGGCAGTGCCTGCACATCGGTCCCGCTCAGAACATCCCCGGGGCGTGGAGCCACCAGCAGGCCGGAGCCGATGATGGCCGCCTCATCCCCCGGCACGTCGGAGATGAGCAGGTTGAGCACCTGGTGTCCGCCCAGCCGTTCGGCCAGCCGCCCGCCCTTGATACAGGACAGCGCGCGGCGCACGCGGTTGACGCGGCCGATATCCCAGCCGCTGGCCAGCAGCCAGTCATTGGCCTCCTGCAACTGCCTCGCATCGATACCGGGGAACGGCACCTCCACCAGGGCCGAGGTTCCCCCGGAGATCAGAAAAACGACCGGCGCCTGCGGCGGCAGCACGGCCAGGAACTCCAGCAGGGCCCGACCGGCCGCCAGGCTGCCGCTGCCGGGCACGGGATGCTCCGCCTCCAGCACCTGCAGACGGGTATCCACCGGGCCGGGCCCGGCGTAACCCTGCTTGGTAATCACCAGGGCGCGAGCCAGGCGTGCATCGAGGGCGTCGAGCGCCCCCTGCATCATGGCCGGTGCGGCCTTGCCGATGGCCACGACGTAGACCGGCCCCGCCGCCGCATAGTGCGCCAGTCGCTCCCGCACGGCGACACGACCGTCCACCGCCCGCAGGGCGGCGGCATAGAGCTCCAGCAGCAGATGACGCGGTTCAGGAATCATGGTGGCAAAGGGATCGCAGCGGCGCCGCACCGGGCACCGACAGGAAACGGCCGGGGAATGTCTCAGGCAGTGCGGTAGGGGGAGCGACGGCGCATGCCACCGCCGGAACGCGGCGCGCGCTCCTTGGCTTCATTGACGCGCAGTGCGCGGCCGCCGAACTCCTTGCCATCCAGTTCGCGGATCGCAGCCTCGGCCCCCTCGCCCATCTCGACGAAGGCGAAGCCGCGGAAACGGCCGGTTTCACGATCATTGACCAGCTTCACCGCCGTCACTGCGCCAAAGGCGGCGAACAGTTCACTCACCTGCTCCTCACTGGCACTGAACGGCAGATTGCCCACGTAAATGGTCTTGCCCATGCTCCTCTCCTCCCGCCTCCACAGGCCGGGGCCTGCCGCGCGGTATTGTCGTTATGACCACACTCTGCGGTGCGGCGCAATCGAGCTTACGCCAGATGCCGGGAGCTGTCACGAAAGGCCGCAAACCGGGGAGATGGTGTCCGCCACAGGGGCCTGTGGCGGAACATATGTCAGAAAAGCACTCAGATCAGCGCCAGGCCACGCGCCAGATCCGCCTTGATGTCATCCACCTCCTCCAGGCCGACGGAGATGCGGATCAGACCTTCGCCGATACCGGCCTCGCTCTTCTGCTCCGGCGACAGGCGGCCGTGGGTGGTGGTGGCAGGATGGGTGATGGTGCTCTTGGCATCGCCCAGATTGGCCGTGATGGAGAGCATGCGCGTGGCGTCGATCACCGCCCAGGCCTGCTCGCGCCCGCCCTTGACCTCGAAGGCCACGATACCGCCGTACCCCTTCTGCTGGCGGGACGCCAGTTCATGCTGCGGGTGCGAACTCAGGCCCGGATAGTAGACCCGCGCCACCTGCGGCTGTTGCTCCAGCCAGTGCGCCAGGGCCATGGCATTGGCGCTGTGCGCCTGCATGCGCAACTTGAGCGTCTCCAGTCCTTTCAGAAACACCCAGGCATTGAACGGGCTCATGCTGGGACCGGCGGTGCGCAGAAAACCGAACACCTCCTTGCCCACCAGCGCCTCACTGCCCACCACCGCGCCGCCCAGGCAGCGCCCCTGGCCATCGATGTACTTGGTGGCGGAGTGGATCACGATATCGGCCCCCAGCTCCAGCGGCCGCTGCAGCGCGGGCGTGCAAAAGCAGTTGTCCACCGCCAGCAGGCAGCCGTGGCGATGGGCGATGTCGGCCAGGGCGCGGATGTCTGCCACCTCGGTGAGCGGATTGGACGGCGTCTCCACGAACAGCAGGCGCGTGTTGGGGCGGATCGCCGCCTCCCACGCCGCCAGATCGGTGAGCGGCACATAGCTGGTCTGCACGCCGAAACGGCCCATGAAATTGTCGAACAGCACCACGGTGGAGCCGAAGATGGCACGCGAGGAGACGATGTGATCGCCGGCCTTCAGGAGCCCCATGCAGGTGGACAGGATCGCCGCCATGCCCGAGCTGGTGGCCACGCAACGCTCGCCCCCTTCCAGCGCCGCCAGGCGCTCCTCGAAGGTGCGCACCGTGGGGTTGGTGAAACGGGAATAGATGTTGCCCGCCTCGCTGCCGCCGAAGCGCGCCGCCGCCTGGGCCGCACTGTCGAAGCGGAAACTGGAGGTGGGGAAGATCGCCTCGCTGTGCTCGCCTTCCGCCGTACGCACCTGCCCGGCACGCACCGCCAGGGTGTCAAAGCCCCATTCGTCGAAATCCTGTTGTTCCATTTCGTCACCTTCCACGCATTAAAAACATGCAGTCCGCAAATGAACGCAAAACACGCAAATAAAAGCCGCTGCCCCGAAAAGCCCGCTCACTCTCTCCGCGGAAACCTTGCCCCGCCAACGCCTTGACATCATTTGCGTGCATTCGCGTTCATTTGCGGACCAATTACTTCAGGCACAAAAAAACCCGCCGGCTTGGAGCCAAAGCGGGTTTTTCGCCCTCGCTTTAGCCGTATTTGTTAAGCGCCCGCAAGCTGAGTCAAATCGGCGCTGAAGTGGAGATTAGGTAATCATCGACGCACTGTCAATCAATCGTTGTTATGCACCTCGATGATGGCGCTCTCCTCGCGCTCGCGCTGCTCCTTGGAGGCCTCGCAACGGGCCCGCTCCAGACCGGCCAGATACTCCGGCGTGACATCGCCAGTGATGTACTTGCCGTCGAATACCGAGGCCTCGAACTGGGTCACCGCCTTGTTCTTCTTGTGCAGCACGGCATCGACCAGATCATCGAGGTCCTGATAAACCAGCCAGTCGGCGCCGATGGCATCGGCGATCTGCTGCTCATCGCGGCCATAGCCAATCAGCTCCGCCGAGGTCGGCATATCGATGCCGTAGACGTTGGGGAAACGCACCGGAGGGGCCGCCGAGGCAAAATACACCTTGTTGGCACCGGCGTCGCGCGCCATCTGGATGATCTCCTTGGAGGTGGTGCCGCGCACGATGGAGTCGTCCACCAGCAGCACATTCTTGCCCTTGAACTCCAGGGAAATGGCATTGAGTTTCTGGCGCACCGACTTCTTGCGCTGCTTCTGCCCGGGCATGATGAAGGTGCGGCCGATGTAGCGGTTCTTGATGAAGCCCTCGCGATACAGCACGCCCAGCTCGTAGGACAGCTGCAGGGCCGAAGTGCGGCTGGTATCGGGAATCGGGATCACCACGTCGATGTCGTGATCGGGGAACACGCGCTTGATCTTGTGCGCCAGCTTCTCGCCCATGCGCAGGCGTGCCTTGTACACCGAGATGCCGTCGATGATGGAGTCGGGGCGGGCGAAGTACACATATTCGAAGATGCACGGCGAGGTCACCGGGGCATCAAAGCACTGGCGGGCATGGAAGGAACCGTCCTCGCCGATGAATACCGCCTCACCCGGCATGACGTCACGCACGCGATCGAAACCGAGTGCATCCACCGCCACACTCTCCGAGGCCACCACATACTCATCGCCCTCGCAGGTAGTGCGCTTGCCGATGAACAGCGGACGGATGGCATAGGGGTCGCGGAAGGCCACGATGCCGTAGCCGATGATCATCGCCACTGCCGCATAGCCGCCCTTCACGCGCTGGTGGACGCGCGCCACCGCGTCGAAGATGTCGTCCGGCAGGATGCGCAGCTTGCCCTGGCGCTGCAGCTCGTGGGCGAAGACGTTGAGCAGGATCTCCGAGTCGGAGGTGGTATTGATGTGGCGCAGGTCGTCGCGGAACACCTCCTCCTTCAGTGCCTCGGCATTGGTGAGATTGCCGTTGTGGGCCAGGGCGATGCCGAAGGGCGAGTTGACGTAGAACGGCTGTGCCTCGGCAGACGACGAGCAACCGGCGGTGGGATAGCGCACATGGCCGATGCCCATGTTGCCCTGCAACTTGTACATGTGGCGGTTTTCGAACACATCGCGCACCAGGCCGTTGTCCTTGCGCAGATGCAGCCGCCCGTTGTCGCAGGTCATGATGCCGGCGGCGTCCTGGCCGCGATGCTGCAACACGGTCAGGCCGTCATAGATGGCCTGATTGACCGGACTCTTGCCTACCATGCCGATAATACCGCACATCGCAACTACCTCTGTTTCCCACGGACGCCGGGGCGTCTTCAGTAACGAATGTTCTTGGCAATCTCCGGCGGCAGCCAGCCGCACGTCCAAACCGCCAGATCCTGGAAATAGTGCATCAACGCCGAACGCTGCCACCACGGGTCACGTGGCACGCTGGTGAACCCTGCCAGCAGCACCAGCACCGTCACCAGCACGATGCCGCGCGCCAGACCGAAGGCGATGCCGATGACGCGATCGGTGCCGGACAGTCCGGTCTTCTTGATCAGCTGCACCGCCAGATAGTTGATGAAGGCGGCGACCAGCAGGGTGAGAAAAAACAGTATGGCAAAGGCGACGATCAGGCGCAGCGAAGGGGTTTCGATCTGCGCGCGCAGCAGGTGTTCCAGATTGTCGCTGAACATCAGTGCCACCCACACCGCCAGCACCCAGCCGGCCAGGGACAGCGCCTCGCGCGTGAAGCCGCGCCACAGGCTGATGAGGATGGAAACCCCGAGGATGCCGAGAATGACGAAATCGACCCAGTTCATTGGTTGGGGCTGGGGAGTGGTTCCAAGGTGGCAGCTGGAAAGGGCGCAATTCTATCAGAAAAGCCTGGCGCGCGAGAGGTGAGCCGTATGCTGTCTCACCTCTCGCGCTTCATATCGTCACTCAGGGATGCGGCACCACGATGCCGCGCTGCTCGTGCTTCGCCAGCTTGGCCTGGATCGCCTCGGCATCGGCGCGGGTCAGCACCGGACCGACGCGCACGCGATAGGCCGTGCCGCTGCTCAGCTTGACCCGCTCCACATACGCCGGATAACCCTTGCCGCGCAGGCTGTCGCGCAGGCGGCTGGCATTGGCCTGCTCGGAGAAGCTGCCCACCTGCACCGCCCAGCTCTCGGCGGCGGGTTTGCTGCTGGCCACCTCGGCCGGCTTGACCGGCTTCACTGTCGTCGGTGCCGGAGCCGCCGGTTTGGGCTGCGCTGCCGGTGCGGGCGCCACGACGGGAGCGGGGGCTGGCGCCGGTGCAACCGGCGCGGCAGGGGCGACGGGCGCCGGCTCCGGCTCCGGCTCCGGCGGCAGTTCACGCTCCACCACTACAGGCGCCTCCACCGGGGGCGGCGGCACCTGCAACGGGATGTCGACCATGGGGGCATGGCTTTCCGGCGCCTCCGGCACATTGCTGCCGAACATGGGGATGTCATTGCGCTTGTCCCCCTCCAGCAGCATGGGCACGAAGATCACCGCCAGCGCCACCAGCACGATGGCTCCTACCAGACGCTTTTTCAGCTGCTCGTTCAAGGTCAGTCTCCGTGCCTCGCCAGGGCTCAGGAAGGGTGGGCTGATTATACGGGGCGGGCCAAAGCCTCCGCCACTGTGTAGAAGGAACCGAACACGACGATGCGGTCTCCCGCCCGGGCCGCCGCCTGCGCCTGTGCCAATGCCGCGGCGACGTCGCCGCAGGCGGTAACCCGTTCAGCCCCCGCACCGGCGGCCGCCAGCGCCGCCGTCAGCTGCGCCGTTGTCGCGCCGCGCGGCACCTGCAGGGCCGCGGCATACCAGTGGTCGATGGCATCACGCAGTTGCCCCAGGGCGCCCGCCATGTCCTTGTCCGCCAGCATCCCCACCACCGCCAGGGTCCGCCCTGCACAGGGCATGGCCGCCAGATTGGCCGCCAGCTCGGCGGCTGCCTGCGGGTTGTGCGCCACATCGAGGATACGCACGACCTCGCCCGGCTGAATCTGGAAGCGCCCCGGCAGCGTCGCGGCCAGCAGACCGGCACGGATCTGTGCCTGGTCGAGCGGCAGGCGATGCGCCACCGCCGCCAGCGCCATCAACACACCGGCGGCATTCTGCAATTGCGATCGACCACGCAGGGCCGGTAGCGGCAGGGCATGGCGCTCCTGCCCTCCCCCCCACCAGCGCCAGCCCTCACCTTCCGGCGTCGCGCCGAAATCCATGCCGTAGCAGTACAACCGGGCGCCGATCGCCGCGGCATGCTGACGCAGGGAGTGCGGCACGTCCACGCTGCCGTAGACGGCCGGACGGCCGGCGCGGTAGATGCCGGCCTTCTCGAAGGCGATGGCCTCGCGGGTGTCCCCCAGCCACTGGGCATGGTCGATGTCCACGGTGGTGACCAGGGCGACATCGGCATCCAGGACGTTGACCGCGTCAAGCCGCCCGCCCATGCCCACCTCCAGGATCGCCACGTCCACCCCGCCTTGCCAGAAGATATCCAGCGCCGCGAGGGTGCCGAACTCGAAATAGGTGAGCGAAATGTCACCGCGCGCCTGGTCGATGCGCTCGAAAGCGGTGCACAACGCGGCATCATCGACAACATTGCCGTCGAGACGCACGCGCTCGTTGTAACGCAACAGATGGGGTGAGGTATACGCACCGACCCGATAGCCGCCGGCGCGCAGGATCGCATCCAGCATGGCCACGGTGGAACCCTTGCCGTTGGTGCCGCCCACGGTGATGACCGCGAAGGGCGGCGGCGCGGGATGCAGGCGGTGCAACACCGCCGCCACCCGCTCCAGTCCAAGATCGATCGCGCTGGGATGCAGGGTTTCCTGCCAGGCCAGCCAGGCATCAAGGGTTGCAAAACGCATGGGTGCCGACGTCAATCCTTGAACAGGCCGTGCACCATGGCCGCCGACAGCCCGTACTGGCCGAGAATCTCATCCGCCTCGTCATCACTCAGGCGGTTCTCGGTCAGCAACAGATGGAACTCGCTCAGCAGATTGGCCGTATACAGCAGATAGGAAAGTTTGCCCAGCCTGTCCGGATCAGCGCCGGCCTTCACCTGATCACAGACGGCCAGCTGCACCACCTTGGGCAGTTCCCAGTGCTTGAGCGAGACGCAGGACAGCTGCAGCGAGGTGCGATCGACGATGGTGCCGACCAGCCTGGGGTCGGGGTGCACATCGGGATGTGCCTCCTTCATCGCCTTCATCAGGGCCTGGAAGATCACCAGCTTGCCGATGTCATGCACCAGCCCCACCAGATAGGCGGTGAAATAATCCTCGCCGGCCTTGCGCGCCAGTTCGGCGCAGGCGATGGCGCAGTCCTGGGAGTGTTCCCACAGATACTTGGAGAACTGCCTGAAGTAAATGGGTTTTACGTCGAACACCGGGCGCATCAGTATGCTCAGCGTGATGGTACTGAGGCGATCGAATCCGAGCCGCTGCACCGCCTGTTCGATGCTGCTGATTTCGTCCTCGCCGGTGCGGTAATAGGGGCTGTTTGCCACCTTCAGCACGGAACTGGCCAGCACCGGTTCCTGGTTGATCAGGGTCACGATGTCACGTGCCGTGGTGTTTTCATCGCGCAGCTTCTGCAGCAACTGCGCCACCGCCGCCGGCAGCTTGGGAAGATCTTCCGGATGGACACCGCTGCGGATGACGGCAAGGACATCCTTGTATATGGCCGCCTCCAGATCGCTGGACAGCGTCGCCTCCTTTTCCTGCGGCCGCAGCAGGGTGCCGTGAAAGGCCGCGGCGACATCCGCCAGCGATGCCACAGCGGCAGATTTGCGCGCGGGCTGTGACGCTGGCGGGGTCTTGACCGGCTGGGCGGGTGCGGCAGGACGGGAACGGGTTGCAGCAGCACCATCCCTGGCGGAACCGTAGGTGGACATCCAGTCCTTCAGTCGCTCGAACATGGCACCACTCCAACTAGAGGAGACAACGCATGGAGTGAAGTTACCTGTTTTGCGCCACCGCCTACAAGAGGAGAAAATCAGTTTCCCTCTTGCCGGCGGCAGCACATATCCAGGTTCAGGGTGCGGGCTGGTTGGTCAGCTTGGCCAGCAGGCTGGCGATGCGATCGCGCATGTCGCGGCGATCGACGATGAGGTCGATGGCGCCCTTCTCCAGCAGGAATTCACTGCGCTGGAAGCCTTCCGGCAGGGTCTCGCGCACCGTCTGCTCGATGACGCGCGGACCGGCGAAACCGATCAGCGCCTTGGGCTCGCCAATGTGAATGTCGCCCAGCATGGCGAAGCTGGCGGAGACACCGCCCATGGTGGGGTCGGTGAGCACGGAGATGAAGGGCAGGCCGCGCTCCGACAGCTTGGTCAGCGCGGCGGAGGTCTTGGCCATCTGCATCAGGGAGAACAGCGCCTCCTGCATGCGCGCACCGCCGGAGGCGGAGAACGACACCAGCGGGAGCTTGTGTTCGATGGCGGTGTTCACCGCGCGCACGAACTTCTCGCCCACAACCGAACCCATAGAACCGCCCATGAAGCTGAATTCGAAGGCCGCGGCCACCAGCGGCACGCCCTTCACCTGCCCCATGATCACGATCAGGGCGTCGTTTTCCTCGGTGCCCTTCTGTGCCTGCAGCAGGCGATCCTTGTAGCGCTTGCTGTCCTTGAACTTGAGTGCATCCACCGGCTGCAGATTGCCGGCGATCTCGACACGCGGTTCGGCGTCGAGGAAGGTTTCCAGACGGCGGCGCGCCCCGATGCGCATGTGGTAGCTGCACTTGGGACAGACATCCAGGTTGCGCTCCAGCTCGGCACGGTACAGCACGGCGTTGCAGTCGGGGCACTTGGCCCACAGGCCCTCCGGCACGGAGCGGCGCTGCACGCCGGTGCTCTCGGTACGGATGGTGGAGGGAAGAAATTTCTGTAACCAGCTCATGGTGGAATCCTTCGCTGCCGCCGTTAGTCAGTTGTCGCCATCGAGGGCGCGGCGCAATTCGCCGATCAGGCCGGCGGTCTGGGCCAATAGTGTATCAGGATCGTCGCGCAGTTCCTCGATGCGGCGCACCAGGGCCGAGCCGACGATGACCGCATCGGCCACCTGGGCCACCGCCCGGGCCGAGTCGGCATCCTTGATGCCGAAACCGACCCCCACCGGCAGGTCGGTGTGGGCACGGATACGCTCGACCTGGGCACGCACACCGTCGATATCCAGGTGGGCGGCGCCGGTGACGCCCTTCACCGATACGTAGTAGACGAAGCCGCTGGCCGACCGGCAGATGGTGGCGATGCGGCTGTCGGCGGTGGTGGGCGACAGCAGGAAGATGGGGTCGATGGCATGGGACTGGAGGGCGGCCAGCAGGTCGCCCGCCTCCTCCGGCGGGATATCCACGGTGAGCAGGCCGTCGACGCCGGCCTGCGCCGCTGCCGCGGCAAAGGCGGCATAGCCCATGGCCTCCACCGGATTGAGGTAGCCCATCAGCACCACCGGCGTATCGGCATCCTGCTGGCGGAAGGTGCGCACCATTTCCAGCACGTTGCGCAGGCTGACGTGGTGCTCCAGGGCACGCTCGCTGGCACGCTGGATGACCGGGCCGTCGGCCATCGGGTCGGAAAACGGCACGCCCAGCTCGATGACATCGGCACCGGCCGCCACCAGGGCATGCATCAGCGGCACGGTGATCCCGGGCTGCGGGTCGCCGGCGGTGATGAAGGGGATCAGCGCCTTGCGGCCGGAAGCCTTCAGCCCGGAAAAAGTCTGTTGCAACCGGCTCATACCTTGATTCCCTCCAGCGCCGCCACGGTGTGGATGTCCTTGTCGCCACGGCCGGACAGGTTGACGATGATGACCTGGTCCTTGCCCATGGTCGGCGCCAGCTTCATGGCATAGGCCAGGGCATGGCTGGATTCCAGGGCCGGCATGATGCCCTCGGTACGGGTCAGGTCGTGGAAGGCGGCCAGCGCCTCCTCGTCGGTGGCGTAGACGTACTGGGCGCGGCCACTGTCCTTGAGCCAGGAATGCTCCGGGCCGACGCCGGGATAGTCCAGGCCGGCGGAGACGGAGTGGGACTCGATGATCTGGCCGTCCTCGTCCTCCATCAGGTAGGTACGGTTGCCGTGCAGCACGCCGGGACGACCGGTGGCAAAACGCGCGGCGTGGCGGCCGCTTTCGATGCCCTCACCGCCGGCCTCGACGCCGTACAGCTTGACCGACTCGTCGGCGAGGAACGGGTAGAACAGGCCCATGGCATTGGAGCCGCCGCCGACGCAGGCCACCAGGGCGTCGGGCAGGCGTCCTTCCTGGGCCATACACTGCTCGCGCGCCTCACGGCCGATGACCGACTGGAAGTTGCGCACCATCGCCGGATAGGGATGCGGACCGGCCACGGTGCCGATGATGTAGAAGGTGTCGTCGATGTTGGTGACCCAGTCGCGCATCGCCTCGTTCAGCGCATCCTTCAGGGTCTTGGAGCCGGAGGACACCGGCACCACCTCGGCGCCCAGCAGGCGCATGCGGAACACGTTGATCTTCTGCCGCTCGACGTCGGTGGCGCCCATGTACACCACACACTTCAGCCCCAGACGGGCGGCGACGGTGGCGGTGGCCACGCCGTGCTGACCGGCGCCGGTCTCGGCGATGATGCGGGTCTTGCCCATGCGCCTGGCCAGCAGGGCCTGACCGATGGTGTTGTTGATCTTGTGCGCGCCGGTGTGGTTGAGGTCTTCGCGCTTGAGATAAATCTTCGCCCCCCCCAGCTTCGCGGTCCAGCGCTCCGCCAGGTACAGCGGCGAGGGCCGGCCGACGAACTGCTTGAGGTCGTACTCGAACTCGGCGATGAACTCCGCGTCGTCCTTGTAGCGCTCATAGGCCAAGCGCAGCTCCTCCAGCGGCCCCATCAGGGTTTCCGCCACGAAGCGGCCGCCGTAGGGGCCAAAATGGCCGCCGGCATCCGGCAGTTGCTGCAACTCCGCGCCGCTCATGGGCTTATCGGTCTTGGGCACTCTCTACACCTCGCATAAATGCCGCCATTTTCTCGGCACTCTTGATTCCCCTGGTCTGCTCCACCCCGCCGCTCACATCGACGGCGTAGGGTCGGGCAGTGGCAATGGCCTCGGCTACGTTGTCCGGGGTCAGACCACCGGCCAGGATGACGGGTTTGTCCAGCTTTTGCGGTACGCGCGCCCAATCGAAGCTCCGGCCGGTGCCGCCCGCCTCGCCCGGCACATAGGTATCCAGCAGCAGCCCCTGGGCGTCGGCATAGCGCCGCGCTTCGGCCGCCACGTCGAGGCCGTCGCGCATGCGCAGGGCCTTGAGATACGGCCGGTCAAAGGCGGCGCAATAGGCCGGGGCCTCGTCGCCGTGGAATTGCAGCACATCGAGGGGGACGGCCTGCAACACCTCCAGCACCTCGGCCGCCGGGGCGTCCACGAACAGGCCCACCACACTGACGAAGGGGGGCAGCGCCGCGCACACCGCCTGTGCCTGCGCCACGGTCACGGCACGCGGGCTGGGGGCATAGAACACCAGACCGATGGCATCGGCGCCGAGACGGGCCGCCGCGATGCCGTCTTCCGGGCGGGTAATGCCGCAGATTTTCACTCGTGTACGCATGAAGGGGCGCAGATTACCAAACCAGCGCAGGGGGCGGAAGCGGCGGAATCCCGAACTCCGGCGGATAGTCGATGCGCACCAGGTACAGGCCCCAGGGCTGTGCCGTCACGCCGCCGGCGCTGCGGTCGCGCGATTCCAGCACCTCCCGGCTCCACTCCACCGGCCGCTCGCCGGCGCCGATGGCCATCAGCACCCCGGCGATGTTGCGCACCATGTGGTGCAGGAAACCGTTGGCCTCGATATCCAGCAGGATCAGTTCGCCCTGGCGCTGCACATCCAGTCGGTACAGGGTACGCACCGGACTGCGCGCCTGGCAGGCCACGGCGCGGTAGGAGGAAAAGTCGTGCTCACCGAGCAGGGGCTGTGCCGCCGCCGCCATGCGCTCCGCATCCAGCGGACGGTAGTCGAAGCACACCCGCCGGGACAGCAATGCCGGCCGGTAGGGGCGGTTGAGGATCACATAGCGGTAGGCGCGGCGGCGGGCGGAAAAACGGGCATGGAAATCATCGGCCGCCGGCTGCGCCCAGCGCAGGCCGATGTCCGGCGGCAGGTGGGAGTTTCCGCCCATCACCCAGGCGTGCATCGGCCGCACCGCCCCGGTATCGAAGTGGATCACCTGGCCGCTGGCATGCACCCCGGCGTCGGTGCGCCCGCCGCAGACCACCTCTACCGGATGGTCCGCAATACGCGACAGCGCCTCCTGCACCCGCGCCTGCAGGGTGTTGGGATCGTGGGACTGTGCCTGCCAGCCGCCGTAACGGCTGCCGTCGTACTCAATGCCTGCGGCGATACGCATAACCAGAGATTCAAGAGGAAAGATGCAAGTTACAGGTAAAAGCGGTTTCTGCCGCCAAAAACAAACGTCCCCGGCGGGTGGCCCGGCCGGGGACGTTCATTGTACTGCCTGAAGGGTCAGGAAAGCTGGTTAATCAGTTCCTGGGCCTGGGCCTTCTGCTTGTCGTCACCCTCGGCCAGCACCTCGTTGAGGATGCTGCGCGCGCTGTCCGGCTCGCCCATGTCCACGTAGGCCTTGGCCAGATCCAGCTTGGTGCCGACGGCGTCGAGATCGCCGAGGTCCAGATCGCCCAGATCACCAAGGTCACCCAGATCCACCTCTCCCGCCGGCGCCTCCAGCCCCAGATCAACCTCGGCGGCGGGGGCCTCCAGCCCGAGGTCCATCGCGACCTCTGCGGCAGGCGCCTCGGCTGCCGCCTCCTCACCCATGTCCAGCCCCAGATCGCCCAGCTCGAAGTCGAGGGAATGCTCTTCCTTCTTGGCTGCCGGCGCCGCCTCGGCAGCCGGGGCCTCAGCCTCCGCCTCACCGAAGTTGAGGTCACCCAGGTCAAACTCCATGGATGGCTCGGCCTGTGCGGCCTCCGCCGCGGGCTCCGCAGCCGGTGCCGGAGCAGGCTCGGCTGCCGCCTCTTCCTCCAGACCGCTCAGGTCAAATACCACGTCAGCCGGTTCCTCGGCCGCCGGCTTCTTGGGCGTCAGCGCCGGGGCCGGCGCCGCCGCGGCCTCCTCCTCCAGGTCAGAGAAGTCGACACCGAGGTCGAGATTGAAGGCGGTACCACCGCCCTCGGCCGAGGACTCCATATCCTCCGCCAGGGCATCCAGATCGAGACCGATATCCAGCACCTCGCCACCGGCGTCGTGCCCGCCCAGTTCCAGCCCGGCGCCGGCTTCCGGTGCCGCACTGAACATCGGGTTGTCCGGGCACAGTTCGTGCCCCATGACCAAGACCTTGCCCCACAGCGGGCCGTTGCCCTCCAGGGCGTTGAATACCTCGTCGGCCAGGGGCTCGAAAGCGGCACGATCCTTGGTGGAGTAGTACACCTCCAGCAGCTTCACCTTGATGTCGTGGCGCTCGGGATGGCTGTTCAGCGCTTCCTTGAGCAACTCCTCCGCCTGCTGGTAACGGCCATAGGCCATGTACACATCCGCCTCGGTCAGCGGGTCGACCTCCGCCTCACCGCCCTGCAGGCTGTTCATGCCGCTGACGGCCAGGTCGCTGAACAGCGAACTCTCCTCGGACGGCGCACCGGAGGCTGTGGTCTTGGAGTTGAGCAGCGAGGTACCGCCCGCGGTCAGAATGCTTTCGCTGAAGCCGGGGCCGCCGGCACGGCGACGCTTGACCATCAGACCAACCAGCACCAGCAGGGCCAGCACCACGGCGCCGGCACCACCCAGCATCAGCGGATCAGCCAGCAGATCGTCCAGCAGGCTGGGCTGGGCCGCCGGGGCGGCAGGCACCGGCTTGGCAACCGGCTTCGGCTTGGCCGGCGCGGCCGGCTTCTTGGGTTCTTCCGCCACCGGCTTGGCTTCCTCCGCCGGAGCAGCCGGCTTCGGCTCCTCCACCGCCGGGGCGACGGTGGCAGGCTCGGTAGCCGGAGCCGCAGCAACCGGGGCGGCCGGTGTCTCGGCCGGGGCCGGTTCGGCCGCCGGAGCTGCCGGAGCAGCGGGAGTGGCCGGGGCCTGTCCCATCTGCTGCTGCATCGCGGCCAGATCGGAATCCTTCAGCGACAGCAGGCGCTGCATGGACGACAGCTGGCCTTCCAGCTCCTGCATGCGCTTCTTCAGCTGTTCGTTTTCGCGCAGCTGTGCCTCGGCCGTCTCCTGGGCCAGCAGCAGTTCCTTGCGCATGTTGTCTGCCGCGGCGGCATCGGCGGCGGTGCCACCGGCCTGCTTGCCCTCGCCTTCCGGTGCCACCAGCTTGAGGCGGGGCTCCGCCGGGGCGGCCACGGCGCGGGACGCCTGCGCCGTGCTGGCGGTCGTCGGGCGCTCGCCTGCGGCGGCACCCGCCCGCTTGGTCTGATCCTGCCAGGCACGGTTCTGTGCACTGATGGCACGCACCGCTTCGGCATGGCTCATGGCGGCGATCATGGCCGGGTCATCAATGCGCAACACGTACCCCATCTTCAGGCGGTTGACGTTGTTGTCGTAGAAGGCCTCGGGGTTGGCCTTGAGCAGGGCCATCATCATCTGCTGGGTGGTCACCGACTTGTTCGGGCGCATACGGCTGGCGATGGACCAGAGGGTCTCGTCGGCCTTGACCGGGCCGTAGCTCAACCCGCCGCTGGGCAGGGTGCTGACGCGCGCCGGCGCGGTGGTCGGAGCGGTACCGCTCACGATGGCCGGCGCGGCTGCTGTCGGGGCGGTACGGGTGGCGGCGGGGGCCGGAGTGGTGGCAACCACCGGGGCCTGCACGGCGGGCGGTTCTTCCTGCCCCATGCCCGGCGGATCGATGAGCACGGTGTACTCACGCAGCAGACGACCGGAGCTCCAGCTGGTCTCCACCAGGAAGCTCAGGAAGGGTTCCCGGATGGGTTCGGTGGAGGTGACCTTGATGTAGTGGCGACCGTCACGGTGCTCGGCGTTGAAGCGCAGGAACATCAGCGCGGCAGGGCGATCCAGGCCGACCCGGGCAAAGGTCTCGTAGGAGGCAAGATTGACCTTGAGGGATTCCGCCTCGTCGGCAGAGACGGACAACAGTTCGATTTCCGCATTAAACGGCTGGTTCAGGGCAGAACGTAGTTTGATGTCCCCCATCCCCAAGGCATAGGCCGCTGACGGCAAAACGAACATTAGCGACAGCAACGGGTAGGCCAGCTTTCGCACCATCCTCACTCCCTAGTTATCCCCCGGGACCGGCGTCCACGTGGCGGGCTTTTAGTATTCCTGAACGGGCAGTTGAGACATGTTCCTCTCAACAAGCTTTATGTATCGGCAGTAACTTTAACTCACATATAGCCTTTTACCAAGATCTGAGCAATTTGAATACAGTTTAATGCACCTCCCTTGCGCACATTATCCCCCACCAGCCACATATCCAGACCTTTTTGCTGGGAGATATCCTCTCGTATCCGCCCCACAAATACGGCATCCTCGCCCGAGGCCTCGGTCACCGGGGTGGGGCGCTCTTCGTCGACATCCACGCCTGGCGCGTTTTGTAACAGTTCCCGCACGCGGGCCGCTGTGATCCTGTCGCGGGTTTCGATGTGCAGCGCCATGGCGTGTCCGAAAAAAACCGGCACGCGCACCGTGGTGGGATTCACGCCGATGGCCTCATCGCCGAGGATTTTGCGCGTCTCCCGCACCATCTTCATCTCTTCGCGGGTATAGCCGTTGTCCTCCAGCTCACCGATCACGGGCAGGATGTTGAAGGCAATCTGCCTGGAAAAAACCGGGGTTTCGATGCCGCGCATGTTGAGCAGGTCGGCGGTCTGGCGGCCCAGTTCCTCCAGCCCGGCACGGCCGGCGCCGGACACCGCCTGATAGGTGGCGACATTGATGCGCGTGATGCCGACGGCATCGTAAATCGGCTTGAGGGCAGTCAGCATCAGCACCGTGCAGGCATTGGGATTGGCGATGATGCGGCGCGCCTGCCAGCCGGCCAGCGCCGCGGGATTCACCTCGGCCACCACCAGCGGCACATCCGGCTCCATGCGGAACAGGCCGCTGTCATCGATGACCACGCAACCGGCATCCGCCGCGCGCGGCGCATGAACCGCGGAAATTTCCGCGTCAGCGCAGAAAAAGGCCAGCTGTACCTGGGAAAAATCGAAGCGGGCGACATCCCCCACCCGCAGGTGGCTGCCCTTGAACTCCACCCGGCCACCGGCCTCGTCGGCACTGTCCAGCGGATGAAGCTTGCCCAGCGGGAAATCCCGCTCGGCGAGGAGATTCACCAGCGTCTCCCCCACCAGGGAGGAAACACCGACCACGGCGACATCAAGTTTTTTACT
Organism: Pseudomonadota bacterium; assembly: GCA_040755915.1. Lineage (GTDB taxonomy): Bacteria > Pseudomonadota > Gammaproteobacteria > Thiohalomonadales > Thiohalomonadaceae > Sulfurivermis. Next base: position 18,178 of record JBFLWM010000001.1, on the reverse strand, counting down.
CATACAAAACCAAACATGTTAACCGCGAAGTACGCAACGTTACGCGAAGACAGACAAGGTAGGCGTTCCCTTCGCGCCACGTCGCGTACTTTGGTTGCGCAAAAACGGCCTCAAGCCTCCAGCAGGATGCGCAGCATGCGGCGCAGCGGTTCGGCGGCGCCCCACAGCAGCTGGTCGCCAACGGTGAAGGCGGACAGATACTCCTTGCCCATGTTCAGCTTGCGCATGCGGCCGACCGGTACCGTGAGAGTGCCGGTAACGGCCGCCGGGGTCAGCTGCTCCATGGTGATCTGGCGATCGTTGGGTACCACCTTCACCCAGTCGTTGTGGGCGGCGATGATGCCGTGGATCTCATCCAGCGGCACGTCCTTCGTCATCTTGATGGTCAGCGCCTGGCTGTGGCAGCGCATGGCGCCGATGCGCACGCACAGGCCGTCGATGGGGATCTGCTGGTTGGAGCGGCCGAGGATCTTGTTGCACTCCACCTGCGCCTTCCATTCCTCCTTCGACTGGCCCGATTCCAGCTGCACGTCGATCCACGGGATCAGCGAACCGGCCAGGGGCACCGGCCAGGCATCCAGCGGGTAGCGGTCGGAGCGGATGAAATCGGCCACCTTCTTGTCGATCTCCAGGATGGCGGAGGCCGGATCATCCAGCAGGGACTTCACCTCGCCATTGATGGCGCCCATTTGCTGGATCAGCTCGCGCATGTTGCGCGCGCCGGCACCGGAGGCCGCCTGGTAGGTCTGCGGGGCGATCCACTCGATCAGGCCCTTTTCGAACAGGCCGCCGATGGCCATCAGCATCAGGGACACGGTGCAGTTGCCGCCAACGTAGGTCTTGATGCCCTTCTTCAGACCGTCCTGGATGACGTTCTTGTTGACCGGGTCGAGAATGATGATGGCGTCATCCTTCATGCGCAGGGTGGAGGCGGCGTCGATCCAGTAGCCCTTCCAGCCGGCGGCCATCAACTGCGGATAGACCTCCTTGGTGTAGTCACCACCCTGGCAGGTGATGATCACGTCCATCGCCTTCAACTCGTCAACGCTCATGGCATCCTTGAGCGGCGGCACATCCTTGCCGATGGCCGGGCCCTTGCCGCCGACGTTGGAGGTGGTGAAGAACACCGGATCGATGAGATCGAAGTCCTTCTCCTCGCGCATGCGCCCCATCAGCACCGAACCGACCATACCGCGCCAACCAACCAGACCTACCTTTTTCATTTCAGACTCCTGAAAAGTCATTAACCGCAAAGTACGCGAAGTCGCGCAAAGGAAAATGCTGTTTACTTAGCGTTCCTTTGCGTCCTTCGCGGTTCAAGTTCTTTTAGTCCGCCAATGCTGCGACTACTGCATCGCCCATCTCGCTGCACGAAACCTTTTTGGTGCCCACCGTGTAGATGTCGGCGGTACGCATCCCGTCTGCCAGTACCTTGCGCACCGCCTGCTCGATGCGCTGGGCATTTGCCTCATCACCGAAGGTGTAGCGCAGCATCATAGCGGCCGACAGGATGGTGGCCAAGGGATTGGCGATGTTCTTGCCGGCGATATCGGGCGCCGAGCCGTGGATCGGCTCGTACATGCCCTTGTTGTTCTCGTCCAGCGAGGCCGAGGGCAGCATGCCGATGGAGCCGGACAGCATGGAGGCCTGGTCGGACAGGATGTCGCCGAAGATGTTGCCGGTAACGATGACGTCGAACTGCTTGGGCCACTTCACCAGCTGCATCGCCGCATTGTCGACGTACATGTGGGACAATTCGACCTCCGGATAATCCTTGCTGACCTCCAGCACGACTTCCTTCCACAGCTCGGAGCATTCCAGCACGTTGGCCTTCTCCACCGAGCACAGCTTCTTGCCGCGCTTCATGGCGATATCGAAGGCCACGCGTGCCACGCGGCGCACCTCGGACTCGGAGTAGATCATGGTGTTGAAACCGACGCGCTCGCCGTTACGCACCTCGATGCCGCGCGGCTGGCCGAAATACACGTCACCGGTCAGCTCGCGCACGATCATGATGTCCAGCCCCGACACGACCTCGGGCTTGAGCGACGAGGAATCGGCCAGTTCCGGATAGAGCAGTGCCGGGCGCAGGTTGGCGAACAGGTTCAGCTCCTTGCGAATACGCAGCAAACCGCGCTCCGGACGCAGCGGGCGGTCCAGCTTGTCGTACTGCGGGCCGCCGACGGCGCCGAGCAGCACCGCATCGGCGGCACGCGCCAGCTTGAGGGTGGCCTCGGGCAGCGGATCACCGGCGGTGTCGTAACCGGCACCGCCGATGGCGGCCTCCTCCATCTCGATGTTCAGCTCCGGCATCGCCTGGAGCACCTTCACCGCCTGGGCCACGATCTCCGGGCCGATGCCGTCACCGGGCAGAACTGCAATCTTCTTGGTCATAACATCTCCAATTCCACAAAAGTCTCTAACCGCGAAGGACGCAAAGTTTCGCAAAGTGAATCACATGCCATTAACTATGCGTTTGACGCCATCCTTCATGCTTCTCACATTGAAATTCAGCAAATAACCTAATTTGAAGCCACCGAGCCGCAGATAGCTCAGTATTTGTGCCATATGCACGTCAGTTAACCTTTCGACAGCCTTCAACTCCACGACGACACGCCCCGCCACCAGCAGATCAACACGATAGCCAGCATCGATTCGTGTGCCATCGTACTCAATTGGCAACAAAATCTGACGCACTACAACAACGTGCTTGGCCAGCTCATGGGACAAACACGACTCGTACGCACTCTCCAGCAACCCCGGTCCGAGCGCCGTATGAACTTTGTACGCACTATCCAGTATGACTTTCCCTGCCGCTTCCTCATCCATCCTTCGCGTTCCTTCGCGTACTTTGCGGTTAATTCACGAAAACAGCCAGGGCGCTTCCTGGCGGCGGCGTGCTTCGTAGGCCTTGATCGCATCCACATGCTGCAGGGTCAGGCCGATGTCGTCCAGACCGTTGAGCAGGCAGTGCTTGCGGAACGCATCGACATCAAACTTGATGCTCTCGCCACCGGGCGTGGTGATGGTCTGCGTCTCAAGGTCGACGGTGAGCTGGTAACCCTCCGTCGCCGCAGTTTCCTTGAACAACCTGTCGACAATGACGCCATCCAGCTTGATGGGCAGCAGGCCGTTCTTGAAGCAGTTGTTGAAGAAGATATCGGCAAAACTCGGCGCGATGATCACACGGAAGCCGTAATCCTCCAGTGCCCACGGCGCATGCTCGCGCGAGGAGCCACAACCGAAATTGTCGCGTGCCAGCAGAATTTTTGCGTCCTGGTAACGCGGCTGATTCAACACGAAATCCGGGTTGAGCGGGCGCTTGGAGTTATCCATGCCGGGCTCGCCGTGATCCAGGTAGCGCCACTCGTCGAACAGGTTGGGGCCGAAGCCGCTGCGCTTGATCGACTTGAGGAACTGCTTGGGGATGATGGCATCGGTGTCCACGTTGGGACGGTCCATCGGTGCCACGATGCCGGTGACCTTGATCAGCTTTTCCATTTATAAACCCTCTTTAACCGCTATGGGTTAAAAATCTTTTAACCGCAAAGTACGCGAAGTTTCGCCAAGTAATTCTCGTTACATTGCAGCATCGATTCGTCAGACGGCACGATTAAGCAATGAATATTTCTTCAACTTTGCGTTACTTAGCGTCCTTCGCGGTTAGCATGTCTTCTTCTCAAAACGCCCGCACGTCGACGAAGTGGCCTGCGATGGCCGCCGCGGCCGCCATGGCCGGGCTGACCAGATGGGTACGCCCCCCCTGCCCCTGCCTTCCCTCGAAATTCCGGTTGGAGGTGGAGGCACAGCGTTCGCCCGGCTGCAGCCGGTCGGCGTTCATCGCCAGGCACATGGAGCAGCCCGGCTCGCGCCATTCGAAGCCGGCATCACGGAATATCCTGTCCAGCCCTTCCTGTTCCGCCTGTTGCTTGACCAGGCCGGAACCCGGCACCACCAGCACCTGCTTGACGTTGGCCGCCTTCTTGCGCCCCTTGATCACCGCCGCCGCCGCGCGCATGTCCTCGATACGGGCATTGGTGCAGGAACCGATGAACACCACGTCGACCGGAATCTCGCTTATCGGGGTGCCGGCTGTGAGGCCCATGTACTTGAGCGCGGCACGCATGCCGTTGGCCTTGACCACATCCGTCTCCTGCTCCGGGTCCGGCACCTTGCCATCCACCGCCACCACCATCTCGGGCGAGGTGCCCCAGGTGACCTGTGGTTTGATCTTGCCGGCATCGAGCCGCACGATGCGATCGAACTCGGCATCGAAATCGGAATGCAGGCCGAACCAGGAAGCCACCGCCTTGTCCCACAGGTCGCCCTGGGGCGCGTAGGGCCTGCCGTAGAGGTAGTCGATGGTGGTTTCGTCCACCGCCACCATGCCGGCACGTGCACCGGCCTCGATGGCCATGTTGCACACCGTCATGCGCCCCTCCATGGACAGGGCACGGATCGCCTCGCCACCGAATTCGATGGCGTAGCCGGTGCCGCCGGCGGTGCCGATCTCGCCGATGATGGCGAGCACGATGTCCTTGGCGGTGACGCCGGGGCCGACGTGGCCGTCCACCGATACCAGCATGTTCTTCGACTTCTTCTGCACCAGACACTGGGTGGCCAGCACGTGCTCCACCTCGGAGGTGCCGATGCCGTGGGCCAGCGCGCCGAAGGCGCCGTGGGTGGAGGTATGGGAATCGCCGCACACCACGGTCATGCCGGGCAGGGTGCCGCCCTCTTCCGGACCGACCACGTGCACGATGCCCTGGCGCACGTCACCCATGGGGAAATAGGTCAGGCCGAATTCGCGCACGTTGGCGTCCAGCGTCTCTACCTGAATACGGGCGATGGGATCGGCGATACCCTGGCTGCGGTCGTCGGTGGGCACGTTGTGATCGGGCGTGGCCAGCACGGTGTCCTTGCGCCACGGCTGGCGCCCGGCCAGGCGCAGGCCCTCGAAGGCCTGCGGCGAGGTCACCTCGTGCACCAGATGCCGATCGATATACAAAAGACAGGTGCCGTCGTCATCGCAGCGCACCACGTGGGCATCCCACAATTTGTCGTACAGTGTCTTTCCAGCCATTACCTGCTCCTCTTGCGATGGGGGCATGCTACGCCTAGTCTATACATGAATCCAATTTATTAAATTCATAGACTCAATTCCTGAAAGTAATGGACATCAGCGCCCTGCAGGCCTTTCTCGCCGTTGCCGACAACGCCTCCTTCTCCCAGGCGGCGGAGCGGCTGTTCCTCACCCAGCCGGCGGTGAGCAAGCGCATCGCCGTGCTGGAGGCGGAGCTGGGCACGCCGCTGTTCGACCGCATCGGCCGCCAGGTCGGGCTGACCGAGGCGGGCCGCGCCCTGCTGCCGCGGGCACGGCGCATCGTCGACGAACTGGAGGACAGCCGCCGCGCCATCGCCAATCTGTCCGGCAGGATTGAAGGCCGCCTGTCCTTCGGCACCAGCCACCACATCGGCCTGCACCGTCTGCCGCCGCTGTTGCGCGCCTACCACCAGCGCTATCCGCAGGTGGCGCTGGACATCCAGTTCATGGATTCGGAACAGGCCTGCCAGGCGGTGCTGCGCGGCGAACTGGAACTGGCAGTAGTGACCCTGCCCACCATGGAACTCCCCAGCCTGGACACCCACACGGTCTGGCGTGACCGCCTCGCGGTCGCTGTCGCCGCCGGCCATACCCTCGCCGGCAAGAACCGCCCCACCCTGCGCGACCTCGCGCAGTGGCCGGCGATCATGCCGGCCCACGGCACCTACACGCGCGAGATCGTCGAGGCCGCCTTCCGCCGCGAGGGACTGACACCGCAGGTGAGCATGTCCACCAATTATCTGGAGACCATCAAGATGCTGGTATCCGTCGGCCTGGGCTGGAGCGTGCTGCCGCAGACCATGCTGGATGAGCAGGTGACGGCGCTGCGACTGCCCGCCCTCAAACTGGAACGCCGGCTCGGTCTGGTCACCCACACCAACCGCAGCCTGTCCAATGCCGCCCGTGCCATGCAGCAACTGCTGTTCGAGGAGGCCGGGTCATGACGCCGCTGGGAATGTGGCATGGCGATCCGCTCGACACCGCTGCTGCGCAGGCCTTGCGGGTACGCGCGCAACAGAGACAGCGGCGCGGGCAACGGCAGCGGCGCTGCCGCACCTGCCTGCTGCAGGATTTGATCGCCGGCTACTGGCTGGGCGAAGACATCGCCGCACTCCACCGCCACGCCCTGCCATTGCTGCAGCGCAGCGCCCACAGCCGCGCGCTGCTGGAGCTGATTACCGGGCAACTGCTGTTGAGCCGGCGCCTGAACGGGGCGCGGCAACATCTGGAACGGGGCTTTCACCTCGCCAGCGGGCTGTTCACCCCCGCCGACTATCTGACCGTGCTCAAGCGGCAGCAACAGCTGGCCAGCCTGCCGCTGGCCGATACGCCGCTGCCGGCGGCGACGCTGGCCCAGCTGCTCACCACGGCCCAGGTGATAGAACGCATGGAAGGCGGCCGCAGACGGCCTCAGGGGAAACACGACCCGACGGATTTGTACGGTTAGTGAATTGATTGTAGGAGCGGACCGTGTCCGCGATATGGCGTCGGCAAAGGCACAGGTATCGCGAATACGATTCGCTCCTACGCTATTCCCTCAACCAGCGCCAACCGATCACCAGTCCCGCCGCGCTCAATCCCGCCGCGATGATGAAGGCCGCCTCCGCCCCCAGCAACTCCCACACCGCACCGCTGTAGTAGCTGCCGAGGGCGCCGCCGGCTCCGAACGACAGCGAGGCATACAACGCCTGGCCGCGCCCCTGCAGGCGGCCGGGGAAATAGCGATGGAACAGGGCGATGGCGGTGGCGTGATAGATGCCGAAGCTGGCGGCATGCAGGGTCTGCGCACCCAGCACGACGGGCAGGGACTGTGGGTAATGACCGATGAGCAACCAGCGCAGCGTGGTCAGTGCCAGACTGGCCAGCAACAGGCTGCGCAGACCGTAGTGCGCCACCAGGCGCGGCATAAGCAAGAAAATGCCCACCTCCGCCACCACGCCCAGGGCCCACAACTGGCCGATGGCGCTGCGCGTGTAGCCGTGGCCCTCCATGTACAGCGTGTAGAAGGTGTAATACGGGCCGTGGCTGGCCTGGATCAGGAAACACACCGCCAGCAGCGCCAGCACCTCCGGCTTGCGCAACACGCGGCGCAGCGACTCGCTGTTTCCTGCGTGCGGCGCACCATCCAGCGCCGGCGCCAGCAGACTGGCGAGCAGGATGCCGACGAACAGCGCCAGCATCACACCGGGCACGATGCCGGCATCAAACACATCCAGCAGCGGCCCCATGCCGGCCACCGTAGCGATGAAGCCGATGGAGCCCCACAGACGAATCGAGCTGTAGCGATGCTGCTGCTCGCCCAGGTGGCTCAGGGTATTGGCCTCGAACTGCGGCAGCACCGCATTCCAGAAAAAGCTGAACGCCACCATCACCAGGGCGGTGGCCCAGTAGCCGTCGACAAAGAAGATGGCGGTGAAGGTGACCAGCGCCAGCAGCGCACCGGCGCGCACCACGCCGAGGCGCAGGCCGGTGTGATCGGCAATCCAGCCCCAGATGTTGGGCGAGACGATCTTGGTGGCCATCAACAGCGCCATCAGTTCGCCGATTTCGCCCGCACCGAAGCCCTGATGCTTGAGATACAGGCTCCAGTAGGGCACCAGCACGCCAAGGCTGGCGAAGTGGAACAAATAGAAGGTGGAAAGGCGCCAATACATGACTAGGGACGAGGTACAAGGGAAAAGGTACGAGGTATGGTGCGCGCTACACGCACAACCAAATTAATAGACGAGCGCAGCGAGTTCATTCCCTCGTATCTCGCACATCGAATCTCGTACCTAGGTTTCAGCCCACATGCGCACCAGATTGATGTAGGCGTGATCGACGGCATCGGTCTCCGGCGCGCCGGCGTTGTCGGCCAGCAGCTTGTTGCGGGCACCGGCCAGCTCGAACAGGATTTCACGCTGCGCCGGGTCGCGCACCATGCTCTGGATCCAGCCGATGGACACCAGACGCACGCCGCGCGTCACCTCCGCCACCTGATGCAGGGTGCCGGAGGGATAGATCACCGCATCGCCCGCCTTGAGCTTGACCCGCTTCTCGCCGAAGGAGGTGCGCACCACCAATTCACCACCGTCGTACTCCTCCGGCTCACTGAGGAACAGGGTAAAGGAGACATCGGTGCGGTAGTGCGGTCCCTGCCCCATCACCGGGTCGTCGACATGCCAGCCGTAGGTCATGCCCGGCGTGTAGCGGGCAAAGATCGGCGTCCCCAGCTTGAGCGGCAGCGCCGCAGTGCGGAAGGTTTCGCTGCGGTACAGCGCGGTGACCACGATCTGCGCCAGGGTGTCGCGCTGCGGCTGCTCGCGGTCCAGCTCGGTATTGTGCTTGACCCGCTCCGCCGCCTTGCCGGCGGTCAGCCTGCCGTCGACGAAGGCCGATTGATCCAGCACACGGCGTACCACTTCCAGCTCATTGGGCAACAGGATGTCAGGGATGTGCAGCAGCATGGGATGCTCCGGATGAAAATTTGCCGCAGAGCAGCCCGCATCACTGGGGGCGGGCTGCTCCGCGGCGCTGTCGTTCTAGCCGGCGCTGGCCGGAATGATCGGCGTGGCCGAGTGCACCTCGCCGTTCTGGCCGCGCTGGCGCAGGAAATGATCCATCAGCACGATGGCCATCATCGCCTCGGCAATGGGCGTGGCGCGGATGCCGACACAGGGGTCGTGGCGGCCGGTGGTCACCACCTCCACCGGCTCACCGTGCAGGTTCACGCTGCGGCCGGGGATGCGCATGCTGGAGGTCGGCTTCAGGGCGATGGAGGCGATGATGTCCTGGCCGCTGGAAATGCCGCCGAGGATGCCGCCGGCGTTGTTGGACAAAAAGCCTTCGGGAGTAATCTCGTCGCGGTGCTCGGTACCCTTCTGCTCCACACAGGCGAAACCGGCGCCGATTTCCACACCCTTGACCGCGTTGATGGACATCAGGGCATGAGCCAGATCGGCGTCGAGACGATCGAAGATCGGCTCACCGAGGCCGGGCGGCACGCCGGTGGCGACCACGTTGATGCGCGCACCGACGGAGTTGCCCTCCTTGCGCAGGGCGTCCATGTATTCCTCCAGCTGCGCCACCTTCGACGCATCGGGGAAGAAGAAGGCGTTCTGCTCCACCGCGTCCCAGTCGAACTGTTCGGCCTTGATGGGACCGAGCTGCATCATGTAGCCGCGGATCTCGATGCCCTGGCGGTGCAGGTATTTCTTGGCGATGGCGCCGGCGGCGACGCGCATCGCCGTCTCGCGCGCCGAGGAACGGCCGCCACCACGGTAGTCGCGCAGACCATATTTCTGCTGGTAGGTGTAGTCGGCATGGCCGGGACGAAATTTCGCGGCGATATCCGAGTAGTCCTTGGAACGCTGGTCGGTATTCTCGATGAGCAGGCCGATGGGGGTGCCGGTAGTGCGCCCCTCGAATACGCCGGACAGGATGCGTACCTGATCCTCCTCGCGGCGCTGCGTGGTATGGCGCGAGGTGCCGGGCTTGCGCCGGTCCAGGTCGTGCTGCAGGTCCGCCTCGCACAGCTCGAGGCCGGGCGGGCAGCCGTCGACGATGGCGCCCAGCGCCGCGCCGTGGCTCTCGCCGAAGGTGGTGACGGTAAACAGTTTGCCGATGTTATTGCCTGACATAGTGGCGCCTATTGTAACGATTTATTGGCACAGCGTCCCCGGGGCTAGAAGCCGAGATAGAGACCGATGCCATAGTAACGGATGTGGTCGGAATAAAACTGGCCGTGGGGGGCGTAGCCGTCGTAGCCCTCCAGCATCAGGCGCACGCGGCGCTGGCCCGGCTGGTAGGCACCGAACTCCAGGCCCGCCTTGACGCTGACATCCGGATTCCAGTCGTGCTCCTCCCAGGCCTTGACGTCGACCCCGCCGACCCAGTGCCCGCTACCCCACACCTGCCGGGTAGTGCGCAATTCCACGCCGCCGTGGGCGCTGGCCCGCTTGAGATCGGCCGGCTCGCGGTGGATCAGGTATTCGCCGCCGAAATAGACCCGCCACGTTTCGGACTGCTCCGACACCAGCAGCTCCACCGCCTCGAAACTCAGGTTGATGCGCTCCGGATTGGCCCGCAGCAGGTACTCATCGCCCAGATGCGAGCTCTGATGATAGAGCCGCAGGCGGGCGGAAGTGCTGCCGTTACGCCAGGTGATGGGGAGGCCGATGGTGTAGTCGGCATTGACCAGGTCGGCCGAGGGCGCATCCAGATTGAACTGGGCGAACAGCGCGCCGGTAATCCCGATCTGCAGCCCGTTGCCCGGCCGTCGGCCCGGCTTGCGGTAAAAACCGAAGGTCTCGCCGTAACCGACGGCGGCGGCATTGGCGGAGTCCTGCGGGGTGCGGTAATAGCGGTAGCTGGTGAAAAACTGCGGCTGCTTGGGGTCGGCCAGCAGGGGCAGGAACAGGTCCCCGGTGGGAAACGGCAGCGAACCGGGCGCGAGGCCGAGAAAACTGTAGAACGCCGACCCCGTTTCCTCTTCCGGAGCCGCATCCGTGGCACCGATGATCACATTGACGCCCTTCAGGCCGTCGATGTCCGGGAGGCCCCGCTCCAGGGCCTCCCGGCGCACCGGATTTTCTTCCGGCAGGGTGACGGTGGCGATCCCCGCCTGCACGTCGAGGCGATAGCTGCCGCGTGCCCAGCCGAGCTCGCGTTCCAGAAAATAGCCCAGCTGCCCGGCGAGGTAGGCATCCGCCTCCGCCATCTGCGGCATGGCCGTGGCTGCAGTGCTGCTGCACAGCAACAGCGCCGCCAGCCAGAGCCGCGTCGGCCGCCGCACCTCAGATCACTTTCGAGAAACGCTGGTTGGCCTTCTCGCGCAGGTAGCGATCGAAGGTCATGCAGATATTGCGGATCAGCAGCTTGCCGGCCGGCTGCACCCGGATGTGGCCGGCGTCGACGGTGAGCAGCCCGTCGGCCTGCATCGCTGCCAGCTCCTGCAGTTCGGTGGCGAAGTAGCTGTCGAAGTCGATGCCGAACTGCGCGCCCACCTTGGCCTTGTCGAGATGGAAATGGCAGATCAGTTCGGTGATCACCGCGCGGCGCAGCACGTCATCGGCACTCAGCTCGACGCCGCGGAACACCGGCAGGCGGCCGGCATCGATGGCCTCGTAATAGGCCTCCAGTTCCTTCAGGTTCTGCGCATAGCAGTGACCCACCTGGCCGATGGAGGTGCTGCCCAGGCCAACGAGGTCGCAGTCGGCGTGGGTGGAATAGCCCTGGAAGTTGCGATACAGGGTGCCGCTGCGCTGCGCCACGGCCAGCTCGTCATCGGGCTTGGCGAAGTGATCCATGCCGATGTAGACGTAGCCGGCGGCGGTGAGCTTTTCGATGGTCATCTGCAGGATGTTGAGCTTCTCCTGCGGCGCCGGCAGTTCCTCGGCGTTGATCCGGCGCTGCGGCTTGAACAGCTCGGGCAGATGGGCGTAGTTGAACACCGACAGGCGGTCCGGCGAAATCTCCAGAATCTTGTCCAGTGTGGCGGAAAAGCTCACCACGCTCTGGAACGGCAGGCCGTAGATGAGATCGATGCTGATCGACTTGAAACCCTCGCTGCGCGCCGCGCCCAGCGCCGCCATGGTTTCCTGCTCCGACTGCAGGCGATTGACCGCCTTCTGCACGCGCGGGTCGAAGTCCTGCACGCCGAGGCTCATGCGGTTGAAGCCGAGCTGGCGCAGCAGGGCGATGGTGTCCACCTTCACCTCGCGCGGGTCGATCTCGATGGAGAATTCGCCGCTGTCGTCATCGCGCAGGTTGAAGCACTCACGCGTCTTGGCCATCAGCGCAGTCATCTCGCTGTGGCTGATGAAGGTGGGCGTGCCGCCGCCCCAGTGCAGCTGATCCACGGTGCGGCTCTTGTCGAACAGCGCGCCCTGGATTTCCAGCTCGCGGTGCAGCCGCTCAAGATACGGCGCCGAACGGGTGCGGTCCTTGGTGACCACCTTGTTGCAGCCGCAGTAGAAGCACACCGTGTCGCAGAACGGGATGTGGAAATACAGCGACAGCGGGTTGCCGCGCTTGTTGCTTTCCTCGGCGTAGCGGCGATAGTCATCGGCGCCGAAACCGTCATGGAACTGCACCGCCGTGGGATAGGAGGTGTAGCGCGGCCCGGACTTGTCGTAGCGCTTGATCAGTTCCGGGTCGAAGACGATCTGCTGGTTGCTGCTGTCGTGTTGCGTGCTCATGCCACTCCTCCACACCGGCGCCCGGTGCTTATTCGCTTTCGGTATCGAGACCTTCTTTGTGGGTCTTGTTGATCATCGCCAGCAGGTCCGCAAAGGGAATGCGGCTGCGGAAGCGGTTGACGATGTCCATGAACGGCAGGTCGGTCTTGCCGAATTCGTAGCTGCCGTCGGCCATGGTACGGCGCAGGTCCTTCAGCATCTGCTCCAGGGTGGAGAGATACGGCGGCACGGCGCCCATCTCCTCGGCGTCGTACTCGTAGCTGGAACGCAGCTCATCCACCTCGACGATGGCGCTGTCCACCATGCCGACATACTGCTGGGCCGTTTTCGGTCGCAAACTCAAAGCCATGATTCACTCCTGCAACAACATTACATCGATTGTAGGAGCGGCTGTGCCGCGACGGGTCGCGGCACAGCCGCTCCTACAGAGAAATATATTCAGCGCACCAGGCGGAACAGGCTGCGGTATTCGCGCACCTGCTCGGCGGTGAGCAGAAACACGCCGTGGCCGCCGCGCTCGAACTCCAGCCAGGTGAAGGGCACTTCCGGCAGGCGTTCGGCCAGGGCATGCCAGCTGTTGCCCACCTCGACGATGAGGATGCCGTCGCGGGTCAGGTACAGCGAGGCCTCCTGCAGGATGCGCAATACCAGATCGAGACCATCCTCGCCTGCGGCCAGGGCCAGCTGCGGCTCGTGACGATATTCCGGCGGCAGTGCCGCCATGTCCTCGGCATCCACGTAGGGCGGATTGCTGACGATGATGTCGTACTTGCGGCCGGACAGGTTCTGGAACAGGTCCGACTGCACCGCATGCACCCGTCCTTCCATGCCGTGCTTCTCGATATTGATCTCCGTCACCGCCAGGGCATCGGCGGAGATGTCCACCGCATCCACCTCGACATGGGGCAGATATTCGGCGCAGGCGATGGCGATGCAGCCGCCACCTGTGCACAGGTCCAGCACGCGCTCCACCTTGTTGGGGTCGAGCCACGGCTCGAAGCCGTGTTCGATCAGCTCGGCGATGGGCGAACGCGGGATCAGCACGCGCTTGTCCACGTAGAACGGCATGCCGGCGAACCAGGCCTCGTGGGTCAGATACGGCGCCGGCAGGCGGGCATCGATACGGCTGACCAGGACATCCACCACCGCCTTCTTTTCCGCCTCGGTCAGGCGCGTGTCGAGATAGGGCTCGGCAATATCCGGCGGCAGGTGCAGGGTATGCAGCACCAGATAGGCCGCCTCGTCCAGGGCATTGTCGGTGCCGTGGCCGAAATGCAGCTTCGCAGCGGCAAAGCGGCTCATCCCCCAGCGGATGAAGTCGCGTACCGTCTGCAGTCGTGTCATTGCGTCTTCGCGATCCATGATTCAGTCCTGCGGCTTCTTGGCGTGTTTGGGGCGGAAGGCGCCGATCACCTCCGGCCGCGTCTCCAGATAGGGGCCTTCGATGAGATCGATGCAATACGGCACAGCGGGAAACACCGCCTCCAGGCAGTCCTTGATGGCCGAGGGCTTGCCCGGCAGGTTGATGAGCAGGGAGCGGCCGCGGATGCCGGCGATCTGGCGCGACAGGATGGCGGTGGGGACGAATTTCAGCGACACGGCGCGCATCTGCTCGCCGAAGCCGTCGAGGATCTTGTCGCACACGGCCGCGGTGGCCTCGGGGGTGATGTCGCGTGGCGCCGGGCCGGTACCACCGGTGGTCACCACCAGGCAACAACCCTGCTCGTCGCACAGCTCGCGCAACGCCGCCTCCACCTGGTCCTGCTCGTCCGGCACCAGCCGCGCCACCCCCTCCCAGGGGGTGGCGAGGGCCTGTTGCAGCCAGTCCTGAATGGCCGGGCCGCCCAGGTCTTCATACTCGCCGCGGCTGGCGCGGTCGGAGACGGTGACGATGCCGATACGTACGTTCTGCATGGGAATCCGGGCTGGAGAGTTTCGGGCCGGGTATTGTACCCGCATCCGCGCCGCTTGGGGCCCCGTATCCCCTTGGCGTGCGCGTCAGAAGTCGTACACCAGGGTGACCGCGCTCAGGGTGTCGGTCTTCTCCACGCCGGCCGGCACGTCGCTGTTGTGCTTGACCGTCAGGGAGAGCTTGAGGGCGAACCGGCTGTTGATGCGCACGCTGAGAGCGGACACCGATTCGGTGTAGGTATTGCTCTCGCCGCTCTCCACCAGCAGTTCCTCGGTGAAGCGGGAGGTGGGGCTGACGGCCCAACCCAGTTTGGCCGCACCGCGCACGATGGCCTCGTCCTCGCGCGCCTGCCCGCTCTCCCGGCTGTGACGGCCACCGGCACCGATTTCCAGGTCCAGTTCGACGCTCTCGGTCTTCACCACCCGGCGGCCGTAACCCACCGCCTCGGAGAACTGGTAGTCGTAGCCGCTGAAGCGGTCGTCCTCGTAACGCACGGTGACGAACAGGTAGTCGGCGGGGGTAAAGCGGTAGTCGCTCTTGCCGCTGGCGAGGTAGCGCTCGGCGGTAATGGTGTCGCCGTCGGAGGTGCGCAGACCTTCCAGGCGCCCCTCGTGGCGCCAGGTTTCGGTGAGATAGCGCAAGCGGGCCTTGGCATTGATGCTGCGGGTATCGGTGTTGCCGCTGGTGGTGACCATGCCCAGCTCGGCCTCACCGCCGAAGCCGGGCTGCTCCTCCACCGCCGTGACCGTCCCCGCCCAACAACCTGCTGACAGCGCCGCCCACGGCGCCAGAATCCTGATGAAATTTCTCATAACCGGGACAGGCTACCGGCCGGGGCATATCGATTCAACCCGAAATTCCCCGTGGTTATTGGGGGAACCTTTTCCTGCAGACATTCATCCCGGCGCATAGTCGCGCAGCCGTACCGGCATGCGCCGGCTGCCCCAGTTACCGGGCTGCGCATCGAACACGCCGGCACAGGCAGTGCCGCAGGACTGGCACTTGCCGGCGGCATCCAGATGCCAGGCGGTGATGGTGTAGCCGTCGCGGCCGATGAGTTTGGCGCCGCAGTGATGACAGTAGGTGCACTGCCCCTCCGGGTCGTGCACGTTGCCGGTAAAGGCGTAACGCACGCCGTTGTTCATGGCGATGCGCCGCGCCGTCACCAGCGTCGACAGCGGCGTCGACGGCGTATCCAGCATCTTCCAGTCCGGGTGGAAGGCGGTGAAATGCATCGGCACGTCCGGCCCCAGTTCCTTCACCACCCACCGGGTCATGGCATTGAGCTCCGCCTCGGCGTCGTTGTGACCTGGGATCAGCAGCGTGGTCAGTTCCAGCCAGACTTTGGTCTCGTGTTTCAGATACAGCAGGGTGTCGAGCACCGGCTGCAGGTGGCCACCGGTGAGCTTGTGGTAGAAGTCGTCGCTGAAGCCCTTCAGGTCGACGTTGGCCGCATCCATGTATTGATAGAACTCGCGCCGCGGCTCGGCGCAGACATAGCCGGAGGTCACCGCCACCGACAGGATGCCGTGCTTGCGGCACTCCCTGGCCACGTCGATGGCGTATTCATGAAAGATGATCGGGTCGTTGTAGGTGTAGGCCACGCTGCGGCAACCGAGGTCGGCGGCGGCGCGGGCAATCACCTCGGGCGTGGCCTGGTCCAGCAGGGTATCCAGTTCGCGCGACTTGCTGATGTCCCAGTTCTGGCAGAACTTGCAGGCCAGGTTGCAGCCGGCGGTGCCGAAGGACAGCACCGGTGTGCCGGGCAGGAAATGGTTGAGCGGCTTCTTCTCGATGGGGTCGACGCAGAAGCCGCTGGAGCGGCCCCAGGTGGCCAGCACGATCCTGCCGCCGCGGTTGCCGCGCACGAAACACAGCCCGCGCTGGTTGTCCTTCAGCTTGCAGTAGCGCGGGCACAGGTCGCACTGCACGCGGCCGTCGTCCAGCGCATGCCAGTACTTGGTGTCGACGATGCTGGACGGCTCGACGCCGTCGAAATTGGCTGTTTCCATGACCGCTCTCCGCCGTGAACCCGCGCCGCCGGGGCGCTATAGTTGTTCCATGAAACACGCGGACCATTGCAATGTCGATGGTGGGGTCCACTGTAGGGCCGACTTCAGTCGGCCATCATCGCCCCCAACCGCAGCTGGCGGGCTGAAGCCCGCCCTACACCCTCCGACAGCAGACCGCGCACGCTATAAGGATAGAAGACCAGGACTCCGCCATGCCGAAAATCCGCCAACCCGCCGTCGCCGGCCTGTTCTATCCCGCCGATCCGATCCAGCTGCGCCAGATGGTGCAGGAGTTCCTGCGCGATGCCAAAAGCGGTGACGGCGTGCCGCCCAAGGCCATCATCGCCCCCCACGCCGGCTACATCTACTCCGGACCGGTGGCAGCCAGCGCCTACGTCCGCCTCGCCCCGCTGCGCGGTAAGGTGACGCGGGTGGTGTTGCTCGGTCCGTCGCACCGCGTCGGCTTCCTGGGTCTGGCCAGCAGCAGCGCCGACGCCTTCCGCACCCCGCTGGGCGATATACCGCTGGACCGCGCCGCCGTCGACGCCATAACGGCCCTGCCCCAGGTGCACGTTCTGGACGAGGCGCACAGCATGGAACACAGCCTGGAGGTGCACCTGCCGTTCCTGCAGGAAGTGCTGGGCGAGTTCGCCCTGGTGCCGCTGGTGGTGGGCGACGCCTCAGCCCAGGAGGTGGAAGAAGTTCTCGAACAACTGTGGGGCGGACCCGAGACGCTGATCGTGATCAGCTCCGACCTGTCGCACTACCACGACTACGCCACCGCCCAGGCCATGGACCGCAGCACCGCCCAGGCCATCGAGGAACTGCGCTACCAGGACCTGCGCAGCGAGGGCGCCTGCGGCCGCAACCCGGTACGCGGCCTGCTGCTCGCCGCCCGGCGTCGCCGCCTCCAGGCTGACACCGTCGATCTGCGCAACTCCGGCGACACCGCCGGCCCGCGCGACCAGGTGGTCGGCTACGGCGCCTGGCTGTTCCGCGAGGCCGCGTGATCATGATCAGCCCCGCCGGCCGGCAGACACTGCTGCAAATCGCCCGCGACTCCATCCGTCACGGCCTCGAACACGGCCGCCCGCTGACGGTACACGCCGCCGACTACCCGGAAGAGCTGCGCCCGCTGCGCGCCAGCTTCGTCACCCTGCACCGCCACGGCGAACTGCGCGGCTGCATCGGCATCCTCGAAGCCCTGCGTCCGCTGGTGGAAGACGTCGCCTACCACGCCTGGGCCGCGGCCTTCGAAGACCCGCGCTTCGCGCCGCTGGCCGAATGGGAACTGGAAGGACTCGACATCCACATCTCCATCCTGAGTCCGCCGGAACCACTACAGTTCGAAAACGAGGCCGACCTGCTGCGACAACTCCGCCCCGGCAGCGACGGCCTCATCCTGCACGACCGCGGCCGCCGCGGTACCTTCCTGCCCAGCGTATGGGAATCCCTGCCGCAAGCACGCGACTTCTGGCAACACCTCAAACTGAAGGCCGGCCTGCCGCCGGACTGGTGGTCGGATACCCTGCAGGTGGAGCGCTATACCACGGAGAGTTTCGGGGAAAATTAGCTGCGATGGCGAACTACGGGAAATGCCAGAGGCTCCCCGCCGGAGCCGGCATTAGAGCGATGTGCCTTCTGCCAGTGCATTGAAAAATAAATCTGTCACCTTTGCTTAAGATATTCGAACACATTATCTTGTGTTTTCTGGTAGCTAATCGCATCTGCTTCACGAGCAATCAACTTTTCCAACTCATCAGTATCAACCACAAAAATCCTATCCCCCACCAAGCTGGACTTGGTGTTCATGTTTTTGTCAAACCTCACGACCAATCCCAGGGCAATCCCCCCATTTGTAGCAGCGCTCAGAAGTAGAGCCTAGGCCAGCATGGCCAACTTCTGTTTTGGGGTGATGCCTCCCAGCGCCATGTTGGGGCGCTCATAGTTATACGTCCAGAGCCAGCGGGTG